>CP155570.1:1172500-1772500 GCA_041428575.1 Sporomusaceae bacterium ACPt
TCGGCTCATCACATCCTGGGGCTGAAGTAGGTCCCAAGGGTTGGGCTGTTCGCCCATTAAAGTGGTACGTGAGCTGGGTTCAGAACGTCGTGAGACAGTTCGGTCCCTATCCATCGCGGGCGCAAGAGACTTGAAGGGAACTGCTCCTAGTACGAGAGGACCGGAGTGGACGGACCAATGGTGTACCAGTTATTCCGCCAGGAGTACAGCTGGGTAGCTACGTCCGGAAAGGATAAACGCTGAAAGCATCTAAGCGTGAAACCAGCCTTAAGATGAGGTCTGTCATTCGAAAGAAGTAAGGCCCCTTACAGATGATAAGGTAGATAGGCCAGGTGTGTAAGTGGAGCAATCCATTGAGCTGACTGGTACTAATCGGCCGAGGACTTGACTTAAACAAGCGAGCCAAAAGTTTGAGAGCGAAAGCGATAAGCAGAGAGCCCAAGAAGGCGAGCCGAGAGGCGAAGGCGGATTGGTGCGAATCGCTTAGTTCCGAGCGTTAGCGAGGAACATCCTATATTGCGCAGTCTTTCTTCTGTGACAGTTTTGAGGGAATGTATCCGGGAAACGCGGTTTTCGAACTTGCGAACCTCGAACACACGAACTCACGAATATATTCCTCGATAGCTCAGTTGGTAGAGCAATCGGCTGTTAACCGATCGGTCGTAGGTTCGAGTCCTACTCGAGGAGCCAATCATCGCGGGATGGAGCAGTTGGCAGCTCGTCGGGCTCATAACCCGAAGGTCGCAGGTTCAAGTCCTGCTCCCGCAACCATGTATTTAAATGCCAAACGAGACTCGCTTGGCATTTCTAATCTGGTTACTCAGCAAATTGGAGTGGTACTCAAGTGGCTGAAGAGGATGGTTTGCTAAATCGTTAGGGGGGCAACCCCCGCCAGGGTTCAAATCCCTGCCACTCCGCCAAATGCAAGGCTGACGGCCCAGCAGAAACGTTATAGACACGGCCCGGTGGTGTAGTGGTTAACATGCCGCCCTGTCACGGCGGAGATCGAGGGTTCAAGTCCCTTCCGGGTCGCCATAAGCAAACCAAGATCTCACAAGCCAATAGATGAATTAAGAACCTGGGTAAGTTATCAGCTTTAAGCAGTACGGAAGAACATCATTGTACAAATTTATTGAGTCCGTAGCTCAGCTGGATAGAGCATTTGACTACGAATCAAAAGGTCGCAGGTTCGAATCCTGCCGGGCTCGCCATTTAAATCTTTTTCTGGGATTATAGCTCAGTTGGTTAGAGCGCTACGTTGACATCGTAGAGGTCACTGGTTCGAATCCAGTTAATCCCACCAGTAAAGGATCTATAGCTCAGTTTGGTAGAGCATCCGGCTCATAACCGGCGGGTCCTAGGTTCAAATCCTAGTAGATCCACCATATTAAGCGGTCGTGGCGGAACGGCAGACGCGCTAGCCTCAGGAGCTAGTGAGGGCAACCTCGTGGTGGTTCAAATCCACTCGACCGCACCATTTAATAATGATATAGGCTAAGCAAACCCCGCATATTTTGCGGGGTTTTGTCTTGGGTAGATCAACCGTGCTCTAGTTTGCTTTGAATTATTTCTAACAATTCAATGGCTCGTTTTGTCCAGGAATTATCCCGGGCCATATTGATTCTAGCATCCCGGTTCATTTTTGCAGCACCAGGTAAAAATCCCGGAAACATTTCCTCAGATATAGGAATTACGCTTTCTACCGGGATTTCGGGTAGCTTGGTACTTAATATTTGTTTACCACTGGCAAGATATTCCCAAAACTTGATAGGATTAACTCCCTGTGTCATTGGCGTCAGTTTAAAGGGTATGAGGCAATAATTAAAATTACTCATATATCGCGGCAAATCGGCATAGTTCATTGGACCTAAGTAGTGCATGTTTTTACTGGCTAAGCTTATGCCATTCTGCAATATGAGCGGTCCGATAAATACAAACTCAAAATTTGTCAGATAATGAGCCATTACGTTTATCAGGCTCCAATCCAACCATGGCGCGATTGCCCCGATATAGCCGATAACCGGCTTGCTTGTACTAAATGGTTTGCAATGAATCGGCTGCTGAACTTGGGCAGCTTGAAAATGTGTATAGTCGCAGGCGTTGGGCAGTAAATGAACTTCGCTTCTGGCATAATGTTGAGCCCTATTAGCAAGGAAGTTGGCAGAAGCTGTTATGATGTCTGCCAGTTCAACTGCTTTGGAATAATAAGGAAGCCAGCTTGCAAATTCATTGGAAGGCTCATCTACTGAGTCGAACAAAACAATATCGGGTTTTGTTTCTTGCACTTGTTTAATGTGTGGCGGGTAGGTAAAATAGGCTACTAAAGGGGTGCAAGGATAGATGGTTCTGGCCCATTCTACAGCTTCCCTGAAACTTCTGGTATTGGCAAGCACAAGATTGTCACTTAGGTAATAGAATTTGCTTGAATAATATTTGTGCACATTGGGGTTGCAAAACACACATGCACAGCCAAGCTGAGACAAAGCCTTTAGTAATTGCTGAGGGCGCTGGTATAAATAGTCCCATTCAATTGTGGGGGGATAGATGATAATCGGCTTCATTTACAACATCACCCAAGACATTATATGTAGGAGCAATGAAGAAAGGCAACAATTAGACGCTTTTACGGATCGCTGATTTGCGGTTCATTTACCCGCCAACATACCCATATCGATACTAGTGCAAACAATACGGCGGTGCACCAAAAAACAGCTGGTATACCAGAGCTTAAAGCAATAGCGCTACCGCTTAAAGGTCCGACAACATTACCCATCTGTGCTGCCCCGGTTGTAATGCCGTAAGCAACGCCGCGTTTTTCCGAGGGGATTAGATATGTGATAATGGTATTGGATGTTGGGAGCATGGTCCCGAGGCATAAGCCGCTTAGCCCGCGCAGTATCCCCAAAGAAGTAACACTGGTGGCCAGTGCCTGGGCAGCAAAGAAAAAAGCTCCAATCGCCGATGCTGCCACTAATATATTCCGGTTCTTAAAGCGCTTGACGAGCTGGCCAATACTGGCTGATGCCAGAGCACTTGTAATGCCAGCGACGGCAATGATAGCTCCGCAAATACTCGCAATATAGTTTGAATCTGGCGCCATGTTTTGGATGTACAAAGGCATCACCGGTGCAATAATTTGTATCGCAAATTGTATTACAAACTGGACAAAAAGCATGCTTTTTAAACCAGGGATTGCCAGTACTTGTTTGATATCATGCCTTACTGACGGCTTGGCTGCTTGGGGAACAGGAGTAAAATGTTCAGATACGGCAAAATGAATAATTATCAGTGAAGTTAGGCAGAGGACACCAAAGACGATAAAGGTCTGGCGGTAACCTACGTGATCGGCCGCTAAACCGCCGAACATCGGTCCCACGGCACTGCCGGCAATCATGGCTGTCTGAAAGATACCCATGGTAAAGCCTATTTCCTCATCAGGGGTAACACTTGCTACCAATGCCAGCGCCGAGGCAGTAAAACCCCCGAATATTCCCTGGACTATCCTTAAGGCCAACAACTGATATACATTTGTCACAAAAGACATGCATATCATTACCGTTCCAAACATTAGCATAACCCGTTCAACCATGGGCTTCCGGCCATTTTGATCAGCAATTGATCCCCAGTAAGGATTAGCAATTGCCGCAAAAAAAGAAGCAACGCCCATTAGAATTCCAGACCACATTTCAGTTTCTTCCAGACTGGAAACACCAAGATGTGGTATATACAAGGGTAAAAATGAAACTACACCGGTAATAGCTCCCATTCCAATTAATTGGGCGAACCACATTACTGCAAGATTTCTTTTCCATTCAGGCAATTTTAGCACACTATACCTTCTTCACTTTGTATTCAAATATGACAATGTTAATTATAACAATTACTTCAGGCAAAAGCACAGCGAGTATTAATTTTAATTTTAGGCATAACTGTAAGTTTTTATAACCTAAGCCGTAATTACTGTTGATGAGGGATTTATTCACGAAACTTTTTTTATTTACAAAATTACATTAAATATTTACTAATTATGTATAATTAAGGAAATATGTTGTATAATATAATAACTAAATAAAGGGCGGGGACAAGTTAAAAATGGGATAATACGGGGGTATTATGGTGAATAATGAAGAAGTAAACATCCTTAAAACCGTAGCCGACGATTTAAAATATTTAGTTAATGAATGGGACCAGGAAATTGATGATAGTTCCTTAAGTCGCTGCAGTGCCGTGCTGAGGAGATTGTTAGTGGAAGATGGTTTTGCCAAGGCTTGGAATGCGATGGGGCTAAATAAACAACCCAAAGTACGTACATATAACTATGAAGAATTAATGTTAGACGGTGAATCAGTAGATAAAATTACCCTGGCAATAGCCGGTGGAGCTAAGTATAGAGGTTCGATAATTCACGGCTTCAGGGTTTTAAATTACGCAAAAGAGAATGATGGAGCCAATAAAGCGGAAAAGCAGCTGCCTTCTACCCTGACAATGTCACTTTCGCAATACATTAACTCTATATGTATTATTATTGATGGTGCCAGTATTACTAGAGGAGAATTAATCAGGTACTTATCTGACAAGCTGGACGGTGAATGCGCTGTTACTGACCCGTGCGCGGAAAATGGTAATGATAATAAATTCTGCAAGCTGGATCAATTTTTCAATAATTTAAGTAGTACGGATAAGTGCGGACTTTATTATGAACTGTTATGTACCGGCCAATGTCTTGCTAAAACCAGAGATACCGCCAAGCTTATAAAACGGGCAAAAGAGCTGCAACTGGCATGAAGTTTGTTGTTCACGTTAGCACCTTAATAGAAAGAAACGGTAAAATTCTATTGGTCCGGGAGAAAAAGCCTATTGCGTACGGGAAATATAATTTGCCTGGTGGACATCTTGAGCTTGGCGAGGATATTTTAGCAGGTGCGAGACGTGAGGTGTGTGAGGAAGTAGGCTTTGATGTTGAACTAAAAGGGTTTATTGGTGTATATGAAGGTGCCAGTGATAACCACTATATTAATTTTGCATTTTATGCTCAGGCAACAGAAAATGTAGTTGCAATACCCCAAGAAGGTGAAATATTGAGTTGTCATTGGCTATCAATTGATGAATTTAATGCATTAGATGAGCATTTGTTTCGAAATGCCAAACGCATTAGGCTTATCGTTGAAGGTTTTGCGCAAGGTCAGGTATATCCGGTTGATTTGTTTCACAGAATATGACATTGTAAACAATTAGTGTAACAGGAATTTACCAAAAAATTCTCTGTTACACTAATTTTTTTGTTTTCACTTGGCAGATAATTTAGTATTTATATACTATAATAAATAAAGAAAGTTATTTTCTTGTGAATATCCTGACAGGAGTTGATGGGTATGACACTGGAAGAAATAACAGAAAAAGCGCGCACATATGCCCGCGAATACTGGGACATGGATTTAGATGCGCTAATTGTAATCAATCCACAGTTTTCACAAATCTTAGGCAGGGTATTTCTATCAGAAAACGGTTACCGGATAGAGTTTTGTACAGGATTTGTTATGGGTGAATATTCCGACATAGCTGTTGAAAAAATTATAAAACATGAACTCTGTCATTGGGCGTTAATGAAAAAAGGACTTCCTTATTATGACGGAAATCCGTTTTTCGAAGCTGAGTTGGAGAGGATTGGCGCAGGTAGCTGGACCAATCCTTACAGTTCAAACTGCATCCGTAATTTCATTTATTCTTAGACTGAAAATTACGCTGGATTTAATAAATGGTAGTTTAGGCAGTTTTCCCAGTCTCACAAGAAGCTATCTAAATTATAGATAGTTTCTTTTTTTTATAAATACTGTGTATATTATTTGCAAAATAGGTTTGGAGGAAGGATTTGTAAAATGATTAAAGAAAATATGAAAGCAGGGGGGGAAGCAATGAAAATTAAGACCAAATTAATTTTCAGTTTTAGTATGGCAACTGCCGTTATGATTGTGCTCCTTGGCGTAGGTATATATGTACTTGAAAAATTAGATGAAAATGTGAATGATATAGTTAGTGACCGTTACATTAAAATTAAGCTAATAAGGGATATCCGGTTTGATAGTCATCAAATGGACCGTAATACTAAAGGCATGCTGCGAATTCATAATCGGGACGATCTCCTACAGGAGATTTCTCAACTTGAAGAAGAACGTTCGACTGTCGAGAGTGTTATGGTTGAACTGGAAAAACTCAGTATGGGAGAGCGAGCTCAAAATGATTTTGTTACTCTAAAAACTGACTATAACCGCTATATTGATAAGCAAAATAAAATTATCCAGTTGTTGCTGGCCGATGACTACGAAGCTGCTGCTCATCTTTATGAGGAAAATACCGATAATTTGCAAAAATTGATGACAACGATTAGTGATAGTGTTTCGACATATGAAAAAAGTATGGATCAGGCGTTTGCAAACTCTGATTATCTTTACAGTCTTAGTGTTAAAATTATGTTTTCTATGGTAGTAGTAGGAGCCTTGATACTGTCGTGTATTGCCTGGTGGGTGATTAAAGAAATATCAAATAGTCTGTCAAAGATTATAGATGGACTAGCTGGTGTAACTTACGGCTCAACAGTATTACCGCGTATTGAACTTAAAACCCGGGACGAGTTTGGCGAAATAGCTACTGCGTTTAACACGATGACCAGGCAGCTTGAAGAACACGCTGCCAGAGAATTAGAGAATGACTGGCTAAAAACTAAGTTCAGCGAGGTTACTACTCTGTATCAGGGAGTAGAGGACCTCCAGACATTAGGGCAGATATTTATTAGCAATGTTGCTCCTATTGTAGGGGCCAACCTGGGACTTTTTTACTTCAAAGAGGAGTGTGAAACCGGGCCTTGTTTAAAATTGCTTGCTAGTTATGCCTATCGAGGAATTTGTTCCGGTAAAGACAGTATTCAAATTGGGGAGGGATTAGTTGGTCAATGTGCTGCTGATAATAAGATAATATTGCTCACACAAGTGCCCAGTGATTATACAAAAATAGAGTCGGGGTTAGGTGAAGCTACTCCGCTTAGTTTAATACTGCTACCGGTAGCCTTTGAGGGAAATGTTATGGCTGTTATTGAACTTGCTTCTTTTGAGGACTTTAGTGATAGCAAACGGCAATTGCTTACCCGGTTAACAGAAAACCTGGGAGTTACTCTGCAAAGTATTGCTGGACGGATGCGCATAGAGGACCTTCTCAAAAAGGCACAGCTTTTGACAGAGGAACTACAGACCCAGGCTGAAGAGCTGACCAGTACAAATGAACAGCTGGCCGAGCAATATAGGCAATCAGAGCAAAAAACTATTGAACTAGAGGAAATTAGCGCTGAACTCGAAGAAAATGCCAGGCAACTTGCTGCAAGTTCAAATTATAAATCCCAATTTCTGGCTAATATGTCCCATGAATTGCGTACACCTTTGAATAGTATGTTAATCCTTGCCAAGATGCTTACCGATAATGCCGACAATAATTTGACACCTAAGCAAATAGAGTTTGCGCAAACGATTTATTCAGCCGGTTGTGACTTACTACACCTTATAAATGAGATACTGGACTTATCAAAAATCGAACACGGTAAAATGGAGGTCAATATTAGCGAAGTATTTTTGGATAAGATTGTTAGGAATGTTAAACAGAATTTTATTCCTGTAGCTGCTCAAAAAAGATTAGATCTTATCATTAAGGTTGATAACGATGTGCCGCCAGTCGTCTATACTGATGAGCAGCGTCTAAATCAAATACTTAGTAATCTTCTTTCTAATGCCTTTAAGTTTACAACCCATGGCAGCGTAACCCTACATATTAACTGTATAGAAAAGGAGATGATATTTTCCGTTATTGATACGGGAGTCGGTATACCTCAAGATAAGATGGACTTTATATTTGGCGCTTTTCAACAGGCTGACGGAACAACCAGCCGCAACTATGGGGGTACCGGCTTGGGTTTGGCAATCAGTAAGGGGATAGCAGCTTTACTCGGGGGCCAAATAGTTGTAGATAGTAAGATTGGGCAAGGTAGTACATTTTCCCTGTATTTACCATTGCGAGGACCTAGCGACATAAACACGCAAAATTCATTAAAAAATTTTAATGAGCGGAGAATGGTACCAGAGGTTGCTGCTGTATTAAAGTTGCCTTCGGATACTGAAACGCTATTTCAGGGCAAGACAGTTTTATTAGTAGATGATGATATGAGAAATGCTTTTTCACTGACAACTGTTTTAGAAAGTTATCAAATGAAGGTACTTTATGCTGAAAATGGGAGGGAGGCGATAGATACACTAATACAAAATCCGGATATTGATATAATTTTTATGGATATCATGATGCCTGAAATGGATGGCTATGAGGCCATGCGCCGTATCCGTGAAATACCTAAATTTAATGATATTCCGATAATTGCTTTAACGGCAAAGGCAATGAAAGATGACAACGCTAAATGTATAGCTGCTGGAGCGACAGATTATATTACCAAGCCTGTGGACTTAGAAAAACTCTTTGCTATGATTCGGTTAAGACTTTGCACATGATCTCAGACTGTTACCAATAATGCGCACATTATACAGAAAGTCGATCTAACCAACGGAAACATTGAAAGAATCAGTACTTTTATTCATTCTACGATAGAGAGAAGGGAACTATTATGTTTCATAAGGTAAAGATATTAGCCGTTGATGATCGCCCGGAAAATTTATTAGCATTGCGAGCTGTACTTAATAACCCTGCATATGAAATACTTGAAGCTTGTTCAGGGGAAGAAGCGTTAAAATTGTTACTAAAGAATGATGTTGCCCTTATTTTATTAGATGTGCAAATGGCGGGCCTAAATGGATTTGATACAGCCAGGCTTATTAGGCAGCGTCACAAAAACGAACATATTCCAATAATTTTCATATCGGCTATTCATAAGGCAAGTGAACACATTCTGGAGGGGTATTCTGCCGGGGCGGTTGATTATATCTTTAAACCTTTCCAACCGGAAACGCTAAGGCGCAAAGTAGAAGTTTTTATCAATCTGTATCAAGAAGAAATGGAAATACGTCAACAGCGGGACTGTATGGAAGCTTTGGCAAAAAAGAATACTACAAAGCTTGGTGAGCTCAACTCAGAATTAATAAAATCAAATGAACAAATTGTGAGTATTCTAGAAAGCATTTCTGATGCATTCTACGCAGTAGATCCAGACTGGCGATTTTCCTATGTTAACAAGGAAGCTGAAAAAGAGATCGGTAAAACAAGACAAGAGTTAATAGGTAAGCGAATGTGGGAAGCGTGGCCGCTAACAATTAAACTATTTGAACGGTTCAGGCAAGCAGTGGACTTTAAACAAGCCATGCATTTTGAGACAATTGATGAAAAATGTGGTAAGTGGTACGAAATACATATTTATCCTTCAGAAATGGGGCTGTCTGTATATTTTCGTAATATCAGCGAACGTATTAAATATGAAAAAGATATGGCTCGTCTTGATCGTTTGAATCTTACGAAGGAAGTTGCGGCTGGTATAGCCCATGAAATACGGAACCCGTTAACTAAAGTACGAGGATTCCTGCAACTATTTATTAATAAAGCCCATGTGCCTTCTGAGGAGCAACTGATTGCCATGATCGATGAGATCGATCGGGCGAATGCAATTATAGCCGAGTTCCTCGGTTTGGCAAAAAATCGTCGATCCTGTTTAAAAATAATGAATTTAAGTGATATTGTCAGGGCGCTGTATCCGTTGATTCAGGCAGAAGCACATTTGACCAATAATATTGTTAACATCAATCTTGAGGAAAATTTAATGTTATTACTTGATGAAAAGGAAATACGGCAACTGATTTTAAATATGGCTCTCAACGGCCTGGATGCCATGGCTAAAGGTGGGAAACTGACAATTAGTACTTATCGTGAGGGAACAGATATAATACTTTCTATTGCTGATGAGGGCGATGGTATTAAAGATGAAGTTATGGATAAGATTGGAACGCCGTTTTTTACTACCAAAGATAACGGGACAGGCCTCGGACTAGCAATATGCTACAGCGTAGCCGCTCGTCACAATGCTAAAATTGAGATCAATACCGGTACCAACGGTACAGTATTTATTGTTCGTTTTGCCTGTGAGACCGAGGAACAATTATCTCAGGATGCGCAATAGTTTTGGCAGGTGAGAGGGAGACGGGATTTCAATGGCCCCGATTACCGCACATATTATTGCTGATTACATTGCAAAAGTATAACGTGTAGATTATAGAGGACTTGACTCTGCGGCGATTTTTAAAAAAAGATGTAGAAAACATAGTAAACAGCCGGCCTATTGTTTTTCGGGCCGGTTTTATTATATGAGTACATAATTCATGTGGCTTTGGAGTTCCATAGTAGATGGATTGTGTTGAAAAAGGTTTAGAGCAAGGTATCAGACGTACTGGAAACAGAAAAACTATATAGTATCCAATAAAGATTTACAGGCGTGTTGTTAGTATAAGCGTAAGTCAAGCGCCAGCGGTGGAGCGTTACTAACAACACGCCTAGAAAAAAATCTTTATTGGATTTCATATAGTTTCAATAATCAAATGCTGAACGCAACAAGGAGAGTAAGTATTGCATATATTGGTCTGGTGTAAATTTATTCTGTTTTCCACAATAGTCGTGTTATTGAGCATAGCGTCAGGAGTACTTCTTAACCGTTTACTGTGCTCCAGAGTCAAAAAAGACGATAATTGCGAAGGACTTATTAGAACTTTTCAGGGAATGCCGGTTATCTGGACTACATTAATCGGTATGAATGTAGTAATAGAATATACACCTTTAGATGATGGCGTAAACCTCCCCTTAAAAAACTTTATGATAGCTTTACTGCTTTTGTCTATGACAATAGTAGTAGCCCGAACGACAGCCGGCCTTGTTAGACACTATACGAGGAAGCGGGAGGCTATTTTTCCGGCCAGTTCTATCCTGATTAATACCGCCGAAGCTATTATCTATGCTATAGGTTTTTTAATAATACTCCAATTTATGGGTATTTCAATTACTCCTATTTTAACGGCCTTAGGCGTAGGCGGTTTGGCGGTCGCTTTAGCATTGCAGGATACACTTTCAAACCTGTTTTCGGGATTACATATCCTTATCTCAAACCAGATTGGTATTGGTGATTACGTTAAGCTTAACACCGGGGAAGAAGGATATGTCGACGATATTTCGTGGCGGATTACAAAAATAAAAACGCTGGCTAATAACACTATTATTGTACCTAATTCGAAAGTTGCATCTTCAATTATAACCAATTATCATGTACCTGCAGAGGAAATGGCAATATTAATTCCAATAGGCGTCAGTTACGGTAGTGACCTTGAAAAAGTCGAAGCAATAACACTGGAAGTAGCAAATCAAGTCTTACGCGAATTTAGCGACGGAGTAACCGGATGTAGGCCGTTAGTGTTGTTTCACTCTTTAGGTCATCACAGTATTAATTTCAACGTCATTTTGCAGTCTCACAATTTTATCAGTCAGTTTAGGCTAAAGCATACATTTATAAAAGAAGTATATAAACGGTACCGGGAGGAAGGAATAGAAATTCCCGTATATCCGGTTGTGATAAAAGAAGATTAGGTTCATGGGCTTATGGCATAACATCCACATACATTTCAGCCTCAGCAATAATACACTATCATATCACAAAAAAGTACGTAGGAAATAGTCTGATTTAATCTAAAACTCTATATATACTAAGTTCAAAGCTAGTAAACAATCACCTTGGAAATGTATATACGGACATTTCCTTAGACTATTTAGCGGGAGAGGATTTTTATGTGGCTTGGTAAAGTTGTTGGAACTGTTGTTGCACCGACAAAAAATGATACATTAATTGGCTGCAAACTGTTGATCGTTCAGCCGTTAAATCTGGACGGTATGAATACCATTAGTCTGCAAGTTGCTGTCGACACTGTCGGGGCGGGGAACGGTGAAACAGTGCTGGTTTTAACCGGGAGTTCAGCCCGTCGTATAATGAAAAATGCTGACAGCGCAGTTGATGCCGCAATCGTTGGAATTGTGGAAAATATAGAGCTGGACGGTATTTCGAAAGCTCAATATTGGGTGCATAAAGGTTGATGAGTTGGGAATGTTCTAATTGTATTAACTGGTGCCAATTGACAAAATGGCAGTAATTTAATATAATAGCTACAAATAACCTTTAAGGCGGTCCAGAGAGGCCGGCAAGGTACGCAATACCGTCTGTTTGTGTGCGACTTTGTGGCCTCTCGCTTATGCGAGAGGCTTTTATTGTGTACCAGGGTAATATTAAGGAGGATTAATGATGTCCAGACGGATTATCCAGGTTGAAGATAAGCTGCCACTTCTCCAAACCATTCCCCTCAGCTTACAGCACTTGTTTGCGATGTTTGGCGCGACAGTGCTGGTTCCCTTTTTGTTTAAGGTGAACCCTGCAACATCACTATTGATGAATGGTATTGGCACGCTAATTTACCTTTTCTTGTGCAAGGGGAAACTCCCCGCTTATCTTGGTTCCAGTTTTGCATTTATCTCCCCCGTGTTTGTCATACTGTCGCAATATAGTTACGCGGCGGCGCAAGGCGGCTTTATCGTTTTCGGTCTGTTCTTTATACTGATGGCGTTGATTGTTAAAGCGGTAGGCGTTAAATGGATTGATGTCGTTTTCCCACCGGCTGCAATGGGAGCCATTGTAGCCGTTATTGGCCTGGAACTTGCACCGGCAGCAACCAATATGGCCGGTTGGACAGGCGATATGATGAAACAGTTGAACATTCCCCTTGACAAGGCCTTAATCGTATCAGTATTCACCTTTGTTGTCACTGTTTTGGGTTCAGTATTGTTCCGCGGTTTCCTGGCGGTAATTCCGGTGCTTATCGGGGTGGTGTCAGGCTATATTCTGTCCCTTGCCGTCGGGATTGTTGATCTAAGCAGTGTAGCCGCAGCTCCTTGGTTTGAGGTTCCTACCTTATATACTCCTGAATTTAATGTAAGTGCAATTATTATTATCCTGCCAGCCATGCTGGTAGTATTGGCCGAACATATCGGCCACCTGGTTGTTACGGGTAATATCGTAGAGAGGGACTTGATTAAGGAACCAGGATTGCACCGGTCACTGTTTGCTGACGGTATTTCCAATGTATTATCCGGTTTTGCAGGCGCCACCCCCAATACCACCTATGGGGAAAACATTGGTGTCATGGCTATTACCAAAGTTTATAGCGTCTGGGTTATTGGTGGTGCAGCAACACTTGCTATCGCGCTCTCCTTCGTAGGAAAACTTGCAGCGCTTATCCGCAGCATTCCGGTGCCGGTAATGGGCGGTGTATGTGTCCTGCTGTTCGGAGTAATTGCGGCCGCCGGTATTCGCATGCTTGTTGAGAAAAAGGTCGACTATACCCAGGCCAAGAACCTTGTTCTTACGTCTTCGGTGCTGGTATTAGGTCTGAGTGGCGCAGTTGTAAAAATTGGCGCAGTCGAGCTCAAAGGCATGGCGCTTGGCACCGTTGTTTCGATACTGATTAGCCTTATCTTCGAAGTTTTCGACAAAATGGGTCTGCTGTCCGGCCAAGCTGAAGCTCATGATAAGACAGTAGCGCAGCAAGCTAAACTATAGTGTGACTTTTATGGGTAATAGGTAATGGTTGGTATACGTATATAAAATAGAAACGCCACTTGCAGTGGCGTTTCTATTTTATGTGCCTTTCCTAATTAAGAAAAAAGTGTGATATACTAATGATACGTATCTTTACCGATATAGAAAAATGGAATATTTATCTCTTGCGGCTTTAGAAAATTGCCTGCCGAGAAGTGAAGGAAAGGGGCCACTATGACGCTGGCGGCGCAACTGCTTGACTGGTACTATAGAAATGCCAGGGATCTACCCTGGCGTAAAGATAAGGATGTTTATAAGGTTTGGGTTTCTGAAATTATGCTTCAACAAACACGGGTAGAAGTTGTAAAAGATTATTATGAGCGGTGGATGGAACGTTTTCCGACGATGGAGGTTCTGGCTCAGGCATCAGAGCAAGAAGTATTACAATATTGGCAGGGGTTGGGCTATTATTCCCGAGCACGTCACTTACTCTCAGGAGTGAGGGAAGTGTGTGCAGCTTATGGTGGAAAAGTTCCGGAAGACGAACATATGATACGAAAGTTGCCTGGCGTTGGGGAGTATACAGCCGGAGCTATTTCCAGTATTGCTTACAACCGACGAACTCCGGCGATTGACGGCAATGTCCTGCGAATTTTCAGCCGGCTCTTCTGCCTGGACGGGGATATCGCAAAACAGTCAATCAAACGTGAAGTTTACCGTTTGCTTCAAAAGCATATGCCTGGCGATTGTCCGGGTGATTTTAATCAGGCGTTGATGGATTTGGGAGCTATGGTATGTATCCCCCGGCGGCCCCGCTGTTTACAATGCCCGTTAACCCGCTTTTGTGAAGCTTATGCGCGAGAAATTCAGGACACGCTGCCGGTGCGGGCGCCCAAAAAGGAACCGGTGATGGTAATATTGGCCGCCGGAGTAATAGTGCGGGACGGACGGTATCTGGTGCGACAGCGGCCAGCAAGCGGGCTTTTGGCCGGTATGTGGGAATTTCCTACCGTAGAAATTATTGAGGGCCAGGTAGTGACTGAGCAGTTACAAATTCTGTTGCGAAGTGAGTTTCATCAGGAAGTGATTGTTGGGGAACAGATTGCTAACTATAAGTATAAATTTAGTCATCGTACCTGGGATATTACCTTTTATATGTGTGGTTGGATAGCCGGTAACGATTTATCAGTTGAGGAGTGCTGGATGAGTCCGGCAGAAATAAACAATATACCATGGGCCGGGCCTCACCGCAAAGCGGCCCTTGCTTTAACAAGCAGTTAACTGATTTCTTGCTCTAACATGCTCTTTAAGTAATTCCGGTTGTGGTGAATCCGGGGATCGTCCGGAATATATTTCGCCGCCATTTCATTGTGCTCATTTGCCAGTTTATATTGACCAACGCGGGAGTAACATACACAAAGTTGGAGATGTGGCAGCCAGGTCCAACAGCTAAAATTAACTAATCCCCAGGCCTCAGCCGGTCTTTCCAGCTGGGTTGCTAATTTATACCAAAAAATTGCCTGGTTAAGCTGATTGTTGTTTAAGTGGTAAAAACCAAGACGGCAGCAGCATTCCGCTCGTGGTACATCATACCGAAAAGAGAGATAGATGTATTTTAGTTGGTTTTCAATATCATTAAGATTGTAAAAACAGTCAGCTAGTTTATTACAGGCGGCGATGTTGTCTTCAACCCAGCCCTGTTTTGTATCTAAAAACCGTTGGTAATATTCAATTGCCCGGTTATATAGCTGGTGGTCTTTTAATTCATTGGCAAAATAATATAAATCGCGGGGTGAAAACTGCTCTCCTTTTTTTTGGCGTTGTTCATATATGGCAAGATTTCGGTTACTATCATGGCTTAAGGGTTGGTGCGTAACGGCTATAGCACTATTTAGGAATTTTCCGTGAACTTCCAAGTACTCATGTACGGCTCCTATCCAGCGATAGTTTTTGCTTCGCCGAACAAGGCGGTTTCTCCGAAGCTGAGAAGTAACTTTACCATGTTGGTCACAGGCCAAATTGTAAAGCATACTGACAACGTCATTTTCAGGACTGAGGGTTAATTTTAAGCTTAGTAAATTTTCCCGGTCTTCAGGTAAAAAAACATCATCGGCGTCCAGCCACAGAATGTATTCCTGAGTTGCGTGACTAAAGGCATAATTACGGGCAGCGGCAAAATCGTTGATCCATTCAAAATCGTATATTTTATCAGTAAACTTACTGACGATTTCTTTCGTATTATCAGTCGAGCCTGTATCTACTATGATAATTTCATCAGCGATGCCTTCTACTGAACGCAAACACCGCTCAATTGTTGCTTCCTCATTTTTTACTATCATGCATAGACTGATGGTTATTGCTGATTGGGCACTGCCCCCAGTCTCTGTCATATTTCTACCTCCTTGTATGAAGATGTATATCAGTAATAACATATTCAGAGAAGTTCGTACTTGTTACCACGAAAAACAGATCCCAGCCTATAGAGCGGAACCTGTTTTTACTTTCTTGCATGTCAATATCATTCCTTTTTCGCATCCAGCTGATCAAGTTAATAGAAAATAATAATTATTACCCAAGAAAATGGTTCCTGCGATTTTTATCGAATACTTCCGTAGATGAAATTTGGGAGGTATTTGATAATGCTGTTACCGGAAGCTGCGACCAATCAGTCACAAGAACTACGGACTCCTGTAGCCATGGCCATGGCGTTACAGTATGCAAAAAAACTTGATTTTGTGGAAACCATCAACCGTAGTGCGGCTTGGGATGAAAAACAGTGTAACCTAAGTCCTGGTCAACTAGCTCTAAGTATTGTGCTCAGTACCTTTGCGGATGTTCGCTCTCCGTTGTACCATATCAAAAATAATTTTGCCCATATGGATACAGCCTTTTTGTTTGGCCCAGGCGTTACCGGCGACGATTTCACCGATGATGCTCTGGCTCGCACATTGGATAAAATATATGCGGCTGGAAGCAGTCGTTTGTTTAGTAAAATTGCGCTGAATGGGTATAAGGTAAAAGACGATGCCTTACACGCGTGTTATGAGGGGCAGGAATTTCAAGAAACGATCCAAATCGTGGATGCTGAAAAAAATACGCATGCACTTACGGTTCGCTTATTTGTGTACCGTAGCAATGAGAATACACTGCGTATAGAAAAACGCTTAAAGAAAGAGGAAGAGCGGCTGCAGGCTGATAAAGCGGTTTTAGAGAAGAAAGTGTTTGCGTGTGCAGAAGATGCAGAAAGCGCGGCGCGGGAATTTGCCGGCGCAAAACACCGTAACTTGATCGATATTGAAACCACGGTATGCTCAAAAACGACGGAAACTCTGGGGCGAGGACGGATTGGTAAAAATCCGGGACCTGCAAAAACGAAAACGCTATGGTACGTCCGCGTTCGCATTATAGGCCCGAATGAAAAGCGAGTTCGTCCGACGTATGGCAAATATCGAGGAGTCAATTGATAGGCGTTTTAGACTATGAGAGCGGAGAAGTATTTTACATTCACGCCACACAATACGATGCGGAAGTATTTTTGGAATTTTTGAAGCAAGCGCTAAAAAAATATCCAGAGCAGAAGATCCTTATGATTTTAGATAATGCGAAAATCCACCATGCTAAATTCATTCAACCCTTCCTGCAGGAACACAAGGATACACTGGAGTTGCTATTTTTACCGCCATACAGCCCTAATCTTAACCCGATTGAAGGGTTTGGGGATGGTTGAAACAAACCTGTGTGTACAATGTCTTTTATAAATCGGTGAGTGAAATAGCTCAAGCAGTACAAGAATTCTTTAATGAGATTAACCGTAACCCGTTACAAACGGTAGACCGCCTTTGTATGAGAGTTTGATTTGATCATGTTTTTAGTTCTTTAATGCATTATATATCTCATCTTTGACAGTGCCCCAGTAATATCAAGGGTTTGTGGGCACAAGTTTGCACTACACGTGTTTTAGCCCCGCCAAATTAGCGGGGCTTGGAAGGAATCTATTAAACTGTCGTCGTGGTAACTAGTCAATATACATGGCTTTTGAGGGTAGTGGAATCCCGATGGCCGCAAGCGCCTGCTGCGCAATCGGTTTTGGCCGGGGTACGCTGAGAAATTTCTTGCCCAGAAATTCCGCCTTCAGCACGTTCCAACGCGCAAGGTCCTTTAAAATTTGCTCGCCCGTATACCATCGGTCATCCAATTCGGCTTGCATAGTCATCCGTTCTTTCTCTTCGGTAATCCGCGAGATCCGTTGCGCTTCCTGCTCCAGTGTCCGGCGGTACAACACCTGAATTTCCTGTTCGAATAGGTATGCCAATACGCATACAAAAATATGGCCGCGCACTCGTTTTTCATTCCAATGGTACAAAGGGCCAACATCCAGAAAGTTCTTGATCTCCCGAAAAGCCCTCTCCACGTTCATCAGAGTTTTGTAGGAAAGTACAACATCCTGTGCAGGCAAGGCCGTATTGGTTTTGATCACAAATTTTCCGTCGCGTAACTTCTCTTTTGCTAATGCGGCTTGATCATGCTTGAAAGTCAGGTTCTGTCCGTCGAAGTCAACTTCAAAGAATGCCTGTACACCTTTTTTCGTTAAAATTTCACCGACTTTAACCATAAGATTCTTCGAGTTTGGCTTTCTTCCACGTTGCGGTGTTGCTAAGCGTTTTTGCATATAAGCCAGCGCCTGTTCCGCTTCTTCGATGGCCGAAGCCCGGAAAGCTTCATCTTGAATAGCCTTTACGGGATTGTAACACAAAATATAGCGTGAATCCGTATCTCTTGCGTCGTCCTCAACCTGGGCGGATGACGCCTCCAGATAATAGAGATTGTCCTTGATCTTGGCGTAGCCATCAATGTTTGCATATGTTTCTAACAAAGCGTCGCTGACTATCCGGCCACGTTTGTGGTAGCCAACTATATAGGGGTATCCGGCCTCTGCCAGCAGTGCTAAATTCTCATCAGTGACCATCCCGCGGTCGCCCACAAAGACGCACTGTTCAACCGCAAACTCTTGTTTTAACCGCTTTAGAATGTCCTTGACAGTCTGTTTATCCGGGGTTTTGCCAGCAAATACTTCGTGGGTAATCGGAATACCGTCAGGAGTTACCAGCAAGCCTAGTTCAACCTGCTTTAAATCCGGGCGATGCGTGCGGGAGTATCCGTACTCCGCGATTGGGCAGTGATGCCCTGTCAAATGTGTGCTGGTCATATCATAAAGCACTAAAGATAAACGGAAATTAAGCAAATGTGTAAGCTGGCTGTATAAATGACGCTCCAGTTCCGGTTTAATGTCCATGAGATAATCCAGAGCGCGGTAGAAATGTTGTAGCTGCCACTCGTGGGGTGCGTCCGGCAAATACATGTCCTCGATAGTTTTGAACAATTGAAACTTGCTGGAGGGATCGACCAGGCGATTAATCACCATCGCCTGCACGTAACCGGCTACGTCGAATGTAACGCCGCGATCCTTAAGGGCGTTAGAGATAGCCCCAGTCAAGCCCAATTGATCCCACAAAAATTGAACCACGTAAGGAACCCCAAACTGGAGGCAGTTACCGGGTTCCAAATCCTCAATAGAACCAGTAACACGGTTTTGTAGGAGCGACTCAAGCTTATAAATAAGCTGTTCTATTTCCTTATCAGAATACGCGTCAATGTTGCCAAGGCTTGCAATACGACGCTTTTTAACGGACTTACCTTCCCGGTATGACTCAACAATATGAAGATATCTGTAGGTTTTACCATCCGACTTTTTTGTGGATACAATTTGAGCAAACAAGAGACTCACCGCCCCAACATTTATCACCTACAATTATATCACGAAATTTCCGGAAGATAAAGATATCTATGGCGAAAATTCCAAAATAGTTTGACCTACACTTTTTGAGAAATTTCTGCAATAGCAAAGCCCGAAACCCGCGAAAATAGCGGATTCCGGGCTCGGGAAACATGAAAAAACGATCGTTAACTGTCAAAGATGAGATATATATAATTAGAATTTGTATGAGTCGTATATCTGTAACAGTTTGTATAAAGATGAAATTTGCCTGCTATAACGGTTCCTTTGCTAAAGAATGAGAGCAAAAACTAATTTAAATGTCAAGGTTGTATTGTAGTATCATTGTTAATGATGGGATAACGAAGCGTTATATCTGACTTATAGTTATTTGGGCGCCAATGCCAGGACTAGTTCTTAAAATAAACGGTACTGTACCTACATTACGCAAAGTTATTTGATCACCAGAGTTCAGAAAAAGAATTGCATGACTGTAAAGCAAGCCTGTAGGGGTAACTGATGATATTTCTGTGGAGGGATCAACGGTTCCGTTAATTGCTATGGCTATAGTCGCTGCAGCTGTAAAGTTTAAGGATATACTGTATTCAATCAGGTAATTGCCTGTAGCTGCGATAATAAGAGTAGTAGGGGTAGGATGCGTAATGTTTAATAACGGTCCAGTAGAATTGAAAGGAACATCTGCGCCGGCAGCAACAATAATAGCAGTACTGGAAAGGTTATATACATAGGCGAAATCAACACCTGCGCCAGTAGGTCCGGTAGCGCCGGTAACGCCAGTAGCACCAGTAGGCCCCGTGTCGCCTGTTACTCCGGTAGCGCCGGTAGGTCCAGTGTTGCCTGTTACTCCGGTAGCGCCGGTAGGTCCAGTGTTGCCTGTTACTCCAGTAGCGCCGGTAGGTCCGGTATCACCAGTAGGTCCAGTAGCGCCAGTAGGTCCCGTATCGCCGGTTGCCCCTGTAGCACCAGTAGGCCCCGTGTCGCCTGTTACTCCGGTAGCGCCGGTAGGTCCAGTGTTGCCTGTTACTCCGGTAGCGCCGGTAGGTCCAGTAGCGCCGGTTGTCCCTGTAGCACCGGTAGGTCCAGTATCACCAGTAGCTCCGGTAGGTCCAGTATCACCAGTAGCTCCGGTAGGTCCAGTATCACCAGTAGCGCCTGTAGCACCAGTAGCTCCAGTAGCACCAGTAGCTCCAGTAGCGCCTGTAGCACCAGTAGCTCCAGTAGCACCAGTAGCTCCAGTAGCGCCGGTAGCACCAGTAGGTCCGGTAGCACCAGTAGCTCCAGTAGCGCCTGTAGCACCAGTATCGCCGGTTGCACCTGTAGCGCCGGTAGCACCAGTAGGTCCAGTAGGTCCGGTAGGTCCAGTATCACCAGTAGCGCCTGTAGCACCAGTAGGTCCAGTAGCACCAGTAGCTCCAGTAGCGCCGGTAGCTCCAGTAGGTCCGGTAGCTCCAGTAGGTCCGGTATCACCAGTAGCTCCAGTAGCACCAGTAGCTCCAGTAGCACCAGTAGGTCCAGTAGCACCAGTAGCTCCAGTATCGCCGGTTGCACCTGTAGCGCCGGTAGCACCAGTAGGTCCAGTAGGTCCGGTAGGTCCAGTATCACCAGTAGCGCCTGTAGCACCAGTAGGTCCAGTAGCACCAGTAGCTCCAGTATCGCCGGTTGCACCTGTAGCGCCGGTAGGTCCAGTAGCGCCAGTAGCGCCGGTAGCACCAGTAGGTCCGGTAGGTCCAGTAGCTCCAGTATCGCCGGTTGCACCTGTAGCGCCGGTAGGTCCAGTAGCGCCAGTAGCGCCGGTAGCACCAGTAGGTCCGGTAGGTCCAGTATCACCAGTAGCGCCTGTAGCACCAGTAGCGCCGGTAGGTCCAGTAGCTCCAGTAGCGCCGGTAGCACCAGTAGGTCCGGTAGGTCCGGTATCACCAGTAGCTCCAGTAGCGCCTGTAGCACCAGTATCACCAGTAGCTCCAGTAGCGCCGGTAGCACCAGTATCACCAGTAGCTCCAGTAGCGCCGGTAGCACCAGTAGGTCCAGTATCACCAGTAGCTCCAGTAGCTCCAGTAGCGCCGGTAGCACCAGTAGGTCCAGTATCACCAGTAGCTCCAGTAGCTCCAGTAGCGCCGGTAGCACCAGTAGGTCCGGTAGGTCCGGTATCACCAGTAGCTCCAGTAGCGCCTGTAGCACCAGTATCACCAGTAGCTCCAGTAGCGCCGGTAGCACCAGTAGGTCCAGTATCACCAGTAGCTCCAGTAGCGCCTGTAGCTCCAGTAGCTCCAGTAGCGCCGGTAGCACCAGTAGGTCCGGTAGGTCCGGTATCACCAGTAGCTCCAGTAGCACCAGTAGGTCCAGTATCACCAGTAGCTCCAGTAGCTCCAGTAGCACCAGTAGCGCCAGTAGCGCCGGTAGCACCGGTAGGTCCAGTATCACCAGTAGCGCCTGTAGCTCCAGTAGCTCCAGTAGCACCAGTAGCTCCAGTAGCACCAGTAGCTCCAGTAGCGCCTGTAGCACCAGTAGCTCCAGTGGCGCCGGTAGGTCCGGTATCACCAGTAGCGCCGGTAGCACCAGTAGGTCCAGTATCACCAGTAGCTCCAGTAGGTCCGGTAGGTCCAGTAGTTCCGGTTTCACCAGTAGGCCCTGATTGTCTTAGAAGTTGGTCAAAGGGAATATCATCGTAGCCAATTGCACCCATAATACTATCTTTTGCATACTTTTTTGAATTCCCAGGTATGTTCACATCAAAATCTTCTGACTGATTCATGATGACCTCCTCCGATGTGGAATTAAATGGTTTTATAGTATTATATGATGCTTTATGTCAATTGCTAACTTTTTAAGTCAATTAATTCAACGTATCAAGAAAAAAAGTCATGTGCAATATAAACAATAAATATATCACTAACTTGAGATAAGTCAGAACCCCAAATTTAAAACAGTTCATTAAGTACGAGCTCTTTGAAATAAGCTAGCAATTAGTGATTTTACTCCGTAATGCAAATGGAAAGCGAAAGGGACTGACCCTATGAACCGGGCCAGTCCCTTTATAAATAAATCTGGTTATATTAATCTATGGTCTTTTCGTTTTAATTTATTACAAAGAATCTAATTTTATACGTCACCGAAATAGTAGGTTTTAATTAGGTTGCTAAATCAGAAACGATGTTCCTTGATTTTAGTTATTGAACTATTTTTTATTAAGTGATTGTAAGGCCTGCACTACCATAACCTACAACAACAGTAGCAATATCAATACCTGCTGTTACTGCTACAGAGAATACCATCAATAAACGAGTTTCCTGAGTTACCGGTATTGCCAGTCCTGTAGTGATGCCATTACTAATCGTACCTAGAGGAAGCATACCTGTGAGGGATGGGCTTAATGTTACAGTTGCACCTGGAACTGGAGAAAAGACGTTGTTAGGTGTGGTTGAGCTATATAATTGCGCTGTAATCGTGACAGTTGAGCCTACAAGAGGCAATGCCAGTGCAGTGCTAAAATATGCAGCTATTGACGTAATGGTTCCATTACGTGGAGCGGAAAATGCAAAATTGAGAAGCGCGCCTGTACCCGTACCTGTGATGTCTATGGTTCCCCCAACGAGAGTGATACCGTCAGTAGAACTCCCAAATCCAATGAGACCTAAAGTATTAGCTGTTCCACCTAAAACAGTAGTCAGTGTAATAGGAGTACCTGATGCAAATGGAATTATAGCACCAGCCCCAGTAGGCCCAGTAGGTCCTGTGTCGCCAGTTGCGCCCGTAGCACCCGTAGGTCCGGTAGCGCCTGTAGCACCGGTAGCTCCTAAAGCACCGGCTGCGCCAGTAGGCCCTGTGTCACCGGTAGATCCCGTAGGTCCGGTAGGTCCGGTATCGCCCGTAGCGCCGGTAGGCCCGGTAGGTCCGATAGGCCAAATAGGTCCGATGACGCATTCTATACACTTATGGTCTTTGTATTTGTTATCAAAGGCCTTGCTAGGCACAAAAGCTCCGAAAGGTCCGAAAGGTCCAAAAGGCCCGAAAGGTCCAAACGTTCCAAAGTTCTCTTCACATTTTTCCTGATGAGGCTGAGCGGGATAATAATAATGCTCGTGACAAGGGTAATAAGAGTGTTCGTGGCAATGAGGTTTCTCAGGGTAATAAGAGTGTTCGTGGCAATGAGGTTTCTCAGGGTAATAAGAGTGTTCGTGGCAATGAGGTTTCTCAGGGTAATAAGAGTGTTCGTGACAATGAGGTTTCTCGGGGTAATAAGAGTGTTCAGGACAATAAGGCTTTTCAGGATAATAAGGTTGTTCAGGACAATGAGGTTTATGGGGGCAAGGGTGTTCATGGCATTTGTCAGGATAATCAGGTTTATCGTTTTTATTAGGTTTATTATGTTTGTAACTTTGCTTAGACTGATAATAGCGGCAATAGTGACGATGACGACAACGGTAACAACGTCGTTTTTTACCACTATTGTCTTTTACGTCAGATGTAATTTCATTAAGTTCCTCTGGCTGATCCATAGTATCCTCCTTCCATGTTCAATTTAGTAAGGTCATAATATACTATGAGACTCTACGTATAAAGGTAACCATCCGTAGTTTCCAAAAATCATTTTATGTTGTGTCCGGAACGGGTATCAAATAACAAATCCGAAGAACTGGCCAATTAGCTAAGGTTAGTTCTTCGGATTATTTAACGGTGTTCGGTGAATTATTTCGAACTCATTTATAAAGAAAAATTTTTGTGAATATATGAGCCGAATTTGTAAGTAACACGAAAATAGCAGTGATTACGCATCCAAGCATCTACTCTTTTTTCGAATAATTCCCCTCCATACTGGGGATAACGTTGTGATGCTTCATTATATTCATTGTATATCTGAGCTTTAAAATCTTTAACTGCAATCAGATAACATTGATCCGAGAATCCATAACCAATATAGAAATTTTCATTTTCCGCGAAAGACTCATTTTTGGCCTCATTATATAATCCATTCCAAACGGGATTGGCTACTTTTATTTTTGGATTGTTCTCCAACATTTGTAGTGATGGTTTAATCCAATTGAGTGGGTGCTCTAGGATAGAATCACTGGAAAAATGAAGAAGATAAGGTGTTTTGCATAAATAGATTCCCACTAACTCCTGTATCGAATAGTAATAACCGCCACGGAACTCTTCTTTTTTAATATTAAAAAAGTCTAAAGCTTGTTTACTATGGTCTTCAACAACAATATAGGAAGTAAGGATCCCCTGATTGACTAATCGTTCTGCATATTTACATACTTCTTTTAAATCGATAACGTTATTAATATATAAGATGCGTTCCTCGAAAGGGTAATTGTTATATTGGAGTGCGTGCTCAAGACGAGAGGTTTTTAATAGTATCTCCCAATCTTTTTCATAGCATTTGGTCTCGAAAGTCACACTGTATTCCATAGGTTTTCTCACCGCCTCATTAATCATTAACAAAGTATCATTCTTTATTAGTAACAGAAAAAATCGGCTATCTTTTAGTGGATAATATGGTTCACACTGAGCCATCGTTCCGGCATGTGAGAGCCACTTCTACGGTTTACTGAGACACCGTTGTTAACCCAATCTAATTGCAGCTAGTCATGATGGATTTTTCCCTGCGCTATACGAATTGTATCTCCTTCCGCCATTCAGTCAAGGGTACGCTACGCCTCGCGTGCCGCTCGCCCTGGACAGAAAGCTTCAGGAGATGTAGCATCGCTAACAGGGAAAAATCCGTTAAATTACCGGGAATAGCATGATGGCTCTTGCTCCAATATCATGGCTCATTTTTCGCCGGATAACTGGCTCACTTTAAAACGCAATGGCGGCTCTGCCGCGCCGAAATATGCATTTTAGTGAGAATAATGGCCGTTTAATATTTTACAAATCACATTTATTATGTGTCTTTTTAAATTTGCAGGTGAATACGTGTATTACATTCCCAGCATTGGTGAGTAGGGGAGTTAAGAGGAGAAAAAAACAAATACACAATACCATTGCATTATTAAAGTATGCAGTCGCTGGCACAATTGTTTCAGGCATAACCTCTAAAACTTATTAGGTGTTGTTTCACAGATCGTAATGTTGATCAGCTGGAGATGAGTTCTTCTGCTCTCATAGCTAAGAACTGTATCGAAAAGAATTATTTAATCATATAATGAAGCAATTAGATAAATCTGAAGTGATAATATAACGAGTAATTTGATTAGGAAGAAAATTGAAACAAAAGGAGGTAACAATGTGGAATGTAATGTAAAAGAAGATAAACAAAAAATGAAAAACAAACTACAAGACCTTATTGGTTTAGGGCATATTCAAAAAGCCAAAGACATTTTAATCCAATATAAAACTATATTTTCTGAGGACGAAGACGAATATGTATATTTGTCAGAAGGGCAAATAGCAATTTCAGAAAAGAGATTTGCAGAAGCGGAAAAGATATTGTGTCAAGCATTAGCTGTTAATTGCCGAAATCCTGAGATACTTTACAATATTGCTTATGTTTATTATCAAACAGGACGGTTACATCAAGCTGTTGTTAAGTATCAGCAGGCACTTACTTTATTATCAGATGATGATATGGTAAATCAAATCTCTCATATAATTAAAGAGATTCAGGGAATGCCTGAATATAAAACCATTCAACAAAATCTGACAAGTATTATTATTCTAACGTTTAACAAACTTGACTATACTAAGCTTTGTATTGAAAGCATCAGGCAATATACAGAATTAGATTCTTATGAAATCATCGTTATAGACAACCACTCAACTGATGGAACAGTTGAGTGGTTGTTATGTCAAGAAGATATAAGATTAATTTTGAATAGTGAAAATGTTGGGTTTCCGAAAGGATGCAATCAAGGTATTAAAGTGGCTAATGGAAATAGTATTCTTCTGCTAAATAACGATACTATTGTCACGCCTAATTGGCTGTCAAATCTTAAGAAATGTTTGTTAAGTTCAAGTGACATTGGTGCGGTTGGGGCAGTTACCAATTCGTGTTCTAATTTCCAAGGTATTCCTTGTGATTATTCCAGTCTTGAAGAAATGATACATTTTGCGCGACAATTAAATATTTCTAATCCAGAACTTTGGGAGAATAGAGCACGGCTTGTCGGTTATTGTATGTTAATCAAATCTGAACTAGTAAGTAAAATCGGTTTATTAGAAGAAAATTTCTCGCCAGGAAATTATGAAGATGATGATTATAGTTTGCGTATTAGAAAAGCTGGTTATCGCCTGGTATTGTGCAGGGATACCTTCATTCATCATTTTGGCAGTGTTTCCTTTTTAGAATCTGCTCAACTAAATATGCTTTTTCAAAACAATAGACAAAAATTTATAGAAAAATGGGGTATAGATCCACATAGTATTCCTTTGTCAGAACTAACGGAAGATGTGGCTTTAAAAAAATGGTTTACTTATCAATATGAATACAAGTATTACAAGCAACTCATGGAAACTGCGGGAATTAAATTTTTATCATTAATTCATCAAGCTGAATTTGCGTTGTTATCAGGAAACTGCGAAAAAGCTGCCTTGCTGGTGAAGCAAGCAGCCGATTTTGCTCACCATTGTCATCCTGGATTTTTTGCTTCACCTGATTTGGAGCTGATTCTTAGCAAGGTCGCAAAAAAAATTAATGATTCGGTAGCTATTCCCATTAATATACCCCCAAAAACCAGTGATCAGCGAAACATTTTGCATGTTTTAAGCCAGGGATACTCTTCCGGTGAGCATACCAGAACACTCGAACGATGGATAAATATGGATTCTCAATCAACCCACTCGATACTGGTTACTTTGAACAGCACTACCAACCCTCAATGGGTGGTGGATGCGGCCATTCATGCCGGTGGTTGGTACCACACTCTTGACACCACTAATCTTAATTTATGCCAAAGAGCCAGAGTACTTCGCGATGTAGCAGCTATGTGGGCTGATATAGTTGTTTTGCATATACACCCCCATGATCCAATTGCACCAATCGCTTTTGGTGTTCCGGGCGGTCCGCCGGTAATATTCTCAAATCATGCGGACCAGGCTTTTACTATAGGAATGAGTGCGGCTGATATAGTTGCCGAGAATAGGTCTACCGGGCAATTAATAACTTTGACCCGAAGAAATATTACTAAATCTTATAAATTACCGATTCCCTTGGGAACTATTCAGCATTTGCAAGATAAGAAAATAGCCAGAGCGGCTCTCGGCATAAATCAAGATAAGATCGTTTTATTGACTGTTGCTTTACCTCATAAACTGGTACCATGTGGTGAATATAACTTTTATACTTTGCTTAGGGAAATTATAAAAAGGCACCAAAATATTGAGATTTTAGTTGTAGGGCCCTCTGACGCGGGAGAATGGACACAACTTAAAAATGAAAGCAATGGGAGAATCCGGGCTTTTACTATGCAACAGGATCTGAATCTATTTTATAGTGCGGCTGATGTATATTTGGATTCGATACCATTTGGGTCATCTACTGCAGCACTTGAAGCAGGCGCTTTAGGTATTCCTGTTGTTGGCTTGGCTACGGAGATCGCCATGCATCTTAGCAGTGATATAGCGCCAGAGTTTATTAAAACGCATTTTTATCGCAGAGAAGAGCTTTTTGCCGCAATAGACAGATTGATAAGTGATGAAGTTTACCGTACTAATCAAGGGGAGTATTTAAAATCTGCTATAATTCAAAACCATTATCTGGGATGGACTAAACATTTGAATACGTTATACTCGCTTCTTCCTCCCAGTCATCAACCGGCAGAAATATCAGGCGTTAATAGACAGAATATCAATGACATCGATGTTATTTGGGCGTATATCGGGTATACGTCGGGATCAAACCGCTCACGTTTTGGTTAATATAGGACAAAATTTTAACTGTTGATTTACAACTGCGCATTATGACTCGGGTGGAGGAAGAAGGGATTTTATGAAAACAGATATCATTATTTTGACATATAATCAATTAGAATACACAAAAGAGTGTATTAAAAGCATCCGAAATTATACTGAGCCAGGGACATATGAAATTATCATAGTGGATAATCATTCTACTGACGGTACAATTGAATGGCTGAAGAAGCAGAGTGATTTAAAGGTAATCTATAATGAACAAAACCTTGGTTTTTCTAAAGGTTGCAATCAGGGCATTACAGTCGCTTCCGGGGACAATATTTTACTGCTAAGTAGTGATGTTGTTGTTACGCATTGCTGGTTGAACAACCTTACTCATTGCCTGTACAGCGATGAAAAAATCGGCGCAGTAGGGCCAATTACCAATATTTGCTCAAATTATCAAGACCGCTGGGTTGGGTGCACCAGTATGGAACAAGTTCATGAGTTTGCCGAAAAACATAACAAAACTCCTGATGCCTGGGAGGAAAGATTAAAACTGGTTGGATACTGCATGTTAATTAAGAAAGAAGTGGTCGATCGGGTTGGTTTGTTTGATGAAACCTTTACATCAGAAAGCTTTGAAGATGATGATTATTCGTTCCGCATAAGATTGGCAGGATATAAACTTATTCTATGCAAAGATACTTTTGTCTACAATTTTGGCCATCACTCGTTAAAAAATAGCGAGTCATTAAGAAATAATCGTGATAAGTTTATTGCCAAGTGGGGCTTTGATTCGGTATATTCAACAGCTTTCAGGCATGAAATCATTGCTTTAATCAATAAGCCGAAAGATCATGCCTTTGCAGTTTTGGACGTAGGTTGCGCCTGCGGCGGTACATTGCTGCAAATAAAAAACTTATATAACAATGCTGAAATCTTTGGCATAGAAATTAATGAAAACGCAGCGGTAATTGCCAAATTATTTGCGGACGTAATAGCCGCAGATATTGAGAAGACACCACTGCCTTATCCTAATGAATATTTTGATTATATTATTTTGGCCGATGTTCTCGAACACCTGCTAGATCCATGGAAAACATTGGAAAATTTAAAATCTTATTTAAAATCAGATGGAAAAATTTTAGCATCTATTCCCAATGTGATGCATTTTAACGTGCTGCGTAATTTGTTGCAGGGAAACTGGACTTATGAAGATGCCGGAATTTTAGACAGAACACATGTGAGGTTTTTTACATTAAATGAAATTGATAAAATGCTTAAAAGTGCTGGTTATGAGGCTTGTGAATATCTGCCGGTCTATTTTAATGCAACAGAGAACGATAAATATTTTATGCAAATAGTGGCCGCTGCTGCCGGTAATCCCCAGTTGGCAGAGCAATACAGGGCTTATCAGTATCGCGTGATAGCATCCAAAGCGGCTGGTCATTAATTCAAAAACAGTATGATTAGGCGGAAGAAGGTGCTTTATGAAAACCACTATTGTTATTTTAACTTATAATCAAGTGGAATACACAAAAAAGTGTATTGAAAGCATTCGAAATTATACTGAGCCAGGGACATATGAAATTATCATAGTGGACAATTGTTCTACCGATGGTACAATTAACTGGTTGTCGGGTCAGCATGATTTGCAGGTAATATATAATGAGCAAAATCTAGGTCTTCTTAAAGGCCGTAATCAAGGAATTGAAATTGCTTCCGGGGATACGGTTTTATTGCTCAATAATGATGTTATTGTTACGCACGGCTGGCTGAATAATCTTATGGATTGCCTGTACAGTAATGAAAAAATCGGCGCAGTGGGAGCGCTTACCAATAATTGTTCAAATTCTCAAGACCTTTGGGTTGCTTATAGAAATATGGAGGAGATGCAGGAGTTTGCCCAAAAACATAATCAATCCACCCCCAGGGTTTGGGAGGAGAAATTAAAGCTTGTTGGGTTCTGCTTATTAATTAGGAAGGAAGTAGTTGATCAGGTTGGTTTGTTTGATGAAGTATTTACACCAGGGGGTTTTGAAGATGATGATTATTCGTTCCGCATAAGATTGGCCGGTTATAAACTTATGCTTTGCAAAAATACTTTTGTCCATAATTTTGGCAGTCAACCGTTTAGAACTAACGAATCATTAAAAAATAACCGTGACCAATTTATTGCTAAATGGGGATTTGACCCGGTATATTCAACATCTGTCAGGTATGACTTAATTCATTTAATTGACAAACCCAAAGATTGCTCATTTACTGTTTTAGACATAGGTTGTGCTTGCGGCGGTACATTACTGCAAATAAAAAATCAGTATAACAACGCTGAAATATTTGGCATAGAACTTAATAAAAAAGCCGCTGTAAGCGCCCAATTATTTGCTGATGTTATAGACGCGGATATTGAAAAAACAACACTTCCTTATCCTGAGGAATATTTTGATTATATTATTTTTGGAGACGTTCTGGAACATCTCCAAAATCCCTGGCAAGTATTAGAGAATGTAAAACCTTATCTAAAAGCAGATGGATATCTTTTGACAGGCATTCCCAATGTGATGCATTTTAGTGTGCTGCGTAATTTGTTGCAGGGAAGCTGGACTTATGAAGATGCCGGCATTTTAGATAAAACTCATTTGCGATTTTTCACTTTGAATGAAATAGATAAAATGTTTAAAAACGCCGGTTATGTGGTGGAGGACTATAAGCCGGGCATCATTTACGAAAGCGAAAACGATAAGAAATTTATTCAGGAATTGGCGGCACTTGCCGGCAGGCCTCAACTGGCAGAGCAATATAGGGCTTATAATTACCGTATGAAGGCATATAAAGCGACAGGCGCAAACTCTTCCTGTCCCCATAAAACCAGATTTGTCACTATTTTTCCGGAAACAGAAAACGTCCATCTCATTAAAGACGTTGGCATGATTCCTTATACGTTATATAAAAATTTTGGTTATGATGCCTCAATCGTAACCTATGAAAATGGCACTTATCCGTATCTTGATGCAGAGGTCAAGGGATTGAAGCTGGAGTACTTAAGCCGCATCCATAATGAAGCTACACAAGATGTGGTTGAGTACTTAAGGAAGAATGGCCGCAATATTGATATTTTGCATGTGTTTCACTGGATAGCAAGGACATTAACATGGATCGATGTGTATAAAGAAGTAAATCCCAACGGCAGGGTGTACTTGAAATTAGATGCAAATGAATATATAAAAAATATTGATATTGCAAGTGTTGAGGGAACCCGGATTTTCCGGACACTAAAGAAATGTGATCTAATCAGTGTCGAGACACAACATTTATATAATTACCTTAATGATAGATGGCCGTTAAGAATCGAATATATACCGAACGGATTTTATGAAACACATGAGTACCAAGTGGAATACCGACAGAAAGAGAACGTCATACTGACAGTCGGAAGAATCGGTGAATTTGCCAAAGCCAATGAAGTATTATTAGAGGCATTCAAGCAGGCTCACACCCGTATGGCGAATTGGAAATTGAAACTGGTTGGGCCGGTCATGCCCGGATTTCAGGAAGTAATTGACAATTATTTTGACCGGAATCCCGAATTACGGGATAAAGTATTATTCACCGGCGAGATTATTGACCGGGAAACGCTGGAAGGTGAATACCGTAAAGCCAAGATATTCTGCCTAACGTCCAGGTGGGAGAGTTTTGGTATTGTATTGGCTGAGGCAGCTAAAAACGGGTGCTATTTGATTACCTCGAATGTAATTTCTGCCATGGATTTAACTGATAATGGACAGTATGGGTGTATATTTGCAATAGACAATGCTCACCAACTGGCCTTGTTATTAATTGCAGCCAGTCAGAATGAGGAGATGCTGAAGGCGAACTGTCAAGCTGTTCAAAAGTTCGCGCGGGAAAAATTTCATTGGGGAAGTATTTGTCAACGAATATATGATGGCTTGTCAAACCCAACGCCAAATGAAAATATAGAGATTGCGGAAATAAGAAATATAATTGACCCCACAGTAGACCAGGCTTTTGTTGATAGGCTTGACACATACCCGGTTGCGTTAAAAATGGCTTTCTGGGAGAACCATTGCGAATATTTAGCAGTAAGAGAATGCCGGGAATTAGAGGGTGTGTTATTAGACTTCGGGTGCGGTTCCGGGCATATGGATATATTATTGGCCAGAGAAGGCAGGACGGTTTGTGGTATTGATTTGAGTCCCAATGGCATTGCGATTGCAAACTACTTCCGCTCTAAGGAAAGTTTAGAGGTACAGAAAAGAGTGAGTTTTTTAGTGGCGGATATCACAAAACCAAGAACAGATAAGATGCGTTTTGATTGTGTTTGGGCTGCGGATGTATTCCAATATATTTCAGATCCTGAACAAATATTTAGGAGTTTACGGAATTGGGTTAAGGGAGGGGCCTGTATGCTGATTTCCGTTCACCCGCGTCATGCTTATTATGATCCAAGGCATGTACAGTTTTTCAACGATGCCGAAGAATTAAAAGTATTCTTGAATAAATATATTTCTGTCCTACGGGTAGACACCGATAATAAGCATAATGTGCTTCGGGCTTTATGTAAGTTTTGAAGTATTGATGGTTCCGTAACTAAAAAAGTGTTGCTAAGTAGTAATTCCTTTGCCGGATTATATAGTGAGGTGATTGACATGCACACCAGTTCTTATGTCAAAATGGAGAACTTTGTACAAAAATATTTAAACTGCTTTGCAGCTAAACCGCTTAAAATTTTAGACGTTGGCAGTCAAGACATAAACGGTTCCTATAAGGGGCTTTTTGCAGGTGAAGGGTGGCAGTATACAGGTTGTGATATGGTTGAAGGTAAAAATGTGGATATAGTTCTACATGACGTATATAACTGGTCTGAGTTTGAATCCGATAGCTTTGATGTTGTGGTTGCCGGGCAGGTTTTTGAGCATATTGAATACATGTGGCTGGCGATGCTGGAAATAGCAAGAGTGCTTAAAGAAGATGGAATATGTTGTGTGATAGCACCTTCAGCAGGAGTAGAACACAGGTATCCTGTTGATTGCTGGCGGTACTATCCGGATGGCTTTAAAGCGTTGGCAAAGTTTGCTTGTATGGAGACAATGGAAGCTTATACGGAGTGGGAAGATACGAGATACCCTGACAGAAGCGGTTTGTGGCATGATTCTGTGCTTATTGCCCGAAAACCAAAGTTTTCTCAAGAAGAAAGGAAGCTTTTCAACTGCAAAATCCAGATGGCAAGATTAACTGCGGACATCGAGCTTTCCAGGTAACTAGCAAAATTCGCTTTCTTCACATTATCGTCCGGGAGAAAAACTGGCAATCAGAAAGGGGCATTAATGTGGAAAACAACTTAGAAGAGGATAAACAAATTGAAGATATTAAGGGAACAGCTGAATATAGAGCTATTCAGCAAGATCTGACCAGTATTATTATCTTAACATACAATAAACTTGACTATAATAAGCTTTGTATTGAAAGCATCAGACAATATACCGAAGCAGATTCTTACGAAATAATTGTTGTAGACAACCACTCAACTGATGGAACAGTTGAGTGGTTGCTTTGTCAACAGGATATACGAGTAATTTTAAATGATAAAAATGTTGGATTTCCTGCAGGGTGTAATCAGGGCATTAAAGTGGCTAATGGAAATAGTATTCTCTTATTAAATAATGACACTATTGTAACGCCTAACTGGTTATCCAACTTAAAAAAGTGTTTGTTTAGTTCAGATGATATTGGGGCCGTCGGGCCCATTACTAATTGTTGTTCAAATTTCCAAAGTATCCCTTGTGAGTATTACAGTATTGAAGAAATGATATGCTTTGCCAGACAAGTCAATATTTCTAATCCGGAACTTTGGGAGAATCGAGTACGGCTTATTGGTTACTGCCTGCTAATCAAAGCTGAAGTCATAAGTAAGATCGGTTTATTAGAAGAAGCTTTTTCGCCGGGAAATTATGAAGATGACGATTACAGTTTGCGTATCAGAAATGCAGGTTATCGCTTGGTACTTTGCCGGGATACCTTTATTCATCATTTTGGCGGTACTTCTTTTGGGGAACAGGCGGTTCAATATAATAGTCTCTTAGAAACTAACAAACGAAAATTTATCGAAAAATGGGGTCTTGATCCTCACAGTATTATAACCTATGAGTTAACGCAAGATTTGGCCTTAAGAAACTGGATTACTTACCAATATGAATTACGTTATTATAAGCAATTGCTGGAAAATGCGAGAAATAAATTTCTTTTATTAATTGATCAGGCGGAATTTGCTCTGTTGTCAGGAGATTGTGAAAGGGCTGCGCATTTGGTCATGAGAGCCGCTGACGGTGCACACCATTCTCATCCTGGTTTTTTTGCTTCACCCAGGCTAGAGACAATTCTTCGCAAAATCGCGCTAAAACTAAATAACCTGGTAGCAATTCCCCTTACCAATATCCCCAAAAAAAATACCGATAAGAGAAATGTGTTACATGTTCTAAGTCAAGGGTATTCTTCTGGTGGTCATACTAGATTGCTTGAACGCTGGATAGCTATGGATTCAACAGCAATTCATTCCGTGATAGTTACGCTGAACAGCACTACCAATCCGCAATGGTTAATTGATGCGGCGATTCATTCTGGTGGTTGGTATAGCACCCTTGATGCCACGCAACTTGGTTTGTGTCAGCGAGCGAAAGTGCTGCGTGACATAGCAGCTGCGTGGGCGGATTTGGTTGTTTTTCATATCCATCCCCATGACCCGATTCCCCCCATAGCTTTTGGTATTGACGGCGGTCCGCCGGTAATATTTGTAAATCATGCAGATCATGCGTTTAGCATAGGAATGAATGCAGCCGATCTAGTTGCCGAGCATAGGGCTATCGGACAATTAATAACTCTGACCCGAAGAAACACTACTAAATCTTATATATTACCGATTTCTTTAAAAAGGCCGCAGCAATTGCAAGATAAACAAAAGTCTAAGAAGGTACTTGGCATAAGTGAGGAGCGGATAGTTTTATTAACCATTGCCACGCCTTATAAAGTGGTACCGTGCGGTAACTATAACTTTTTAAATTTGCTCAGAGAAATAATTAAAAGACATGAAAATATTGAGATTTTAGTTGTAGGACCTTCTGACGCCGGAGAATGGGCGCAGCTTAAGAGCGAAAGTAATGGACGTATACGGGTTTTTGGTATCCAGAATGATTTGAATCAATTCCACAGTGCGGCCGATGTATATCTGGATTCGATACCGTTAGGGTCGTATACGGCAGCGCTTGAAGCAGGAGCTTTAGGCATTCCCGTTATTGGATTGGCTGTCGATGTTGCCCCGCATCTGAGCATGGATATAGTGCCAGGTGTTATAAAAACGCATTTTGGCAGTATTGAAGAACTTTGCGCCGCTCTAGACAGATTAATTAGTAATGAATTGTATCGCATTAGCCAAGGCGATTGTTTAAAAGCTACCATACTTCAGAATCATTGTTTAGGCTGGGAGGAACATTTGAATACGTTATACTCACTTCTTCCTATCAATCATTCCCCGTCAAAAATATTGGACAGTAAGGAACAGACGACTGATAACATGGATGTTGTTTGGGCGTATTTTCAGCATAAGTGTGGATTTAGCCGTTCAAGTTTCGGGTGAGAGGCGAGTAACACTCAGGTGCCTCGTAATTTTGATGAGCAAATACCTCAATTTTTGCTTGACAAATGCATATTAATGATAGGGGGTAGATGAGATGAAGGCTGCGAGTATCCAATGTATCGCCTCGTATTTTCCCGCAACTGAACTGACCAACGAAATGTTAATTGAGCAAATGGGCGGAGACTGGAATCCGCAAGATATTTATGATAAAACCGGAATTTTAAGCCGCCGGATAGCTGGTGAGAATGAATGCTCTTCAGATTTAGGAATTAAGGCCGCCAATAAACTGTTTGAGACAGGGGGTATTTCTCATCAAGAAATAGATTTCTTGATTTTTTGCACCCAAAGTCCCGATTATTTCTTGCCGGCAACGGCATGCGTAATGCAAGAAAAATTAGGTTTAAGAACAAGTTGTGGAGCTTTAGATGTAAACCAGGGATGCTCCGGGTATATTTATGGTTTAGCTTTGGCTAAAGGGTTGATTGAATCTGGCATTGCGGGAAAAATACTGTTAATTACGGCAGAAACTTATACAAAGTTTATAAATCCACGTGACCGCAGTACGAGAACAATTTTTGGAGACGGGGCAGCGGCTACTTTAATAGTCTCGGTTGACGGCGACGAAGAAAAAATAGGTCCGTTTGTCCTGGGAACAGACGGGCGTGGTGCGGAAAACCTGATTGTACCTGCTGGAGGCATGAGAATGCCGAAAACAGTAGAAACCTTGGTTGAAAGGGCAGACGAAGGCGGAAATGTCCGTTCTCTTGCTAATTTATATATGAACGGCCCGGAAATTTTTAATTTTACCTTAAAAACAGTGCCTAAGACTGCAGCAGAATTACTTGTTAAATCGGGTAAGTCATTGGATGATGTTGACTATTTCATATTTCATCAGGCTAATAAATTCATGCTTGAACGTTTAAGAAGTAAAATAAAAATTCCTGAATCCAAGTTTTGGCTTGATTTAGAATATGGTAATACTGTCTCTTCTACTATCCCCGTAGCTTTGGAAAAAGCAAAAAAGCAAGGGACTATTCGTGCTGGTGATGAAGTAATGCTGGTGGGTTTCGGTGTAGGTTATTCTTGGGGCGCAACTTTAGTTAAAATGTGGTAACTAATACTTGCAAGGAGAAAAGTGGCTTATGCAGATAGTAAAACGAGGGTTAATTTTTTCTCCGGAAGGTAAGTTTTTGTGGGCGAAGCATTCTGCTTTACAGCCAACGCCAATTATGCTTCGGGACGGCGAAATAAGGGTATATATTGGCTTGCGGGATGAACTGGGAGTAAGCCGTGTCGGTTATGTAGACGTGTCTGCCGACAATCCGTCGGAAGTTTTACGTTATTCTCTAAAGCCGGTATTGGATATTGGAATGCCGGGAGCCTTCGACGATAATGGTGTAGTACCTGCTGCCATAGTGAATAGAGGAGATGCTTTGTTTTTATATTATGCCGGTTATCAACTTCTGCAAAAAGCTCGATTCTCCGTATTTGGGGGGTTAGCTATCAGCCATGATGGTGGTGAAACTTTTCAGAGATATCAGCAAACGCCGATACTAGAACGGACCGAAGAAGCTACCTTGTTTCGTGTTATTCATTCCATTATTTATGATGAGGGTGTTTGGAAAGTTTGGTATGGAGCAGGTAGCCATTTTGTACAAGGTAAATTTAAATCTTTGCCTGTTTATAATATTCGCTATTTAGAATCTCCCGATGGTTTATCTTTTCCGTCCAGAGGTGAGGTTTGTATTGCTACAACTGGAAATGAACATCGAGTGGGTAGACCATATGTCTTTAAAGAAAATGGTTTATACAAGATGTTTTTCGGATCTGGGACAGAAAAGGTGGCTTATCGGCTAGACTACGCGGAATCATATGATGGGGTAGCTTGGAAAAGAAAATCCGAAGAAGTTAATATGCCATATTTGCCTCAAGATTTTGACAGCCAGATGAGCTGCTATCCGGCCATTATAAAATATCAAGAAAAAGTATATATGTTCTATAATGGTAACAATTATGGAGAAAGCGGGTTTGGTTATGCGGAGTTGCGATATTGAATTTATAAAAGAGCTGGTAAATATACTTGAAATGAATAACAGTGAATTGAGTGAAACCATAGTATTGAGAAATGGAAATTGGGATTCATTAGCAGTTCTATCTACAATAAGTTTAATTGATGAATTGTATAACGTTACTGTACCAGGTAAACAGTTAATGGAATGCAGCACGATTGGAGATATAATTACGCTTATTCAAAAAGCTCAGCAATAGAGGAGTAAGTGAGTTCATGAATAAGACGCAGAAGTTAGTCATCATTGGGGCCGGTGAAACTGCCGAGATGGCTTACGAGTATTTTAGTTATGATTCAGATTATGAAGTATGTGCTTTTAGTGTTGAAAAGGAATTCATGTCAGAAACAAGTCTAGGCGGGATACCTATCATTCCATTTGAGGATTTGGAATTATATTACAGACCTGACCAATTTGAGACGTTCGTAGCCTTAGGCTATGGAAAATTGAATCGCTCCAGGTCAAGGTTGTACACAGCCTGCAAGGAGAAGGGGTATACTCTGGCTAAGTATATTAGTTCGAAGGCATTTGTTTGGCGAAATGTTACTATCGGCGATAATTGTTTCATATTAGAAAATAATGTACTTCAATATCAGGTTAGGATTGGCAACAATGTAGTTCTTTGGAGTGGCAATCATATCGGGCATCGATCGGTTATTGGCAATAATTGCTTCTTGTCGTCGCATGTAATTATTTCTGGATACTGTTCTGTCGGTGATAACTGTTTTTTTGGTGTGAATAGTTGTGTTGGCGATAATGTTAAAATTGCCGAAGATTGCGTGGTTGGCGCCGGCGCAGTTATTTTGAATGATACTGAATTAGGAAAAATATACCAGGGTAACCCGGCTATACCGGCAAGGGTTAATAGTTATAGGGTATTTAATGTTCGAAGCTAATGGGGATAGTGTGAAAGAGTATGGATAATTTAGGTTTGTGTATGCAGGATTATTATAATATTAGTGTCAGACGATACTTTCAAGAAGATAGGAAGATATGGGATGACTTCATAATTAATGCGAAAAATGGCCACTTTTTTTTTCAACGTGGATATATGGAGTATCATTCTGATAGATTTACCGACTACTCGCTTATGTTCTATTATGGCAAAGAACTAATAGGTGTTTTACCTGCTAACAGGGCAGGTAATGTTGTTTATAGTCACCAGGGCTTAACTTACGGGGGACTGATAACTAGCCGTAGCACATCAGGTTTATTAGTACTTAACGCATTTTCTTCATTACTACATTACTTAAAAAAAGATGGTGTGGAAAAAATTTTCTACAAAATTATGCCATATATATTCTTTGATATACCCGCGGAAGAAGACCGGTGGGTTTTGCACAGTTTCGGCGCCCAATTAGTAAGCAGAGAACTCTCATCCGTCCTATATCTGACTGAAAAGGTTAATTATTCTAAACTCAAGAAGCGTAATATTGCTAAGGCGCAGCGCCATAGTTTGGACATTTGTCAGAGTACAAATTACGATGATTATATGGCGTTATTGAAAAAAGTGTTGGCAACAAGGCATGATGTTGAGCCGGTACACACTGCGGACCAAATACGATTGCTGGCCGAAAGGTTCCCTGAAAATATAAAATTGCACTTATGTTATCGTGACAATACCTTACTTGCCGGTACGATTGCGTTTATTAATCGCCATGTAGTTCACACACAATATCTTGCCAATTCAGATGAAGGAAGGAATTGCGGTGCCCTTGATTACTTGCTGAATTACCTAATCAGTAATGTATATGCGGATAAGAAGTATTTCAGTTTTGGGATTTCGACCGAAAATGGCGGTCAAATTCTTAATTCTGGTCTTTTGCAAAGTAAAGAGGGATTTGGGGCTCGTGGTTTGGTCCACGATTTGTATATATTAGAACTCTAGCGGTTCCAGTACTGGGGGAAGAAGTGTGGGGTTGGAGAGGTGTAGAGCTATTGACTTACCCATAGTGCATGACCCTCGAGGTAACCTAACATTTATTGAGAGTAATCGGCATGTTCCTTTTGATATAAAACGGGTTTACTACCTGTATGATGTTCCTGGTGGAGCAGAACGCGGCGGGCATGCGCATAAGAACCTCGAACAACTGTTAATCGCCATGTCAGGTAGTTTTGACGTGATATTAGATGATGGTTTGGCAAAGCAAACATTCAGTTTGAACCGCAGTTACCGCGGTTTGTATATAGAACGGCTTGTATGGCGCGAGATCGTTAATTTTTCATCAGGAGCCGTTTGTATGGTTTTGGCTTCTGATTTTTACGATGAGACAGATTATTACCGGGACTATGATGAGTTTATCAAGGCTGTTCGTGGTACAGTTCCCGTTGGATAAAGGGGGATATAATGCACGTTCCGTTTTTAAACTTAAAGGCCGCCTACCATGAAATCAAGTCAGAATTTGATGCCGCCTACCGGCGGGTTATGGAGTCTGGATGGTATATACTGGGGGAAGAACTTAGTGCCTTTGAAGAAGAGTTTGCGCGATATTGTGGTGTAAAACATTGTGTTGGTGTGGGCAATGGTTTGGAAGCATTACATCTGGTATTAAGGGCATGGGGTATTGGCGCAGGTGATGAAGTCATTGTTCCAGCCAACACCTATATAGCCACCTGGCTAGCCGTCACTTATGCCGGAGCTCGTCCTGTTCCGGTAGAGCCGGACGAAAAGACGTATAATCTTGATCCTGAAAAAGTGGAAGCGGCAATTAATAATAAGACTAAGGCAATCATCGCCGTTCACCTTTACGGACAGCCGGCCGACATGGATGCAATTGTTAATGTAGCCAAACATTACAACTTAAAAGTATTGGAAGATGCCGCTCAAGCCCAGGGGGCGGTTTATAAAGGCCGATATACCGGCAGCCTGGGTGATGCCGCCGGTTTTAGTTTCTATCCTGGCAAAAATCTTGGTGCTTACGGTGATGCAGGTGCCGTGACAACTAATGATCCTATGCTGGCAGAGAAGGTACGGTGTCTTAGAAATTATGGCTCCAAAGTCAAATATATTAATGAGTACCAAGGCTGCAATTCCCGCTTAGATGAGCTTCAGGCCGCTTTTTTACGAGTAAAATTAACGCACTTGGATGAATGGAATAGGCGGAGAAGGAGCTTAGCTGAAGTATATTTGCACAATTTACAAGATCAAGATCTGGATTTACCCTATATCCCCAGTTGGGCAGAACCTGTTTGGCATTTGTTTGTTGTCAGAAGCAGAAGCAGAAATGAGCTGCAGAAATCTCTAAAAAACAATAATATTGATACCCTGATCCACTATCCGATACCTCCACATTTATCAGGTGCGTACACTGCACTGGGGTTCAAAACAGGGGATTTTCCCATAACAGAACAATTAGCTAACGAAGTTTTGAGTTTACCGATGGGACCACATCAAGATGTTGATATGACTCATTTTGTAATTCACGCAATTAGTGATTATGCCAAGGGTGGTTCTACCATTGGGTTACATCAATTAAGCTGAATTAACTCGGGGTGATTTGGTTGCAGACACTGTTAGTTACAGGCGGAGCCGGCTTTATCGGCAGCAATTTCGTTCATTATGTTATAGAAAATACTAATTATAGAATTATCAATCTCGATAAGCTAACCTATGCAGGAAATCTACATTCTTTACAAGCTGTCATCTATCATCCCCGCCATATTTTTATGAAAGGATCAATTCAGGACCGGACATTAGTGAAACAAATTCTTGACCAGTATCAGCCGGACGGAGTTGTCCACCTGGCAGCTGAATCCCATGTAGACCGGTCAATTGACGGGCCAGGGGAATTTATCCAAACCAACATTGTTGGAACTTTTGATCTGCTTGAGTGTATTCGTGATTATTGGTCGCAGCAAGACCCTGTCCGGAAAGCGGCTTTTCGCTTTCTTCATGTATCTACCGATGAGGTTTACGGCTCGTTAGGGACTGAAGGCTACTTTACTGAAGAAACAAGGTATGCGCCTAATTCGCCGTATTCTGCCTCTAAAGCTGCATCAGACCACTTGGTGCGGGCTTATTTCCAAACTTACGGTCTACCGGTGCTAATTACAAACTGTTCCAATAATTACGGACCGTATCAGTTCCCCGAAAAGCTTATTCCTTTAATGATACTTACTGCGCTTGAAGGTAAACTATTGCCTGTATATGGTGACGGCAGTAACATCCGGGATTGGCTATTTGTGCTGGATCACTGCAGCGCCATTTTAAAAGTTCTCACACAAGGCCGGCCCGGAGAAACCTATAATGTCGGTGGCAATAGCGAGAAGACTAATTTGCAGGTAGTTCAAGGTATTTGTGATTTACTTGATAAAATGCATCCTCGTCAGAATGGTGGCAGTTACCGACAACTCATTACTTTTGTGCAAGATCGCCCCGGTCATGACCGCCGCTATGCTATTGATGCTTCTAAATTAAAAAATGAGCTCGGCTGGATTCCGCAAGAATGTTTTGAGACCGGGCTAATCAAGACGGTCAAATGGTATTTGACCAATCCGGATTGGTGCGAAGCTGTCAGGACAGGTAGTTATCGTGGCGGGCGGTTAGGGCTTATTAACGGCTAGGAGTGTGGAGTATGGTTAAAAAAGGCATAATCTTAGCCGGCGGATCAGGTACGCGGCTGTATCCGCTGACCAAAGTAGTAAGCAAGCAGCTTATGCCTATATATGACAAGCCGATGATATACTATCCACTTACTACTTTGATGCTGGCAGGAATATCAGATATTTTGGTTATTTCAACACCGCAGGACCTGCCTTTATATCAGGAACTTCTCAAAGATGGAGCTCAATGGGGATTAAATATCTGCTATGCGGCTCAACCACGCCCGGAAGGGATTGCCCAGGCATTCATTATTGGACAGAATTTTATTGGCAGTGAAGGCTGTGCTTTAATTTTAGGGGATAACATCTATTATGGTGATGGCTTGGCGACCAAACTCCGGTATGCTGCTGCTAAAGATGAGGGGGCTACTGTCTTTGGTTATTGGGTGAGCAACCCGGAACAATACGGTGTAGTTGAGTTTAACGCAGCTGGAGACGCTATCGGTATCGAAGAGAAACCTACCCGCCCTAAGTCTAATTTTGCGGTAACCGGATTGTACTTTTATGATCATCAGGTAGTTAATATGGCCAAAGGTCTTAAGCCAAGTGCCAGGGGAGAACTTGAGATTACCGATATAAATAAGCTATATCTTATTAAAGGCCAGCTTAATGTTGAACGGCTGGGGCGAGGTTATGCCTGGCTGGATACGGGAACGCACAGTTCACTTTTGCAAGCAGCTAACTTTATTGAAACGATTGAACAAAGACAAGGTTTAAAAATCGCCTGTCCGGAAGAGGTTGCCTTCCGCATGGGATATATTTCTGCTCAGCAAATAATAAAAATTGCTGAGTCGTATAGAAATAATGCTTATGGTAAGTATTTATTAAATCTAGTACAGGAGGAGGCAGTTCCATGAGGTGTTATGAAACGGCCTTACCTGATGTAAAAGTTATTGAACCAAAACTTTTTGCTGATAGCCGGGGATTTTTTATGGAGATATGGAACGCTTCCCGCTATTCGGAAATAGGTATCACGGCAAATTTTGTTCAAGATAATTTATCTTTTTCCACCAAAGGGATTTTGCGGGGGCTTCATTATCAACAGCCATATCCTCAGGGAAAGTTGGTGTATGTCCTGCAGGGCGAAGTGTTTGATGTAGCAGTGGATGTACGCTATGGGTCACCTACTTTGGGGCAGTGGGTAGGGGTGACTTTATCGGCGCAAAATAAGCGACAGCTTTATATTCCGGAAGGATTTGCCCACGGCTTTTGCGTACTGAGTGAGACAGCCTTATTTGCGTATAAATGTACTGAGTTCTATTCACCGCATACTGAACATGGAATATGCTGGAATGATCCGGATTTGGGCATCCTGTGGCCAATCGATCAACCTACGTTATCGGAAAAAGACAAACTATATCCGAGGCTTAAAGATATACCGTGGGAACGTTTAGCTAAATTTGAAGATGAATTGGGTGAACTATGAAGATTATCGTTACCGGAGGAACCGGACAACTCGGGCGAGCTTTCGCCGCGCTGCGTGATGGGTATGACGATCAAATCTTTTGTTTAAGTTCGCGTGAACTGGATGTTACTAACCCGTACCAGGTTAACAGCCTCTTTAATCAGCTTCAGCCGGATGCTGTTATTCATGCCGGGGCTTATACCGCTGTTGACAAGGCAGAGACAAACGCCGATGAAGCATTTCGGGTCAATGTGGTTGGCACTCGCAACATTGCTGCAGCTTGTTTAAGCCATGACAGCAAATTGGTGTATATTAGCACCGATTATGTTTTTGACGGAAAGCATGGTCGGCCATACACTGAATTTGATCAGCCTAATCCGTTAAATGTTTACGGCAAAAGCAAGTTAGAAGGCGAAAAAATAGCCGCCAGGATTTGTCACCAACTATTTATTGTTAGAACTTCCTGGCTATATGGCGAGGGACATAATTTTGTTCGTACTATTTTGAAGATGGCTCGGGAACGGGATTTTCTTACCATTGTTAATGACCAGACAGGTACTCCCACCTATTCCATTGATTTGGCCCGGGCCATTATGTCACTTGTTGATACTTGCGAGTTTGGCACTTATCACATGTCAAACAAGGGTCAGTGTACGTGGTATGAATTTGCCAAAGAAATTTTGCGGCTTGCCGGTCTGGATGCAGAAGTAAAGCCAATAACTACGGCGGAGTTTGCTCTGATTGCGTCACGGCCGCGGTATTCAGTGTTGCGCAATTATATGCTGGAACTGACCGGCGGCGATTGTTTCCGCTCTTGGCAGGAGGCGCTGGCCGATTATATAACGACAATTAATAAAAAAATATAGTGGAGAGTTGGTTAAGGTATTTGGCTACTATAGTAAGCATCAATAACCGAAGCAAATTCCCGGGTTAGGCAATTTAGAATTTACAGGAAGCTAGAAAATAGTATATAATACAAGTGTTAACCATTACTTATAGCGATGGTTAACAAATATATTAAAGGTTAACTATAGAGTGATTGTATGGTTAACATTTGGACGGAGGAATGAAATGACTACTATTGGACTGATTATTAACTGTGTACTAAAGCGGGTTAACGAATAACTATGCAGAACAGAGTTGGCTGGATAACTGAGATTGGTTTGTTGACGGCATTTATAACTATAACCGGTACATTTAAGTTGCCGGGACTGATACCCGGGACAGAGTTTCAACTGTCAGCACCGCTGGCAGTAGCCATATGTGCAGTGTTTGGTTTTGGCAAATATATTATGGCTGGCACGTTGTCCAGCCTTATTGGCCTGATACTTGGTACTCAGTCCCTGCTGAATGTGTTTATTGCCATGGTGTTCCGGGTGGTTGTCGGACTTATTTTGATAACGCTGGGGCGGTCGTGGCCGGTCGTTGTGGCGGCTGGACCTGTAGGTTCAATCATTGCCCGTCTGGCGCTTAGCGGAATAGTGGGTAAAGCGGTGGTCCCGCTGGTGGTGGCAGCAGCGCCGGGGATGGTCTATACGGCTTTGCTGGCCTGGCCGCTGACAACCTTGCTTAAACGGGTGAACGAGCAGAAAGGCAGGGTAATACGCTATGTTGTACAGCGTTAGGATGCGGGCAGCCCAAGGCGGATCCCATGAAGCCGGGGGCAAACATATTTCCGGTGCTGAAAGACTTGTCAGTTATGAACAATTGCGTCCTACCGCGGACGCTATGCTTGAACGGGCGCTGTCACACAGCCGGGGAGCGGCTGATTTTATTAATATCACTATTGAGACAATTTCTATGAGCACAGTACGGGAGATTACGTGTTTGCCTATCAACTCAGTTAACGTTACTGATGCGGCGGCCGGCCGGCAAGCGGCGCAGGCCAAGCTTGTTCAGGCCGGGGTTGACCCGGTGGCGGCAGTCAACGGCATGGAGCAATTGGCCGGTTTGTCCTCCAGCTTGCGGGGGGCCATGCTGGTATGTGCCAAAACAGGCGCCAGGCTTGACAGCACCGGTCAGCGCGGCATCCGGGTGTCCCGGATGGATATTGACGATGAGCAGGCGTATGATGATTGGTTGACCGGCCAGGGGTATTGTAATATTCATATCAGAGAGGCAGTTGTATTGGCCTCTAAGGTTGTGGCAGCACCGGAAGTTGTTGCCGAATTATGTTGGTCGGACGACCCGGAGTATACCGCCGGCTATGTTGCAACGCCGGTTGCCTATACCCGGTTTACCCATCTGAAGCCGTATGGCAGCGAAGTTGGGGGCCGGATTTTTTTTATAAAGGAAAACGCTGATTTAGAAAAACTTGCGGCATATTTGAAATACCAGCCAGTGCTGGTTAAAGTTCCACCGAAGGAGGCCAAATCTGATGCAGTTTCTCGCTGATTTTTTAGACCAGGTAAAGGCAGGTAATCTTTATCGCCAGCCAGTTGTTTACCAACCTATTGGTCCCACACATATACGGCAGGAAGGACGCACTTATTTGCTGTTGGCTTCCAATAATTACCTGGGTCTGACCCATCAACCTGCAGTCCGGCAAGCTGCCGTCGAAGCGATACGCTTGTTCGGAACAGGAGCGGGCGGCGCCAGGCTTACAACCGGAACGCATCCTCTGTTTAAAGAATTGGAATTAGAGCTGGCTAAGTTTAAAGAAACTGAGGCAGCGTTGGTATTTAATACCGGCTATATGGCTAATGTCGGCGTTATTAGCGCCTTGGCCGGGCCGGATGATGTCATTTTCAGCGATGAACTCAATCATGCCAGTATCATTGACGGGTGCCGCCTGGCACGGGCCCGGGTTGCCGTATACCGTCATGCCGATATGAACCACCTGAGTGAATTGTTAACAAGTACCGCCTGTTCAGGTAAAAGATTGATCATTACCGACGGCGTATTCAGCATGGATGGCGATATAGCGCCACTTGACCAAATTGTGACTTTGGCCGAGAGCTATGATGCGATTGTTATTGTTGACGATGCCCATGCTACCGGTGTGATCGGAGCAGGTGGCAAAGGTACGGCTGATTACTTTGGTCTCAAAAACAGAGTGCAGGTACAAATTGGTACCCTCAGCAAGGCCCTCGGGGCTGAAGGTGGCTTTGTGGCCGGGTCGCGACAACTGATCGATTACATAATAAATAAAGCGCGCAGCTTTATTTTTTCCACAGCATTGTCCCCTGCTACCATTGCAGCGGCGCTGGCGGCGCTAAGGGAGTTGACAGCCCGGCCGGAATTGGCCGGTATGTTAAGGGAGAATGCCGATTATGTTAGGACGATGTTGAGGCAAGCTGGTTTACCGGTGTTTGACGGTATTACGCCAATAATCCCGGTAATGGCCGGGGAAGCGAAAAGGGCCGTCAGGCTTACCGCCGAGCTTAAAGAACAGGGCATTATCATTACCGCTATCAAGCCCCCGACAGTGCCGCCGGGCACAAGCCGGCTGCGTCTGACGGTTACCGCCGCCCATGACCGGAGCGAATTAGCGGATGCGGTGACTAAAATTGCTACAGCCGCTAAACGGCTGACTTTAGTGTGAGGTAAGATAAATGGCAAAAGGGATATTTGTTACAGCAACCGATACTGAGATTGGCAAAACATTTATCAGCGGCGCTATTGCAGCAGCGTTAAAAGGGCGCGGGAAAAATACCGGAGTAGTAAAACCGGTAGCTTCCGGCGGAGTGGCAACAGCCGATGGTAAACTGTTATCTGAGGATGCCACTTTTTTAATGTTAGCTGCCGGCATAGCCGAAGAACGGCGCCAGGAGGTTAATCCTGTTTGTCTGGCGCCGGCCTTGACACCGGCGGTAGCAGCCGTTGAAAGCGGCGTTGCTATTGACGTGGACCAGCTAATTACAGCCTGCAGAACAATGATAACTAAATCTGATTTGACACTGGTGGAGGGCGTGGGCGGCATTACGGCGCCTATTTGGCAGGACTACCTGGTTGCTGATATGATTCTTGAACTTCAGTTGCCGGCCATAATTGTTACCAGACCTAATCTGGGGACAATTAATCATACTGTTCTTACAGTCCAATATGCCCGTCAACGGGGCATAAAATTGGGCGGAATCATTATCAACCATTGGGATGCCGAACATGCTTCAGTACTTGAACGCAGCAATCTGGCTTACATAGAGCGACTGACCGCGTTACCTGTCCTCGGCAAATTTCCGTCAGTTCCATCAATCGGTTCGGAGCCGGCAGACATGGCCAGATTGGCGGAACTGGCCGAAAAACATCTGGCAATTGACCAGCTTATCAGTTTGATGGAAGGAGAAGCCCAGTTGTGAATGAAACAGAAATGAAAGATAAACAGTTTGTTTGGCATCCGTTTACCCAGATGAAGGACTGGGTGTCAAGACCGCAAATGGTCATTAGCGCCGCGCAAGGCATAAAACTCATTGACACGGACGGTAACGAATTTTACGACGGGGTTTCTTCATTATGGGTAAATATTCATGGCCACCGGAAAGCCGAAATTGACCAGGCCATTGTTGAGCAACTTGGCAAAGTGGCCCATACCACCATGCTGGGTTTAGCCAATATTCCGGCGTCACAGTTGGCTGAACAGTTGGTCGCAGTTGCGCCGCCTGGCCTGACTAAGGTGTTTTATTCGGATGACGGCTCTACCGCCGTGGAAGTAGCACTCAAAATGGCTTTTCAGTATTGGCAACACAAGGGGAAGACCGGGAAACAAAAATTTATTGCCCTTGAGCAGGCGTACCATGGCGATACTGTGGGAACAGTCAGTGTTGGCGGTATTGATTTGTTCCACCGGGTGTTTAAACCGCTGTTGTTTACGCCAGTACATATTCCGGCGCCGTCTTGCTACCACTGCCGGCTATCCTCAGATCAGGCTGTTTGCGGTATGCAATGCGTAACCGTGCTGGAACAAGTGTTAGCTGAACACCATGAGGAAATAGCCGGTATGGTCATTGAGCCATTAGTACAAGCGGCTGCAGGCATGCTGATGTCTCCTCCGGGCTATCTTGCTAAAATCCGGGAACTTACCAGGAAATATGACGTATTGTTGATTGTCGACGAGGTCGCGACCGGTTTTGGTAGGACAGGAAAAATGTTTGCCTGTGAGCACGAGCAGGTAAGTCCGGATATGATGACGCTCTCCAAAGGGATTACAGGCGGTTACCTGCCACTGGCGGCAACGCTAACAACACAGGCAATATATGACGCTTTTTTAGGAGATTATGCGGATAAGAAAACCTTTTATCATGGTCATTCCTATACCGGTAACCCGCTCGCCTGTGCCGCCGCGTTGGCCAATCTGAAGATATTCCGGGAAGAAAGAGTAATCGAGGGACTTGCCGCCAAGATTGCAGCGGCCGCAGCCAAATTGGAGCAGATCGGCAAGCTTGCCCATGCGGGTGATGTGCGCCAGTGCGGACTGATCGTAGGTATTGAGCTGATGCAAGATAAGGACAGGAAAGCTCCGTATCCCTGGGAACAGGCGGTAGGTGCCCGGGTATGCCTGCAGGCCCGCAAGTACGGACTGATTATTCGCCCGATTGGGGATGTGGTTATTTTTATGCCGCCGCTTGCCAGCACGGTAAAGGAAATTGAAGAAATGTTGGATATTATTCATCGTTCAATTCAAGAGGTCACGGAAAGAACTTTTATTAATAGTGACAGTCTCCAGCCAACTGATCTATAATTTTACAGTTTAAGCAACTAAGGCGTGTACCAGTATCCACAAGGATATGGCCCACGCCTTAGTTGTTCTTGTTCTATGACAGTCAAGATAAAGAATCAATAGCCTGGGAAAAGTCAGCAGGCAGCGGGGCGGTAACTGTTATCTCCCGGTTATCCTCTAGATGCAGGAACCTTACGGCAGCGGCATGCAAAGCTTGCCTGGGCATGTGCGGCGCGCGTACGCCATACATGCCGTCGCCAACGACCGGGTGGCCGAGGTGGGCCAGATGTATACGGATTTGGTGCGTTCTGCCGGTATCCAGCGTTAGTTCCAGCAAGGAAGCATTAGCGAATGTACGGAGAGTCTGATAATGAGTAATCGCCTGCTCACCTTTGGCATTTATTGCCCGCCGGTTGGGGCGGCTGGGGTGGGGACCGATAGGAGCATTAACTGTTCCTGACGGCGGACTAATAATGCCTGTGACTAAGGCCCAATAAGTCCGTTTTAGCGTGCTTATTTTTAATTGTTGTTCCAGGAGAAACTGGCTGCGGGAATCCTTGGCAAAAATCACGCAGCCGGATGTCTCCCGGTCTAGTCTGTGCACGGCGCGAACTGTGATTATCATACCACGCTGCTGTAAATGGTAGGCTAAATAGTTAGCCAGTGTGCCGCAAGTTGTTTGACCGGTAGGGTGAACTAGCTGGTATGCCGGTTTATTTAACACCAGCAGGTAGTCATCTTCATACAGTATTTCGATGGCTCCCGGCTCAGGCCGGACGCCGTAGTCAGCATCCTCAAAAACCAGGACGCGTAAAGTATCTTCCGGTTTTATCTGTTTTTGCAGAAAAACTGTCTTGCCGTTTAAAAAAATACCTTTTTGTCTTGTCAGTTTTTGGATTTTCCGGCCGGAATAGTGTAATATCTGTTTTAAATAATGCTCAACAGTCAAACCGGCATGCTCTTTAGCGACTTTATATGTTTGAAATGATTTCATGTTAGGCCTTCTTTCTTACCACTTTTACTGTTACGGTTATGCTAAAAGTATTGTTTGCCAATCTAAGATAAATAGTACTTTGATAAATAGTACTTTTACCTGAATAATGTTTCCCAGATGCCAGGAACTAAGGTAGCGAACACGCAAAATTGCGGTAAATTAATAGACCTTCCCAAAAAAGGAAGGCCTAAATACTATAAAAGTAACCCTCTCCCAACTCGTTGATTTTTAGCACTACATAACGTAGAGTTGTGTACTCAGCCACATTAGGTAAAACCTTAATTCGGTAGTACCTGCTGACCCATTGGCGTCTATCGACGTTTCCGGGCAGTGGCCTGTGTTTATGCAGGAACCTCACCTAACGGAGAAGTATAATTTACTTCATTATATGCTCCGAAAATCGGCTGCGTCAATATATATAGTATCCAATAAAGATTTACAGGCGTGTTGTTAGTATAAGCGTAAGTCAAGCGCCAGCGGTGGAGCGTTACTAACAACACGCCCAGAAAAAAATCTTTATTGGATTTCATATAGCATAAATTATTTAACGCAAAATGATCATAGTGTTTTTTGTAGATAAGCGTTTCCCAGTGCGTCGGCGGCTAAAATAGCAGCGTATACAGCATCGGGACTAACGGCGAACGGTTCGTTATGGATAGTTTCACCCGGGGCACAGGTGGCTTCGGCTACTTTGCGGATTTTATCAGGTGTTACCTGAGCAACTCCGATTTGTTTCAGTGTGACTGGCAGACCTACAGATAGGCAGAATCTAATGACTTCCTCTATCGTCTTTGTTGTACGGTTTTCCAAAACCAATTGTACGAGTGTGCCAAAGGCTACCTTTTCCCCGTGATACGCATGGTGAGTCTCCTCCAATACTGTTAGGCCATTATGGACGGCATGGGCTGCTGCCAGACCGGAACTTTCAAAGCCAAGACCACTTAATAGTGTGTTGGCTTCTACGACTTTTTCTACCGCTTCAGTCGCAACACACTGGTCTAACGCCAATTTAGCCCGGTATCCGTATTCAAGCAAAATATCGTAACATAGTTTTGCTAAGGTTAGAGCCGCCGAGGTTGATAAACCTCCCGGCAGATTGCCTGCGAAGGCTTTGGCGCAGGCATCAGCCTCAAACCAAGTAGCTAAAGCGTCGCCCATTCCGGATACGAACAATCTTGCGGGAGCTTTGGCAATGATGGCGGTATCCACTAATACCAAATCAGGATTTTTGGGGAGCACCAGATAGGATTCGAAAACTCCTTCCGGGGTATAAATTACAGACAGAGCGCTGCAAGGTGCATCAGTGGCTGCTATGGTCGGAATAATGGCTACCGGTATTTTCGCTGAGTGAGCTACTGCTTTGGCCGTGTCCAGGGCTTTGCCGCCTCCTATACCGACAACAATGTTAATGTCATTCTGCTTTATCACTTCAGCTACTCTTGCAATCTCTTGGTGTGAGCATTCGCCGCCAAAGTACCTAATAATAAATTGTACTTTGTGTTCATTTAAACTAGTCGATAGGGCGTTTTCAATGGCTCCAATACCTCGTTTGCCGCCAAGCACCAAAGCCTTAGTGCCTAAAAGGGAGATATGTTTGCCAACATCAGCAATTGCACCTGCACCTTGTACGTAACGATTAGGGGAAATCATAATTTTGTTCATTAAAAACCCTCCATTATGTTGCCTGTACAGGCTCGTTTATTTCTATGTAGATATATTAATTGTTTTACGGTATTTACCTATATAGAAATTTGTCATCATCCGGTACATTTTTGCTGGAAACAGCATTGGTGTTATTATTCAATTTGTCTAAACTAAAATACTCCCAAACATGGTCCGGGAGTATTTTAGTCAGGAAAAATCTTTCTATTTTCTTGTAATATTTTCTTGAGAAATATCTGGTGCTGCTTTTTTAGTTTTCGTACTTTTCTTAGGGCCGCGGCCGGGTTTCTTATCTCCCATACCCGTCACCTCCAAATAAATTTACGGATTATAATGTCCAGACATTTATCATATTATGCATGGGTTTGTTTCGATGTTTTCATCCTGGCAGGTATTTGCAGCGGTGTTGCTGACCGCGAGATATAGGCAATAAAAAGGCATCAAATGCACCCTAAAGCGCCTGATGCTTAAACCAACTTTTTTTAATAATCAGAATTTAATTATAACATATTTTTGCGGAATTTCAAGCAATATTTTTAATTATTGCCCAATTAAAGGCGAAAAATGAAAAAATTTTACTATTTTAGCACAAAATTTTCATCTTTTTAGCAGGATTAATGGCCTTGCAAAAAGAATTATATAAAAAAACACTACACTTTACTGGCAGAGTTGTGGCGTATCACTACCTTTAGTTCTTAACTAATAGTAGTGGTTTCTTGTTTTTTTCTTTGGTAGTTCATTAGGACTTTGCCAGTATTCATAAGGTTGGCGAAGCCTAATTCTAATATTGCAGAAATATTACAGAAAGAAGGGATCCCTATGGCAAAAATGAAGACTATGGATGGCAACACCGCAGCAGCTCACGTTTCTTACGCGTTTACTGAAGTTGCAGCCATCTACCCCATTACTCCGTCCTCGCCAATGGCTGAGCATGTGGATGAATGGGTTGCGGAAGGGAGAAAAAACATTTTCGGCCAACCTGTAAAAGTGGTTGAAATGCAGTCTGAAGCAGGTGCAGCAGGTGCGGTGCATGGTTCTTTGCAGGCCGGCGCACTGACTACTACATATACGGCATCGCAGGGGTTACTGCTTATGATCCCCAATATGTACAAAATTGCCGGTGAGCTTTTACCTGGTGTATTACATGTAAGTGCCCGGGCAGTCGCCGCAAACTCCCTTAACATTTTTGGTGATCATCAGGACGTAATGGCCGCTAGACAGACAGGCTTTGCTCTGTTAGCCGAAAGCAGTGTCCAGCAGGTTATGGATTTAGGCGCAGTAGCACATTTGGCCGCGATCAAAAGCCGTGTACCGTTTGTAAACTTTTTTGACGGCTTCCGGACTTCCCATGAAGTTCAAAAAATCGAGGTCCTGGAATATGACGATTTAGCTAAACTTGTAGATATGGATGCTGTCGACGCTTTCCGCCGGAGAGCCCTGAATCCGGATCATCCTGCAGTACGCGGTACCGCTCAGAATCCTGATATCTATTTCCAAGAGAGAGAAGTAGCGAATTCTTACTATCAAGCCGTTCCTGCCATTGTTGAAGAATATATGGCTGAAATCAGTAAACTGACCGGCCGGGAATATCACCTTTTTAACTACTATGGTGCTGAAGACGCTGACCGCATGATTATCGCCATGGGTTCAGTCTGTGAAGCTATTGAAGAAACTGTTGACTATCTGAATGCTAACGGCGAAAAAGTTGGACTGTTGACAGTACACTTATACCGTCCGTTCTCATTGGAGCATTTCTTCAAATACATTCCGAAAACTGTCAAGAAGATTGCCGTGCTTGACCGGACCAAAGAGCCTGGCTCTATTGCTGAACCTCTGTATCTTGATGTTGTTAAAGCTTTCTATGGCAAGGAATGGCAGCCTGTTATCGTCGGCGGCCGCTATGGCTTAGGCTCTAAGGATGTTGTTCCTGCCCACATTGTTCCAATCTTTGACAACCTCAAACTCGATCAGCCTAAAGACGGCTTCACTGTTAGCATTGTTGATGATGTTACCCACACTTCACTGCCGGTAGGCCAGGACATCGATACCACGCCCCAAGGTACTACTGCCTGCAAATTCTGGGGCTTGGGCTCTGACGGCACGGTTGGCGCCAATAAGAGCGCTATAAAAATCATCGGCGACCACACCGACATGTATGCACAAGGATATTTTGCCTATGACTCCAAGAAGTCCGGCGGTATTACCGTATCCCACCTGCGTTTTGGCAAAAAGCCTATCAAATCCCCGTATCTTATCAATAAGGCTGATTTTGTTGCCTGCCATAACCAGTCCTATGTTTATAAATACAACGTATTGGATGGTCTCAAACCTGGCGGTACATTCCTCCTGAACTGCATCTGGAATGAGCAAGAACTGGAAGAAAAACTGCCTGCAGCCATGAAACGCTTCATAGCTCAGAACAATATTCAATTCTACACCCTTGATGCTGTGGGTATCGCGCAAGAAATTGGTCTGGGCGGACGCATTAATATGATCATGCAGTCGGCCTTCTTCAAACTGGCTAACATTATTCCTCTTGAAGATGCCATTAAGTATCTCAAGCAGGCTGTTGTAGATTCTTACGGCAACAAAGGACAGAAAATCGTTGACATGAACAACGCTGCTATTGATAAAGGCGTTGACGCTCTTGTAAAAATTAACGTGCCTGCTTCTTGGAAAGATGCTAAAGACGAAGCCGTTGCAGAAGACACTACACCTGAGTTTATCAAGAAAATTCTTGTTCCGATGAACCGCCAGGAAGGAGACAACCTGCCGGTCAGTGCCTTCATTGGCATGGAAGACGGTACCTTTCCGACCGGAACCTCGGCTTACGAAAAACGTGGCATTGCTATTAATGTGCCTGAATGGCAGCTTGATAAATGTATTCAATGCAACCAATGTTCTTATGTCTGCCCGCACGCCGCCATTCGTCCCGTTCTGGTCACTGAAGCCGAACTGGCAGCTGCTCCGGCCGGATTTACCGCCAAATCTGCCAACGGCATCAAAGACTTGAGCTTCCGGATTGCTGTGTCGCCGCTGGATTGCACCGGTTGCGGCAATTGTGCCCAAGTATGTCCGTCTAAAGAAAAAGCGCTCATTATGAAACCGCAAGAAACTCAACATGACCAAATTGCCTTGTGGGACTATGCACTGCAAGTAGCGCCTAAGGCTAATCCCATGAATAAGTTGACCGTCAAAGGCAGTCAGTTTGAACAACCGCTCCTCGAATTTTCAGGCGCTTGCGCCGGTTGCGGCGAAACACCGTATGCCAAACTTGTTACCCAACTGTTCGGTGACCGTATGATGATTGCCAATGCTACCGGCTGTTCCTCCATCTGGGGTGCCAGCGCGCCATCCATGCCATATTGCAAAAACCACCGCGGACAAGGCCCGGCTTGGGCGAACTCGCTGTTTGAAGACAATGCGGAATATGGTCTGGGCATGTATTTCGGCGTAAAACAAGTTCGTAACTCCCTAGCCGCAAAAATTGAAGAAGCGACCAAACTTGACGTCAGTGCCGCTCTCAAAGCCGCTTTCGCAGACTGGCTGGCCAACAAAGACAACGGTAATGGTACCCGCGAACGCGCTGACAAGCTGATTGCCTTGCTGGAAGCTGAAAAAGGCGACAATGCTCTTTTAAACGACATCTACAAGAACCGGGACTTCTTTGTGAAACGTTCGCAATGGATTTTCGGCGGCGACGGCTGGGCTTACGACATTGGTTTCGGCGGCCTTGACCATGTACTGGCCAGCAACGAAGACGTTAACGTGCTGGTATTTGACACCGAAGTGTACTCCAATACCGGCGGTCAGTCTTCCAAAGCCACCCCGACTGCCGCTATTGCCAAATTTGCCGCCAGTGGCAAAACCACCAAGAAAAAAGATCTCGGCATGATTGCCATGAGCTATGGTTACGTCTATGTAGCGCAAATCTGCATGGGTGCCGACAAAGCCCAGACTCTCAAAGCTATTGCCGAAGCCGAAGCATATCCCGGTCCGTCGCTGATTATTGCTTATGCGCCTTGTATCAACCACGGCATCAAGATTGGCATGGGCAACAGTCAGCTTGAAGCCAAGAAAGCCGTTGAGTCAGGCTACTGGGCAATGTATCGTTACAACCCGTTATTGAAAGAAGCAGGACAGAACCCGTTTACCCTGGATTCCAAACAGCCTACTGCTGACTTCAAAGAATTCCTCATGGGTGAAGTCCGTTACTCCTCACTCAAGCAGCAGTTCCCCGAACATGCCGAAAAACTCTTTGAAAAGACTGCCAAAGATGCGGCTGAAAGACTTGATACTTACCGGCGTTTGGCCAAAATGTACGACGAAGCCATTGCACAAGCGGCTGCTACCAAAGGATAAACTTAAATTTATCCTAAGATGAGACCGTCCCAAACTTAGATGACAGTTATCCACTTACCACTTTTGCTCTTAATTTAATATAAAAATGAGTAGTCCGTACCACTTTTAGGTGATACGGACTATTTTTGTGGGCATCACAGACCAGCGCTAACTTTAGTCGCGTAATTTTTACACGGCCCCTTTTTTTATTGACCAATACTGCTTTGAAGGGTTTTTCCTGACGGTAATTTATGATATGCTGTATAGAAATGGTGCCAGAGGAGATGTTTGGATGATAATAAGAATCATCTTTTTATTTTGGGGTATTTTCTTGTTCGGTTTAGGAATTGTGCTGACAGTAAAAAGCAATTTGGGAACAGCGCCGTGGGATGTCCTGCATTTGGGTCTGACTAACTATTTACCCTTAACCATGGGGCAGGTTTCTCAGTTAACAGGAGTTTTCGTTATTATTCTTAGCTGGTTTTTAGGAGTCAAACCCGGTTGGGGTACTATTGCTAACGGATATTTCATCGGCTGCTTTATTGACATAATTATGGCCGGTAACTGGATTCCCACGCCTACTCAATGGCTGGCTCAACTGGTCATGTTGCTTGCCGGTATCTGGATTATTGGGTGGGCCAGCTATTTCTATCTGTCAGCTGCGCTTGGAGCTGGGCCCAGAGACAGTTTTATGGTCGGGGCGATTCAGAAAACCGACTGGCCGGTCTGGAAAGTGAGGACAATTATTGAAACAAGTGTGGCTGCCATTGGCTACTTTCTGGGAGGGCCTGTCGGTATTGGCACGATTATCATTGCCTTCACCCTGGGGCCATCAATCCAGTGGGCTTTTACCATTATGGGAAAACGGGCGCAAGATATTGAACACGATCCTTTGATTTTTTGGAACAAAAAACAATCAGTCAGGGAAAGTACAGAATGAAATAATCATTAAAATGGCGGTAGTTTTTGCAATATCCATTAATCAGAGACTTTTTTTACTAAAATCATAATTTCGTTGACATTGTTGCAAAAATTATGTATTATTTAGAAAAACATGGATGTAATGTTGTAAAATGCTAACGGCAACGAGGCCTATTTAGATGAGCTCTAAATAGGCTTTTCTTGAGATTGCAACACGTTATAAAAGGGTGCGCCGGAGAGGAGGAGAAACTGGCAAAACGCGCGAAATACCACTATATGACTAATTGAGGAGGAATTTACATGAAGATGAAATGGCTGGCATTAATTGTGTTGACAATTTTCACAGCAGTAATTGCCGGTTGTGGAACCTCTGGTGACGCCAATATTATCAAAATCGGCAATGCAGTGGCATTAACCGGCGATAACTCCACCTGGGGGCAAGCTGAAAAAAATGCGCTGGAAATGGAGATTGAAAAAATTAACGCCAAAGGCGGCGTATTAGGTAAAAAGCTTCAGCTTGTGGCTTATGACACCCGGGCTGATGCCACTGAAGGCGTAAACGTAACCAAACGGTTAATCAGTGATAAAGTTGTGGGCATTATCGGTCCTGGCCAGAGCGGTGTGGCTATTGCTATGAGTTCGGTAACCGAGCCGGCGAAGGTGCCGTTTATTGCTACTTCGGCCACTAATCCGAAGGTTACTGTTGATGATAAGACTAATAAGGTTAGAAAATATGCTTTCCGTACGTGTTTCATTGATCCCTTCCAAGGTACAGTGGCAGCCCAGTTTGCCGCCAAAGAACTGAAAGCCAAAACGGCCGCCATTGTTTATGATGTAGGTTCTGATTATTCAGCTTGGTTAGGCAAATATTTTATTGCTGAATTTGAAAAACAAGGCGGTAAGATTGTCGCTAACGAAGCCTTCCGTTCAGGCGAACTTGATTACCGTGCTATATTAGGCAAAATTAAAGGAACTAATCCGGACGTAATCTTTATCCCGACAATGCAGAAAGAAGCTGCGCTGGTCATGAAACAGGCTGCCGACCTTGGTATTAAAACTAAGTTTGTCGGTGGTGACGGTTGGGGCAGCCCGGATTTAATCACGCTGGGTGGTTCAGCCGTTGAAGGGTCTTATTTCGTTAACCTGGCCAGCATGGATGACCCCGATATCCAAACCTTTATTAAAGAATATCAGGCCAAATATAAGGCTGATCCGATTATGCCTAATCCGGTAATGGCTATTGACGCTTTATATGCTTTAATTGACGCCATGACCAAAACTAACAGCACCGATCCGGCCAAAATAGCCGAGCAACTTGAAAAAACTAAGGATCTCCAGGTGTTGAGCGGTAAGCTGACCATTGACCCCAATACCCATGACCCATTAAATAAGCCGGCCATCATTCAGGAAGTAAAAGACGGCAAGTTTGTGTTTAAGTCCAAGTTTGTCACTCAGTAACGACCGTGTAGGACGGCGCGGGATTTTTTAAATCCTCCGCCGTCTTTATCGTTAGCCTAAGGATCACTTATATCACTAAGGAGATGGCGCTGATGTTTATTCAAACGCTGGTTACCGGCCTAGCTATTGGCGGCATATATGCATTGATGGCAGTTGGCTACTCCCTGGTATTCAGTATTTTAAATTTTAGTAATTTTGCTTATGGTTCTATTATTATGTTAGGAGCATATATTGGCTATTTTTCATTAATGAAAATGGGCGTGCCGGTATATGGGGCCATCATTGCCTCGATTATTGGCGCGGCATTTTTATGTTTATTAAATGAGCGGCTGGCCTACAGTACGCTAAGGAAACGTAATGCTTCATCACTGTATTTCATGATAAGCGCCATGGGCACCTCGATTTTTTTGGAAAACTTGGTATATGCTACAATTGGTTCAAGATTTTATGCCTTTCCTGAAGTTCTCACCCAGCAGAATATTAGCTTCGGCGGGGTATCAATCGGCTTGCTGGACGTATTTGCCATAGTGTTTTCTTTTACGGCAATCTATGCCTTACATTATTTTTTGCAAAACAGCAGGACAGGTATCGCGATTAGAGCCGCCTCTTATGATATGCAGGTCAGCCAGTTAAACGGCGTTAATATCAGTAAAACGATTGGCTGGGTATTCCTTTTGGCCGGAGCGTTAGCCGGTATTTCCGGCATGTTTTTGGGGATGAAATACATGGTCTATCCGACCATGGGCTGGATCACCAATAAGGCTTATATCGCCGCTGTAATCGGCGGACTGGGCAGTCTGCCGGGAGCGGTAGTAGGAGGCCTCTTGCTCGGAGTACTGGAAACATTTGTTTCAGCGTATGTGTCTTCCGTTGTCCGTGATGTTTTCAGCTTTTCGCTACTGGTCATTTTGTTATTGGTGCTGCCGACAGGCCTATTCGGCAAATTTCTTGAGGAAAAGGTATGACAGACTATGGCAGAATATATTACCGGAGTTATAACTTTTAGTCTAATTTATGTCATTGCCACCGTCGGCTTGGCGGTTTTTACCGGGTTTACCGGTTTGTTTTCGCTCGGTCATGCCGCTTTTTTCGCTATAGGCGCATATACGGCAAGCATACTGAGTTATTTTTATGATGTTAACTTTTATCTGGCGCTGGCTGCTGGTACGGCTATGGCAGCATTAGTTGGCGCGATCATCGGGTATCCCACGCTCAAGGCCAAACTGCGCAGCGACTATTTTGCTATAGCTACGCTCGGGTTTGGTGAAGCGGTGCGGGTGCTTCTGGAAAACCTGGATATCACGCAAGGGGCGCGCGGCTTGCCGGGCATTCCCAATGAAACGACATTAACGGTGGTTGTAGTTACTACAATCCTGGTTATCTGGATAGCCCGGAATTTTGTCAACTCCCGTTATGGACGAGCTGCTATTGCTGTACGGGAAGATTTTGTCGCTGCCGAGATGATGGGAATAAACCTGTTTCAGGTGCGGATACGGTCGCTGGTGTTTAGTGCCATGACTGCAGGGTTGGCCGGAGGATTATTTGCTCATTATGTTTGTTTCATTCAGCCAGGCATGTTTACTGCTTACTTGTCCACTCAATTGACTGCCAGCGTTGTCGCCGGCGGTATGGGCAGCATCACCGGGCCGGTGGTGGCGGCGGTACTGTTTGTCGCCATTCCGGAAGCATTACGAGTGGCCAGCATGTGGCGGCTGGTGGCCTACGGGTTCTTGTTAGTAGCCATTATGATATTCAGGCCGCAAGGACTGTTCGGCTTTAAAGAAATCTCCTGGAACGATTTTCGCCGGTTGTTCAAAAAGGGGGGAGCATAATGGATATTCTGGAATTAAAAGCAGTAACTAAGGCATTTGGCGGCATAATGGCCTGTAAAGACGTAAGTTTCAGCATTAAACCAGGACAAATACTGGGATTAATTGGGCCTAACGGGGCCGGAAAAACGACTATGTTTAACCTGATAACCGGCGTATATACCCCTACCAGTGGCAGCATATTATTTCAAGGCCAAGAGATTGCCGGTGAACGGCCTGATCAAGTGGTGGCCAAAGGCATCGCCCGTACTTTTCAAAATATCCGTTTATTCCGCAATCTGTCGGTTCTTGACAATGTTTGCATTGCCGTTGATAAGCATGTGAACTATTCATTCGGTGCAGCTTTATTCAGGTTGCCTAATGTACTGAAGTGTGAAAAAGAAGTGCGCCGGCAAGCTATGGAATATTTGGAGGAAGTGGGGTTAGCCGATAAAGCGGCAGCGCGGGCCGACAGCTTGCCGTACGGGCTGCAGCGCAAACTGGAGATTGCCCGGGCGTTGGCCTTAAAGCCCAAATTGCTGCTCTTGGACGAACCGGCAGCCGGCATGAACCCGGAGGAGTCACTTGATTTGGCTAAACTGGTGCGCCGCATTCACGGCCGGTATAGTGTTACTATTTTGCTGATCGAACATCATATGGATGTTGTTATGGAGCTATGTGATAACATTTTTGTCCTGAACTTCGGCCTAAAGCTGGCTGAGGGAACGGCTGAGGATATTCAGAACAATCCCGATGTGCTTAAGGCCTATCTCGGGGAGGGATATAAACGTGTTAGAAGTTAGCAATCTTAATGTAAAATATGGTCAGATCCATGCTCTCCGTGATGTAAGTCTTACGGTGGCTGCCGGACGTATTGTCGCCGTTATCGGCGCTAACGGCGCCGGTAAATCTACGTTAATGATGACATTGGCCGGGTTGCTTCAGCCGGCAAGCGGTACGATTATTTATGAAGGCCGCCCGCTATCCGGCAAAGCGTACGAAGTAGTAGGACAAGGGGTTTGCCTGGTGCCGGAGAGGCGTCGTTTGTACGCCAATCTTACCGTAAAAGAAAATCTATTGATGGGTGCTTTTTTGCGCAAAGACAAGGCCGGTATCCTGGCTGATTTGGAAAAAATGTACCAACTATTCCCCATTATTAAAGAACGTCTTAAGCAATATGCGGGTACTTTAAGCGGCGGGGAACAGCAAATGGTGGCTATTGCCAGAGGCCTGATGTCGCGCCCCCGGCTGCTGCTGTTGGATGAGCCGTCGTTGGGGCTGGCGCCGCTGATGGTGGCCAATATGTTTGAGGTTATCAAAGGTATCCGGGAGCAGGGAACAACGATATTGCTGGCCGAGCAGAATGCTTTTGAAGCACTGGAAATGGCTGATGATGCTTTCGTGTTGGAAACCGGCCAGGTCATTTTAGCCGGCGCCGGCAGAGACTTGATTGCCAACCCGCTGGTGCAAAAAGCTTATTTGGGTATCAAACACTGACGATTAGGGAGGAAAACGCATGCGTTTAGATACATTACTGATTCACGGCGACGAAGGAGACCTTAATACCGGGGCGGCCAGCACGCCTATTTACCAGGCTTCGACCTTCCGCCAGCATACTGTCGGGCAAGAAGGCGGCTACCAGTATTCCCGGGGAAATAATCCGACAAGACATGCTTTGGAAAAACAGATGGCCCTCCTGGAAGGCGGCTGCCGGGGCTTTGCTTTTGGCTCAGGCATGGCAGCGGCTACGGCAGTATTTAACTTATTCAGTGCCGGTGACCATATCGTGGCCAGCCGTAACCTGTATGGCGGGACTTCCCGGGTACTTGACAGGGTGTTCAGCCGGTTTGGACTTACCGTGACGTACGTAGATTTTTGCCATATCGCTGATATCGCCGCCGCCATTACTCCGGCTACTAAAGCTTTGGTCATTGAAACACCTTCCAATCCGACCTTGATGGTTACTAATATCAGGGCTGTTGTCGCCCTGGCTAAGGAACGCGGTCTTTTAACTGTGGCTGACAATACCTTTATGTCGCCGTACTTACAACGACCGCTGGAACTGGGAGTGGATATTGTTGTTCACAGTGCGACCAAGTTTATCGGTGGCCATAGTGACGTGTTGGCCGGCATTGTCGTGGTCAAGGACAGCAAATTGGCCGAAGATTTGCATTTTGTGCAAAACTCTACCGGCGGCGTTTTAGGGCCGTTTGATTCCTGGCTGTTATTGCGCGGGTTAAAAACCTTGGGACTGCGTATGGACAGGCAGTCCCAAAACGCCGGGGTATTGGCGGCGTGGCTGCGCAGCAGGCCGGAGGTTCAGAAAGTATATTACCTTGGCTTTGCAGACCACCCCGGTTATGAATTGCATAAAAGCCAAGCAGCCGGCACCGGCAATGTTATCTCCTTTGACGTTGGGGACGGTACTTTTGCCCGCAGTATTTTAAGTAAGCTCAAAATGTGTATGCTGGCTGACAGCCTTGGCGGTGTTGAAACCATGGTAAACCTGCCTGATGTCATGTCTCACGGCTCGGTGCCGCCGGAACGGAAACTGCGTATGGGCATTACCCCCAGTCTTATCCGTTTGTCAGTAGGTATTGAGGACCCGGTTGATATTATTGCTGATTTGGAACAGGCAATGAGACGGTAATCTGTTACTAAGCCAGTATTGAAGTGAATATGACAAGCTGCCAGTGGAGATTTTCCCGGCAGCTTTTAGTTTGTCTTGATATCTGGCAAATAGAGGGTATAATATTACCTGTATCTATTTTAGCGAGGTAGTTTCATGAGTAAAACATTAGTATTAGCCGAAAAGCCGTCTGTCGGCCGGGATTTAGCCAGAGTCTTACATTGCAATACTAAAGGCAACGGGTATTTTGAAGGACCAAAATATGTCGTCACTTGGGCGTTAGGCCATCTGGTGACGCTGGCCGACCCTGAGGTTTATGATGAAAAATATAAGGCATGGCGGCTGGAAGACCTGCCTATGCTGCCGGCGCAGCTCAAGCTTGTCGTCATCAAGCAAACCGGCAAACAGTTTAATATTGTTAAAGAACAACTAACCCGGAAAGATATTGGCGAAGTTGTTATCGCTACTGACGCCGGACGGGAAGGTGAGCTTGTCGCCCGATGGATATTGGAAAAAGCCCATGTAACCAAGCCGGTTAAGCGTCTATGGATTTCTTCGGTAACTGATAAGGCGATAAAAGATGGTTTTAATAATCTAAGGCCGGGCAAAGACTACGAAAACCTGTACGCCTCGGCGGTAGCCAGAGCTGAGGCCGACTGGCTGGTGGGCATCAATGCCACGCGGGCGCTGACCACTAAATATAATGCCCAGCTGTCCTGTGGCCGCGTTCAGACCCCGACGCTGGCGATCATTGCCGCCCGGGAAGCCGAGATAAAAAACTTTCAGCCTAGACCTTATTACGGTATTACGGCTGTGGCCGAACGCCTGAAGCTAACCTGGCAGGACGCCAAAACCAAAGATACCAAAACGTTTGACAAAGTTGTCTGCGACAAGATTATTGCGTCAATAACCGGGAAGCAGGCTGAGGTTATTGATGTGCACAAAGTTCATAAAAAAAGCTTTGCGCCGGCGCTGTATGACTTGACTGAACTGCAGCGGGACGCTAACAGGATTTTTGGATTTTCGGCCAAAGAAACTCTGTCAGTAATGCAGAAGCTGTATGAAGGGTATAAAGTACTGACCTATCCGCGCACCGATTCCCGGTATATTTCTACAGATATAGTTGATACTTTGAATGAGCGGGTTAAAGCCTGCGATACCGGTCTTTACTCCAAACAAATCTTGAAAATATTAAAAAAACCGATAAAACCTAATAGTCATTTTGTTGATAACAGTAAAGTTTCTGACCATCATGCCATCATTCCTACCGAGCAGCCGGCAGTCTTAAGTTCATTTACAGACAAGGAACGAAAAATATATGATTTGGTTGTTAAGCGCTTTCTGGCAGTACTGTGTCCACCATTTGAGTATGAACAGACCACGGTAACAGTCCGCATCGGTCATGAACTGTTTGTTGCCAAGGGCAAGACAATCAATGTCCTTGGCTGGAAAGAACTTTACAGTACCAGTTTTGAGGAGGAAGAGTCTGAGGATATTGCCGAACAATTGCTGCCCACTCTGAATAAGGGCGACATAGTAAACATATCCAGTATTTACATGTCTAAAGGCGAGACCAAGCCGCCAGCTCCGTTTAACGAAGCCAGCCTGCTGTCAGCTATGGAAAATCCAGTGAAGTATATGGCAGGAGAAAGCCAAACTCTAAAAAAGGTAATTGGTGAAACCGGCGGCCTGGGAACGGTAGCCACCCGGGCCGATATTATTGAGAAACTGTTTAGCAGTTTTGTTATTGAAAAGAAGGGGAAAGATATTTTTGTAACTTCCAAAGGTAAGCAGCTGTTGGAACTGGCGCCCGAAGACTTGAGGTCACCGGCCTTGACGGCCGGGTGGGAACAGAAGCTTGCTGCAATCGCCAAAGGGCGGCTGAATAAACAGTCGTTTATTGCCGAAATAAAAGACTACACCAAAGAAATTATTACCGAAATCAAAAACAGTCAAGAGCAGTTTCGGCATGATAATATCACGCGTACCCGGTGTCCCGAATGCGGCAAATACCTGCTTGAGGTCAACAGCAAGAGAGGCAAAGCGCTGGTCTGCCAGGACCGAGAGTGCGGCTACCGGAAGAATGTTGCCCAAGTCACCAACGCCCGGTGTCCGAACTGTCACAAGAAGCTTGAATTGCGCGGTGAGGGCGAAGCAAGGACATTTGTGTGCGTCTGCGGCTATAGGGAAAAACTGACGGCGTTTACTGAACGCAGGAAAGAAGAGAGCGCCAGCAAGGTTTCCAAGGAGGAAGTGGCCAAGTATCTAAAAACTCAGCAAACCACAGGCGGCGAGCCGTTTAACACCGCGCTGGCTGACGCGCTGGCCAAGCTAAAACTCAAATAAACTCTTAGAGCTGTTGAACCGCTTTAACAGGATGGAAGCAGGAGATGGATTCCGGTAAATGAGTAAGGGCGGTAGTTTGATGGACAAAGAAATACTGATAATCAGACTAAGCTCGGTAGGCGATGTCATGCATTGCACACCTGTAGCTGGATCGCTTAAAGCCGCTTGGCCCGAATGTAAAATTACCTGGCTTGTCGGTGAGGTTTGTGCTGACCTTATTAAATACAATCCTAACGTGGATGAGAGTATCGTCTGGTCGCGGGAACGTTTTGAAAAACACCTTCGTGCCTGCGAATTTCGTGAGGCATTAACGATGTGGCGGAGCTTAAAGGAAGTGTTGGCCGCAAGAAGTTTCTATGCAGTGCTTGATATCCACGGTCTCTTCCTCACCGGGATGATCGCCAGGTTGGCCAGAACTTGCCGGCGTATCGGCATGAGTAATGCGAGAGAACTAAACCCGTTGTTTATGACAGAGACGGCGAAACCTGCCGGCCAGCATATCATTGACAGGTATCTAAGTGTATTAGAACCACTTGGTATAACTCCTACACAGCGTAAAATGACCCTTGTCGTGCCGGCGGAAGCGCAACAGTTTGCCGGGGACTTTCTAAGAAATAAGGGCGTTTTTCCTAATGAAAGGGTTGCCGTACTAGTACCAGGAACGACTTGGCCGGCCAAAAACTGGCCTCCTGAATTCTTCGCGGCAACGGCAAAACTTCTGGCCAAAGATTTTAAAATAGTTTTATGCGGTGGCCGGGCTGAAGCCGATTTGGGGCGGGAAACCCAAGCCAGAGCGGGTGTACCGGTGGTAAACGCCATTGGCCGAACTGGTTTACTCGAGTTGGCCGGCATCATCGAACAGGCTTCGGTGGTGGTGGCCGGTGATACGGGGCCGCTGCATATGGCTGCTGCACTTGGTGTCCCGACAGTAGCGATATTCGGGCCGACCAATCCGGCAACATATGCGCCGCCAGGGAAACAAAACTCCGTTCTGGTTAACCGGTTCTCCTGCTCTTTCTGCCATAAATACCGGTGTCCGACGGGTAAAGCAGAGTGCATGAGCAGCGTGTTGCCGGAACAGGTAGTCGAGCAAGTTTATAATGTTGCCCGGCAAAAATATCTAAAAACATATTGTCTGGTTCATAATTTACCAGGTAGGGGTAAATAAAAGTAGCTTCCGGCTATAATTAATACTTTGCCGTTGACTTACAACATTCTGTAACCTGCAAAGATTACAGAGTGTTGTAATTTTTATTTTAAAAGTTGGTTTTTTGTGGTAGACAATAAAAGTACTATGCAATATAATTAAAATTGTATTTAAAATGCCGGTTTAATAGTAATAACGTTAGCTAAGGGAGGTGATTGATTGAAGGTAGAAATATCTACGGAAAAGCCTACTGTTAATAAAATAATTGAGGCGGCAATTCCTTTATTTGCTGCAAAAGGCGTGGCCGGTGTTTCGGTAAAAGAACTGGCAGATGCGGCTTGTGTGAATATTGCACTGATTTCCTATTATTTCGGCGGCAAGGAAAATCTATATGCTTACATATTAGAAAGTCAGTTGGCTATTTTGGGAGACGCTCTTGATACCATCAGTAAGGAAGAAGTTTCGCCGATTATGAAAATCCGGCGTCTTGCCGACACCTTTGTTTTGATACATAAAAAAAATCCTCATATAGATCGTCTACTCTATAGCGAGGTAATCAACCCGACTAAGTATTTTGATAATATTGTGAAAAAAGCAATTTTACAACTGCACCGCTTCTTGCGGGACTGTATAAGTGATGCGGTGGCGGTGGGGGAATTCAGGGCTGATATTGAGCCGGATTTTGCCGCTATTTCGCTTATAAGAATATTGCATTTGTCTTGCATTGGTCAGCATATTTCTAAAGATCTCTTGCCGGATAGAGATAACCTGGAAGAGCATTATGTAGCGCAGGCAGTTGAAATCTATTTAAAAGGAGTAGCGAAATGAGGAAATTGTGTTATTTCATCCTAATTACGGTATTTGCTGCAGTGTTGACGGCTGGCTGCGGCAGTCGGCAAGCAGCCCAGCAAGGCCCGCAAGCCGTGGAAGTCAAGGCTATGCAGGTCATTAAGCGCGATACCCCTGTTACTTACGAGTTTGTTGGCCAGGTCCAGGCCAAAAATGAAGTGCAGATCCGGGCCAAAGTATCTGGCAATATTGTGGCCAAAATGGTGACCGGCGGGGCTACTGTGAGCGAGGGTCAGCCATTATTCCAGATCGACCGTCGCCAGTACGAAGCGGCGTTACTTACCGCCAAAGCGCAGTTGGCCCAGTCTGAAGCAGTACTGAGCAACTCGCGTCTTGATAGCATCAGGTATAAAAAACTTGCTGATCAGCAGGCAATTGCCCGGCAAAGTCTTGATACCCAACTGGCACTTGAGCAGCAAAACGCTGCTGCTGTAGCTGCCAATCAGGCCAAAGTGCAGCAGGCGGAAAATGACTTGCAAGACACACTGATAGTAGCGCCGTTCAGCGGCCGCATTGATGTCAATGAATTAAGTATTGGCGGTTTTGTTCAGGCCGGGTCAACAGTACTGGCTACGATATCTTCCGTTGACCCCGTATTTGTCCAATTCAGCATGAGTGAGAACGAATATTTGAAGTTTACCCGGCTTGGCGCCACACCGGATGACTGGGGAAAAAATCTGAAACTTGTGCTAAGTGACGGAACAGAGTACCCGCTGACCGGTAAGGTTGAACAGGTAGATCGCGGACTGGCGCAAAATACCGGGACGTTGACTTTAAAAGCCGCCTTTGACAACCCGCAAAAAATTCTTGTCCCCGGCATGTTTGCCCGGGTGGTGGCGCAAGGGGAAATGCGTCAGGGTGCCCTGCTGATTCCCCAAAGGGCGGTGCAACAGATTTTGGATAAAAATTTTGTTACGGTAGTGGCTGAGGGGGACAAGGCTGAAACACGTCCGGTCAAACTTGGCACCAGGATCGGTAATCTTTGGCTGGTGGAAGAAGGCCTGACCGAAAATGACCGCATTGTTGTCGAGGGGGCTTTGAAGCTTCAGCCGGGAACGCATTTGAAGGTAGTAATGATTGGACCAGATGATTTGCAGACGCAGGCTAAGCAATAGGAGGTGTCCTGGTGGCTAAGTTTTTCATTGACAGACCTGTTTTTGCGATTGTTTTATCGATAATTATAACTGCGGTGGGCCTAATTTCTGCTTTTAATTTGCCAATAGCCCAGTATCCCCAGATTACGCCGCCGCAAATCATGGTTATGACCAATTACCGGGGGGCAAACGCCGAAGTAGTTGAGCAGTCCGTTGCCCAAGTTGTTGAACAGCAGGTTAACGGGGTTGAAAATATGGTAGCAATGCAATCTACCAGTTCTGATTCGGGAGCATACTCGGTAAATGTCAAATTCGAGTTAGGTAAAGATCCCGACATAGCCGCAGTACAAACCCAAAACCGGGTGGCGCAAGCTAATCCTTCTTTACCATCAGAAGTACAGCAGGCAGGAATGACTATCCGTAAATCAGCTGCCGACATGGCTTTAATTGTTGCCTTATGGTCACCTAACGGCACGTATGACAGAACCTTTTTGAAAAACTATGGCAGTATTTATATTGTCGAGGATCTGAAACGCGTTAAGGGTGTAGGTAATATTATGGAATTCGGTGCCGATTACGGTATGCGTATTTGGTTGCAGCCGGATAAAATGGCACAGCTGGGTATTACCACCGGTGATATTTATAATGCGATAAATACACAGAATATCCAGGCGCCGGCCGGAACAATCGGTCAACAGCCTGCACCGGCCGAGCAGGAATTCCAGTATACTGCCCGGGTTAGCGGCCGTCTGTTGGAACCTGGGCAGTTTGAAAATATTATCATTCGTTCCCAGCCGGACGGTTCGTTTATCCGCATAAAAGATGTAGCTAGGGTGGAACTTGGCAGCAGGGAGTACACCTATACTTCGGCTCTCAATGGTCATCAAGCGGTTGGCTTTGCCATTCAGTTAAGCAGTGATGCCAATGCACTGGAAACCATAAGCAATGTCCAAAAGGTCATCGACGAGGCGGCCAAGCGTTTTCCGCCAGATATGGAGTATAAGACCATGGTCGACAATACCAAGTTTGTGCGGGAATCGATAAAGGAAGTGGTCAAATCGTTTGCCGAAGCGCTGGCTTTGGTGGTGCTGGTAGTGTTCCTGTTTTTGCAGAACTGGCGCGCAACCTTGATACCGGTACTGGCTATTCCGGTATCTCTTATCGGCACATTCGGCGCATTTTTGGCCTTGGGTTTTTCCATTAACACCCTGACGTTATTTGCTATGGTGCTGGTCATCGGCCTGGTGGTCGACGATGCCATTGTTGTTATTGAGGCAGTAGAACATCACATGCGGTATAACGGGCTTACGCCCTTGGATGCCACCAAACGTGCCATGAGTGAGGTATCCGGGCCGGTTATTGCCATTGCCTTTGTGTTAGCCTCAGTATTTCTTCCCGTGGCATTCTTTGGCGGCACAATGGGTGTTCTTTACAAACAGTTCGCGTTAACGGTCGCTGTATCGGTCGGTCTGTCAGCCGTTGTGGCCTTGTCGCTTACGCCGGCTCTTTGCCGCCTGCTGCTCAAACCCTATAATCCGGACGCGCACAGTGGTTGGCTCGGCCGGTTCTTTGAAAACTTTAATATCTGGTTTGAAAAAATGGTAGAAAGCTATGGCGGTAAGGTGGGAAAACTTATCCTGAGATCCAGAATGTGCCTTGTCTTGCTGGCTGTTGTCGTCATTTTGGCCGGTGCATTGTACCGGGTTGTGCCTTCGGCCTATGTTCCATCCGAAGACCAGGGCTATTTTATTACCGCTGTTAACTTGCCGGAAGCAGCCAGCATGAACCGTACCATCAGCGTGACCAACAAAATTGCCGATGCGATACGGTCCCAACCTGGTGTGGATAATACCATGACCATAGTGGGGTATGACATGTTGGGCGGCGGCGGCAACAAACCTAACACTGCGATAATATTTACCAGTTTAAAACCATGGTCGGAGCGGGAAACGCCTGCGTTACATGTAAAGCAGCAAATTATGAATGCGATGATGTATAGCACTCATGTCCCTGAAGCGACGATGATTTCACTTAATCCACCCGCTTTGCCCGGTCTAGGCGTGGCCGGCGGCACTACCATGATGCTGCAGGACCGGAGCGGCAAGTCGATTGAAGCTCTGGACGACGTTGCTAAGCAGTTTATGGCGGCCGCACGCAAGCGCCCGGAAATTGGGATGGTCTATACCACCTTCCGGTCAGATACCCCTGGCTACCGGTTTGAAGTAGACCGGGAAAAAGCCGAAAAGCTGGGCATTCCGGTCAATGATGTATTTACTGCGTTACAGACTTTCCTGGGTGGTCTGCAGGTGAATGACTTTAACCAATTTGGCCGTACCTACAAAGTAGTTTTGCAGGCAGAACCCCAATTCAGAAATGATGTTGAGGCTACCCGTTTCTTTTTTGTGCGCAGTTCTGCCGGAACCATGGTGCCGCTTAATACACTCGTGAAGCCGGTACCGATAAACAGTCCGGCGACAATCACAAGGTTTAACGGGGCCCGGGCGATTCTAATCAACGGCGCTCCGGCGCCAGGGTACAGTTCCGGGCAGGCGATGGCCGCTCTGGAAGAAGTTGCCGCCCAGGTATTGCCGACAGGGTATAGTTATGAATGGACCGACCAGAGCCGGGAGGAAAAAATTTCCGGCGGCAGGGCACCCATTGTATTCGGACTGTCATTAATGTTTGTGTTTTTATGTTTAGCAGCATTGTACGAAAGCTGGAGTATTCCCTTTGCCGTACTGCTGTGTGTGCCTACAGGCGTGTTTGGCGCGTTCTTGTCCCAGTATGCACGCAATTTGGAGAATAGCGTGTATATGCAGATTGGCTTGGTTATGCTGATTGGCTTAGCGGCTAAAAACGCCATTTTAATTGTTGAGTTTGCCAAAATCAGGGTGGATAGAGGAATGGATGCGGTGCAGGCTGCCGTGGAAGCGGCCAAACTCCGGCTGCGGCCTATTATTATGACATCACTGGCATTCATCATCGGTTGTATACCGCTGGCAATTGCCACCGGTGCCGGTGCCGGCGCCAGAAACGCCATGGGAACGGCCGTAGTCGGCGGTATGCTCATGGCCACTTCAATGGGGATATTCCTAATCCCAGTACTCTATGTGGTTGTTGTGCGCATAACCAATAGAATCCGGAATTACCGGCAAGGTGTAAAGAAGTCCGTATCCGCCCCCGTGTCAGATTGAATGATAACGAAAACGGGATATTCGAGCCAATTTTTGGCTTCAAATATCCCGTGTGTCTATAATCTGGAACTTGGTGTTAACAACACTATCTTTTTACATTATTATCTCTGCATATTATCTCTGTTTTTGAATTTATTCCATAGATAGCGTCCGGCCATGAATACGCCAGCCAGCAGTATAATGTTGAACAACATACCCATTATACTAGCAAACATGCCTGTGTTGCCGAACCCGAACAGGCCGCCGAGCATGCTGCCTAACAGCATGCCGCCGCCGAACAGGCCGAAGTTACGCAAAAAGCCACCGGTATTTGGTTGTTGAACAGTCTGCTGGTTGGCTGGCTTAGCTGCGGCAGCAGGCGCTTTTTCACTGTAGCTGGAAGCCGGAGCCGAAGGCTTGTATTCGCTGGAAGTGCCCTTCGACGGAGCGGTCTGGGTTGTAGGAGGCTTAGAAACAGGAGATGACATTTTGGGCTTGGAGCCGCTTACAGCGGCAAAACTTACAGTGTTGAAAGCAAACATGAACACAAAAGTAAGTAACAAAAGTTTCTTCATATTATTCCTCCTTATAGGTTTTTACGTCTTCTGGGAAGGTGTATATTTCAGCTAAGTTTGGCAGTTCTCCAGATAAATAGCGGTCAATATCATGGACGTCGATATAGAATGTGCATGATACTTCGAGATAACCTTGTTCTTTGGCCTGGCTGAGATCCCTGATGGCCATCAGGCGTTCCCGGAGTTCAAGGCAATCCTCATGTGATGCTGTTACATTGAGAGTTGCGAGTGGAATGCCATATTCTCGCAGAACATCTTGCAAGCTCAGTCTTTCTGACATTATCATCACCACTTTAGTAGATTTTGTCCTCTTATCAGAGGCTTCGACATCATCAATGTAATATGAAAGTAAAAAAAAGTCAAGATAATTGATTTACGTATGCGAATTTCTATTTTGGGGAAAGTATGGTAAAATGATTTACAAGATAATGAGGGAGACGGTATATGAATGAAATTAACCTGCAAGCCGTCTTGGCTGCCAAAGAACGCCTTGCTGCCCTTCAAGCCGAGCTCAGACAAAGTCACCAGCTGCCAGTAGTCAGTTTTACCATCAACATTCCCGGCTCAGTCAAAGACAGCCCTGTTATACGCAATCTCCTGCGGACTGCCGTGGATAAGTTCAGGGCTGCCGCCAGTGATAGCAATTTTGATATTACCGAGGAACGGTTTATTTATACCAAGGCAGGTCCAGCTGCTGTTGCGGCGGTTGATGGTGAACCGGACAAGCTAAAGCAGGTTGGAATCGAAATTGAAGAGTCGGGTTTTTATGCCCGGCTGTTTGATATTGATGTATTTGATGCCGAAGGGCGCCAAATCTCTCGTCAAAATATAGGCTACTCTGAACGTACCTGCTTTTTGTGTGATGGGCTGCCGGTGGTATGCCGGCGCTCAGATAAGCATAACAGTGATGAACTAAGACTTAATGTTGAACAGCGGCAGGTTGCCTTTGCCGCGACAGCTACTAATCCCTGGCCGGAAACCGTATGGCGTATTGGTTCTTGGGCCATTGAGGCCATGCTTATGGAAGCAGCGTGTACACCGGCTCCCGGTTTGGTGGACAGAGATAACTCAGGCGCCCACAAAGATATGGACTTTTTTACCTTTCTTATCAGCAGCAGTGCGCTTGCCGGCAGTATGTTCCGGTGTGCTGCTGCCGGTCACAATCATCAGGGTTTGTCTATAGATTTGCTGCCGGTACTTCGTTATATTGGCCGGGACGGTGAAAAAAAAATGTTGGAGGCGACAAGCGGAGTCAACACTCAGAAAGGTTTGCTGTTTTTGCTGGGTGTCCTTACGGCAGCAGCAGCTTATACGGTGCGCCGACTATCTGCGGTAAGCGCCGTAGACATATTGGATGCAGCCGCCGCCATATGCCAGGGGATTGTAGCGCGGGAACTTGAGCCCTTAGCTGCTAGTTATCCCCCGAGAAAATTAACGGCCGGGGAAAAGTTGTATTTGAAATATGGCGTAACTGGCATACGCGGCGAAGTTGAAGCAGGCATGCCAAGCATTAGGGAGCATGGTCTGCCGGTATACCAGGACGCGCTTCGACAAGGACTATCCCTTAATGATGCTCTAGTGCATACACTCATGAGCTTGATGACCGTTGTTCAAGACACCACAGTGCTAAACCGCCATGGCCTGGATGTTTTGCTTGATGTGCAGCGTCAAGCAAAGCGGATCATGGACCTCGGCGGCATGATGACAGCGTCCGGGCAGGCGCAGATTCTTGCGCTGGATGAATTGTTTATATCCCGCAATATCAGTCCTGGCGGAGTTGCCGATTTATTAGCCGCTACATATTTTTTGCACTTAGTTGAAAGTAACTACAAAATAACTCAGTATGGGGGAGGACCTGATTATGATGAGTGACCAACGCGTAAAAATTGTGGAAACAGTATTACGGGACGGACATCAGTCGCTTGCCGCCACACGTATGCGGATTACCGACATGATTCCGGTACTGGAACAACTTGATGAAGTTGGCTTTTATGCTCTGGAAGCCTGGGGCGGCGCAACCTTTGACAGTTGCCTGCGCTTTTTGGGGGAAGACCCTTGGGAGCGTCTGCGGACACTGAAAAAATATCTTAAGAAAACCCCCATCCAAATGCTCTTGCGAGGCCAGAATATCCTTGGCTACAATCATTATGCCGATGATGTTGTGCGGGAGTTTGTTAACCGGGCTGTTGATAATGGCGTAGGCATTATCCGGATTTTTGATGCTTTAAATGACGTTCGAAATGTTGAGGTGGCCATGCGGGCGGCTAAAGCTGCCGGAGCACATGTGCAAGGTGCTTTTGTATATACGATCAGCCCGTATCACAACCAGGAAAGCTTCCTGAAGGTAGCCAGAGAATTGGTTGAGCTTGGCGCTGATTCCATCTGCATTAAGGATATGTCGGGCTTGTTAGCGCCGTATGTAACTTATGACCTGGTTAAAGCGCTCAAAGCCGATATTAATATACCGATTCACCTCCATTCCCATTATACCAGCGGTATGGCTTCAATGACTTACCTCAAAGCCATCGAAGCCGGAGTAGACATTATTGACTGCGCGCTGTCGCCGTTTGCTTTGGGTACTTCACAGCCGGCCACCGAAGCTATTGTTGCCGCTCTTGAAGGTACCGAACGCGACACCGGTATTAAGAAAGAACAACTTTACCCTATTGCCGATCATTTCCGCACTGTTAAAAAAGAATTGGCTGAGACCTTCAAGCTCAATACAGCTATTGATATTGATACCAAAGTTCTGTCCTTCCAGATTCCTGGCGGTATGCTGTCCAATCTGTTGAACCAGATGAAAGAGCAAGGCATGGCTGATAAATATCCTGAACTTTTGGAAGAAATGCCTCGCGTACGGGCTGAACTCGGCTATCCGCCGCTTGTTACCCCCACCAGCCAGATGACCGGCTCAATGGCAGCCTTTAACGTTATGCTGGGCCGCTATAAAATAATCCCCCGGGAAATTAAAGACCTGGTGCGTGGTAAATATGGCCGGACGCCGGCTCCCATTGACCCTGAGTTTAGAAAAATGATTGTGGGCAACGAGCCGGTGATTACTCATCGTCCGGCTGATGATATCGCTCCGCAAATGGAAAATTTGCGTAAGGAACTGGCTGAAAAGGGCTATCCCAATGCTTCGACTGAAGATGTTTTATCCTATGCCCTGTTCCCGGAAGTAGCATTAAACTTTTTCAGCAAGCATCGTTAAGGTCGAGCCATGAGGGGGAAATGCTGTGCCACATACCAAAAATGCTACGGTGGTAAGCGTCCGGAAGTATATAACGATATTTATTGGTTCTGTTCTTGCGGCGATAGGACTTGAAATTTTTCTTGTACCTAACCAAATTATTGATGGCGGCATTGTCGGCATTGCCATTATGTCCAGCCATCTTAGCGGCATTGACTTTGGCGTGTTGCTGTTTCTATTAAACCTGCCGTTTCTATATATCGGCTACAAACAAATTGGTAAGACATTTGCCTTGTCAACATTATTCGCCATAATCTCTTTGTCATGCTGGATTCGTGTGTTTCATCCTATTCCTGAATTGACGAACGATTTATTTTTGGCCGCCGTTTTTGGCGGTATCATTCTGGGAATCGGTGTGGGGTTGATTATCAGGAGCGGTGGTTCACTTGACGGCACTGAAATTATGGCCATACTTTTAGATAAACGAACAGGCTTTTCTGTCGGCGAAATCATTATGTTTTTTAACCTGTTTATCTTGAGCAGTGCCGGATTGGTATTTAGTTGGGAAAAGGCTATGTACTCACTGGTAGCATACTTTGTCGCCTTTAAAGTAATTGATGTTACAATTGAAGGCTTGGATGAATCAAAAGGCGTTATGATTGTGACCGACAACCCGGACGAGATAGCTGAAGCGCTTATGGCCCGCTTAGGGCGGGGTGTGACAGTACTTCACGGCGCCGGCGGTTATACCGGAGAACCAAAAAAAGTGCTGTATTCAGTTATAACCCGTCTGGAAATTGCCAAGCTGAAATCGATAATTTACGAAAAAGATGAAACTGCCTTTGTTACTATTCACGAAGTCCACGACGTGCTAGGCGGCAGAGTCAAGAAGAAAGCGATACACTGAATAAAATTTAAGGCCGGTTGTCATAAATGACAGCTCGGCCTTTAAACCTACTAACCCATATTCATTTCGCCTGGACCGCCTTGCGTCCATATAGTAACCAAAACTTGCCCGTTTTCCCGGAATCCCCGGAGAAGTTCACAATGCCGCAAAATGGCAAAGTTTTTATCAAGCTGCAGCCTGGATAAATTAAACTGCTTCATAATTTGGTCATGAGTAACCGGGCCTTCAGTTTTGACATAATTATAAATGTCTTTCTGTAATTCAGTCAGGCCGTCAGTACCTTCCTGACCGGCTGCCTTACGTGCCGCTTTAGCGCTGTAAACAGCAGCGACATCACAACTGCGCGGCGGTTCAAGTAATTCAACATAGCAGTCTTCACACAAAGTTTGTCCCCGGTGTTTAACTTCTTCACCCACTGGGATTTCGCAATTGCATTTTTGACAGAGCATGGCTGATCATCCTCCCCCCCAAGTTTACTATTAGATCTACATTGTTAATATTATAACAAAATTTCAATTATGGTACAATTAGTAAAAAAGCAGGTATAGACGGGTATGTGATAAAATATATGAAATCCAATAAAGATTTTTTTCTAGGCGTGTTGCTAGTAACGCTCCACCGCTGGCGCTTGACTTACGCTTATATTAACAACACGCCTGTAAATCTTTATTGGATACTATATAGTTGCTTATAACCGATAATAGTTGAGATAAGTTATTATTGGGGAGAATTATATGCCTAAAAACCTGTTTATTAATGCACTATATAGCTTTCAGTAAGGAATACCGGCGACAAGGGCTGGGTATCTGGATTTTAAACAAGCTTCTTGATGAAGTTGCTGATGCCAATGACTATGATGTTGTGCTCGAAGTCAGGGTAAACAGTCCGGCGTACAAATTTTACAGGCGGCTTGGATTTAGCCGGGTAACAGAGATACTGCATTATGAAAAAACGCTGAACACAGACTACAAGTAACACTCGAAGAGCTGGAGTTCAGTAATGATTTGGCGTATCATCTGATGTTTCGCCCGGCAGCTACCAAACGAAAACAAGCCAGAAGCGCAATACTGCGTACAGATCGACCGCTGGGGGCTAGCTGGCAAGCTACTAAAAAACCATAGACAGGAGGTTGTCAACCTGCATGCCTGAGATTCCTGAAATTGAGACAGTCAGATATCATCTGGAAACAAAAACTAAAGGCAAGATAATTGAACGGGTTACAGTCAACCGGGAGCGGTCCCTTAATATGCCTGTCCGGGACTTTGCCGACTTGGTAACCGGCCAGCAAATTATGAATATCAGAAGACGCGCTAAGCAAATAATAATCGGTTTGGCAAATGAACATTCGCTTGTTGCGCATTTTATGCTAGAAGGCTATGTACGTATGTTTTATTATGGCGAGGAATTGATTGGAAGGCCTTCGGTACTATTTAGTTTGAATTCAGGTGAAGAACTGGCTTTTTTCAAACTGAATCTGGGCTATATCCACCTTGTTCCCACCACTAGACTTGACGCTATACCTGAATTGGCAGGTTTGGGGCCTGAACCGTTGGATGAAGGTTTTACATTAGACAAGTTTTTTGAACTGTTGGCAGGACGCAAAGGTATGATTAAGCCGCTCTTAATGGATCAGGAGTTTATTGCCGGCATTGGCAATGTTTACTCCAATGAGACGCTATTTGGCAGCAGGATTATGCCTGTGCGCAAAGTAACGCAACTTGCCGATGCTGAGCGGATCAAACTGTATCACTGCATGCGGGACATTTTAACTAAGGCGACGCAACTGGGCGGGGTTTACGAAGAAAAATTTGCTTCAGATGATATGTTAACCGGTGGTTTTGAACAGTACCTGCAAGTGGCATACCGTACCGGCCAACCGTGCTATGTATGCGGTCATCTGATTGAGACCAGAAAGGTGGCTGGCAGAAATGCCTTTTACTGTCCTGTATGCCAAAAATAAACCAAACATAAACCGGTGGCAGGTTTTGAAGGCTGGATATAGTATACTAATAACCAGGGATTAAATGGTTGGAGGTAGGTAAATGTATAAAAAAATGAGAAGAGCTAGTTTTTGGCAAGCAGTATGCCCAAAATCACGGTGATCAAGATAAGTGTTGAACACATTACTGGCAAGGCAAGAAGATAATGGTGGAGATGTGAATAGTGGCAAAATTTGATGTAAAACAACAAATATGCCAAATTGGCAAAAGCATGTATGACAGTGGTTTTGTTGCGGCCAATGACGGTAACATTAGTGTAAAGTTAAGTGAACAAGAAATTATAATTACGCCGGCAGGGGTAAGTAAGGGATTTATGACGCCTGGTATGCTGATTACCGTTGATGTGGATGGTAATATACTGGCAACAAGCGGCGACTGGCAGCCTTCCTCTGAAATGAAAATGCATCTAAGAGTGTATAAAGAGCGCCCTGATGTTCAAGCAGTAGTACATGCCCATCCCCCATATGCTACAACGTTTGCTGTTGCCCATATTCCGCTGACGATGCCGCTAATCGCGGAAGCAATCGTTAACCTCGGCTGTGTGCCTGTTGCTGAATATGCTACTCCTTCTACCAATGAGGTGCCTGACTCTGTAGCACAGTATCTGGAAAATTTTGATGCAGTACTCTTGGCAAACCATGGCGCATTGGCCTGGGGCAGCAATTTATTGAATGCCTATCACAAGCTGGAATCGGTTGAGTTCTATGCAAAGTTAACATTTTTGTCTTTGCAGTTGGGCAGTCCGAAACAATTATCGTCCGGTCAGGTTGACACCCTGTATAAAATAAGAAAGGATATGAACATATCAGGGCGGCATCCGGGGAATATTTGCGGTACACAGTGTAGTCTGCCCTGCAGCCGCAATAAGAAAAAAATATAGCACTTTGTTACACATACTGTTGACAGGTAGACTGATTTTTGGGATAATGTATACATAGTTTAACACTAGTGTGCTGATGTCTTTTTGAAAAGACTAAAAATGATAGTGTACTCAAAACAGTGATGACTGGGAGCGGAATAGTCATGCGACCCGCTGCAGAGAGCCGGTGGTTGGTGCGAACCGGAGCGGTGTGTCTATTCTAAATCACCCACGAACTCCCTGCTCAAAGTGTGTTGTAAGCTGACGCTTACAAGGACACCGTAAGTTGGGGCGTAGGCTCTACGTTAACGGGGCAGCCGGTGATGGCCGGTGAATGAGTACAATGCAGGGTGGTACCGCGGAAATTTCCGTCCCTGTTGCATAGGTTTATCTATGCAACAGGGACGGTTTTGCTTTTAGGCATATGGGCATCTCTACGGTTTTATTTAATAGATAAGAAAGGGGCGGTGTTATGAAACAGGCAATTAAAATTTTATTGCGCAGGCAAGGTGACTCATTGGTGAGATTAACAGGACTTTTATACCGGAGGGGCTATTTGATTGAGAGTCTTTCGGTCGTGCCGGACTCTCTTCAGGGTCATGTCCAGGTAAAAGCGGTTGTCACGAATAGTCAGGCAGCACCTCGGCAGTTATTTAGTCATGTATCTAAACTTGTTGATGTGGTTAGGGTTGAGGATTGTTACTTGGGAGGTTAAATCCTTATGAAAATGTCGGGAAGTAAAATAATTGTCGAGAGTTTGCTCAAATTGGGGGTAGATACTGTGTTTGGCTACCCCGGAGGAGCAATCATGCCGCTATATGATGCCTTATATGATGCCCCATTGCGCCATATTTTACCGGTACATGAGCAAGGTGCCGCTCATGCTGCCGACGGGTACGCACGTGCTACCGGACGGGTCGGGGTATGTATCGCCACATCAGGACCGGGTGCAACCAATCTGGTCACCGGTCTGGCAACGGCCTTTATGGACTCTTCGCCTGTTGTGGCTATTACGGGGCAGGTAGCTACATCGCTATTAGGGCGGGATGCCTTTCAGGAAATTGATATTACCGGCATAACTATGCCTATAACCAAGCACAACTTTCTGGTGAGAGATATTACCAGCCTGGCTGGCACTATCAGGCAGGCGTTTGCGATAGCAGTCAGCGGACGGCCGGGGCCGGTGCTGATTGATGTGCCGCGGGACATACTTTTAGGTATGACAGATTATTGCCCGGAATTGACAACAGATCATTGTGAGCAGCAATTATCCGAATTTCAGGCAGAAAAGGAAGTACGGGCAGCAGCAACTATTCTGGCTGAGGCTAAGCGGCCGGTAATGCTAATCGGCGGTGGAGTTAAGGCTGCCAAAGCTGAACAGCAAGTATTGGAGCTTGCGGAAATGAGCGGGATGCCGGTAGTTAGCACACTCATGGGACTTGGTGTTTTCTCGCCTGTTCACCCACGATATTTGGGATTGACCGGAATGCACGGACATAAGGCAGCAAATATGGTAGTGTGCCAGGCTGACGTTCTCGTAGCGGTAGGAACCCGGTTCAGCGACCGGATAACCGGCGACCCCAAACGTTATTCGACAGGTAAGACAGTGATTCATTTTGATGTTGATATGGCTGAGTTTGATAAAAATATAACTGCGGATTTTACCATATCAGGTGATTTGCGCCAAGCTATAACGCAAATGGTCAGTTACTTACCCGGGGACGGCCACCGGCGTCTAGGGAGTTGGTGGGAACAGGTTGAACACTGGCAGCGGGAATTTCCTGTTATCTACGATGAAGAGCAACTGACTCCGCCTTGGATAATGCACCATATGTCCGAGCAGGCAGCACGCCTGCCGGTTACTTGGGTTACTGATGTTGGCCAGAATCAGATGTGGGCGGCACAACACCTAAAAATCAATAGTTCACGCAGTTGGATTACTTCCGGGGGGCTGGGAACTATGGGGTTTGGCCTGCCGGCAGCCATGGGAGCGCAGATAGGATGTCCGGACCGGAAGATAGTATTAATCGTTGGTGATGGGGCGTTCAAAATGACCGGAATGGAACTGCATACCATGGTAAATCACAGATTACCAGTAATCTGTGTACTCATAAATAACCGGTCGCTAGGAATGGTAAGGCAATGGCAGCAATTATTTTTTGAACAGCGTTATTCGTCAACAAATCTGCCTGATTTCGATTTTGCCGGTTTTGTCCGGGCGTGCGGAGCACTGGCTTTGCCGGCAGCAACACCGCAGGAATTTGCAGCAGCTTTTGCCCAGGCTCTTACTGCTGAATTGCCGGCAGTCATTATTGCCGATATTGATCCAGACCTTATTGTTACTCCGATGACATATCCGGGTCAACCTATTAATCAGTTTGTTGAATAATATAACTTTTTTATTTGTAGGAGGTTCTACTGTGGCAAGCGTCTGTCATGAACTCAATAATTTATTAGTTTATCGAAATTTGCTGAATGATAGCTTGATAAAAGATCTGCAATATCTTAGTACGGTGACAGAAGCGGGTTGCAATGAATATGACATTGCTGCGCGGCTCATTGAGTGGGCGGAAAATACCGGCGTGGCCGGAAATATTCCGGAAAACTATGTGCTGTCCCTGATTGGGTCGAGCGAAAATATATTCAGCATTGCTGCCGGAAAGGCCGGCGTTATGCCGGAGAGCGGGCTATTTAAGGCTACCGTCCATGATGTTGCCATTTTGAAGAAGTTGTTAACAAGTGGTTTGGCAACGCTTTTTCAAGAGGATATTAGCGGAATTATTTACGACTATCGTCCTGCCTGTGAAAGTCAAAACAGGCGACAGGGAAAATTTCAGAATTTAGCAGCGCTCAGGGACTTGTTTTTTGATCTGACGCAAACCTATAAACTTAAAGATGTGGTTGCCGCTCTAGGCGAGTATTATAAACGCTATGGTTATGGAAAACTGGCCGGCTACGGGGCTTTTAAATGGGATTCTGAACGGCGAGAGCTCATTGGGATTGAACACCCAGACCCGGTAGAACTAAGTGATATTATTGGTTATGAATACCAAAAGGCTGAACTTGTCCGCAACACCGAAGCCTTTGTCGCCGGCAGGCCGGCAAATAATGTACTCTTGGTTGGGGCCAGAGGTACAGGAAAGTCTTCATCTGTTAAGGCGGTAGCTAACCGTTACTTTGATCAAGGCTTAAGACTTATTGAAATAGGGAAAAGCGATTTTAGACACATTCCGGAAATCATGGCAACGCTGAGACAATGGGGCAAAAAATTTATTCTGTTTATTGATGATTTGTCTTTTGAAGAGTTTGAAGGAGACTATAAAATGCTGAAGTCACTAATTGACGGCGGTATGGAAGCAAGACCGGATAATGTTCTGATTTATGCCACATCCAACCGCAGGCATTTGGTGAAAGAAACGTGGGATGACCGTGCCGGCAATGAATTGCACCGCCAAGACACTGTAAACGAAAAAGTTTCATTGGCAGACCGCTTTGGCATTACGCTGTTTTATACATTGCCCAACCAGGAGGAGTATTTCAAAATTGTCGAGGAAATCGCACGGAAAAACCGTATATGTATGAAACCTGCTGAACTTAGATCAGAAGCTGTACGGTGGGAAATGACACACTCAGGTCGGTCAGGCCGTATAGCCAGGCAATTTATTGATTACTTGGCCGGAGAAATTTCTAATTGAATTGATTAAAAGACTTGGTTTATGCCAAGTCTTTTTTTAATTAAAAAAATTTTACACAAAAGAGGAATTTTCCGATTTTTGAGGAATTATCTAATTAAAGACTTAATAAAGTATTTAATAAAGTATTTGCTTAATGTTTTGGAGGAAGTATGGCAGAGCTTAGATGGAATCCTTTATTGCAAACATGGACAATGGTTGCAGCCAACAGACAGGCGCGTCCTCATCTTCCCAAAGACTGGTGCCCGTTTTGTCCAGGTTCAGGCAAAGTACCTGACAACTATGATGTACATACATACGATAACGACTTTCCGGCTTTGTCTTTAATTCCCGGACAACCTGAGCTGAGGAGCACCGGGCCGTACCAAGTAGCGCCTAATTACGGCAAATGCGAAGTCATACTATATTCGCCTGAACACCACGCGACCTTGCCTAATTTATCTGTCGATCATATCGTGAAACTGGTCAATCTGCTGGCTGACAGATATGCCGAACTGACCAAAGATCCAAAAATAAAGTATGTTTTCCAGTTTGAAAACCGTGGTGAAGAAGTCGGTGTCACCATGCCTCATCCACATGGTCAAATATATGCATATCCGTTTGTGCCGCAAAAAATTCAGGTTGAACTTGATAGCTGTCGGAAGCACTATCAGAATGAGGGTCGTTGCCTGCTTTGCGACATGAATAAAGAAGAAATCAATTTTAAACAACGTATTATTGCCGAGAATAGCAGCTTTTTAGCCTACTTGCCGTTTTTTACCGATTATCCGTACGGAGTGTTTATTGTCAGTAAACAACATAAAGGCAATATCACTCAGTTTAATGATTGCGAAAGACGTGATTTAGCTGAAATGCTGAAAAACATTACCGGTGCCTTTGACAGCTTATTTAACAAGCTTTTCCCGTACATGATGTGTATTCATCAGATTCCGGTAAACTCTGAAGAATATGCCGATGCCGGGGCATATTACCACTTTCATATTGAATTTTATCCTCCGCTTAGAGAAGCCAATAAAATAAAATTTTACGCTTCGTCTGAAATGGGGGCGTGGGCGGCCTGCAACCCTTTGGCGGTTGAACAGACGGCGGTAACGCTTAGAGAAGCTTATGTCCGGTTTGTAAACGCAAAGGAGGCGCCGCATGATCAATGTTGATACCCTTAAAACGGCATTTGCCCGTGAATACGGAGCCTCTAGCTTGCCTGTACAGTACTTTTTTGCTCCTGGCCGGGTTAATTTGATTGGTGAACACATTGACTATAACGGCGGCCATGTTTTTCCCGCAGCGTTGACATTAGGCATCTATGGCGCGCTCCGGGCACGCCGCGATGGCCTCATTGTCCTCAAATCAACAAATGCCGCTCCCATGGTGACAGTTGACTTGAACAAACCGATCATCAACACGTCTTCTGATGGATGGGGCAATTACCCTAAAGGCGTTATCAAACATCTTTTAGACTGCGGTTTTGCAGTTAAAGGTTGCGATATCCTGTTTTCCGGCAACCTGCCTGAAGGTACTGGATTGTCGTCATCAGCCGCCCTGCTTGTGCTGACAGCCTTTATGCTGCGTACAGCAAACGGTGACCGGCACATTGACCGGACTGAACTAGCCAAATTTTGTCAAAAGGTTGAAAACCAGTTTATTGGGCTCAATTGCGGCATTATGGATCAGTTCTCGGTAGTTATTGGCAAAAGGAACTGCGCCGTACTGCTTAACTGTGAGACGTTAAATTATCAATATGTGCCTATTGTTCTCAAGGGCTATAGCCTGGTTATCATGAATACCAATAAAAAGCGTGAACTGGCTGATTCCAAATATAATGAACGGCGCAGTGAATGCGAACAAGCGTTACATATTATTCAGCGGTATCAGCCCATCGACAATCTTTGTCAGGCAACTCTTGCCGATGTTGAAAATTATTTGGCCGATGATGTATTGCGGCGGCGGGCCAGACATGTTATAGCGGAAAATAACAGGGTCCACGCGGCCGTTGGCTTGCTGGAAAAAGGCGATATTGTTGGTTTTGCCCGTTTAGTGACAGAGTCGCATATGTCGCTCAAAAATGATTATGAGGTTACCGGACATGAACTTGACGCCATAGTTGCCAGTGCCCTCAAAGCCCCTGGTTGTATTGGCGCACGCATGACAGGCGCCGGATTTGGCGGCTGCGCCATTGCGCTTACCGAGACTGCCAAATTGGAGGAATTTAAATCAGTGGTGGCGGCGGAGTATAAGGGGCGCACAGGCCGGACGGCAGCGTTTTACGTAGCCGGAATTGCAGACGGCGTCAATAAGATAGCGGGGTAATGTATTACAATGAGGATAAACAACGGGGTATACAAAGGACTTGACGCTGTCAGCATAGAGAACGACACTCTTAAGCTTGTGGTTTTGCCCCAATTGGGCGCAAAAATTGCTTCCTTAATATATAAGCCACAAAATTTTGAAGTTTTTTTTCAACCATCTGACGGTATATTCCGCTTAAGCATGTATGGCGCCAAATTTGCTGAATATGACACGGCCGGTGCCGATGAAATGTATCCGACCATTGATGCTTGTACCTACCCCTATGATGGTTATGCCGGAACTCAGTTGCCTGATCATGGCGATTTGTGGAGTGCTTCCTGGGATGTTACGTCTTTGGACGGCGAAACATTGCTGTGTCAGGTTAAAGGCCGGTCATTGCCTTATGAATTTAAACGGACAATAGCATTAGACAGTAATAATGTGCACCTGGAATATCAGGTTAAAAATATCGGCGGTAGGCCTTTGTACGGGATCTGGGTGTTTCACGGGCTGGTGGCATGCGATGAGCACACCCAAATCATTCTGCCGGAAACAGACCGGGTTATTACCGTTCATGATAGTGCGGTACTAGGTCCGGCGGGAACCAAGCACACTTTTCCGGTGTCTGTGGGTCAGGACGGCAGCAATTGCTGCATTGACCGGATTAGCTCGAAATCTGCTAATAAAACAGAAAAAATTTACGTTGATGGCACAGTAAAGCAGGGTCAAGCCGCGTTAACGCTAAATAGCGGAAAACTTCTCTATAAATTACTTTTTCCTGCTGACAAAGTGCCCTACCTGGGGGTATGGATCAACGAGGGGGGTTTTAAAGGCGAATATAACTGTGCGCTTGAACCGGCAACAGGTTATTATGATTCACTTGAGGTTACGCACAGGCTGGGTGCTTTGCAGCCAATAGCGCCTGCAGAAACCCTAGAATGGTACTTAACTATTAATTTGGAGGCACAGGCATGAATATTTTGGTAACCGGTGGTGCGGGTTATATTGGCTCACACACCGTACGACTGCTGGAACAGGCAGGTGGCAAAGTAGTTGTCTATGATAATCTGATTACCGGCCACCGTGATGCAGTAAAGAACAGTCTATTTGTCGAAGGCGATATTTTTGACAGTGAACTACTCGGCGATACTCTTAAACGGTATGAGATTAGTTCAGTTGTGCATTTTGCGGCATATAGTCTGGTCGGCGTATCGATGGTTAAGCCGCGGGACTACTATCACAATAATGTTGTGGGGACGTTAAACCTTTTGGATGTTATGCTGGCAAACGGCGTTAACAAGTTGGTGTTTTCTTCTACAGCAGCAGTGTATGGTGAGCCTGATAGCTCACCCATAACTGAAGAGATGCCGAAAAATCCAACCAACGTCTATGGCCGGACCAAGCTTATCATGGAAAATGTCATGGCCGATTATTCCCGGACCTATGGCCTTAACTATATTGCACTCCGTTATTTTAACGCCTGCGGCGCCGACCCTGCCGGTGATATTGGTGAAGACCATCTTCCGGAAACGCACTTGGTGCCGCTGGTTTTGAAAGCTTGTCTTGGCAAAACCGACGGTCTCAAAATTTTTGGTGATGATTATCCAACAAGAGATGGTACATGCATCCGCGATTATATTCATGTAAATGACTTGGGTCAAGCCCATGTTTTAGCTTTGAAAGCCCTATATAACGGTCATGGTTCTGACGTTTACAATCTTGGTAACGGCAATGGCTTCACCGTCAAGGAAATCATTGAAGCCGCCGAAGCTGTCACCGGGCTGACCGCTTCCAAAGAAGTGGCACCCCGGCGATCCGGCGATCCGGCAGTGTTAGTTGCCAGTTCGGAAAAAATCCGTCAGGACTTAGGCTGGCAGCCTGAGTATATTGATATAAAGAGCATAATTGCCACTGCTTGGCGCTGGCATAAGGGAAATCCTGACGGATTTGCCCGTTAACAGCAGGATATGTCTGTACAGAGCTCAAACGACGGGCAAATCTTTAACATAATCAGGCGTCAAGGGCCGGTATCAAGGGCCGATATCGCGAGATTTACAGGGCTGACTCCTCCGACCGTAACCAATATTACGAGCAAGTTATTAGATGCCGGACTGATTATGGACTATATGATTGGTGAGTCAAGCGGCGGGCGGCGTCCGCTGCTCTTAAAAGTTAACCCGGCTGCCGGTCAGGTCATAATTGTTCACATCCGTACATTTACAATGATTGGCTATGTTGTTGACACAGCATTGAACGTGCAATTTCAGCAGGCGGTGAGTATAAAAGGACTTAAACAGGAAGCCGTTCTTGAGCTCCTGCTTACTGTGATTGATAATTGCCGCCACGCGGCTACCTTGTCGCCGTTGGCAGTTGGCGTGATCGTACGTGGTCCTGTCAGGACGCAAGAGGGGATTTCGGTGTTTGCCCCGAATATTGGCTGGAAAAACGTACCACTTAAATATATTATTGAAGAAAAAAAACGGTTGCCTGCGTTTATTGAAAATGATTCCAATGCTCTGGCTTATGGTGAATATTACTTTGGCGCAGCCAGAGATGCCGACAATATGGTTTTGCTTAAAGTCGGGTATGGCATTGGCGGCGGCATAATGTTTAATGGTTCCTTGTATAAGGGGATAAATGGCAGTGCAGGGGAAATCGGGCATACTGTCATTGATATGGCCGGGCCCATATGCAGTTGTGGCAATACGGGCTGTATGGAAGCTATGGCATCCGAAACGGCTTTGGTTGACTTGGTGCTGAATGCCATCAGAAGCGGTCAGCCGTCGTTGATAACAAGTACAGTTGCTGGCGATTTAGGAGCAGTTACTGCCGAAGATATTTACAATGCTGCTGATACGGGTGACTTCCTGGCAATAGATATGCTCAGCCGAGTTGCTTGTTATCTGGGTATTGGTATTGCAAATCTGGTAAATATTTTTAATCCCAAGCTGGTGGTTATTAGCGGTGGATTGGCTAAAGCCAGCCGGTATATTGAAAAAACAGTCTGGGACACTGTGGCCCGCAGGTCTTTTGAGAGTTGCAGCAGTGTACTCGAAATCAGATACTCGACCAGAGCAACTGAAAATACCATGAAAGGTGCAGCTGATATGGTATTTTCAGAATTAGCCCGTGAAGGAAAATTTTGTCTGTAAAGATTTGTTGAATATATTGACAGAATTTTTTGGTAGTTATACTATAGTCCTAAATAAATACATATATTTTCTATAAATAGAAATATTGGGAAATTTGATGATTTGAGTCTTCTATTGAGGGGTGATTATAAAGTAGGGATAACCGGCCGATATCGCTACTTTATAATAAATATTATTCTAAAGAAATTAAGCCTAGCGGTAAAATGTCAATATGGAAAAACTGAAAAATTGGAAAAAAGATAACGAGAAATTAGAAGTTAGCCTAAAAAAGGGTATACCAAATAAACCTCACCTTAACTACCAAATTATGTAAGAAAGATGAGGTATTTTAAAGGCTGCCAATTAGAAGAAAAAACTAACCTCTCCTCTCAGGCGGTGTGTACAGTTGCTTGGTCTTTAGTAGCATAAAGACCAACCGTACCAGTTTTCGGGCAGTTAAGACGAGAGCACGTTTGTGATGATGCTTGAATGCTTGGGCATATTTTTCGGCGTAAAAAGCAGCATACTCACTGTCATATCGACGAACGAGGTTAGCTGCCTGTATTAGATAATACCTCAGATATTTATTGCCTGTACGAACTCGCTTGGTTTCCTCACTTTCAAACTCTCCCGATTGGTACTGAGACCAAACAAGTCCAGCATACTTAGCAAGAGAATTGTGGTGAGAAAAGCGAGCGATATCGCTAATTTCGGCGATAATACCGGCGGCAAAGACCGGCCCAATCCCTTTCACAGATGATAAGGTTTCGGGAATGGACTTCATGATTTTTTCAATCTCTTTATCCAGTTTGGCAATTTCTTTTTCCATAGTCTGAATAACACTGAGCATAACGGATAATGAGAGATTAACAGGATCAGCCATAGCTTTATCAAGACGATAAGACGAGCGGGCAAGTTTTTGCAAGAAAGAAGCCAATTGCTCCGGATCGTCAAAGCGATTCTTCCCTTTTTCCTTCAAAAAGTCTACTAACTCTGTAATGGACATAGAGACAATCTGTTCAGGTTCAAGTTCTTGCAAAACAGCTAAACAAGTAGAGCCAAACATATTGGAAAAGGGATTATCTTGGCGAAGCCCACTAAATTTCAAAAAGACTTGATTGAGAAAGTAGGTTTTATCGCGGGCGATATTTTGCATAAGGTGAAAGCGGGTTCGGGTCAAACGCTGGAGAGCCTCAAATTGAATAGTAGAAGTCAACTCATGTGGAAGACGGCCAAACCGAAGTTGATCTGCAATCACCCAGGCATCAATGCGGTCGTTCTTAGGAAGAGTATCATAGCCTTTCTTAAAACGAGCCACTTTTCTAGCATTAAGGACAAAGACCTGAGCTTTGGAACCTTGGGTTTGATGGAGGTTAGCTTTAAGGAAATGAGCCAAATGCCAACCAAGATTCGAAGTGGCTTCCATGCCTACACGAATAAGTTCAGATTGAAGTTTTTGAGCCGATTGAAGAATACGTTCAAGTAGAGTTTGAGCGCCTATCAGGTTATTAGGAATGCTAAAAGATTCTAAAGCATCCCCACAATCATTCATGAACTGTACAGAATGAGAGCGGAGGCTAACGTCAATGCCTACCATAAGATTAGCCATAATCCACACCTCCCTTCGGATAAATAATCAAATACTTCTCAGACCTGGGTGCCCATGGGAACCATCTAAAGCAGCCTCGTCATCAGAACTCATGTACAGGAAACAGACAGTGTGGGTGCTACCCCCAGTTTCCAGACTGGTGCAACTAGCGGTTAGATACTCGATGATGGACCACGGGTAGCCGGCTTTCTACAGCAGTATCCAGTGTGGATCCGCAAGGAGGAGAAGAAATCTCCCGAAAAGTACCTGTCGATCCCATTGTCCCATGAGCAAGTCCAAGATTCAAGGTAGGTAATGAGTAAAAAAGGCAGTAAAAAACCAGCCAGCGACAGGGAGCATATACATACTCCGGCTGGCCGGTTTCAATCACTGTTGAATTGTAGCAACTCTGGAATTGGGCCTGTGCCCCGGGCGTATCAAATTGACGCCAAAGTAAGAATTGCTGACTTCAATCAGTGTTCTTATTCAGTTGAAGTTTATTAATCCATTCTGAAAAAGCGTCTTTAACCATAGAAGGAATTAACCACAACCTATAACCGCGCGCATTACAGGCTGAATGTGGATAATATTTCGGGGTAAAAAGAGCTTCTTCAGAATTGGGAACCGGTTCCCCGGAATATGTGTTTCCTTACTGGAAATTACGCTATCCGGTGGATCTAATTCTATTATACGAGGAGGTTTTTCAGTGAAAAGGTATATGAAAGGATTCATCGTTTTCACATTGCTTGCAAGTCTGGTGGTGGCAGGATGCGGTGGATCCCAGCAATCTGCTCCCGCAGGGGACAAGGCTAAATCCGTGATTGGTGTAGCTATCTACAAGTTTGACGACACATTTATGACCGGTGTGCGTAATGCTATTTCCAGAGCTGCTGAAGGTAAAGCTCAAGTTGACATTGTTGACAGCCAAAACTCTCAACCGACTCAAAACGACAAGGTAGACCTTTTCATTACCAAGAAAGTGAATGCGCTCGCCATCAACCCGGTTGACCGTACTGCTGCCGGCGTAATTATTGATAAAGCGAAAAAAGCCAATACTCCTGTTGTCTTCTTCAACCGCGAGCCGCTGCCAGAAGATATGAAGAAATGGGATAAGGTTTACTATGTTGGTGCCAAAGCCGAAGAGTCCGGCACTATTTCCGGCCAGCTGATTGCAGATTACTGGAAAGCTCACCCGGAAATGGATAAAAACAAGGACGGTGTCCTGCAGTATATTATGCTGAAAGGCGAGCCAGGCCATCAAGATGCTGAACTCAGGACCAAGTTTTCGATAAAAGCTGTTGAGGATGCAGGCATTAAAGTTGAAAAACTTGCTGAAGACACTGGCATGTGGGATCGGGTAAAAGGGCAGGAAAAAATGGCTGCTTTCCTTGCTGCCTATGGTGATAAGATTGAAGCCGTTTTTGCCAATAATGACGACATGGCTTTAGGCGCAATTGAAGCCTTGAAAGCTAAAGGCTATTTTAAAGACGGCAAATATATACCGGTAGTTGGCGTTGACGCTACTGCTCCGGCCCTCAAGGCTTTGGAAGAGGGAACCCTTTTAGGTACCGTGCTAAATGATGCTAACAATCAAGGCAAAGCTACCTTCAATATTGCCAATGTTTTGGCTCAAGGCCAAACTCCGAGCAAAGATAATACCGGCTTTGATATTGTTGATGGCAAGTATGTTTGGGTTCCTTACAAAAAAATCACCAAGGACAACATTAACGACGCAAAATAAGCCGATTAGTTAGAAAAAAAGGGGCAAGGTCTCGTTTGCTTTGCCCCTTCCTTTAAGTATTGGTATAAAGCCGTGGCGGAAGAGAGGCGCTAAAATGACGGAAAACCCGATTTTACTTGAAATGAATAACATATCCAAAGAATTTCCCGGCGTGAAAGCGCTAGACGATGTTACGCTACAGGTGCGTGCCGGCACGGTTCATGCACTTATGGGAGAAAACGGCGCGGGAAAATCGACGCTGATGAAATGCCTCTTCGGGATATACAAACCTGATTCGGGCGAGATATTTCTAAACGGCACCAAGGTAAATATTAATAACTCTAAAGATGCGATTAATAACGGTATTTCTATGATTCACCAGGAACTGCATCCTGTACCGCACCGCAATGTAATGGAAAACATTTGGCTGGGGCGTTTTCCGGTAAAAGGTATTGGGCCGTTCAAATTTATTGATGAAGCCAAAATGTACAAAGACACTGAGCAGCTTTTTAAAGAGCTTGAAATGGATATTAATCCTACTGCACAAGTGGGACGTATGTCTGTATCAAAGATTCAATCTATTGAAATTGCAAAAGCCGTCTCCTTTAACGCTAAAGTCATTGTAATGGATGAGCCTACATCATCGCTGACCGGCAATGAAGTAGAACAATTGTTTAAAATCATCCGTGACTTGAAAAAAAGAGGAGTAGCGATTATTTATATATCGCACAAAATGGAAGAAATTTTGGAAATATCTGATGAAGTGACTATCATGCGCGATGGTCGGAAAATTGGTACCTGGCCGGCGTCAGAAATGACCACTGACATGATTATTTCCAAGATGGTAGGCCGCGACCTGTCACAGCGGTTTCCAGAGCGCGGCAATGTGCCGGGAGATGTGGTGCTTAAAGTAGAGGGGCTTACTTCCCAACTGCCGAAATCATTTAAAAATATCAGCTTTGAACTGCGTCAGGGGGAGGTCCTTGGTATTGGCGGCTTGGTCGGCGCGCAGCGTACTGAACTTATTGAAGCGCTGTTTGGACTGCGTTCGCTGGCTTCCGGCAAATTTTATATTAAAGGCAAAGAAGTAAAGATAAAGACTCCCATTGATGCCAAAAAACTCAAAATGGCCTTACTAACTGAAGAACGGCGGGTAACTGGCATATTCCCTGTATTGTCAGTGTTAGAAAATACGGTTATAGCCAAACAGGCTAAATATGAAACACGATATTTGCTGCTTAATGATGCTCTGCGCAAAGCGGATGCCACACAAAGTATCCAAAAACTGCGGGTTAAGACGCCGTCTATTAAGACCCAGATTAAAAATCTGTCAGGCGGCAACCAGCAAAAAGTATTACTGGCAAGATGGCTGTTAACTGAGCCTGAGATATTGCTTCTCGATGAGCCAACCCGCGGGATTGATGTCGGGGCAAAATTCGAGATATATGCCATAATTACTGAGCTGGCCAAGCAGGGCAAGAGCATTATCATGATAAGTTCGGAAATGCCTGAACTCTTGGGGATGTCTGACCGCATTATGGTTATGTGTGAAGGCCGGCTTACCGGCATTGTCGACGGGAAAAACGCGACAGAAGAGGAAATCATGCGTCTTGCTACCCGGCGTATGGTATAAACAAGGAGGTTAAAGCAGTGAATTTCGACGCAAAAAAGATACAAGACTTTTTCATGCAACATGCCATCTATATTGTGTTGATCGTGTTGACAGTCGCTATTGCCATATATGACCCGCGTTTCTTATCAGTCACCACGATCCGTGATATTTTGCTCCAATCTTCTACCCGGGTAATCATTGCTCTGGGTGCCGCCTTTGTTTTAATCACCGGTGGAGTTGACCTTTCGACAGGCCGTGTTGTTGGCTTAACTGCAGTATTATCAGCTTCAATGTTGCAGGTTGCCGACTATTCCCGACGGTTTTACCCCGACCTTCCTGACCTGCCGATCTGGCTGCCAATTTTGCTGGCTGTACTTGCCGGTCTTGCTGTCGGTATCGTTAATGGATTCATAGTTGCCAGGCTAAGCGTTCCGCCATTTATCGCCACATTAGGCACTATGGTTATTGTTTACGGGGTAAACTCTATCTATTTTGACATGAAGCCTAACGAATCCCAGCCGATTGGCGGCCTTCGGCCCGACTTCACCGAGATTGGCTCTGGCGCATTAGGGGTCGGACCTTATTCCATACCCTATATAGTTATCATTGCGATTCTGATATCGGTTATTGTCTGGGTTATTTTCAACAAGACCCGATTGGGCAAAAATATGTATGCTATTGGCGGCAACGTAAATGCCGCTGTCGTATCAGGTATCAATGTCGGTCTTAACCTCCTGATCCTGTACTCTATTGCCGGCGCGCTGTACGGTCTGGCCGGCGTGCTTGAAGCCGCCCGTACCGGCGGCGCCACCAATAATTATGGCAACATGTACGAACTTGATGCCATTGCGGCCTGTGTTGTTGGCGGCGTTTCGACAGCAGGCGGCATCGGTACTGTGCCCGGAGTCCTGGCCGGTGTGCTGATCTTCGGGGTAATCAACTATGGCTTGACCTTCATCGGTATGAACCCATACTGGCAACTGATTATTAAAGGCCTCATTATTGTATCTGCTGTTGCCTTTGATATCCGGAAGTATTTGGCCAAGAAGTAAACGGTAGTGCCTCTGATGCTGAGACTGTCTGAAACGGGCAGTCTCCTTTTTATTTTCCGTGCCTGGACTATCCAGTCGCTATTTATAAAGAGGACTATAAAACTGTAAGCGTCAAAGCAAAACCACCTATCAATAAAAAACCACCTGATGTACGATATGATAAAACATCAGATGGCTGTTGGAACCGTTATGCTTTTTTATTAGGCATTTTACAGCTTACAGGAATTTCTTCAGCCCACGGAAGTAGTTTTTCAATACAGAGCGTATCCTGCAGTTGGATTTGCCTAAAGGCATATTCCAGATAAGCTTGTGGATTTAATCCGTTTTCTATGGCCGTTTGGATTATGCTGTAAACAGCGGCGGACGATTTTGCGCCACCAGGCGTATTGCAAAACAGCCAGTTTTTTCGTCCAATCACAAAAGGCTTGATAGATCGCTCCGCACGATTATTCGATATTTCGATGCGGCCATCGGCCAAATAGGCTGTCAGATACTTTTTCTGATTTTGGGCATAGGTAAGCGCCTTGCCCAGTAGACTTTGCGGCAAGGTATCAGCCCAACAAGCTTCTATCCATTTATAAAACTCTTCGATAATTGGTTTAGCTTCTTTTTGCCTTAGTTCATGCCGTTCTTCCGGCGTCATGTGCTCGGCCTTTTTTTCAACGTCGAAAAGCTTATTGCAATAGGCAAGACCTATCGCTTCTTTACTATTCGGCTGTTTAGCCGCAGGGCCGACCAAGGCTTCATTGAATTTTCTCCGAACATGTGCCCAACAGCCGCACAAGGTTACACCGGCTTCTTCTACCTTGTGATAGCCATGCCAACCATCGGTCTGAAGATAGCCGGAAAACCCTGCAAGGTACGCCTTGGCAAATTGCCCGCTGCGCCCTTCCTGGTAGTCATAGAGCACAACCGGATGATCCGTATCCCCGGACGTTCGATATAACCACATATAGGAATCTGTCTGTGCCGGTCTGCCGGGTTCACACAACACTTCCAGAGTAGTTTCATCGGCGTGCAACAAATCCCTTGAAAGCAACTCTTTTTTTAGGGCTGCTAACAAAGGCTCCAAAAGTGCGACACCTTTAATAACCCAGTTGGACAGGTTTTGGCGGGAAAGCGTTACGCCAAGCCGCTTAAATTCCTGCTCCTGCCGATACAGCGGCATAGCATTGACGAATTTTTGGCTCATGATATAGGCCATAAGCTCGGCGGATACCATGCTCTTAGGCAGCAACGCTTTCGGCGCGTTAGCCGTGATGATCGGCGTCTCTATATTGTTTTTCTCGCAATTTCGGCAACCGTATACATAGTTTACGTGCTCGATAACCTTGACCTTTGCCGGAACAATCGTCAATTCCTTACGTACTTCCTTGCTCATAACATGCAGCTCTTCACCGCAAGCAGGGCAGGTCTGTTCACCTTCTGGCAGAGTATATTCAATCACTTCTACCGGCAAGTCCTTTATGTTTTCTCCGCGTTTACCCTTTTTGCGCTGATAACTGATGGTTTCCACGTCCGGCTCCACAGCAATCGGTTGGCGCTCAGCTTCCGCCTCATTGAAGAGGTTTAACTGTTCCTGGTCATCGCGTTTACTTTTTTCCGAAGAAGCGCCAAACTTTTTTGGCGAAGCAGCTTCAACTGCTCCATATACCACTTGTTGAGCGCTTCCAATTCCTGAACGCGTTTCTTTAATTCCGCATTTTCTTCTTCAAGCTGTGCCTGTGTTTGCAAGAAAAAATCCTCATTTCCGATACCATTTTCTTATCTTCTATTATACCGGAAAATGAGGCGAAAAGCCAGTAAAATCAATACTTTAGCGGCTTTTTAAAACTTGCGTGCGACGCAGTTTTTGTTCGATGCCCGGGCTTTGAATCAGGTTCCACAGTTCTTCTGTGGTAAGCGCCATGGTGGCGTCGTCAAGTGTCGGCCATTTGAAACGGCCTCGTTCCAAGCGCTTTAAATGCAGCCAAAAGCCGTTGTCTTCCCAAGTTAAAATCTTAATTCGATTGCGTTGTTTGTTGCAAAAGACGAACAGTGCTTTTTGAAACGGATCCAACTTAAAACTATGCTGCACCAATGCGCTTAAGCCATTAATGGATTTACGCATATCGGTGTCCCCGCAGGCTAAAAAGACTGGTGTATGTTCCGATAGTTTCAGCATACTTCCACCAGTACGCCAAGCACCGTTGCCAAGAGTTTTTTATCTGTTTTAGTATCTACGGCAATTTTGCATTTGCCGATTTGTATTTCGAGGCTGGCTGATCGTTCTGGCGCAGCCTGGATGACAGGAATCCAGTTTTGTACCGGTTGCGGCTGGTCCTGCTTTTTTCGTGCTGCAGCCATCTCTGCAATGTGCTCAGGCCAATAGCATTTTCCTGGCACCATTCTTTTTTGCTTAGGCCACTGGCTTTATATGCTGCTATCAGCGCTGCTTTTTCGACAGCACAGTAGGCCTTACGCTTGCTTGTTATTGTATTTTCCATACAGCTTATCCCTCCTGAGATCATTATCCCAGGATTGAAGCATATACGCTATGTGGGGATACTTTTACGCTTACATAAAACTTAAAGGTTTGACGATTTTTGTATTGTACCCTACTATCATACTAATTTTTCAGTATAATAATGATATCAATACTTATTGTTTTTATTGTTTTATGAGGTGACCAATGCATAATCTGCCTATTGATGAAATATTACCTGAGCTTAAAACGGCACTCAGATCAAATGTTAACGCCGTGCTGGTGGCTCCGCCCGGCTCGGGTAAGACAACACGCATTCCGCTAGCGCTTATGAACGAGTCTTGGCTCAACAGCCGCCGTATCCTGATGCTTGAGCCACGGCGCCTGGCCGCTCGCGCCGCCGCGCGTTACATGGCCCGGACTTTGGGAGAACAAGTGGGGGAAACTGTGGGTTACCGGGTCAGAATGGATACCCGGGTTGGGCCTCGGACCCGCATCGAGGTAATCACTGAAGGTGTACTTACCCGGATGCTCCAAGCCGACCAAGCGCTTGACGGTGTTGGGTTAATCATATTTGACGAGTTTCATGAGCGAAGTCTCCATGCCGACCTTGGGCTGGCATTGGCACTGGAATCTCAGGCCGTTCTCAGGGAAGATTTACGGTTATTAGTCATGTCGGCAACGCTTGATGCCGGACCAGTAGCTCGTCTTCTTGGTAACGCCCCAGTAATAACTGGTAGAGGGCAGGCCTTCCCGGTGGATACCCATTATCTCGCACGGCGTGGTGAAGGCCGCATTGAACCTGCTGTTATAAGCGCTGTTTTTAAAGCACTTGCTAGCAACACTGGCGATATATTGGTGTTCTTGCCCGGCACCGGTGAAATCAACCGCGTACATGCGGGGCTCATTGAGCTTGGCATAGAGCAGCAGGCGCGTGTTGTGCCACTCTATGGGAATCTGCCGCCAGCCGCCCAAGATCTCGCTATTTTGCCCAGCCCACCCGGTCAGCGCAAAGTTGTGCTGGCTACGTCTATTGCGGAAACAAGTCTTACCGTTGAAGGAGTACGGACGGTAATTGACAGCGGACTCATGCGGGTGCCGCGTTATTCGCCGCGTACCGGTCTGACTCGTTTAGAGACTGTTCCGGTTTCTCAGGCTGCTGCTGACCAGCGGCGGGGCCGGGCAGGACGTCTGGGACCAGGAGTGTGTTATCGGCTTTGGACCGAACATGACGGTATGTATCTGGAGCCTAGTACGACTCCGGAAATTTTAGCGGCTGATTTAACGCCGCTGGCTCTTGAGCTTGCCGCATGGGGAGTAGCGAGACCGGAGCAATTGCAATGGCTTGATTTGCCACCTGAAGCATCATTTGGTCAGGCCCGGGAATTACTTATCAAGCTAGGTGCACTGGATACCAACGGCAGCATTACTCCGCATGGGCGGCATATGGTTCAAACCGGCCTGCATCCGCGGTTAGCCCATATGGTACTTAAAGCGCTAGAAATCGGACTTGGCGGGCTGGCGTGCGAATTGGCAGTTATCCTCAGTGATCGGGACTTTTTTAGAAGTGGCGATAATCTGCTTGATGTTGATCTGCGCCTGAGGGTTGAGGCTGTCCGCAGGATTTGTGCCGGGGGAATGATTGCCGGTCAAAGCTTCGATATTGGGGTGTGCCGGCGAATTCGGGCTGAAAGTGACCGGCTCAAGCAGGATTTTGGCATTGAGTCCAATTGCCAGGGTGATGCCGAAGCTTGTGGGCTCGTACTGGCTTTTGCCTATCCTGACCGGATTTCTCAGCAGCGAGAGGCCGGCCGATTTTTGCTGGAGAGCGGCCGGGGGGCAATAATGGCTAAAGAACAGCTTTTGGCGCATATGCCGTACCTGGTGGCTGCCGAACTTGATGGACAAGGCAGCGAGAGCCGGATTTTTCTTGCCGCGCCTGTAAGCTTGGACGAAATAAGGCAGCATTTTCAGCAGCAGATAGTGACGGAGACCATTGTTGCCTGGGACCGGGCGGCGCAGGCTGTGCGGGCCAGAAATTATGAGCGTTTGGGCGCACTAATATTAAAGGATAGTCCTTGTACTCACCCTAACCCTGCAGCCATAGCAGCGGCTTTGCTTGCCGGTATTGCCCGGGAAGGCCTGGGGATATTGCCGTGGACGCGGGCATCAATCCAGTTTCGTAACAGGCTGCTGTTCATCCACCATTGGGAAAAGGGGTGGCCTGATGTCTCTGACGAAGCGCTGGTCGCAACGTTGGATAGCTGGCTTGCGCCCTATGTATATGGTTTGACAAGCCGGGCTGAGCTGGAGCGGCTAAATCTGGCTGCAATTTTAGAAGATATGCTTGCCTGGGACCAACGGCGCGAGCTTGATGAATACGCGCCTACACATATTATTGTACCCAGTGGTCAGCGTATTCCTATAGATTACACGGTTCCTGACCGTCCGGTATTGGCTGTAAAGTTGCAGGAAATGTTTGGACTCAAGGAAACGCCGTGTATTGCCCATGGAAAGGTGCCATTAACGCTGCACTTACTGTCACCGGCACAGCGGCCGGTTCAGGTAACGCAGGATCTAGCTAACTTTTGGCGCAATACATATTTTGAAGTAAAAAAAGACTTAATGGGACGTTATCCAAAACATTACTGGCCTGATGATCCAACGAGTGCCATTCCAACTAGCCGCGTCCGTCCTAAAATACAAACATAATATCCACGAATTACCTATTGCATAATGATAATTTATTTGCTATACTAACAGACGTCGTGTGCGACAGTTATGAAAAGGCAACAACAAAAAGTCATAACTGATGCTTGACATAAAGATGTTGGTGTGATAGAATGAATTCTGTCGTTAACGACAAACTACATGGTGGCTATGGTGAAGCGGTTAACACGGCGGATTGTGGCTCCGTTACGCGAGGGTTCGAATCCCTCTAGTCACCCCAGTTTAATTTAAAAAAGTAGGGGCGTAGCCAAGTCGGTAAGGCAACGGACTTTGACTCCGTCATGCGTTGGTTCGAGTCCAGCCGCCCCTGCCATTTGCTATGAGGCAGCTACTACGTAGCTTTGAATATTCATCTGTTGCATCTGTGTTCAATGAGTGTATTCCTCAACTTAGTACAATTGTGGTATATGGTTAGTTGTTATTTAGACGATGACCCACTAGCTCAGTCGGTAGAGCACCTGACTTTTAATCAGGGTGTCGATGGTTCGAGTCCATCGTGGGTCACCAGTTAATTATATATGCGGGAGTGGCGGAATTGGCAGACGCACCAGACTTAGGATCTGGCGGGTAACCGTGGGGGTTCAAGTCCCTTCTCCCGCACCAATTCATAATGACAAGGCTTTTTGGGTTTTTGCCCAAGAGGCCTTTTTTAGTTTTGTACAGCAACCGTACAGCAACGCTGTTGTAACTTTATATAGCGATATGTGAAAATGTCACTTCTTTTTGGCTGATGCGGGCATATTTTTTTCAAGCCAGTCAGCAATGCCGCTTTGTCTGGCTGGGACATGGTGTGTATAGGTGTCCATCGTCATGGAGATATTGGCATGCCCCAGCCTGTCCTGTACATCTTTCTGATGCCAGCCACGGCCTTTTCAGGAGAATATCTTGGAGGTACTTGCCGAACGGTTTAATGTTGTCAAGCAGTAATGCGTTCCGGCAACTTGGAATAAAACGCTTTACGGAAAAGGGCGGCGTCGCATTGAGATGGCTTATAATAATTGATGACGTTAAATTTTAACAGACGATGGTATTTCATGGCCGTATTCAATGCGCGGGTAATGTTTTCCCGGTGTTTAGAATACCCGGAATACTTCGCTCCAATGAAGGTTAAGTTCATTGTTTCTAAGTTGCGTCGTTAGATTGGAAAAATCGCTCGACGCATATACGGCATCGGCAATCGACAGGCCTCCCATAAGCGTGGGCGGGGTCTTTTTTCCGGCTTCGTCGAAAAAGAGTTGAAGCTTGATTTGGAAAATCTTGTTTATTTTCCGGCAGGATGACATTAATTAATAAAGAAGTACAATATCTGTATGGTGTAGGTAGCTCGCCAAAACAAAATTGAGAAAATATTTTACAGTAAAAATAATTAACCTAATAGGTTAATAAAAATTGACATAATGGAGCAAGCTAGTGTATATTAAATATAGGAATAACCGATTACAAATACTGCTAAATAATGAGAAAAAGCTGACGCAGGAGTACGGGCCAAAGAATGCCCGGAAGATAGTGCTTCGCCTTAGCCAGATTACGGCTATGCCTACGCTAGGGCATTTGCTTCAAAGCCGCTTGGGGCGTTGTCATGCCTTGCAGGGTGATTATGCTGGCATGTACGCGATGGATTTGGAGGGGGGCTTTCGTCTTATTTTTCGGCCTGTCCAGGAGAAAGGGCAGGCCAATGTTAGCGAGGATCTGTTCACGGTTGAAATCGTCATGATTATGGAGGTGACCGATTATCATGGATGAAAAATACCAAGCTGTTATCGCAATACCTCCGGGAGAAACACTGGCTGAAATGCTGGAAGACCGGGAGATGTCACAAAAAGATTTAGCCAATCGCACCGGTCTCACGCCTAAGCATATTAACGAGATCATTCAAGCAAAAGCTCCGATTACCGTAGATACAGCTCTTAAGTTTGAGGCAGTGCTGGGAACTCCCGCATCTTTTTGGACTAACCTGGAGGCAAACTATCAAGAAACATTAGCCCGTTTGTCAGTTGAGGCCGCACTGGAAAGTGAAATTCCACTGCTCGGTCAAATTCCGTATGCGGAATTAGCAAAGCTTGGGCTGGTAAAGGTAACCCGGAATAACCGGGAACGAGTGCTTTCAGCACGCGAGTTTTTTTCTGTCGCGTCGCTTGAAAGATTGCCGGAAATTGTTCCGGCCGCGTTCCGCACAGCTACCGCGCATGAAGCGTCTCCGCTCGCCCTGGCGGCATGGCTTCGCTGTGGTGAGCGGGCAGCACAGGCAATGTCTGTGTCTTCTTTTCAAAAAGACAAACTGAAAGCTTCACTACCGGCGCTTCGTTCATTAACATTGCAGCCGCAGCAAACGATTCAGTCCAAGCTGCAGGAGATCTGCAGCGAAAGCGGTGTGGCTGTTGTTTTTGTCCCGCATCTGCCGAAAACCTATGTTCACGGTGCGGCATATTGGCTAAGTCCCCAGCGGGCCGTTGTACAGATGAGCTTTCGGAGAAAATATGCTGACGTCTTCTGGTTTTCGTTCTTCCATGAAATTGGCCATATCTTATTAGGCCACAGTAAGAAAGAAGTTTTTATCAGCTATGACACTCCTGGGACTGCTAGCCTGAAAGAAGAAGGGGAAGCAGACCGATTTGCCGCTGATGTACTCATCCCTTCATCAGCCTATCGGGCATTTGTAAAAAAAGGGGATTACTCCGTGTTTGCTATCCGGGCTTTTGCTGACGAAATTAATATTCATCCCGGAATTGTTGTGGGACGGCTTCAGCATGATCGCCATTTAATCTATCAGCAGGCTAACCAGTTAAGAGAACAATATGAATTTTAGATTCATACCTTGCTGCCGCGCATCTATAGCGGATGTTTGATAGTGTCGTTATGTAATAGATGATGGACTGCCTCGCATTTGGGCAGGTCATCACCGGAAAGCCACATTGTCGCTGATGTCCGCTAACTACTTCAATAGGCTGACAGGCCAGCGCCGTGAGGCGAGCGACCGGGATGGCGACAGAGACCATGTCGCACGGACCGATGCGGAGCGGGCAACGAACGCCAGAAACACCCCGACGCTTTGGGACGCATATGTGATTGTGTGACGGTTTGTGATATAATAAAGCAAAATGACGCGATATAACAGCAAAGGGGTGTGTGGGGATGGAAAAAATTCTACAGCAGCTGCTTGAAGGACAAAAGCAACTGTTCGAGGGACAAAAGCAACTGTTCGAGGGACAGAAGCAGCTATTCGAGGGACAGAAGCAGCTATTCGAGGGACAGCAGCAGCTATCCGCTCGTCTGGACAAGCTGGAGAGCAAGGCGGATGGTCTGGAGATTACGCTTAAGGAAAACGTTGATGTAACCAAGGGCTTGAGACACTGGGCGGAGGAACTTAATGCCCAGTTGCACAGTCTTGGTCATAACATGACCAGGATTGAAGGAAAAGTGAGCCAACTTGACGTTAAAGTGGACCAGTTGTATGAAAGAGTAGGCCAGTTGGATGAAAAGTTGGACAAGCTTGACGACAGACTGGCCAGTGTGGAGCGGAACGTTGCGCGGATTGATGGAACTGTGTACTCTATGGCTGGTGATATGACTTTTCTTCTTCGCAAGACGGGTGAGCATGGAGAAGCTATTATGCATTTGAGCCGGGCGAAGTAAAAGACATAGCGCCTACCTAGGCAACCTGAACCTGGGTAGGCGCTATCTTTTTGCCTGTGGCGGCTCTCTTGTGCAACAACCGGGGTAAAAAGATACGGCGATATGTAAAAATGTTAAGTATTTAATAATGATTTTAGTACCAAGTCAATATATCTGTAGCGGCAGTCCTGATCGTAATAATCAAAATGTGCCAGGCTTTTCATCTTGGCACCTACCAATACCGGGAATTCCAAACAACTGAACATCTGGAAAATTTTCATTATTAACTCGGTTTCACTTGCCTGTGTTCGGGTAATTTCCTGTACCGATACTTTTAACTTGTTTAAACCAATTTGCTTCATAAATTCGAAATATTCAATAGTCGCTGCTGAATCATGTAATACTTGGTCAACGAAATTGCGGAAAATATCCGGATATTCCAGGGTATAATCGGCATAACTTCTGAGAAAATTCCTAATCCTTACCTCCGGTGGTATCCCCAAGTCATCAAGGTAATCAAAGGAAGTCAACAGCTTATCTGCAAAGGTTTTTAATGCTTCGTTAATAACATTGTCTTTGGAGCCAAAATAGTAGTTTATAGTAGCTACATTAACATCTGCCATGGCAGCAATTTTTCGACTGGTTACATGCTGAACACCTTTAGTACCAATAATCCTCAAAGTAGCATCCAGAATTTTTTCCTTAGGTGTCGATTTATTGTCCAAACCGCTCTTCAATTGCTACCAACTCCTTTAATGGACTTTAGAGGGCGTATAGGTCTTAGCAGCGAATAAATGCCTGTTACAGGTTTACACTATAAATATGAAGCGCGTTATCATTTATGGATTATTAGGCTGGTGTCTCGAAATTATCTGGACAGGTTTAGGATCACTGTTAACCGGAGATGTTCGCCTGACTGCCAAGACTTATTTATGGATGTTTCCAATATACGGCTTAACAATATTATTTGAGCCAGTGCATGATACAATTCGCCTCTGGCCGGTATGGGCGCGGGGAAGCGTCTGGATGCTGCTCTGTTTTGCCGTAGAGTATCTCACGGGCTGGATACTACGCACTGTACTCGGCACTGCACCTTGGGATTATTCCGGAGCTATCTTCAATATTAATGGATTAATTCGTTTAGATTATGCCCCTGCATGGTTCGCCGCCGGCCTGTTATTCGAGAAAATACACGATTGGTTAGATCAAAACCGAATATACCCGTAATTTAGTCCGTACCCTGCCCAAGTTTCGCTTTAGCCACGGCCAGCATTAATTTTATCCGGTTTAGCTGATTAACCTCACTGGCCCCGGGATCATAGTCGATGGGGATAATATTGATGTCCGGGTAGCAGCGGCGCAACTCTCTAATCATACCTTTGCCGGTAATGTGATTAGGTAAGCAGGCAAACGGCTGTAAACATAAAATATTATCGACCCCGCAGTGAATCAGCTCAACCATCTCACCGGTCAACAGCCAGCCTTCACCTGTTATATTACCTAAGGATAGATGCTTTGCCGCCATTCTGGCAATATGTTCAATAGTAAACGGTGGTGAAAAGCGTTTGCTGGTCTTTAGTGCTCTGCGGAGATGACGGCGGAAAAACTCAACCAACCTGATAAATAGATTGCCTTTGAGCTTATTGATTAAGGTGCCGGCCAACAAGTCATATTGTACCTTGCTGTCATAAGCAGAGTATAGGAAGAAATCCAGCAGGTCAGGTACAACGACTTCCGCACCCTCACTTTCCAACAGTTCGACAAGGTTGTTGTTAGCTATTGGATGATATTTTACCAGGATTTCACCAACTAGACCGACACGTGGCTTAATCTTCCGCTCATCAATTTCCAGGTTGTCAAAATCTCGGACAATTCCGAAAATATTATTTTTAAAATTACGTTTGCCTCCTGTTAACATGTCCTGACGACACTTGGCAGCCCAATAATCGCACAGCTCTTGAGCCGAACCGGGACGTTTTTCATACGGTCGTACCCGATAAAGCACCCGCATCAACAGGTCTCCATAAATAATACCTATTATTAAGTTCTCGAGCAGTGATAATGTCAAAGAAAAGTCTGATTGCTTTCCACTTCTTAAAGCAATAACCGGTATCTGGGGCATGCCGGCATCTTTGAAGGCTTTGCGGGCTATTGCAACATAATTAGTTGCCCGACAGCCGCCGCCGGTCTGGGTCAATATAACTGAGGTATTATTCAAGTCATACCGCCCCGATTTCAAGGCCTGTAACAGTTGCCCAACAACAATAATAGTAGGGTAACAGGCATCGTTATGTACAAACTTTAAACCTTCATCAATTGCCGTTTTGTCAGGCATGGGAGCTACCACCAGGTGAAATCCGGCTTGTTGAAAGCCGACTTCCAAAAATTGAAAATGAATGGGAGATAGTTGTGGTGCCAATATGATGTGGCGTTTTTTTATTTCAGCGCTAAAATTGCTAAAACCATGGTGGCGTCCGGCAGCCAGTTCTGCTGTTTGGTTGACAATAGAATGCCGCCCTCTGTCATTAAGCGCTGCCAACAGTGAGCGCACCCTAATTCTGGCTGTTCCCAGATTACTGATCTCATCCAGTTTAACTGCTGTGTAGATTCTATTGTGAGTTTCAAGAATTTCTTTTACCTGATCAATTGTAACTGCATCAAGCCCACAGCCGAAAGAGTTAATCTGGAGTAATTCAACATCAGGCTGCCTGGCAACAAAGTTTGCTGCTGCATATAGTCTGGAATGGTAACCCCATTGATCAACAACCCGCAGCGGCCTATTTACTGTGCCTAAATGCCGTACAGCATCTTCTGACAATACGACCAACCCATATGATTGGATTAGTTCAGGCAGACCATGATTAATTTCAGGATCAATATGATAGGGACGGCCTGCCAAAACAATTCCTTTAACATTCCTGTCAGCCATATAGGAAAGCGCTTCTTGGCCTTTACGCCTAACGTCGGATTTATATCGGTCCAGTTCGGCATAAGCCTCATCGGCCGCAGCAATAATCTCCTTCTTTGTAATATTTTCTCCCGCAAGCTCCTGCATCAGCCTGCTGATCAAGCGGTCACGATTGTTAAGCGGCAAAAACGGATGAAGGAATACTATTTCATTATCGCGCAGTACATCCATATTCGCCTTGATATTTTCCGGATAGGACGTAACGATCGGACAGTTATAACAGTTGTCGGCTGCCCGGTCTTCCTGAATGTTGTAAGGAATACACGGATAAAATATCTTTTTAACGCCTTTTTTAACTAAGTCGCTAATATGTCCGTGCACAAGTTTAGCCGGATAACAAATAGATTCTGAAGGGATGGTTTCCATTCCCAGCTCATATAACTGGCGGGACGAACGTCCGGATAAAATTACCCGATAGCTGAGTTTGGTAAAAAAAGTAAACCAAAAGGGATAATCTTCGTACATATTGAGCACGCGGGGAATACCAATAATTCCGCGGCGCGCCAGCGACTCGGCCAGAGGTTTATATTGAAACAGCCGTTGATACTTATAAGCATAAAGATTAGGCAGTTCATCGTTCAATTTAGCCTGGCCAACGCCTTGTTCGCAGCGATTTCCGGCATGATACTCCTGTCCGTTAGAAAAGCGGTGGGTGGTAATCAGACACTGGTTACCACATAATTGGCAGCGGTGATTCGTGGTATTAGCGGCAAAGCCGTCAAGCTCAGCCAACGACAACAGTGAGGTCTCTTTTTCTGGATCATACCGCTCTTGGGCAATAAGCGCTGCGCCAAAAGCACCCATGAGGCCGGAAATATCCGGGCGGACAACCTCTCGGCCGATGGCTTGTTCCAGAGCCCGCAGCACAGCATCATTGTAAAAAGTACCACCCTGAACGACGATCTTTTCGCCCAGATCCGCGGTATTTTTCAGGCGGATCACTTTAAATAAGGCATTTTTAACAACGGATATTGCTAACCCGGCCGAGATATCACTAACATCGACACCTTCTTTTTGCGCCTGCTTGACTTTGGAGTTCATAAAAACAGTACAGCGGCTACCAAGATCAACCGGTTTTTTCGCCTTTAAACCAAGCTGAGAAAAGTCTTTAACAGTCATATTCATAGCTTGGGCAAAAGTTTCAATAAACGAGCCACAGCCTGCAGAACAAGCTTCATTGAGCATAATGGAATCAATTATGCCATCCCGCACAAAAAAGCATTTTATGTCCTGACCGCCAATATCCAGCACAAAAGTAACGTCAGGTAAAAAGTGTTTGGCCGCCTTGAGATGAGCCACAGTTTCGACTTCGCCAATATCCACCTGCAAAGCAGCTTTGATGAATTGCTCACCATAACCGGTAACAGTCGAATAAACAATCCGTGTATTGTCATTCAGACGTTGATATATATCTTTAAGCGCCGTAATTACTGTCTCCAGCGGTTTGCCTCTGTTACTGCCATAATAGGAATACAATAAGCTTCCATCCTCGGCAATAAGCGCCAGTTTAGTTGTCGTTGATCCGGCATCAATTCCCAAATAGGCCTTACCAATATACTCTGTTAGGTTTACCCGCTTGACAGCATGTTGCGCATGCCGGGCGGCAAATTGCTGATATTCTTTTTGATCAGTAAATAGGGGGCCCAGTGATTTTCGCTTTTCCAGGCGTTGTCCGAGCAACCGGGGGAGAGATTTCTCATGCAAAAGTTCATAAGGAACAGGTTCTTCCCGCAAAGCCAGTGCTGCGCCAATAGCAACAAAATAAGGCGAACATTCTGGGTTTAGTACCTGATCTTGTTTAAGCCCCAACGTTTCAATAAAACGCCGTCGCAACTCCGACAAAAAATACAGAGGACCCCCGAGAAAAGCTACTTTACCGCTAATCGCCCGGCCTTGAGATAAACTGCTGATCGTTTGATTCACAACGGCTTGCAAAATAGAAGCAGCAATATCTTCTTTGGAAATACCTTCATTCATCAGTGCCTGCACATCGGTTTTGGCAAATACGCCGCAACGGGAAGCAATCGGGTAAATGGTGCGATAATTTTTGGCAAGTTCATTTAAGCCCAAGGGATCGGTAGATAATAATGCCGCCATATGATCAATAAATGCACCGGTACCTCCGGCACAGACACCGTTCATGCGCTGTTCCACTGTGTTGCCAAAATAAGTAATCTTGGCATCTTCTCCGCCAAGTTCAATAACTGTGCCCGTATTAGGAATAATATGTTTGACGGCATTGGTGGAAGCGATTACCTCCTGGATAAAAGGCAGGCCAAGAGACTGGGAGATGCCAATGCCTGCCGAGCCTGTAAACATAACTGATAACAACTTTTGCCGCAGGACATGTTGGGCTTTGGCCGTCACGCTCTGAAAAGCAGCTGTTATATCGGAAAAATGTCGCACATATTGTTGAAATACAATGCTGTTTTTCTCATCGAGGATAACCATTTTTAGAGTTGTTGAACCGATGTCAATACCGACACGCAGAGCTTTATCCATTTTGTTCTTCTCTCCCATTACTCTACGAATACATAAAAGACTTATGGCTCATATAATAAATTTAAACACTGTTTAAATTTATTATATACTTGCAGTATAAAAATGGCAATTGTTTTTTTGTTGTGTGTCCTTGATCTGGTTGCCCATGTTTTTCTCTAAAACAAAAAAACTATCTACCGGCGATTTGATAGATAGCTGACAAATTCAATATACGTTTAGTTGCCGGAAATAAAAGGCAGTTTCTCTTCTTCATGAGGTTTCAGATGAATCACAACATCACATAAGCCTAGGTGATGCCACAATGATAGCAATTACCGGATCAATCCAGAGCCAGCCTGTTATCCGGATTAGAAACAAGCCTATTAATATATCTACCGACGTCCAGATGTCGGTTTTATGATTCCGATACTCTTATCCATGGGGATAGCCTCCTGATGAAAAGCTCTACTTTGATGTGCTTCGCCCGTCCCGCCGACTAAAATATCGGTGCAGCCCTGGTTGACCACCCAGTTGGGGATGACGCCGGGAGCATGGGGCGGTGGGGTCAGAGTATCAGGCTGGCCCAATAAGCGCCTTTGAAATTTTTTCAATGGTTAAGGTGACTTCCTCTATGTCGCCCCAAGGAATCTCTACAGGCTTATAATGAGTGACAGGAGCCGGTTGTTCAACTACGTTCTTTAATTTGACGATTCATAGTGCTTCTTTAAGTTTATGAAATATATTTCATAAATAATATGTAGTACCCAAAGGGGAATGTCAAGGAGAAAGTGATCTTGAGATATGTTTGCCGCAAAAAAGTTGATATTAATGCTCCAGATGTTAGACAATAGGCCCGCATTGCTCGCAAAAGCGGCATTTGGAGGTATGTTTAGTAGTGGCACTCATTCCCCACTTTCTCATTGCGGTCATAATCGGTAAAAGACTTTGTCCCATTGGGGTTAACGAATATTCAACCCGCGGGGGAATTTCCGAAAAAACTTTGCGTTCAATAAGTCCGTCGTCCTCCATTTCTCTAAGCTGTTGTGTCAGAATTTTTGCGCTGACTGTTCCAATGCTTTTATGTAATAAACCGAAACGTTTTCCACCTCCGAGCAGTTCGCGAATTATGAGAATTTTCCATTTTCCACTGATAAGAGAGAGCGTTATCTCTATTGGGCACTTTATCATTTCCATAATTTATTCTCCCCGCATTATATCTAGACCTTGTCTTTGCCATTCGTCAGTAAGTGGTCGGAAATTTTATTGGGTAATAGGCCCTTACTTACCTTTTGGATACCTATGTTACCCAAAAGTGCATACTTGTTTTTTCGTAACCTGCCAATATATCATATTATTGGCAGCTGTCAAAACTAACAAAGGGGGAAATGGGTAATGAAGACATTCAATGCCGAAGTTAAAACTTTTCTTGATGCTAATAAAATGTGGGTACTTGCTACGGCGGGGGATACCCCCAATGTCGTGCCTGTATATTTTACAAAGGTACTTAATGATAACAGGCTGATGCTCGTTGACGTTTTTATGAAAAAGACAATTGAAAATATTAAAAAAAATCCTAAAGTGGCGGTTACGGTGTACAATGCCGAGAAGCTTCAAGGTTACCAGCTCAAAGGGATTGCTTCATATATAAACGAGGGCTTCCTTATGAATGAAGGTAATGCTATGGCAGCCGCACTAAATTTGTCGGCCAAAGGTGTCGTAACGGTTGAAGTCGAGGAAATCATAGTAACGTCGCCTGGTCCAGAAATAGGAAAATCTCTTTAACCCTATCAGAAAAAGTAAGGTGTAGAAAATAGCTTAATAGGAGAGGAGGGAATGAGCTCACCCTTCTTTCCTTATAGGTTATTTAGGTAGATTTATTTTTCTTTTTGCTTATCAGCAGCATTGGTTGCTACCATTGTCGCGGTAACTGCTTCATTTGAATGCAAAAATCTCCTTGGAATTTTATTGCGAATTATTTTAATATTATTGTCACAATACCATATTAATTCCCCAAAAATTATCGCTTGGTTTTATGCAAGGACGGTGGTAACTTTTCGGCTAATCTTACCATCTCTTGCGCCAAATCACGGACTTTTTCTCTAAGTATAAATACGCAATCAGTTTTACTGGCGGTTCCCTGTGCAATGTCCTCAGCTAAGGCCTTACAATTCGGTGAACCGCAGGAACCACAATCAAGACCAGGTAGTTCTTTTAACGTCTTTTCCATTAGTTCCACCTTATACATCGCCTTGAAAATATCCTCGTCCAACCGTAGGATTGAGCGAGGCTCAATTGCGCGACGTTCAGCCACTCCTAATGCAACCTCAAGGTCACTCTGACAAAGAGTTTTGCCTTGAGCTACGTTTTTGGCAATCATTTTTTGTGTGCGTTGCTTAATTCGGTGTTGAGCAACAAAACGGTTTTCCACTGTTAATGGCCCCCCGATACAACCACCGGCGCATGCCAGTGCTTCGATATGATCAACATGGTTGAGTTTTCCTAAAGTGACTTGTTCCAGTATTTCGCTGACGCTACCGATTTCGTTGACAACCAGTGAATTCGAAACCTCCACAGCCGCATTTTCACCCCCGGACACGGTCCAACCGATACCAATCCAGGAAGCCCTTTGGCCCGAAAGACCGGCTGGCTGAACAGGCAAAGCTTTTAATAAATCACCGTAAATTTTCGATATACTTATTGCTCCGGTAACATTCGATTTTTCTGTGCCTAAAGGTTGCTTTACCGTAGTCATTTTTGCCGGACAAGGAGTAATAAACCAGATACCGATATCTTCAGACGGAATATTTAGCTTATGGATTGCCGCTGACCGGGCAATCCTGGCAGCAACCTCAACAGGCGCATCAATTGGAATCAAGTTGCCAATTAGTTCGGGGAACATTACCTGGATTAGGCGTACAACCGCCGGACAGGCGGATGAAATGGCAGGACGTTTAATATCGGAACGTTTCAGATATTCTTTGATACCTAAAGATACAATTTCCGCGGCTCGTGCTACTTCAAATACATCATCGAAACCCAGTTTCAACAGCGCGCACAGTATCGATTCAATTGGCGTGTCGGCGCTGAACTGCGCGTAAAGCGCCGGAGCCGGCAGAGCAATATTATATTTATACTGCTGGATATCATCAAGACAATCGGTTATCGCTGTTTTGGCATGATTGGCGCAACGGCGAATGCATTCGCCGCAATCTATACAACGTGCTTCAGTAATTTGCGCTTTGCCGTTACGAATGCGGATGGCCTCAGTCGGACATCGTCTAATACAATTGACGCATCCCTTACAGCGATCACTAATCAATCGTACGGAGTGAAAATACTCTTCCAAAGCCTTACACCACACAATCTTATGCAAAATAATTGGCGATTTGCCCTATTAGAGGCTGTTTCAAACCGCCCATATGCGTTGTTGCTCACTATTTATGTTGCATGCGTGATTAATTATGAAATATATTTCATAATTAATATATAATATCTTACAAGAAATGTCAAGAAGTGAATTTACACCGGGGATTGTTACCGCTATAGAATTTTATAATTCCGAAGTCAAGTTGGAAAAAATGATGTTTATCAAAATCCAAGGGTTTTATAAATTCTATGGAAGGATTATCCAAAGGAAAGACGAATTTGAAAAATATAGTCTTACTATGGACTGTTAAGTACTCTTACGAGGATGGTGAAACCCAAATCGTAATAGCATAATTCATTTGGACAAGTTATTGATAATTTAGGGGGAGATGCAGTTGTTAAAACTGGAAAATTTATCGGTTGCAGTAAATGACCGACAGATATTGCACGATGTTAACCTGCATATCAAGCCGGGAGAAGTGCATGTTCTGTTTGGGCCGAATGGTACGGGAAAATCTACATTGATTGGCGCAATTATGGGCTTTTCCCGGTATAAAATAACAGCCGGTAAGATTTATTTCAAAGGTCAGGATATAACGAACTTGTCGGTAGATGAACGCGCCCGCAGGGGTATTGGCGTTATGATACAAAGACCACCGACTTTACGTGGCCTCTCTGTGCGGGAAATGGTACGCATTTGTGGAAAAAAACATACTAATGTTGAAATGCTGGCGGACAAGACAAATTTGATCGAATTTTTGGATAGAGGCGTGAACGAAGGATTTTCTGGCGGCGAGATAAAACGGTCCGAGTTGTTGCAATTGATGGCGCAGCAGCCGGACTTAGTCATGCTAGATGAACCGGAATCCGGTGTCGACATTGAAAACATTGCCGTGGTTGGTCAGGCAGCCAATTATATTTTAGAACGCGGTCTGCGAAAGAACGGCCAAACAATCAGAAAACGCCGGACTGATCGGCAAAAGTCTGGGTTGATCATTACCCATACTGGGCATATTTTGGAATATGTACCTGCAGATACGGCCCATGTAATGTATCAAGGAACATTGTCATGCAGTGGAAATCCACAGGAAATGTTGACTTGTATTCATGAAAAAGGCTATGAAGAATGTGTAAATTGTGCTTTATAAGGGGATGGAAAAAATGAAGAATGAGGCAAGCATAAGAGATAAGGCTCATGCCGCGTCCGGAAAGAGAGCTGCATTTGGTGCAGATATAGATTTTGCGGCTTTTGCCGATAAGGGTGTTGAACAAGCTTATATTTCCGACCCTGCTCAACTTTCTCCTGAAAAGCAAGCGCAACTGGAAGGTATTGGAATAGAAGTGGCGGGTGAGGAAAGGTCAGGAACCTATATGCAGATCGATCATTCGGTTGTGCATTGCAATGTTGCCAGTGAAGGCGTAGAGATCATGAGTACAGATGATGCTTTAAAAAAGTATGCTTGGCTGTCTGATTACTGGTGGCAGGCTGTCACACCCGATGCTGATAAATATACTGCCAGAGCGGCTTTGCATCAGGAACACGGCTACTTTATCCGGGCCTTTGCAGGTTCGAAAGTCTGTTATCCGGTACAAGCTTGCTTGTATATCGGACAGGAAGACATCATCCAAGATGTTCACAACATCATCGTTGTGGAAGAAGGAGCGGAATTGCACGTAATTACTGGTTGTGCCACTGATTCCCATGTAAAAAAGGGTATGCATGTTGGAATTAGTGAATTCTATGTTAAAAAAGGCGGGAAATTGACGTTTACCATGATTCATCGCTGGGGTGAGGAGATTGTGGTCAGGCCCCGCACTGGCGTTATCGTTGAGGAGAATGGCGTGTATATCTCAAATTATATCTGTATGCGGCCCGCAAAGGATTTACAAATGTATCCGACGACTAAATTGGTGGGGCCAGGAGCGGTTTCCCGGATTAACTCCATTTTGGTTGCGCCGCCTGGTTCTCATATGGATGTTGGTGGACGGGCTATCCTGGCGGTACCTGGAGCCAAGGCCGAGATTATTGCCCGGACGATTAGTACCGGCGGGGTAGTTATTAATCGTGGCCATTTGCTGGGGCAGTCACCTGATACCAAAGCTCACTTGGAGTGCCACGGACTGCTGCTGTCGGAACAGGGGATCATTCATGCGGTGCCTGAACTGGAAGCCCGGACCGGCAATGCGGAACTCAGTCATGAAGCAGCGGTAGGGAAGATTGCTCCTGAGGAAATTGAGTATTTGATGGCCCGCGGGCTTAATGAGGAAGAAGCGATTGCTACTATTGTCCGCGGCTTTCTTAATGTGAATATTGAAGGACTGCCTGATGCGCTGACGAAGGAGATAGACAATGCTATACAGGAGTTTAGTTTGAGAAAATATTCGTGATTGATTGTTAGCCAAGGCCAGTGAACTGACTGTGTACATCCATATATCACCAGTAAAATACCCAAGCCGATATAAAAAACTGCGGCTGACAAAATAATGTGCCCGAGAACCAGGATGCCTTGGTGATGGTCTTATGAACAGCAATACTTATAAGGTAAGGAGGGAAGCAATTGCACTAGGGGTGTATGGTAGCCGGTAATATAAGTTCTATAAACAAGACTAACAGTTTGCCCATGCTGCACATCCTGATGAAAAGTATATTGGAAAAGTTAGGCGAATCTGTGCCCGAAATATGGAAAAAGTGTGAAATCATTTTAGTATATACATGGAAAAGCATCTTGCCACCCGCAAGATGCTTTTCCTCTAATGCTACTTAATTATTTTGCTGCTGTTGCCAGCCGGGACGAAAGCCGGGGCCAGGGCCACCTCGCATCATGCCGGGACCTCTGCCCATCATGCCGGGGCCAAATCCATTTTCCAGGCGTTCTTTCATCCAGGCGATACGCTGGTCAGCCTGCTCCTGGGTCAGGTTACCGAATTCGACCTGTTTTTGGATGACTTGCTTACGGACTTCAAACATTTGCTTTCTGAGGTCGTTCATTTGATTAAAGAGGGGGGCCAGTTCCTGCTTTTGAGCATCGGTCAGGTTCGCCTGGTTGAGGGCGAAAGGCGGCACGTTGGTCGGAGTCGCGGCATATACCATGGAAGCGGCAAAGGCGAGTACTAACAGACCGACTACCGCAATGAAAAGGGATTTTTTCATACTTTTTACCTCCTTATATTGATTAAGTTGGGTTTTCCAACTGATTTTAGTTTAAACAATAACTAAGGCAAAAGTATGGAGAAAGTGTGACAAAAGTGTGAAATGTGATTTTTTAGCGGAACATATTCAGTACCCAGCACTACAAGTGACATTCAAAAACAATCATATCTTATGGGTTATTTGTTGTCACTTTGCTATGGAAAACCGAATCGTGATAGTGGTGCCTTGACCAACCTGGCTGGCGACTGTTACCGCCGCCTGGTGCAATTCAATAATTTGTTTGGCGATAGCCAACCCCAGGCCGGTGCCGCTGTCGTCGCGGCAATGGGATTTATCCACTTTATAAAAGCGCTCCCAGATGTAGGGCAAATCTTCGGATGGAATCCCTGTGCCGGTGTCGGCAACTTCCACTGCTACGGTATCACCGTCGGTAAAGGTCGTGATAGTTACCGTCCCGCCGGACGGTGTGTATTTTATAGCATTATCCAACAGGATTAATAGAAGCTGGGTGATCCGGTCGCCGTTAGCCTGAATAGCAGGGAGTGGTTCTTTGGTGTTGGACAGTAGGTGAATTTCTTTCTGTTCCGCTTGCTGTTTGAGCATATGCACTACACTGTCGGCTACTGCCGCTAGTGGTATCTTTTCCTTATCGGCAGCAGATTTAGCCGACTGCAACCGGCTTAAATCCAGCAAATCGTTGATTAGGCGTTCCAGCCGCACTGTTTCGTTCCGTATCAGCCGGTAATACTTTTTGATTTGTGAGGGTTCTTCAATTGTCCCGTCCAATAGCGCTTCGTTATAGCCCCGGATAATGGTCAGCGGCGTTCTGAGTTCATGGGATACATTGGCCACGAAATCACGACGCAGTTTTTCCGTTTTATTCAGTTCGGTAATATAATTAGCCAAATCCCGGGCCAGGGAATTGAGTGCCAAGCCCAGACGGCCCACTTCATCTGTAGTTTCTATCTTGACCAGGGTATTATATTCACCCCGCGCCATAGCGCTGGCCGTTTCCTGCATGGCTTTGAGCGGGCGCACAATATTGCGGGTGAGATAATGGAGCACCAGGAGGGCCAACAGGACGGCCAGGAGGCCCGCCCCACCAATATAATAGTAGATTCGCTGCATGAAGGCGTCGATGCCGGCTACTGGCGCATGGAGCAGTACTGCTCCGCCCACCTGACCGTTTGCTAAGGTGATGGGAACGGCTACGACCAGCATTTTTTCACCATAATACGGATTTTCGAAAGTTTTTGTCCAAGTTTTGCCGTCAATAAACACAGGGTCAAGTTCATCAATAACGGTGCGTATGCCGCCAAAGGACTGTAATCCCATGCCGGAATGTCCGGGGTTGCCAGGACCAGGCCCACCCTTCATGCGCCGGCCAGGGCCCCGCCCTATACCCATGCCGGACATGTTGACCACAAGGCGGGATGCATCCAATATCCATATTCGCGCGCCCAGATAGCTGTCGGCATTGGCTAAAAAGGCGTCCAGTCCAATAAAATTGCCGGTTTCTGCGTTAAATTTTTTCAGGGTGTCGGCCAGTTCCGTTCCCTTGGCAATGAGTTCTTGACGCTTGGCTGCTAGTGTCTGTTCTTTGATGAGAGCCGACACCCCTACTAGGACACCACCTAATAGTACGGTGATTACCAGCATAAAGCTGAATAATAGTTTGAGCTGCAAGGAGTGTTTCATGATCGTACCTCGAAGCGATACCCTACACCCCATACTGTCCGAATGTCCCAAGGTGAAGTGTCTTTGATATCAAGTTTTTGCCGGAGGCGTTTGATGTGGCTATCTATGGTGCGGGTTTCGCCGCAGTAGGTATATCCCCACACTTTTTCCAGCAGCACCTCACGGGAAAAGGTTCGCCCGGGGTGAGAGGCCAGACACCATAAAAGTTCCGTTTCTTTCGATGTCAGAGGAACAGTTTGGCCAAAGGTAGTAATGGTGTGTTCGTTGATATTGATTTCAAGATTGGTAAAGCGCAAGACATTAGCTTTGGTAAATTCAGTGTCAGGCACACGACGAAGCACGGCTTTGACTCGGGCCACTACCTCGCGGGGATTAAAGGGTTTGGTTATATAGTCGTCAGCCCCTAACTCTAATCCCATAATCCGGTCTTCATCTTCGGCGCGGGCCGTGAGCATAATGATGGGCACTCGGGAAAATTGCGGACTTGCCGGCATACTTCGATGCCGTCAAGCACCGGTATCATAATATCTAACAGAATCATGCTGGGTTTTAATTGTTCTATCTTGTAAATGGCTTCTACACCATCCGCTGCCTCCTCGACGGTCATGATGAACAAAGGAGCCAGTTTTTAGAATTCTGCTTCACTAAAAACAGGTAAATTTTTATTGTTTCTTAAGACATCTAAAAAAACCTCAGTTGCTTTGGTGTGAAAAGGAGTAGCTTGTGTTACCCATGAAAATTGACGGGTAATAGGCAGTTTTTCGATGTTCAGTGCCATCATACTACCTGTAGCAATTTCTTTGCGAATGGCCCAATAGGACAATAAAGTAATACCTAAACCGGCTTCAACAGATTCTTTTATAATTTGTGTGCTGCCAAATTCCATCATGTTGCTCGGGTAAAAATCCAGAGTGGCAAACATTTTTTCAGTTGCTTCTCTTGTTCCTGAGCCCACTTCCCGGACAATCCAGGTTTCTTTGCTTAAGTCAGACGGAAGTAACTGCTTTTTTTGCGCATACGGATGGTGTGCGGAGGCTACGATATACATTCGGTCTTCGGCAAAGGGCTCAATATATAGTTTTTCCTGGTGCAATCCGCCTTCAACAACTCCTACATCCAATTGATGAGCCAGCACGAATTCCGCAATTTCCTTTGTATTGGCAATGGTAATATTGGGCTTGATTAACGGATACTCTTTATGCAAATAGGCAATTACGTGCGGTAGGAGATATTCGCCAAAAGTATAGCTGGCGCCTATGGATAAAGTACCGCTGGCCGTATGCATGATATCATCGACCAGACATTGCATGCGAGTATAAATCCCTAATATTTCTTTCGCATGGTGGTATACAATTTCACCGGCTTTGTTTAACCGGACAAATTTATTGCTGCGTTCGAGCAGTTTAGCGCCGATAGCTCGTTCCAGTGTTTGAATATATTGGCTTACTGCCGGTTGGGTCATATGCAGCTCCTCTGCCGCCCGGGAAAAATTTTTTTTCTCGGCAACGGTTACAAAAACAAGTAAGGATTGGTCCAATGTTACATCCCCCATATGGTTGACTTGATCTTTATTATATCAAATTACTTATCATCACAATTATAATGATTTATTTTACTTATTACAATGAATTGTTTATGCTAAATATATCAGAAGTAGAGCAATAAAAGGAGACGATAACATGGCGAATATGATTCCAATTCCTCAGCATGAGAAAGAATGTGTAAATAAGACGCCAGCATGGTGGCCGATGCTGGCAGGTATTGGCTTTACGTTTATGATTGCGGTGCTGGGCTATGGGTTATTTAAAGTACCTGGCTTTGACCATATTGGGCAACTGGCGTGCGCAATCCTTATCGCTGTTGTTTACCGGCAAATTTGGGGATACCCGGAACAGATACGAGTGGGCATTCAATTTTCCGCGAAAAGACTGTTACGGTTGGCCATTATTTTATACGGTTTAAAATTAAATATTGATGTGATATTTCACCAGGGGTTAATGTTATTGGTCCGCGATATTGGCACGATTCTTTTCTCTATCATTCTAACGCTGCTCATTGCCAGAATCCTCAAAGCGGATTTGTCCTTGTCTTTGCTGCTTGGTATTGGTACCGGGGTATGCGGGGCAGCCGCCATAGCGGCCGTATCGCCGATTATCAAAGCCAAGGATGAAGACACGGCGATGGGGGTAGGAATTATTGCCCTTGTTGGTACGATTTTTGCCATTGGCTATACAATTTTAAGGCCAGACCTATATCTGACAGATATCCAGTATGGAATTTGGTCAGGAATCAGTTTGCACGAGATTGCGCATGTGGCGTTAGCAGCCACGCCTGCCGGACGAGATGCTTTAGCCATTGCCTTGTTGGCAAAATTGGGGCGGGTTTTTTTGCTTGTACCCTTGTGCTTTCTATTAATGTATTGGATGAAACGGTCGGGAAGCGCTCAAACGGATGCTAAAATTGATTTTCCGTGGTTTCTTATTGGTTTTATCATTATGAGTTTTGTGGGAAGTTATGTGATTGGCAAATACATCGTTCTTTCGCAAAATATAATGGATGAAATTGCTAATGTTACAACATTTGTGTTAACTATGGCTATGGTAGGGCTTGGGTTAAATGTCAGTCTGCACGATTTGCGTACAAAAACATTTAAACCGCTGCTGGCCATGACGGTTACGTCGATTCTGCTTGCCATTGTTACATTTGTTTCAATTTAAAGCAATTTAAAGCGCGTAGTAAGGAAAATCTTTTGAAAAGAAAAAAATCCCCAGCAAGCAAGGCTAGAGATAGTGAAAGAATTGGTTAATTTAAACTATATGAAATCCAATAAAGATTTTTTTCTAGGCGTGTTGTTAGTAACGCTCCACCGCTGGCGCTTGACTTACGCTTATACTAACAACACGCCTGTAAATCTTTATTGGATACTATATATAATTAGAGAGTTGGATATTATCCAATGTTTTAGTAAATAAGAAAAGTTAGTATCATTATTGATAACGTGAATAGAAATAGAAGGTATGATAAAATAATTCAGAAGATTCATTATTGCAACATGAAATAAATGTTATAATAAAATAATGAATAGAAGGGGGCGGAGATATGTCAACAATTACTCCAAAAGGATTAACAAGGTTTATCGTTGATTTTTGTAAAGAGATAAACCCTAATGCTAAACCCTATTACATTCCGGTGAAACCAATTCAGTTTAACGAATACAATGAATCCTTTAGTAATGTTGAAAGGAAAATTAAGAGCAATGGGGGAACAGTGCAATATGGTTGGGCTATTTGGGAATGGAGAAATATCTTAATCGAAGCTGAATTTCATGCAGTATGGAAAAATCCAGAGGGGGAATTAATATGCGTTTCCCCCAATATATATAAAGAATACAAAATCTTATTTCTACCTGATGATACTCGGATATACGATGGAGTACATAAGATTGATAGTTATCGTAAGTCAATTAGAATTGAGCCCATTGTTGACGAATACATTGCCGTCAAAGAACAATTTTTTTGTGAATATATAGCGCAGATTGGTAAGACAGAGTTATCTCCGAATTTAATAGAACTTGCAAAGAAGGACCATGAGCTTCGTCTTGAGGTTGATAAACTTCCTCCCTTGCCGAATCGGAATAGTGTTTGTTTATGTGGTAGTAATAAACGTTATAAAGATTGCTGTGGCTCGGATCATGAGTACATTGAATAAGCCAGATTTATTTGCCTGCATGCTTTTAAAAATTTATAGTACATTACTATATAGTATCCAATAAAGATTTACAGGCGTGTTTTTAATCATTACCAAAGAATCTAGGCTTACACCTTGATTCTTTTTACTTGTTAAATGAATTAGAACCTTGTGACGCCAGATTGCCTGGCAGCCTCCGCAACGGCTTTGGTACGATTTTTATTATATGCCAAAAGGATTGACAAATAGGGGTGTTGGAGTATACTTACAAATAAGTGACTTATTCTCAGGGCGGGGCGAAAGTCCCCACCGGCGGTATCCCAGTTTGAACTGGGGAGCCCGCGAGCGCTCTTCGTTTTTCGGAGGGGTCAGCAGAACTGGTGAGATGCCAGTGCCGACGGTATAGTCCGGATGAAAGAGGATAAGGCAGTCAGCAATCTTTACCTCAGTAATTCTGAGGCGATAGTTAATTTATTTTAGCTAGCTGTCTATGTCCGTTGCCCTGATTCTGGTAAGTCCGACTATGACTAGGAGGCGTATTACTTTGAATCAGACCTTACTAACTCAATTTGGCAACTCGAATGAGCGGGTGGAAAGAGCTCTTAACGCATTGCGTAATGGTCAGGGAGTTTTGGTCACCGATGATGAACAACGCGAAAACGAAGGGGATATTTTCTTTGCTGCAGAATCCCTGACTGAAGAGCAGATGGCAATGTTAATTCGCGAAGGCAGTGGCATCGTCTGCTTATGTCTGCCTGAAGAAAAGGTCCATGCATTGGCGTTGCCAATGATGGTGGAAAACAATACTAGTTCTTTTCAAACTGCATTTACAGTCTCGATCGAAGCTGCAGCGGGGGTTACTACTGGTGTATCGGCTGCTGACCGTGTTGCGACGGTCAAAGCGGCGATTGCTGACAACGCGCGTCCCGAGCATCTTCGGTGCCCAGGGCATGTGTTTCCTTTAAAAGCCAGACCCGGTGGTGTGCTGGAGCGTCCAGGCCATACAGAAGCAAATGTTGATTTAATGCGTCTTGCCGGACTGAAACCTTATGGTGTGTTGTGTGAACTTACAAACCCTGATGGTACTATGGCACGGCTACCGGAAATAGTAGCTTTTGCTGAGAAACATAATATGACAGTGGTCACAGTCGATGATCTAATATGCTATAGAAAAATGCAAGAGTAATACGGATAAAGAGAGCTAATGTTAACATAGCATAATAACGATATAGCGATTAAAAAAGAGAAATGTCATTAGACATTTCTCTTTTTTGATGCCGGTGAAAGAGCCTATTTTAAACGCATTTTTGGCGCCTTACTGAATATTCATTCTATAGAGGATTGCAAGGACGCTGGGACCCGTAACGGGGGGAGCAGCTCCGTGGCCGGCATTGCTGGGGATAGCACTGTTTCCGTGGCCAGCATTGCTGAGGATAGCACTGTTTCCGCGGCCAGCATTGCTGGGGATAGCACTGTTTCCGCGGCCAGCATTGACTGGGATAGCACTGTTTCCGCGGCCAGCATTGCTGGGGATAGCACGGCGTCCAGGAAGGGGAGCAGCCTACATTCGTGACTCGTTCCTCGAATTCTGCATCCTCAAAATCATCATCCCAATCTTCCATTTCCGGATTCTCCCATTTTGGATTTTTATATTTTTCATCAAACATTTTTATCATCCTCCCATTTTCCAGTATAAGGGTTATACAGGCAGTCGGCAGGTACAGCCTGCCAATTTTTCTTCGGGTCGAGGCCTTGCGCCAGTGGTCGGCAGTCCGGACAGGCATAGCGATATTCACAATCCTGGCACTTAGTTATGCAATCTTTGGTCGTACCCCAGCATTGCTGCAGTGCATGCCCATTAAGCACGCTGGTGAGGGGGCTGCTTAGGATGTTTCCGCATATCTGATTGCGGGCAAAGATGCAAGGGATGACATCACCGGTAGCTGTTATCGCCAAGCGACCGGCTAAGCAGCTATGAAATTTTTGAGCTTTGACAAAGGATTCAGGATCAGTAAAGAATGGCGGCTTGATGGGTGGTTTGGTATAAGTTTCAGGAATTAGATCTTTGTCGTCACCACGCCCGGTGGGGCGAACAACGTCTGGGAGTGCTTGCTCTACTCCCAGCTCAGCGTATAGGTTCATAATATTTTCTACTTCATGTTCATTGGCTTTCATAATTATTGAGGCAATGCGCAGAGGAATGTCTTTTTCGAGAATCTTCTTGATAGCCGACATAGTTTTTTTAAAACTTCCGGGATGCAGGGTAACTTTATCGTGGGTTTGGGCATTGCTAGCGTAAATTGTGGTGGCGACACTGACATTATTTTGTTTGAAAAAATCAATACAGTCGTCATCGACAAGGGTGGCATTAGTAAACACTTCAATTAGTTCGTAGTTTTCCTGACGTGCCTTAATTACCAGTTCTCGCCATTTTGAGTAGAGGAGCGGCTCGCCGCCAATAAGTTGGATAGCATACGCTCCTTCTTGGCGGGCTTCGCTAATTAGTTCCAGCCAACGTTTGTGTGGCACGCAGCCTGCCGGAGTATGCGGGCCGCTTGCAGAGTAGCAATGGAGGCATTTGTTGTTGCAGCTTGAGGTAAGTTCAAGCCAGATAAATTCAAGTTTGGGTTCACATACCGGAAAAATTCGGTATTGTTGCGCAGGGACGGAAATATCACTGTAAGTAGCCCCTAGGCCTTTGGCTGTTAATTTGTCGAGAAATGATAAATAACGCTTGTTATCATCCAGGCTGACATCCATTAAGTTTTCCAATGAATTTTCCCGGCAAGCTTTTAAGATTTCAACCGCTCCGCGATTGATGGAATATACCCGGCCAGAATCCAGGTCATATATTGCTCCCCGGGCTTTGCCTTCTACTAGCACGCAATGATCTTTCAGCCGGTAATACAATTGGTCAGCCTCCTTTGTTGATAAGACTTTTTTATGTGTTTTATACATAATATGCGGTTCGACTGACATATGTTAGTTAGGAAAAACTTACCAAATATTTTATTGTTGACAAATAATTGGTTGCAGTATATAATTGATTATGTCGTTAACGTCAATATGCGGAAGTAGCTCAGTGGTAGAGCATCGCCTTGCCAAGGCGAGGGTCGCGAGTTCGAATCTCGTTTTCCGCTCCATATTTACATATAACCCAGCAGATAGATGCTGGGTTTTTTGCTCATAGCTTGTCTTTGCTGTTTAGTTATGGTATGATATTATGCATGACATTGCTGCAATATATGGATACTGGTTGAAAAAAATAGTGGATAAACCCAGGAAGTCCATAGAATTTATGTCAATAATGGGAATACTGTTATCAAGGGACTATGTTGACGATAGTAAGCTGTGTCAGCAGTTAATTTAATAAGGAGGAAATACATAAATGAAGGTAACAGCGGAAAGAATAGACAATCATAAAACGGTGCTCAATCTTGAAGTACCCCAGACCGAGGTGGCCAAAGCACTCGAAAAAGCGTACCGAAAACTAGCTAACCAAGTCAACATTCCCGGGTTCCGCAAAGGCAAAGCTCCCCGTAAAGTAGTTGAGATGCGGATCGGCAAGGAAGCATTGCTTGATGAAGCATTTGAAATTATCGCTCCTGAGGCATATGCTAAGGCCCTTGAAGAACAAGCAATTGAGCCGGTTGGTCGCCCGGAAATTGAAGTTGTTACTTTAGGGGAAGATCAGCCGTTGGTGTTTAAAGCAACTGTTGTTAAAAAGCCTGAAGTTATTTTAGGCCAATATAAAGGTCTTGCTATAGAAAAAAATGTTCCCGAGATTACTGATGTTGACGTAGACCAGGAGCTTGAAAAAATTCGCAGTCGTAATTCTAAGATGGTGGTAGTTGAAGACGCCGAACTTAAACAAGGCGATTTGGCTATTATTGACTTTAAAGGATTTGTTGACGGTGTACCGTTTGACGGTGGGGAAGGTAAAAGCTATCCTTTAGAAATTGGGTCCGGCAGTTTTATCCCCGGTTTTGAAGACCAACTGGTCGGTGCTAAATCCGGGGAAGAGCGAGAAGTAAGCGTAACTTTCCCGGAAGACTATTTCGTTGCTGAACTGGCTGGAAAGGCCGCTAGGTTTACAGTGAAAATTCATGACATCAAGCGTAAGGAAATGCCTGAAATTGATGATGAATTTGCTAAAGAAGCTAGCGAATTTGATACTCTGGCGGAATTAAAAAATGATATTAAGAATAAGTTAAAACAGGCTGCCGAAGCTAAAGCCGAACGCGAGTTCCGTACTGCTGCGATTAAAGCGGCAGTGGAAAATGCTGAAGTTGACGTGCCTGAGGTGATGGTTGAGAATCAAATTGATAATATGATTCAGGATCTTGACGTTAATTTACAGCAACGCGGTATGAAATTAGAGAAGTATTTAGAATATACTAAAATGGATGCAGCATCCTTGCGTGATAACTACCGAGCTTCAGCCCTCTATAATGTCAAAACCGACTTGGTGCTAGAGGCTATTGTTAAGGCTGAAAACCTTACTGCCTCACCTGAAGAATTGCAGCAGGAAATTGAGTCCATGGCCCTTAATTATCAAACTACGCCAGAAGAAATTGCTAAGGTTATCAAAGAGACTGGCCGTTTTCAGGCGCTTAGAGACTCAGTTTTGCGCAAGAAAGCAGCTCAGCTTGTGATTGACAGTGTAGCAGCAAAATAAATTAACGTTTGAGGTGATTTGTCATGTCTTATGTGCCAATTGTAGTAGAGCAGTCTAACCGCGGCGAGCGGGCGTATGATATTTACTCGCGGCTATTAAAAGACCGTATTGTATTTATCGGCGGACCGATTGACGACAATGTGGCCAACCTTGTAATCGCTCAACTGTTATTTCTGGAGTCGGAAGATCCAGATAAAGACATTCATGTGTATATCAATAGTCCGGGCGGGATGGTGACGGCAGGACTTGCTATTTATGACACTATGCAGTACATTAAGCCTGACGTTTCTACTATTTGTCTGGGACTTGCCGCCAGTATGGGAGCTTTACTCCTAACTGCCGGGGCTAAAGGCAAACGCTATGCACTTCCTAATTCCCGGATTATGATTCATCAACCACTTGGTGGCGCGCAAGGGCAAGCCACCGATATTGAAATCCATGCCCGGGAAATTCTCCGTTTGCGGGAACAACTAAATAGCATTCTTGTTCACCATACTGGTCAACCAATGGAAAAAATCCAAAATGACACCGAACGTGATTTCTTTATGTCTAGTGAGCAAGCAAAAGAATACGGCCTCATTGATGCAGTAGTGGTGCGGGGTGACAGACAGAAGGAGACTCCCAAGTAGAGAGGTGGTAATATGTTGAAATTCGGTGATGACAGGGGTCAACTGAAGTGTTCATTTTGTGGTAAGCTGCAGGAACAAGTGAAAAAGCTTGTTGCCGGGCCAGGCGTATATATCTGCGATGAGTGCATTGAGCTTTGTAATGAAATAATTGAAGAAGAACTGAGTGAGGACATGGATGTCGAACTCAGAGATGTACCCAAGCCCAAAGAAATTAAAGACATTCTTGACCAGTATGTGATTGGTCAGGAAGAAGCCAAAAAATCGCTGGCGGTGGCTGTTTACAATCACTACAAACGTATCAACCTAGGGGCTAAAATGGATGACGTAGAATTGCAGAAATCGAACATCATTATGCTTGGCCCAACTGGCAGCGGCAAAACGCTGTTAGCTCAGACACTTGCTAAAATTCTTAATGTTCCGTTTGCCGTAGCTGACGCCACTTCGTTAACTGAAGCCGGCTATGTGGGTGAAGATGTCGAAAACATTCTTTTAAAACTCATTCAGGCTGCTGATTATGATGTGGAAAAAGCCGAGAAAGGCATTGTCTACATTGACGAAATTGATAAAATTGCCCGCAAGTCTGAAAACCCCTCAATCACCCGGGATGTTTCTGGTGAAGGGGTCCAGCAGGCCCTCCTCAAAATTCTTGAGGGTACAGTAGCCAGCGTACCGCCTCAAGGGGGGCGTAAGCACCCGCATCAGGAATTTATCCAAATCGACACTACCAATATTCTCTTCATCTGCGGCGGCGCTTTTGATGGCATCGAAAAAATTATCAGCGCCCGGACAGGCAAAAAATCTATGGGTTTTGGCGCCGAGGTCCGTAGTAAAGAAAAGAAGCAATTGGGCGAGATACTGAAAAATATTTTGCCTGAAGACCTCCTGAAATTTGGTCTCATCCCCGAATTTGTCGGACGTCTTCCGGTAATTGTTACTCTTGACGCTCTGGATGAAGACGCGCTTGTGCGTATCTTGATTGAGCCTAAGAATGCGCTGGTCAAACAATATCAGAAGTTCTTGGAAATTGACAATGTCCAACTTGAATTTAAAGAAGATGCTTTGCAAGCTATTGCTGCCGAAGCGTTAAAGCGCAATACCGGTGCTAGGGGTCTTCGAGCTATTATCGAAGGTGTTATGCGCAATGTTATGTATGATATTCCTTCACGGACGGACATTGCTAAATGCATTGTCACAAAAGAGGTAATTGTTAATAAAGAAGAACCGATGCTTGTGGCTGTTGAACGCAAAAACAAGAAAAAAGAAGAGTCTGCTTAATCAATTATGGAGCCGTGAGGCTCCTCTTTTATTTAATTATTTAATGAGTTTTAAATTTCTTGCAGTTGTCTTCCGGGTTTTGCCAGGATAAAATAGTGCACATTGCCTATACTAGACTCATGTACATTAAAACAATCAAAATCTGTTTGCCCGGGAAAGGAGGTTCATGGAATTTTGGATTATGCTGTTAATGTTATTAGTGTGATTCAGTTGTTTTTTGCCGTGGTTATCGGGCTCTATTTTTGGAACCTGCTTAAATCTCAGCAAGGCAACCGAATAGCGGTAGAACGCGAATCCAGAAAAGAAATGGACAAACTGCAAAAATTGCGGGAGATATCCTTAACCGAACCGTTGGCTGAAAAAACACGGCCAACCGACTTTTCCGAAATTGTCGGCCAGGAAGATGGGCTCAAAGCGCTTCGGGCAGCGCTGTGTGGTGCCAACCCCCAACACGTTTTAATTTACGGACCCCCTGGCGTAGGCAAAACGGCCGCCGCACGCCTAGTATTGAATGAGGCAAGGCGAAACGATTGTTCACCTTTTAAAGTTACTGCAAAATTTATTGAGCTTGATGCTACTACTGCTCGGTTTGATGAGCGTGGCATCGCTGACCCGCTGATTGGTACAGTGCATGACCCGATTTATCAAGGCGCCGGGCAAATGGGTATGGCCGGAATTCCCCAGCCAAAACCTGGAGCCGTGACTAAAGCTCATGGCGGCGTACTGTTTATTGATGAAATTGGGGAACTTCACCACATCCAAATGAATAAACTATTAAAGGTGCTGGAAGACCGGAAAGTATTTCTGGACAGTTCGTACTACAATAGCGAAGATGTCAACATACCGCAGCACATTCACGACATATTCCAGAACGGCTTGCCGGCAGACTTTCGCCTCATTGGGGCTACAACCCGTATGCCGCAAGATATCCCGCCAGCCATCCGGTCAAGGTGTGTCGAGATATTTTTCCGGCCGCTCCTGCCCGAAGAAATCGGCAAAGTAGCTCAGAATGCTGTAAAAAAAATCAGCTACACCATTGACGATGGGGCATTGGAAGTTATCAAACGTTATGCTAGCAACGGCCGGGAAGCCGTTAACATTGTCCAGATTGCCGCTGGTATTGTCCAGAGTAGTAACAAAATGGAACGCAAGATTACTCAAGCTAACGTGGAATGGGTAATTAACTTTGGCCAGTACAGCCCGCGCCCCGAGAAAAAAATTCCCTTAAAACCTCAAGTTGGAGTGGTTAACGGGTTGGCAGTATATGGCGCCAATATCGGTATGCTTATGGAACTGGAAGTAACGGCTGTACCCAACAACTATGGCACCGGCAAGCTTACTGTCACTGGCGTTGTTGATGAAGAAGAAATAGGTTCGCCGGGCCGTACCATGCGTCGCAAGAGCATGGCCAAAGGCTCGCTTGACAATGTACTTACAGTATTGGCCAAAGAATTTGGCATTGAATATCATAAATATGACATACATGTTAATTTTCCCGGCGGCATTCCTGTTGACGGACCGTCAGCCGGTGTGTCGGTAGCAGCGGCAATTTATTCAGCTGTAAACAACGTCCCTATTGATAACAATGTCGCCATGACCGGTGAAATATCTATTCGCGGCCTGGTTAAAGCAGTAGGTGGCGTCAGCGCCAAAGTAGCGGCTGCGAGACAGGCAGGTGCACGCCGGGTGCTCATTCCCAGGGACAACTGGCAAGAACTGTATAATGATATGGACATTGAGGTTATTCCTGTTGAAAAGCTACAGGATGTATTAAACTATGCTTTAGTTAAGTCTGGTGAACCTCTTAAGCAGGATGCGCCAGCGGTTATGCCGGAAGTGCTGGCAGCTGCCGGTGTCGATAAAATATAAATAAAATAAATTAGCCGGGTAAAATCCCGGCTGTTATTGTTGGTAAAGAAAAGGATTTTTTATCAAACACTCAGAATATTTTAATTAGCGGTGTTGAAAATACTATTACATTGATTAAATACCGCAGGTTACCGAAGGGAGGAAGCAATGTTGGCAGAAAAACGACGTACAATACCACTGTTGCCGCTGAGGGGCATATTAGTTTTTCCATATATGATTATTCATCTGGACGTCGGCCGGGAAAAATCCATTAGTGCTTTAGAAGAAGCAATGGTTCAAGACCGGTTTATTATGTTGGCCACACAAAAAGATGCACAAAATGATACCCCTCAACCTGATGAAATTTTTTCGGTGGGTACTGTCGCTGAAATCAAGCAGTTGTTAAAATTACCTGGAGGCACTATCCGTGTGCTGGTTGAAGGCCTGCACCGCGGTGAAATTGAAGAGTTTATTAGTTTCGAACCCTATTACCAGGTTCAGATTCGCGAATTTATGGAAGTTGAATCTAAGACACCTGAAATTGAGGCACTTACCCGCACAGCTATTAATCAGTTTGAGCAATGGGTTAAATTGAGCAAAAAAATCCCGCCTGAGACGTTGGTGTCAGTGGTCGTAGTTGAAGAACCCGGTCGATTGACTGATCTTATCGCCAGTCATTTGTCACTTAAAATTGAAGATAAGCAAACACTCTTAGAAGCGATTAGCGTTACCGACCGTCTAGAACGTCTATGTGAGATTATCGGTCGCGAGATGGAGATTCTTGAACTTGAGAAAAAAATTCATGTCCGTGTCCGTAAACAGATGGAAAAAACGCAAAAAGAATACTATTTACGTGAACAACTCAAAGCTATCCAAAAAGAATTAGGAGAAAAAGACGAACGGACTGCTGAGGTCGAGGAATACCGCCAGCAGGTTAAAGAAAAAAACTTGCCCAAAGAAGTAGCAGAGAAAATTAACAAAGAAATTGACCGCCTGGAAAAAATGCCGCCGATGGTGGCGGAAAGTGGTGTAATTCGTACCTATCTTGACTGGCTGCTGGCATTGCCGTGGAATATTGAGACCGAGGACCGTCTTGATATTATAGCTGCTGAAGAAATACTTGATGAAGATCACTACGGTTTGGAAAAGGTTAAAGAACGCATATTAGAATATCTCTCCATCCGCAAGTTGACAGAAAAAATGAAAAGCCCAATTTTATGTCTTGTTGGCCCGCCTGGTGTCGGCAAAACTTCATTAGCCCGTTCAATTGCCCGGGCTATGGAACGTAAATTTGTACGTGTTTCATTGGGAGGGGTGCGGGATGAAGCTGAAATCAGAGGTCATCGCCGTACCTATGTCGGCGCGTTGCCTGGCCGGATTATTCAAGGAATGCGCACTGTCGGCTCAAAAAATCCCGTGTTTCTCTTGGACGAAATTGATAAAATGAGCGTCGATTTCCGCGGTGACCCATCAGCAGCCTTGCTCGAAGTTCTCGACCCTGAGCAAAATAACTCATTTAGTGATCATTATATAGAGTTGCCGTTTGATCTGTCGCGTGTACTGTGGGTTGTTACAGCCAATATTATGCATAACATCCCGCGACCGCTATTAGACCGTATGGAAGTTATCACTATTGCTGGTTATACTGAAGAAGAAAAAGTTGAAATTGCCAAACGGTATCTTATTCCCAAGCAGACGTCTGACCATGGTCTAACTTCTAAACAAATAACTTTTTCCGAGGGAACCATCCAAAAAGTTATTCGCGACTATACACGCGAAGCAGGGGTAAGAAATCTCGAACGCAATATCGCTAGCTTGTGTCGCAAAACCGCTCGTAAAATCGTTCAAGAACAAGGCCCTACGATCAAAATTACTGCGCAAAACCTTCATACTTTCCTAGGGGCCCCAAAATATCGTCATGCTCAAGCGGAAGAAGCCAATCAAGTAGGGGTGGCTACCGGCCTGGCTTGGACTGAAGTGGGTGGTGATGTATTGGCAGTGGAAATCTCGACCATGAAGGGCAAAGGCAAATTAACGTTAACAGGTCAACTGGGCGAGGTCATGCAAGAGTCGGCTCAGGCCGGATTTAGCTATATTCGTTCACGTGCCAAAGACCTGGGTATTGAAGAAGATTTTCATGAAAAGCTTGATATTCATATTCACTTGCCTGAAGGGGCTATTCCCAAAGATGGTCCGTCAGCGGGTATTACCATGGCCACAGCCGTAGCTTCCGCACTAACCGGTAAGCCTGTAAAAAGTGATGTTGCAATGACAGGGGAAATTACTCTTCGTGGTCGTGTGCTACCTGTCGGTGGCATCAAAGAGAAAGTGTTGGCCGCCCACCGGGTAGGCATAAAAAAAATTATTATGTCCAAAGAAAATAAGCGAGATCTTGATGAAATCCCGGTTAATGTCAAACGTAACCTGGAGTTTATTCTGGTAGAACATATGGATGAAGTGCTAAAAACAGCTTTGGTGAGTGAATAATGGCTGCTTCTCAGTTGAATATAATTAATGCCAGTTTTGTGGCTTCGGCTGTCAACGCCAGCCAGTATCCTGAAGGAGAATTGAGTGAAATTGCCTTCATAGGACGTTCCAATGTCGGAAAATCATCACTTATCAACTCACTCTGCCGTCGTAATGGATTGGCCCGCACTAGTAGTACACCAGGCAAAACGCAGACTATTAACTATTTCCGGATTACCGGTAAAATGCCTGACGAATCGCGGCTGGAATTTATGCTGGTCGATTTGCCCGGTTATGGTTATGCCAAAAGAGGGCAGGCGGCACGCGCCTCCTGGTCAAAATTTATTGAGGAATACTGGCTCAATTCAGCGCGGCTTAAACTGGTGTGCCAACTTATTGATGTCAGGCATCCGCCCATGGAAAGCGATATTAACGTTTATCGTTGGCTGGTGGAGCACGGACTGAATGTTCAAGTGGTGGCGACCAAAGCTGACAAGATTGCCAAAAGTCGTGTGCATCAGCATTTGCAGGTAATCAATAAAAATATTAACATGGCTGGACTAAATCCTGGCGGCAATATAATTGCTTATTCAGCAGTTAATGGCGGCGGCCGTGATGAACTCCTTGACGTTATTAAGAATATTTTGCTAAAATAATATTGCTATACGGAGGGGACAGTCGGCCGGCTGTTCCCTTTACTTAATTGGAACGGCACTGTTCAGTCAGGAGGATTTATATGTTGACCGCCTTTGACAAGGAGTTGCTTAACATTATTCAAACTAGGTTGCCTATTGAGCATCGTCCGTTTGGCCGAGTGGCTGAATGGCTAGAGACTGATGAAACTACTGTGCTTGAACGGTTGTCCTGGCTCAAAGCCAATGGCTACATCCGGCGTATCGGGGCATTTTTTGATTCCACCTGCTTGGGCTATGTCAGTACGCTGGCAGCCGTTAAGGTGTGTCCGGACCAGTTGGAAGCTGTTGCCAAAGCCATTAATGCCTATGCGGGTGTTACGCATAATTACGAGCGGGAAGGCGAATATAACCTTTGGTTTACGCTCCTTACCCCCGATCAGGACAAACAAGACCGGACACTGGCCAACATCCGCAACCTTCCGGGAGTAGAAGGGCTTATTAGTCTGCCGGCAATTGAAAAGTACAAGGTAAGCGTTGAATTTAATTTATAGAGGTAAGCTGATGCTAGATAATCTTGATAAAAAAATCATCGCTGTCATGCAGGATGATTTTCCTTTAGTGGCGGAACCGTATCAGGAACTTGCTGCCCGTATTGGCATAAGTGAAGATGAATTGTTAACAAAACTAAATAATTACCAAAAAGCTGGAAAACTCCGTAAAATGGGCGCCGTTTTAAAACACAGAGAAATAGGCTATGCTGCTAACGCACTGTGCGCATGGATAGTGCCGGAAACTCGCCTGGATGAGGTTGGCCGGCTTATGTCGGGCTGCAAAGCTGTTACCCACTGCTATGCCCGTATTCCGCAGCCGGAATGGCCTTATAACTTTTATACCATGCTGCATGCCCATACCCGGGATGAGTGTAAAGCTTTAGCCCTAAAGTTGGCCCAAATGGCGGGACTTGACAGCTATACCTTGTTGTTTAGCACACGGGAATGGAAAAAGACCAGCATGAATTATTTTCCCGAATACGCTAATGGAGAGTGGCCAGAGTGACCGATAAAGTCCTCAAAAGCTTTGGGGATATACTTAATGCTGTAAAAGACAAACCTCCCAAACGGGTAGCGGTAGCTGCCGCGCAAGACGATGCGGTACTTGAAGCTGTTCAGGCGGCACGTGAACAAAAAATCGCCGAGTTCACTTTGGTTGGAGATATTGATAAAATTAAAGCGGTGGCAGACAAACTTGGCGTTAGCCTTGAGGATGTCAAGATGATTCACGAACCAGATGACCGCAAAGCAGCATACCGGGCTGTGGCGTTAGTGTCCGGTGGTGAAGCTGATGTGCTTATGAAAGGTCTTATCAATACCGCTGATTTACTGCGGGCAGTGCTTAATAAAGAGGTTGGCCTAAGAACAGGAAGAGTGCTTAGTCATTGCGCGGTGTATGAAGTGCCCGGTTTTGACCGCTTACTCATGGTGACTGACGGCGGAATGAATATTGCGCCGTCATTGCAGCAAAAAGCTGATATTATTCAAAACAGCGTACAACTGGCTAAAGTGCTAGGCATTAATCCAGCTAAAGTAGCCATTCTGGCGGCAGTGGAAGTAGTTAATCCTGATATGCCGGCAACGCTTGACGCAGCGGCACTGGCCAAAATGGCTGACCGGGGCCAATTTAAAGACGCAATCGTTGATGGCCCGCTAGCTCTTGATAATGCCATAAACAGGGAAGCAGCCAAACACAAAGGTATTAACAGCCCAGTGGCCGGGAGGGCCGATATCCTGGTTACACCTGACATTGAAGCCGGTAATATGTTAGGTAAGTCATTGGTGTATATTGCCCGTGGAAAAATTGCCGGTCTGGTGCTGGGAGCAACCAAACCAGTGGTAGTAACATCGCGGGCCGACACTCATGAGGCGAAGATTATGTCCATAGCTCTGGGCGCATTATTGGGTTAAGTCGAATAGGGGGGGCGACGCGGCAGGCGTTGTCCCTTTATTGCGTAAGCAGAATACCACATGCTATGCATGTGGTTCCAAAAAGCTTATAGCTATACGTCGAAAAAAATAGCCTCCTTTGTTAGAATAAATGCAGGTTTGCCGACCGCATAACTCTGAACAAAGGAGGCGCATCCAATGGATGATACTAAGAGTTTAGCACATAGTAAATGGCGGTGCAAATATCATATCGTGTTGATCGTGTCAAGACACTGTAGGAATTTTTTTGAAAAAGACATCGTCCTTGGACGAGTTAACATAATTTTTATGCAAGAGCCAAAGAGAGTCCCTGCAGCGCCTCATACAAAAAGCTTTTTGGCCCTTTTAATACCGGAATATTGTCCAATACCTCACGAGCTGCTTTTAGGCTATTCCTCTGTTTTTCTATGGTTTCTTTGGCAACCGTCAATACCGGCAATGCTTGCGAACGTATGCGTTGTTGGTTTAGGTATTCCTCGGCTACTTCTTGCCCATTTGCCTGGCATACGCGTATATTGGCCATATGCTTGGCACCCTCACGGCTCCAGCCCATGGGCCGGCTGCTCAGTCGCGCCGACAGTACATGGCTGACATGTCCTTCCGCACTGCACTTTACTTCTTTCTTTCGGTATAGTTCGGTCATTGCTTCCCAATTGTTTTGGATATATCTCCACGCCTCTAATATGGCCTGTTTCCGACTCTCTGTGGCCGCCGCAGCTAACAGTTCCTTTATGATTTCTTGTGCCTTTTCACGGTTCCCAAACCTGAGCGCTCCCCTCAAGGCCTTGCCTTGCTCATGATTGCCACCTACTGCCCGGCGAATATATTTCATCAAATGAAACCGGTCCAAAATAAATTTCGCTTTCGGAAATACTTGGATTGCACTTTTGATCCACGCTGCTCCGTCTCCCAGGATGTTCACTGTTTCTATTTGATCGATGTCATAACGCGCATCTACGGTTTCCCACACCCGTTCCCAGAACGTATCGGCATCTTCATCTACGCTGCTTAGGTAGATTGGGTTAATCAAACTACGACGCTTTTCTTCTTGCTGCCAACCTTCATGAATATATACTAACCGCACTTCCATAGCACGCCCGTGTTGACTGGCTACGTGGTCTTCATCGGCTTCAATATACAGGGTTTTCACGCGTTTGCGCTCGTCTGGTTTTGGGTTTATGGGTTGTTCAAATTCACGCACCGCGCGCAAAACCGTTTGACCGCTTACGGTTACGCCTCCGCATTCTTGCGCTACCTTCTGCGCGCTTTTTCGGTAAGCCAGTTCTCCCGCGCCTGCCACAAGCTTTGCTTTCACGTTATTATCTACCCGCATATGGTTTGTATAGCCCACTTGCTTGTCAACCAGGTAGGCATATTCCCCCGTTTCTTTATGGCGGTAGTATGTCCTTTTGTAGCTTACGGCGCCAAAGCAGGTGACGATTTCCTTACTGTCTCCAGTCCGGCAAACCTGCCACCCAGATCGTTTCCTTTTATCGTTTTTTATCTGTTGATCCAGTTCCTCTAAAACCTGCTTGGTGATTTCACGGCCTACTTCATGAAGTTTATCAGCTAATTTCCGCTGAAATTCCTCAAAACCCATTTTTCCTGATAAACTATTTAAAACCATTTCGACGATAGAAAGGAATATTGGCATGAGAACACGAATAATTTCCATAGAAGACAACACCTCTGAGTAATCAATTTTTGGTTACTCGTCCGGGCTAGGGACGGTGCTGTCTTCTTCTATTTTGTCATCAAAAATTCCTACAATAATTTTACACTAACATCGTGTTTGCACCAAAATATCGGAGACAGGTGATATACGGAAAAATAAAAGCGGATATAGGTGCGATTCTAAGGAAGCTATGTGAGTACAAAGGAGTAGAGATTCTAGAAGCCAACGCTTGCCCCGATCATATCCACATGCTAGTAAGTATACCACCGAAAATCAGTGTGGCGTCTTTTGTGGGGTACTTAAAAGGGAAAAGTTCGTTGATGATATTTGATAAACATGCGAATTTGAAATATAAGTACGGGAACAGGCATTTTTGGTGCAAAGGATATTATGTGGATACGGTAGGACGAAATAAAGAGGCAATAGCAAAATATATCCGAGAGCAATTACAAGAAGATATAATTGCCGACCAATTAAGTTTAAAGGAATTGACAGACCCGTTTACGGGTGAGCCAGTAAAAAAGTCATAAAAAGAGCCCCTTTAGGGGCTGACTGAAAAGGTTATGCGGTTGGCGGACTTTTTCAGTGAGTCTTGAGACTCAGCTAGTACCCTGCCCTTATAGGGCGTAATCAAGCCACCCGTTTTACGGGTGGTCATGACTGATTTTCATGAAAATAATAACTTTTTTGGACTATTTGGAACATAATGACTTCAGCTGTTATCGTCGGATTGATGACGTTTGCTCAGGCTTACGTCCTGACATGGATGATTCTGTAGCAATACGGTAAAATTTTCCGGGAATACAAGCAGGAATTTTGCCGAATATATAGAATTGCTACATGCTGGGTATGCTATGAGGGTGGGGATGATCCCCACCCATAACATTGTATAATGGTTTTACATTTTCTTCAAAATAATATATGTAACCGGAGTTTGACTGCTGTCCATGGGACGCCGCATGGGCGGCAGTCAGGCTGTGGCCTGAAGCAATAGATCAGCAATGCGGCTGATAGTAACAAGGCTACATATTTTCAGGAGGTGCTTTTATGGCCGACGTTTCACTGAAAGGTGAACAAAGAGTATTTATGACAGGCAATGAGGTGTGTGCCTGGGCTGCAGTCGCAGCTAAAGCCGATATTATGTATGGCTATCCAATCACACCACAAAATGAAATAATGCATTACTGGACAAGACTTGCGCCCAAGTATGGCAAACGCTTCCTCCAGACCGAAGACGAGATCTCTGCCGGTTTTACTACTCTTGGCGGTGTAATTTCAGGGAGAAAGGCATTTACTGCTACCGCCGGTCCTGGCAATGTTCTTATGCAAGAATCTGCCGGTATGGCCGAAATGATGCGCCTGCCTATTGTTTACATCATTCAGCAGCGGGGAGGTCCGTCAACAGCTACTGTTATTTATGCTCAACAAGAAACTACTTTGACCACTTTCGGCGGCAACGGCGAAGGTCATCGCATTGTATATTCCACTGCAACTCACCAGGAACTGTTTGATTACACCATTAAAGCTTTTAATGCTGCTTGGACATACCGTTTTCCGACATTCGTCCTGGGCGACGGCTATCAGGCGAAAATGCGTGAACCGCTCACTATATATGACCCCGAAGAAAAAGGGATTAAACTGGTTAAACCAGAGCCGCTTCTTGGCAATACTGAGAAACCTGACCGTCAGATTCAGCACCTTCGTAACACCTACAATACCGAGGACGAACTATATGAAGTGGTTATGAAGAACCAGCGCGATTGGGATAAGATGGCCGAAGAAATTGTTGAATGGGACGCCAAAGGCTGTGAAGATGCCGAGGCGATTATTGTTACTCACGGTATCGTGTCACGCGCCGCTTTGACAGCTTATGACCAATTGCGGGCCCAAGGCAAAAAAGTTGGTTACTTCCGTCCGATCACTGTTCGTCCCTTCCCCGGTAAACAACTTAAAGACGCTATCAAAGGCGCCAAAAAATTACTTGTTGCGGAATCGGCTTATGGACAGCTTGTGAAGCTTGTTCAGCACGAAATCTTTGGCAGCACCATTGAGATTGTTCCAATGCTTCGTCCGGGCGTTGGCATAACTACCGAAGAAATTTTGGAAGAATACAACAAACTGTAAAAACAGGAGGGAGGACCAACATGCAAGAACTGAAAGAAAACAATGTTCTTCAGCCTGCTATGCCTGCAAGCTGGAATGAAGATACTAAAGCACATAAGTTTTGTCCTGGCTGCGGCCACGGTATTATCCTCAAGTGTCTTGGCGAGGCCATTGATGAACTGGGGATTAAGGGAAAGATGGTATTTGGCTGTGATATCGGTTGTTCGCTCTTGGCTTGGGATTTTTTCAATGTGGATACAGTACAGACTCACCATGGCCGCACCACCCCGGTAATTACCGGTATGAAGCGGGCCAACCCTGACATTATTGGCGTTGCTTACATGGGGGACGGCGGCGGCTATGCCATCGGTTCGCAACATCTCTTTAACGCTGCTGTCCGCGGCGAGAAAATTACCATTATCCTCTGCAACAACTGTAACTATGGCATGACCGGCGGACAAATGGCTCCCACCACTCTCCCCGGCATGAAGACTGAGACCACTCCTTATGGCCGTGATGTAGAACAGGCCGGGTATCCGACCAAAGGGCCGGAAATGGTTGCTGCTGTTGCTCCCGAAGGAGCCTATGTTGCCCGCGGAACAATTGCTAACCCGCGTCAACTTAAAGGTTTCATTAAGAAAGCCCTGCAAAACCAAATTGATGGCAATGGCATTTCTTTCGTAGAATGTCTTTCCTCGTGCCCTACCAACTGGCGGACTAATGCTAAGCAAACCTGGGAGTTTGTTGAAAAAGATATGGCTCAATTCTTTAAAGTCGGCGAACTTAGAACGCCACAACCGAAGGAGGGCTAAACAATGGCTAAAGTCTTTAAAGTAGCAATAGCCGGTGAAGGCGGCCAAGGAGTTCAGTCAATTGCCGAAATTTTGGCCGAAGCCGCTAATGAAGAAGGAAAGAACGCGTTATATATTCCAAACTTCGGCGTAGAACAGCGCGGTGGCGTATCCATCGCCTTTGTCCAAGTTAGCGATGGGGATATTGGTGCACCGAAATTCCAGAAAGCCGATATTCTGATTCCGGTTAGTCCGCGTGCCGTAAGCCGGACCAAAATGTACGCCGGTAAAGATACAGTATATATTTATGACAATTCGCTTATTCAAGAAGGCGAAGTAAAAGACAACATTGTCGGCCTGCAGTATTTTGATGTAACGCCACCTTGCCCTACCGCTGAACATCCCAATGCTGACCTGCCCCAAGACTTGATTGCCGGTGAGCCTAAGACGTGCTCTTTTACTAAACCGGGACCGGGAATTGATTCCGCGGAGATTCCCGAGGTCAAAAAAATTGTGGCCATTCCTGCGAACGACATAGCCAAGAACGAACTGCACCCGCGTGTATTCAATATTATTATCCTGGGCGCTGTTATTGCAGCAACAGAAGTGCTGCCGATGGACAGCATTAAAAAAGCGTTGGAAACCAAACTGGGTGACAAATTTAAGAAAAATCCCGAACTTCGTGATATGAACTTCAAAGCTCTCGAACGCGGCTATCAACTTATTAAAAACGCAATGTAAGGAGGGGAAAAAATGGCTAAAGTTAACTGGAAATCTGCAAAATACGAGAGCGAGAAAGGCTTCTGGGCTAATTTCCCCAGCTTGTGTAAAGGCTGTGGCCTGTGTATTGAGAAATGCCCGGTAAAATGCATATCATGGTCGGAAGACCTCGGAGTATACGGCACACCGCGTGTTGAAGCCGACATGCAAAAATGTATTGTCTGCGGCATTTGCCAAATGGTTTGTCCGGACTGTGCAATCCGTGTAGAAAAAAATAAGTAAAACCCAACTAACATTGTAGACTATTACCGGTAAAAGGTGTATTATAGAAACAGACTTTGTCTTGTGGGTGATTATCTAGTGAGTAAATTTCCAACCAATATATTTACTATAATTCAGGACGACTTAGAGGCTGTTGAGAAGGCACTGTGCTCTATAATACAATCGCCGGTGGATTTGGTCAATGACATAACTGTGCATTTGGTACAGGCGGGCGGTAAACGCTTACGGCCCGCCTTGTATCTGTTGTGTGCCCGTGGTGGATCTCCTAATACAACTGAGATATTGCCGATGGCGGTTGCTATTGAACTTATACACATGGCTACATTGGTACATGATGATGTCATTGACAATGCCGCTACCCGCCGTGGCCGGCCGACGGCCAACGCTCGCTGGGGCAACCACAGCTCAGTGCTGGCTGGTGATTATTTGTGGGCCAAGGCATTTTCGTTACTGACAGATAATACCGACAATAAAATGCTGAAAATTTTGACCAATGTTATTTGTACTATGTGTGAAGGTGAAATTGTTCAGTTGAAAGAGGCCTTTAACCCTGATCAGGATGAGGCCGATTATCGGCTTAGAGTAGCCCAGAAAACAGCCGGTTTTATTGCTGCCAGTTGCGAGTTGGGCGCCATAGCGGGTGGCATGGATGAAGGCGACGCCGTTCAAGTGCGGGAATATGGCTATTCTATTGGCATGGCATTTCAAATTACTGATGACATCTTGGATATTACGGCGTCGGCTGAGCAACTGGGAAAACCGGTTGGTAACGATTTGCGCCAGGGTATAGTAACTTTGCCGGTTATCTATGCTTTAAAGAACAGTCCGCGTGGCGGGGAACTGCGAAGTATAATTGAAAAACAATTTATGTCTGACGATGATGTCAAACGCGGCTTGGAAATAATCCATCAGACAAAGGCTGTGGAATACAGCTATGCACAGGTTAATAAATATTTGCAGCATGCCCGCCGAGTTCTGCCGGCAACACTTAACAACCCTGTGAGAGAAGCATTATTGGCGGTAGCAGATTTTGTAGGACTGCGTAAATACTAGCATGATCTGCGGAGGAACTATGTTTAAGCCGGTTAAAACCAAAAAAGTATATGAGGAAATCATCGGACAATCAAGAAGCTCATTGTCGACGGCAAATTGCAGCCAGGGGATAAATTGCTGTCAGAGCGGGAAATGGCCGAAAAGCTGAATGTCAGTCGGGCGTCAGTGCGTGAGGCGTTCAGTGTTCTGGAAATGATGGGAGTTATAACAATTCGACCGCAAGATGCGTGAGCATCTCGATTTGGTTGAGGATGTGCTTATAAAAATAAAAACCGGCCAAATAACTTCTTCAAAGAAGCAGTTGGACAAAGAAATATCGCAAATTCCTAACGAAGATTACGGCTTTCCATCGTAATGAGCCTTAACCGGACATAACAGGGGGCCGTTTTTTGCTGTTCCTTTGCTGCATTGTTTTTTTGGGGACTGGCAGGTATAATAATACTAGGTGTAATTTTGAAAAAGGGGATGGTATTAATGTTTAGTTTTAGTATGCCGGAGTTAGTGCTAATATTGATAATTGCGCTTATTGTTTTCGGTCCGGGAAAACTTCCTGAAGTTGGTAAGGCTATCGGTAAAGGAATTCAAGAATTCCGCCGGGCCAGCAGTGACATAACTAATGGTAGGGAAGAGCCGGTGAAAGTTGAGGCCAAATCCGATACTAAACAGCCTGACGAAAAAAAGTGAGGGTGTTTAATGCCAGAGTACACGCAGGATGAGAACAATAAATCAATAATGCCGGAAACGGCTGACAGTACAGGTGCTATCTACAGCGATAGAGTTACGCAGGAAGAACGTGAAGAAGATGAGGAAACAACTCAGGACCAAAGTACGATGTCCCTGATTGACCATTTGGAGGAGCTTCGCCGCCGGCTGATAGTGATGATTACTGCTATTGCTGTTAGTAGCCTCATTTGTTATTTTTATGCAGCCGAGATAACAGCTTTGATAACTGCGCCGGCAGGTAAGCTCTATTATATGAATCCGGCAGAAGCTTTTTTTACATATTTGAAAGTTTCTTTTTTTGCCGGCTTTTTATTAGCGCTGCCGGTAGTGATGTACCAACTGTGGGCCTTTATTGTGCCTGCCATGACGAATAACGAACGTACGGCAGGAATATTTTTGGTGCCCTCCTCCATTATCTTCTTTTTTACCGGTTTGATTTTTTCATACTATCTGGTATTACCGGCCGGGATTAAATTTTTTATGGGGTTTGCCACCGAAAACCTGCAGCCGATGTTTTCAATCGGACAATACTTGTCGTTTGTTATCTCCTTTTTGTTACCTTTTGGTTTTATCTTTGAACTGCCGCTGTTTATTCTGGTAATGGCCAGAGTGGGGATTATTAGTTCGGCATTTTTGGCTGCCAAGCGCAAGATAGTGCTGGTTATGTCTTTTGTAATTGGGGCGGTAATTTCACCAACGCCTGATGTCTTTTCGCAAACCATGGTAGCTATTCCCATGATATTGTTATATGAAATAAGTATCTTAATCGTAAAATACATTTTGCGTAAATAGCCCGGCGAAAGGAGTATTGAACTTGGCCTATAACGACCTACGGGAGTTTATTGCGGCACTTGAGTCGCGCGGCTGGCTTAAACGCATAACCCAATCTGTCGACTGTGAACTGGAAATTACTGAAATTACTGACAGAGTCTCCAAGATGCAGGGAGATAAAAATGTCGCTTTATTATTTGAGAATGTTAAAGGTTATGATATACCGGTGCTCATAAACGCCTTTGGCAGCATGGAACGTATGGCTTTGGCGCTCGGTGTAGAAAAAATTGATGATATTGCCCAGGAAATACGACAAATTTTGCAGCTGCCGTATATCTCACTACAAAATAAACTTGATTTGCTTAAAATTATTCCGGCGGCCAAGCGGGCTATTAATTTTCCTAAATATGTAAAAACTGCACCGTGCAAAGAAGTGATTATTAAGGACAAGCCTTCGCTGGACAAATTTCCGATATTGAAATGCTGGCCTGGCGATGCCGGCCGCTTTATTACACTGCCTCTCGTGTTTACTAAAAATCCGTTAAACGGTAAGCGTAATGTCGGTATGTACCGGTTACAGGTATTTGATCATCAGACCACCGGCATGCACTGGCATATTCATAAAAATGGTGCTGAAAACTACCGGGCGCACCGGGAACTGGGCAAAGATAAGATTGAAGTAGCTGTTGCTATCGGCGGCGACCCGGCAATTATTTACTCGGCGACTGCACCGCTGCCGCGCGATATTGACGAAATGGTCTTTGCCGGTTTTTTGCGAAAAAAATCGGTGGAGATGGTCAAGTGCGAAACAGTTGATATTGAGGTGCCGGCAGGTTCGGAAATAATTCTTGAAGGCTATGTAAATATGGACGAATTACGGGTAGAAGGCCCCTTTGGCGACCATACCGGCTACTACTCACTTGCTGATAACTATCCGGTGTTCCATATCACTTGTATAACGCACCGTAAGAACCCAATCTATCCTGCAACCGTTGTCGGCAAGCCGCCGATGGAAGACTGTTTTATGGCCAAAGCTACCGAGCGTATTTTTCTGCCGGTACTGCAAACGCACTTGCCGGAAATCATTGATATCAATCTGCCGCTTGAGGGTGTATTCCATAACTGTGCGGTAGTGTCAATCAACAAAAGTTACCCACAACATGCTAAAAAGGTTATGCATGCGATATGGGGTATGGGACAAGCAATGTTTACCAAGATGATCATTGTCGTTGACGCTCATGTTAATGTACAGGATATGAATGAGGTATGGTGGCGGGTGTTTAACAATATTGATGCCCGGCGTGATATTGTTATGGTGGACGGGCCGCTCGACGTGCTGGATCATTCTTCACCAATGCCTAGCTGGGGGACAAAAGTAGGGATTGATGCTACCAAGGCTTGGCGGGAGGAAGGGCATACCCGCGAATGGCCTGATGAAATCTCCATGTCTGAGGACATTAAGAAACTGGTTGATGCCAAATGGAAGGATTTGGGCATTGAGTAAGCTGAAAGCCCACCTTGACAATATTGCTTTGTCCCACTCGATTTTTGCTTTGCCATTCGCCTATATGGGCGCATTTTTGGCTGCTGACGGTTTACCCAGCGGTCATGATCTTTTGTGGATTACTTTAGCCATGGTAGGAGCGCGCAGCGCTGCTTTGGCTCTTAATAATTTTATCGATTTAAAGTATGACCGTCTGCATCCACGCTTCACCAAACGGCCTATGGTTACCGGGGAGGTTAAGCCGTGGGAGGCTATTGCCCTCATTATTGTTAGCTTGTTACTATTTCTACTGGCTACCGCCCAGCTTGATCCCTTATGTTTAAAGCTATGGCCGCTAGCGCTTGTGCCATTAGTAATTTACCCTTATATGAAACGGTTTTCCTGGACCTGTCACTTGGTTTTGGGTCTGGCACTTTCAGTAGCACCTGTGGGTGCCTGGATAGCCGTTAAGGGTAATATGCCGCCGGCTGTCATAATCCTGGGATTGTCGGTAGGGGTATGGATTGCTGGCTTTGATGTCATTTATGGCTGCCAGGATGTATCCTTTGACAAAACCCATGGCTTAAACTCCATACCGGTGCGGTTCGGTGTCAAGGGCGCTCTCAGGCTATCAGGAGTTATGCATGGGCTGAGTATCGTTGGTTTTACCCTTGTTGGCGCTCTTTTAAAACTGCACGTAGTGTACTATGCGGGAGTAGCTTTGGCGGCAACTGTCCTTATCTATCAGCATTTGATCATTAGTCCGGCCGATTTAGGGCAGGTTACTCAACGGTATTTTATGCGCAACGGCTTAGTCGGAATTTTACTTTTTATCTTTACTGTCATAGCTTTAGTTTTACCTTTCTGCTAATACCTCTAATGCGTTAAGTTAAATATTTGTCCATTCATATTACTATGCCTTTCTGTTTTTATGAGCAGGAAGGCTTCATTTTGTTTTTTAGTAAGATAAGAAAGGGAGTATAAGTTTTTGGGTTACCAGTCGGTAGCCCTTTTTTGAGTGTTGTGGTATTGTAAGGTTATGGACAAAAATATTTTACGACGAATCTTCTTCGACCAGCATAAGAATTGGGAGCGGTTTAAAATTAAATACGGATCTCGCATCCGTAAGATGGTCGAAAAGGAAATCGAGGAATTTCATATTATGAATACAAGGGGGAAGTCTGCCCAAAAGACGGGAAACTTACAATAAAAAAATCTGCAAAGGCAGCATGGCGAGAGCTTGCCTAGAAAGGATGATTCGTCATATCACCGGTATCCAGGAAGCGAAAACCGAATAAAAAGAAAAGCCAAGGGAAATCCCAAGGCCCGCGTTAGCGGGTTTTTTATTCTTTTGTAATATAATGGTATCTAATTTTTATACGAATTTAATGCGCGATAATTTAAAATAAGATTGCAAGCATGCTTGGAAAGGCTTACGTTAAAACACTTTGGAGCAGCAATACATAGGCGGGCAAAAACAAACACCTACTGTCATTGCCGTAGTCTTGGATACGGCCCAGGGCTTGATTTACTGCGATGAAGGCAAATACCAGAAGGAATTTTCGGATTATTACTACAATAATCCGAATCGACTTCATTGGAAGCAGGATGTCCAAAATATGATTCACATGACTGTACTGCTCACGAACATCAGGTTTGAGTCCTCTTAAAACGAGAATAGAAAGGAGATCGGTGAACCGATATGATAGTTATTGGCCAGCGGCTTTGCCGGAAATCATCAAGGGCGCCAGATTGCTGCCGCGCCTAAATCTTGATATCACAGAGATTATTTTAAATGTTGGCGATAAACAACTTGAGTCCATGTGCTGACCATCTGTTGGGCACCGGTTTAATTAGATGAATGAGAAGAATCGGGGTGATAGCAGTGCGAAAAGGACAAGCAGCTAGTATGAAAACAAAATCAAAGTTTACTTTACGAGGTGAAGCTTGTGAAAAGTGGGCATGTGAGGAACCCATCAAACCGCCGTGTACAAGCGCCTGTCCGGTAAACGCGGATGTGCAAATGTTCGTCACTCTCGCCGCGCAAGGCCGCTTCCAGGAATCACTTGAAGTGATGCGCGAGCGCTGCACGCTTCCCGGCTCATTGAGTCGCATCTGCCACCACCCGTGCGAGATTGAGTGCCGTAGAAACGATGTTGAGGGCGCGGTCAATATTCGTGCAATCAAGCGCTTTGTGGCGGATGTCTGTAGGGATGTGCCGCGTTACGACCCGGTCTCCAAAACAAGGGGAAAGCGGGTAGCAATTATCGGCGGTGGTCCGGCTGGTTTAACTGCGGCGTTTGACCTTGCCAAAGACGGCTATGACGTCACCATCTACGAGAAGAACAATGAGTGTGGCGGCGCGATCTACACCAGTGTGCCGAAGTACCGTTTGCCAAAGGACATCGTAGTGGAAGACGTTGCGGCGATTGAGTCCCGCGGCGTCACCATTAAGCGCAATACGATGGTCGGCCACGACGTGCAGTTTGATGATATTGTCAAGGGGTACGACGCAGTGCTTATTGCCATTGGTCTCTCATTAAGTCGGAGGATCCCGATCCCGGGACATGATGCCGACGGCGTTCTGCTTGCGTTACCGTTCTTGCAGGAAGCAAACTTTAACAACAACGCCACGGTCGGCAAGCGCGTTGTCGTCATCGGTGGCGGCAACGTTGCGTTCGATGTTGCCCGAAGTGCAAAGCGCCTTGGCGCCGAGGAGATTAACCTGTGCTGCCTTGAGTGTCTTGAGGAGATCCCTGCGTTTAGCTGGGAACTTGCTGAGGCGGCCGAGGAAGGCATCAGGATTAACCCCTCATGGGGACCAAAAGAAATTGTTGCCAAAGGCGGCAAGGTTGCAGGCATTGTGTTTAAGCGTTGCACGCAGGTCTTTGATGCGGATCGTATGTTTAAACCGCTTTATAACGAGTGCGAATTATTAGAGCTTGAGGCTGACAATGTAATCTTCGCTATCGGCCAGAGCGCGGACATGACCGGATTTACCGGCACTTCACTTGAGGTTGATGAGCGCGGTCGCATCCGGTGGAACCCGGCAACGTTTCAAACTAATCTCACGAACGTTTTCGCCTGCGGCGAGGTTGTCATAGGTCCAGGCTCTTCAGTGGCCGCGATGCGCAACGCCCACGACGCCGTAATAGCGATAAAAACGTATTTAACCACCGGTAAAGCTGAACCGGTGCCAACTCTCAGATCAACGTCCATCGGCCGGATACCGCAGGTTACAATCAGTATGATACCGCAGCTACCGAAAAACAGTCTGCCGGTGCTTGATCCCGCAATCCGGGTGAAAAGCTTCGCGGAGGTAGAAGGGGGCTTCGATATTGCTACCGCCATGTACGAGGCGGGCCGCTGCATGAACTGTAGCCGCGGCGCCAAACTTGGACGCATGGAAAATTGTGCGGCGTGCTTGAGCTGCCTGCGCATCTGTCCATACGGTGCACCGTATATTACAGCGGAATGTGTTGCAGACTTCTTACGGGAGAACTGCGGGGCGTGCGGTCTCTGTGCTAGTGTGTGCCCAGGCCTTGCGATTGACATCGCGTTCAACCACGATACTCGGATCGATGAACAAATTGATGCGGGCGTAAGCGGTGTAACGGTGTTTGGCTGTCAGTACGCAATGCCAACGGTTAAGAACCCCTCGTTTTTGGTAACACCAAGCATGGCAGGTATAAATATGATAAACCTCATGTGTACGAGTCGCCTTGATTTGCGTCACTTATTACGCGCAATTACGAACGGCGTTGACGGCGTAGCTGTCCTTGCTTGCCAGGAGGAGAAGTACCGCCACAGACAAGGCGTCAATTTGGTTAGAGCACGCACGAATGAGGTAAAGAAGATTCTTGAGACAACCGGTGTCGGTGCCGATCGCATCGTCTGCTTCGGTGTACCAGCCAGCACGGGGGAATTCAGCAGGTTGATGGCCGAGTTCAAAGCCAGGCTCGACAAGTTGGGGCCCAACCCACTGTCGAAAAGATAAGGAGTGTGCAAGACAATGATTGTTGCGGAAACAAAAAGCTTAGAAGAGATAAGGACTATGTTAAACAGTTACGACCGTGTGCTAATAGTGGGCTGTGGCACCTGCGTTGCAGTATGTCACACCGGAGGTGAGCGCGCAGTTAACTTGCTGGGGACTACGCTGCGGTTGGCGCGAAAAGTTGAAGGCCGCGATATTGAGATCGGCGAACAGACCGTTATCCGCCAATGTGATTTTGAGTACCTTGATCAGGTGCAAAACGTCGATAAATACCAGGTAATTCTATCATTAGCCTGCGGTGTTGGTATCCAGGGTATGGCACGAAAATTTCCGAACATTCCAGTGCTTCCGGGCGTAAATACGACGTTTATGGGGTTTAACGAGGAGTACGGCTACTACACTGAGATGTGCAAAGGCTGTGGTGAGTGCATACTTGACGTAACCGGCGGCATTTGCCCCATTGCCCGTTGCGCTAAGAGCCTGCTCAACGGGCCGTGTGGTGGTACTAATAACGGCAAATGTGAGATTGATTTAACCCGAGACTGCGGTTGGATCCTCATCTATGACAAGATGAATAATATGGGCCAGCGCGATAAGTTCATGAAAATCAACGGACCGAAAAACCACCGGAAGGCAAACAACCTTCGATACATGGATTTGAGGAACTGGATTTGAAAAAGCAGGAGGGAAAAAACGTGAGATTTAAAGAGGACATCCAAAGTGGAAAGTTCGTCGTTACCGCTGAAGTCGGCCCTCCTAAGGGAACTGATTTAAGTGAGATGATCCACCGCCTTGAAGGACTTAAAGGGAAGGTGACGGCGCTCAACGTTACCGACAACCAAAGCGCGGTCATGCGTGTTTGCACGCTGGCGGTCGCTAAGATTATAACAGATATGGGCATCGAGCCGATCTATCAGATGACCTGCCGCGACCGCAACCGCGTAGGTTTGCAGTCTGACCTGCTTGGCGCTTCCGCACTTGGTATTAAGAACGTGTTGGCGATGACCGGCGACCATCCGGTGCTCGGCGACCACAAGAACGCCAAGCCGGTGTTTGATATAGAATCAGTACAGCTCTTAGAGATTATCAACGGTCTTAACGCGGGTCATGATATGGCGGGCCTTGAGCTTAAAGGTAAGACTGAATTCTTTGCTGGAGCGGTCGTAGCGCCGGAGGCCAATCCGTTTGAGCCGCAGTTCGCTAAGTTCGAAAAGAAAATAAAAGCAGGTGCTAAATTTTTCCAAACTCAAGCAGTTTTCGATATGGCAAAGTTCATGAAGTTCATGGAACGTGCGAAGGAATATAATGTGCCCATTATGGCCGGTATCTTGCTCTTAAAGTCAGCCGGCATGGCAAGGTACCTCAACCAATTTGTCGCTGGCGTTTCAGTACCGCAGGAGCTTATTGACGAGCTCGCAAGCGCTGATAAACCGCTGCAGAAGGGCATTGAGATCGCAGGCCGGCAGATTGCCGAACTCAAAGAAGTGTGCGCAGGCGTGCACGTCATGGCGATTGGCGTTGAGGACAAAGTACCCGAAATTCTCGCGGCCGCGGGGCTATAATTTAGCTGATAAAAGAAATGAAATGAAGATCCCTTCTGCGAGTCAGGTGACGGCAGACTGTGGATAAATCACTCTAAAATTCCATTCAATAGGTCTCCAAACAGCTATTTCTAATCAATTGACACAAAATTTATCCGTAAAAAAGGAAGCCAGCGCTTTATACAAGTACTGGCTCCCTTTTTCCCCCTTAGCCTTCTCAATTTTGAGCCGTCTATGGCGACCAGTTCTTTGCCAAATAAGCTCCATTCATCGCACAGCTTAGTAAACTCCCTAAACACTTTTTTCAGTGCTAGTTTGTTGTCTTTTCGGAAATCAGCGGTGGTCTTACAATCGGGTTTTAATTTCTTTAAAAGCCATATCACTTCAATATTTCTGGTTGCCTCGTGTTCCAGTCTTCGGGAGGAGCGGATTCTGTTAAGGTACCAGTAAAGGTAAAGTTTTAGCAGATCTTTGGGATCATAAAGCGGCCTTACTAGTGAAGGGCAGACAGCTGGAATCCAAGCTTTTGCATATCAAGCTGTTCTACATACTCTTGATAACTCGAACGGAGTTATGGCTGCTTTTCACACAGTCTGACAGTAGAATGACTTTAAAGTTGCTAACGATTTTTCTAAACTATTGTTACTATGTTTTGGCGGCGGGTATGCCATGATACCGATTATGATGGACGAAGTTGAGGCTAATCACCGGGCTTCGGCTGCGGAGATGGCGGATACAATAGCTATTGCCGCGATGTCACCTGGCCCGGTTGCGGTTAATGCATTGATTGGTTTCAGTCTGTTACTCAACGGTTTTTCCGGTGTTATTTTTTATGCAGTATATAAGATGGGCGTTCAAAATAATATGTTTTTATCGGCTGACCCAATAGAAAAACGGATTGGACGTTATCATTGGTTCCTTGCATTTTGATATCAAGAGTTTAACAATTGTTTTTATCGCTTTTTCGACAAAATACGCCAATAATATTTTTTTTGAATAATTAAAATCTAGCAGGAATTTCAGAATAAAAAGCGAATTTTTTCCACTAGAATGTATGTGAAATAACAAACTAGCTGTTATTCAAATGACAACTGGTTGTTATACAAATAAAAACGGCAGTAGAAGGGAGGACAAAAGACATGAGTATGCTGGATAAGTCCTGCTCCGATTTTCTGGAAGTACTGGCTTCCAAGGCTCCGGTACCGGGTGGCGGCGGTGCGGCAGCCCTTGGCGGTGCTATCGGGATGGCCCTTTCCAACATGGTCGGGAATTTGACTGTGGGCAAAAAGAAATATGCCGAAGTCGAGGATGAAGTCAAAGAACTAATCGCCAAAGGGGAACAGGTGATCGCCGAACTGAAAAAGCTGGTAGATGAGGATGCAGCAGTTTTCGAACCTCTATCTAAGGCTTATGGTTTACCTAAAGACACTCCGGAGCAGATCGCTTATAGAGAACAAGTCATGGAGAAATGCTCCAAGGACGCCTGCGAAGGGCCTATGGAAATTATGCGTAAATGCTACGAAGGAATTAAACTTCATGAACGCATGGGCCAGATCGGAACCAATTTGGCAATTTCTGATGTGGGCTGCGGGGTAGTTTTCTTAAAAGCTGCACTGATCAGTGGGATGCTTAATGTTGTGATTAATCTTAATACCATTAAGGACCAGGAATATGTCAGCAAAAAACGGGCGGAAATGGAGCAGTTGCTGGCCGATGGTTCAAAAATGGCTGACGCTACCCTGGAGCTGGTTCTGAGCAAAATAAAAAAATAGGAGGAGTTTGGACAATGGCCGAAAGATTAGCCGGTAAAGCCGTTGCCGATGCCATGAAGGAGGAGCTCTCCAAAAGGGTAGAAGCGATTAAAGCCAAAGGTTTTACCCCGAAATTGGGAATTATCCGGGTCGGTGCCCGTCCTGACGACCTTTTTTATGAAGGCGGCGCCAAGAAAACCTGTGATTCCATCGGGATGGCTTACCAAGTTTTCGAGTATCCTGCCGATATCGACCAGGCTACTTTTGAACAAGCTGTGACCGCTATTGGTGCTAATAAGGAAATCAACGGTATCTTGATGTTTGCGCCGCTGCCCAAGCATCTGGACGAGAAAAAAATCCGGAACTTGATCCCGGTGGAGAAAGACGTGGATTGCATGACCATCGGCAGTGCTGCCAAAGTTTACACTGACGATCCTACCGGCTTTCCGCCCTGTACTCCCACCGCCTGCATGGATATCCTCAAATACTATAACATCCCCTTAAAGGGAAAGAAAGCCGTTGTGCTGGGCCGTTCTCAGGTAGTCGGCAAGCCTGTCGCCATGCTTTTACTTAGGGAACACGCCACTGTGACAATTTGTCATTCCCGGACTAATGACCTACCGGCTGTCTGTGCTGACGCCGACATTCTCATTGCTGCGGTCGGCCGGGCCAAAATGGTTAAAGCTAACTTTGTCAAACCAGGCCAGGTGGTAATCGACGTGGGTATTAACGAAGATCCCGATAATCCCGGTAAATATTGCGGTGATGTTGATTATGCCGAGGTTGAGCCGATTGTTGAAAAAATCACTCCGGTTCCCGGTGGTGTCGGCTCTGTAACCACCATCGTCCTTTGCAAACAGACCATTCAGGCATGTGAAATGCAAAACGGATTGGCTTAAATCTTCTGCAACTTCTGCAATTTGTTTTAACACACTAGGAGGCAGTTCTCATGCAAATTGGTAACAGCATTCCCCAGCATCTGCAGAACGGCTATCAATTGGCGTATGAAAAAGCCTGCGCCGGTTTGGCTGCTAAAAATCCGGAAGAAATGGCTGCCAACAGTGGTGCCGGATTTGATAGTGACAAGAAGGTATTCACCCTAAAATACCTAAACGACGTGTACACAGTAAGTTATCCGGACGGAGAAGTAAGTTTTGCCGGACGGCAAGATCCGGTGCCGGTTGCCGCAAAGGTGGTTTTGTTGCATTATTTGCAGACCGCTGGAGGACAGTCAATGTCCGGTCAACTGGTATCCTTTAAAGAAATACCAGGCGGTATGATCTACTTACAGCCCTTTAATGGCCGGGTTCTTGGCGGGTTTAAAGCGATATTTGGCAAAAATGCCGCGCTGTTGACCAAAGTAGGAGAAAAACTTGGTGGCCGGATTGCTAAGTTTGGTGACGCCGCTGTTACTCTGGATATTCTGCCACGAATTCCGGTAACTTACATTATTTGGCAAGAAGATGAGGAATTTCCAGCCAATGCTACAGCATTATTTGATGCTACGGCACCGTATTACTTGCCAACTGAGGATCTGGTGGTGGCTGCTGCTGCTGGTTCCAGTTTGCTCAATAAGACGCTCCGCACGCTAAGTTAGGCCGGAATCATGCATCTGATCTTATTTGGCAGATAATTTAAAATAAACATAATAATTGTTTATTTACAGATTTTTCTAGAGCACGCGGTAAAGGAGGTGAAATGTTGAAAATCGCAGTCTCCGGCAAAGGCGGCGTCGGCAAAACGTCTGTCTCGGCCAGTTTAGCCAAACTATTTGCCCGTGAAGGCCACCGCGTCTACGCAGTAGATGCCGATCCTGATGCAAGTTTAGGTTTAGCGCTGGGAATTTCTGATGATATCTTGGCTAAAGTAATTCCGCTAATTGACATGGAAGAAGTGATTAAGAAGAAAAGCGCCGGTGGCGGTTTATTCTATAGCCTTAATCCTGACGTTGATGACATATTAGACGAGTATTCCATTAGCGTGGGTAACATCAAATTTTTACGAATGGGCGGTGTCAAACCGGGCGGCTCGGCATGCTATTGCCGTGAAAACGCTTTTTTGTATTCAGTAGTTGATTCTCTAATCCTTGATAAAGATGACGTAGTCATTCTTGATATGGGAGCAGGGATTGAGCACCTTACCCGTGGAACCTCAAAAGGTGTAGACCTTATGATTGTGGTTACCGAACCGAGCAAGACCAGTGTTCAAACTGCAAGAGTGGTAATGCAGCTGGCTAAAGATTTGGGCATTGAAGTTATAAAAGTAATTGCTAACAAACTACGTTCTCCGAAAGAAGAAGCATTCATCCAGGAACAGTTTACAGCTCAAGAACTGTTAGGCGTCATTCGTTTTGATGACGATCTGCTGGATGTTGCTCTCGGCAATGGAGAGCAGGACATACTTACCGGAGCCTTCAAAGCATCTATGGAGGAAATTTATGCGCGGATAGCCGCAAACTCCAAATCCTAGGTTTAAAGGGAAATGTGCAAAACATATTAGGAGGTAAGTTATATGAAAAGTGACGTTGAAATCGCCCAAGAGGCGAAGATGAGCCCCATCGTTGATGTTGCGAAAGAACTGGAAATTCCTGCTGAAGAACTAGAACTTTACGGCAATTACAAAGCTAAGGTTTCCCTTAAAACCTGGGAACGTATCAAAGACCGTCCTGATGCCAAGCTGATCCTGGTTACTGCCATCAACCCGACTCCGGCCGGGGAAGGCAAAACCACTACCACTGTTGGTCTTGGCGATGCTCTACGGAAAAAAGGTAAAAGAGTAGTTATCGCCTTACGTGAACCGTCTCTCGGACCTTGCTTTGGTGTTAAAGGCGGTGCTGCCGGCGGCGGTTATGCTCAAGTTGTTCCGATGGAAGACATCAACCTTCACTTCACTGGCGACTTTCATGCCATCACTACTGCCCATAACCTCCTGGCAGCTATTATTGACAACCACCTGCATCATGGCAACGCTCTCGGTATTGATCCCCGCCGCGTAACCTGGCGCCGCGTCCTTGACCTCAACGAGCGCGCTCTTCGCTTCATCGTATGTGGTCTTGGCGGCAAAGCCAACGGCGTACCTCGCGAAACCGGGTTCGATATTACTGTTGCTTCTGAAATGATGGCCATTCTCTGTTTAGCTAAAGATCTGGATGACATGAAAGAGCGTATCGGCCGCATTATTGTTGCGTACACCCTGGATGGCAAACCGGTAACGCCGAATGATCTTAAAGTAACCGGCGCCTTGACCCTTTTGTTCAAAGATGCCATAAAACCTAACTTGGTTCAAACTCTTGAAAATACTCCAGCCTTTGTCCATGGTGGTCCGTTCGCCAACATCGCCCATGGTTGCAATAGCGTATCTGCTACCAAATATGCTATGAAACTTGCCGACGTTGTTGTAACTGAAGCCGGTTTCGGGGCTGACCTTGGTGCTGAAAAGTTTCTTGATATCAAATGCCGTTTTGCCGGCTTCAAACCCAATGCTGTAGTAATCGTTGCTACTGTTCGCGCTCTGAAAATGCATGGCGGCGTGCCCAAGACCGAACTTGTCGGCGAAAACATGGCTGCGCTGGAAAAAGGTCTTGCCAACCTTACTAAACACATTGAAAATATGCAGAAATACGGTTTGCCGACTGTTGTTGCCATCAACGCCTTCCCGACCGATACTGCTAAGGAACTTCAGTTTGTTGAAGAAAAATGCAACGCGATGGGTGCGGAAGTTGCTCTGTCTGAAGTTTGGGCCAAAGGCGGCGAAGGCGGCCTGGTGCTTGCTGACAAAGTTTTGGCAGCTTGCGAAAAACCCAGCAACTTCAAATTCATTTATGATGAAAAAGCTCCCATTAAAGATAAAATTGCTACTATCGCCAAAGAAATTTACGGCGCTGACGGTGTAAACTACACTCCTGCCGTAGAAAAGACCATTGTAGAACTAACGAATCTTGGTTTTGACAAGACTCCGATCTGCATGGCTAAAACCCAATACTCGCTGAGTGACGACATGAACAAACTGGGTCGCCCCACCGGCTTCAATATTACTGTACGCGAACTTCGCGTAGCAGCCGGCGCCGGCTTCCTGGTAGCTATTACCGGCGAAATCATGACCATGCCGGGTCTGCCTAAACAACCGGCGGCCGAAAAAATGGACATCGACAACACCGGTAAAATTGTTGGCCTGTTCTAATTATATTAAATAATTACTAAATACAGAAAAATTATTCTAATAGTTGCAGGTATTTGCCCACCTAAGGGCGAATACCTGTACAATGGGTTTGTGAAAAAATCCTCATAAAGTAAATGGTTAAGAGTAGCTAGGCCCATGTAAATGGAACCACCTGAAAACAACTATGATGAACATAGGGAGGAAAAGAAGAATGTCCGAAAAAAGAACAATCGACGTGGCAGCCACTCAGATGCTGGATAAAGCCAAAGAAATCGGCTTTTTAACAACATTTGACCGCGCCAAAGCTCAAGAGCCCCGTTGTACTTTTGGTAATACCGGTATTTGCTGCCGGATTTGCCTCCAGGGCCCTTGCCGTATTCTGCCCAAGAAGCCAGGAGGCAACAGAGGCATTTGCGGTGCTGCTGACTACACAATTGTCGCCCGTAACACTGTCCGTTACATCGCTGGTGGCGCATCCGCTCACTCCGACCACGGTCGCCACATTGCCGAAACTCTCCTGCATGTCGCTGAAGGTAAGTTAAAAGACTACCAAGTTACTGATACTGAAAAGCTCATGCGTGTTGCTAAGAAAATCGGTATTGAGACAGAAGGACGCGGCGTAATGGAAATTGCTAAAGACGTTGCAACCGCTGCTCTAGATGAGTATGGTCGTATGCATGAAGAGGACCTTACATGGATCACCTCGAACTGCACTGATAGCCGTTTGGAAGTTCTCCGCAAAACCAATATCATGCCTACCAACATCAACCTGAGCATCGCTCAACTGCTTCACCAAACCCATGTGGGTAACGACTCTGATCCAATCAACATCATTTTTGGCGGCTTGAAGGCTGCTCTCTGCGACTATGACGGCATGGCTCTTGCTACCGACCTGTCGGACATTCTCTTTGGCACTGGCGTACCTGTAGTAACTGAAGCAAACCTCGGCGCAATTAAAGCTGATAAAGTCAACATAGCTCTTCATGGCCATAACCCGCTTCTCAGCCAAATAGTTGTTAAAGCCGCCCGTGAAATGGAAGGCGAGGCCAAGGCTGCCGGCGCTGCTGGCATTAATCTTGTTGGTATCTGCTGTACCGGCAATGAAGTGCTGACCCGTGAAGGCGTGGCTATTGCCACCAACTTTGCTACCCAGGAGCTGGCTATCCTGACCGGTGCTATGGATGCCATGGTTGTTGACGTTCAGTGCATTATGCCCAGCTTGCGCAGCCTTGCCGAATGCTATCATACCAAGATTGTTACTACTATGCCAATCATGAAAATTCCTGGTTCTTATCACCTGGCTTTTGATGAGCATAATGCTATTAACAGTGCCAAAGAGATTATCCGTCTGGCTATTGATGCTTATAAAAAACGCGATGCAGCCAAAGTATGCATTCCGGATGTAAAAAACACTGTTGTTGCCGGTTTCACCCTGGAGTCTCTTCTCAATATCTTTAAGCAAATTAATGCTGATAATCCCATTAAAGTACTTACCGACGCTATCGAAGCTGGCGAAATCAAAGGTGTTGCGCTGTTCGCCGGTTGCAATAACCTTAAGGGAACTCATGATGAAAACCATATCACCATTGCTACCGAACTGGCTAAAAACGACGTATTCCTGGTCGCTACCGGTTGTGCCGCGCAAGCATTTGCGAAAGAAGGTCTCTTGAATGGTGAAGGTGTTCAAAAATATGCAGGCGAAGGCCTCAAGAAGTTCCATGCCCGTCTGAATGCGGCTGCTAAGCTAACCACAGAACTGCCACTGGTATTCCATATGGGTTCCTGCGTTGACAACAGCCGTGCTCAAGAGCTCGCCAACATGATGGCTAGAGAAATGGGCCTTGACAACCGCGATATCCCATATGTTGCCACTGCTCCGGAGGCAATGTCTGAAAAAGCCGTTGCAATCGGTTCTTGGAATGTTGCCTTGGGTAACCCTGTACACGTTGGCGTAGTTGTTCCGACTGTTGGCAGCTCCCTGGTTAACGATGTAGTAACCAAGATTGCCGAAGACGTATTTGGCGGCTTCTTCTTCTGGGAAACTGATCCGGTTAAAGCTGCGGCAAGACTTGTTGAAATTCTTGACGAGCGTAACTGGAAGAATGCAATGCGTAAAAAAGCTATCCAAGCTAAAGAGGCTAACCAATAATCATTTCTGGTGCAAATGAATTAGCTACTCTTATATATTGAGAAAATGACTCTATGAAGGAGGACGAAAAACAATATGTCTATGGAGCTTTTTAAAGGCGCCTATGAAGGTGCTGTTACAGCTACCAGCTACGCGGAAATTCTTCTGGCAAAAGCCATTAAGGAATATGGGGCCGACACACCTGTTAAATATCCTGATACCGCATACAGACTGCCGGTAATCACTGCTCTGAGCGGTGAAGAAGTAAACACTATCGGCGATCTTGCTCCCATCCTCAACAGGATTCGTACCACTAACATCAAGGAAGAACTGACTTTTGAAAATGCCAAATTGAACGGTGAAGCTACTCTGTATGCTGCCGAAATTATTGAAGCTTTGCGTTATCTCAATGGCGCTAAGCCTGATAAATATCCGTATACCGGCTTCCTGTCCGACCCGATTCTCCGTAAATTCGGTGTGCCGCTGGTTGACCAAACCATTCCTGGCGTAGCCGTTATCATCGGTAAAGGTAAAGACAGCAAATCGACTGCCAAGCTGGTTAAAGATCTCCAAGCCAAAGGCATCATGATTATGCTGGCCAACGAAGTAATTGAGCAGTGTATCGAAGAAGGCGTTAAAATCGGTGTTGACTTCATCACTTTCCCGCTCGGTAACTTCACCCAAGTTATCCATGCCGTTAACTTTGCTTTCCGTGCCGGTCTGGCGTTTGGCGGCATCCCTGCCGGTCAGCGTGAGCGGGCTTTGGAATATCAGGCAAAACGTGTTCTTGCATTCGTTATTCAGCTTGGACCTAACGATATTGTTAAATTTGCAGCAGAGTTCGGCGCCATTTTCATGGGCTTCCCGGTTGTTACCGACCAGCCTGTTGCCGAAGAAATTCCTGACTGGTATCAATCTGAACCAGACTATGAGAAAATCGGTAAACTCGGTCTTGAAATGCGCGGCATCAAAATCAAAATTGTTGATATTCCTGTACCGATCACCATTGGGCCGGCATTCGAAGGTGAAACCATCCGTAAAAAGGACGCTTGGGTTGAGTTCGGCGGCGGCCGTTCCACCAGCTTCGAGCTTGTCCGTATGTGCGACGCCGACCAAGTGGAAGACGGTAAAATTGAAGTTATCGGACCGGAAATTGACGAAATGCCGGAAGGCAGCGTATTCCCGCTCGGTATCATGGTTGATATCTACGGCCGGAAGATGCAGGAAGACTTCGAAGGCGTTCTTGAGCGCCGCGTCCACTACTTCATCAACTATGGTGAAGGTCTGTGGCACGTAGCCCAACGTAACATGATGTGGGTTCGTATTGGTAAAAATGCTAAAGCTGCCGGCTTTAAAATTAAAGACCTCGGCGAAATTCTTATTGCCAAATACAAATCCGATTATCCGGCTATTGTTGACCGTGTGCAGGTTACTATCATTACCGATAAAGATGTTATTGAAGATAAAATTAAAATTGCTCTCGAAAAATACGCAGCCCGTGATGCCCGTCTCAAAGGTCTTACTGACGAGTCGGTTGAAACCTACTATTCCTGCACACTTTGCCAATCCTTCGCCCCGAACCATGTATGCATCGTTTCCCCAGAGCGCGTTGGTTTGTGCGGTGCTGTTAGCTGGCTAGATGCTAAAGCCTCTAACGAGATTACACCGACCGGTCCGAACCAGCCGATCGAAAAAGGCGAATGCATGGATCCAGTAAAAGGCAGCTGGAAAAACCTTAATGATTTCATCTACACCCACTCCAACCGCACTGTAGAAAATGTAAACTTCTACACAATCATGGATAGTCCGATGACCTCCTGCGGATGCTTTGAAGCCATTATGGCGATACTACCGCTGTGTAATGGTATCATGATTACCACCCGTGAACATGGCGGCGAGACTCCTTGCGGTATGACTTTCTCGGCTCTGGCAGGTACTTGCGGCGGCGGTGTTCAAACTCCTGGTTTCATGGGTATTGGACGTCGTTATATTACCAGTTCCAAGTTTATCCCGGCTGACGGCGGTCTCGGACGTATTGTCTGGATGCCTAAAGAACTTAAAGAATACCTCGGTCAAGACTTGGTGGATGCTGCTGTGCGTGCAGGCCTTGGCGCAGACTTTATTGATAAAATAGCTGATGAAACTGTAGGCACCACCGAAGACGAAATCCTGCCGTTCCTTGAGGAAAAACAACATCCGGCTCTCCAAATGGATCCGCTGATGTAGTTCTACTTCTAAATTTAGTAAGAATTCGGGGCACATCCCGGGGGCCGTCCATAGAGAGCAGCCAGATGTGTCCCGGTTCTCATATTTATAAAAAAGTTCCGATATTCGAAAGGAGAAGAGAAAATGGCATTAACAGGTTTGGATATTTTCAAACAACTGCCCAAAACAAACTGTAAAGACTGCGGATCACCTACCTGCTTGGCTTTTGCAATGGCAATGGCCAATGGTAAGGCTTCCCTGGACATGTGTCCTCACGCATCTGAGGCTGCGAAAGAAGCTTTAGGCGCAGCTACAGCACCGCCTGTCCGCACTGTAAAAGTTGGCGTTGGCGAACAAGAAATTGTAATGGGTGACGAAACTGTCCTCTTCCGTCATGACAAAACCTTCTATCACCCAACCGCCTTCGCTATTCAAGTCTCCGACACTCTGACCGGTGCTGAACTTGATGCCAAAATAGAAAAAATCAATGGTTTGGTCATGGATCGTGTTGGCCAAAGAATCGCCGTTGATATGGTTGCTGTTACTAACTGCTCCGGTAACGCGGCAACTTTTAAAGCCGCTGTTGAAGCTGTAGCTGCCAAAGCCAAGTTTGCCCTCATGCTGGTTGGCGATGTTGCTGCTCTTGAAGCCGCCGTTCCGGCCGTAGCTGCCAAAAAACCGCTTATCCATGCCGCAACTGCTGAAAACTGGGAGAAAGTTGTAGCTCTTGCTAAAGCTAACAACTGCCCTGTAGTAGTAAAAGGCAATGGACTTGATGACACTGCGGCTCTTGTAGAAAAAGTGGCTGCCCAGTATAAAGAACTTGTTCTCGATTTTGGCAACACCCAACAGTCCAAAACGTTGGCTGAAATGGTTAACGCCCGCCGTCTGGCTATCAAAAAGAAATTCCGTCCGTTCGGTTACCCCATGTTGGCTTGCACTTTAGCTACTGACCCGAAAGAAGAAGTAGTAGAAGCTACTACCTATGTTGCTAAATATGCCAGCATCGTTTGTCTTAAGGCTGACGAAAAGCATCATTTGTTGCCTTTAATGGCATGGCGCATGAACATCTACACCGACCCGCAAAAACCGATGGCTGTTGAAGCTAAGGTATATGAAATCGGCGAAGTTACTCCTGATTCTCCTGTATATGTTTGCACTAACTTTGCTCTTACCTACTTTGCAGTTGAAGGCGAAGTTGTGGGCAGCAAAATCCCCGGCTATATCGTAGCTGTTGACACAGACGGCGCTTCCGTTCTTACTGCCTGGGCTGCAGGCAAGTTTGTAGCTGAACCTATCGCTGAATTCGTACAAAAAACGGGCATCATGGAGAAAGTTAACCATAACAGTATCGTTATTCCGGGTTATGTTGCTATTATCAGCGGCAAGCTGAAAGAAAAATCCGGTCTGGATGTTATTGTTGGGCCGCAGGAAGCTGCCGGTATTCCGGCTTTTGCCAAAGCCCGCTATCCGCACCTTATGAAATAATTGCTCCGGACCTTGCTATCTGAATTGGGAACTAACAGCCTTGGTTAAGTTAATCAGGAGGGTAATTTAAGGATGAACAAACGGTTCGTAACATTTCTTCCCGCAGGAATTAAAGTGGAGGTAGAGTCAGGTACTGATTTACTTACTGCTGCAAGTAAGGCTAATATTGAGCTAAAGGCTCCTTGCGGTGGTGACGGTACATGCGGCAAATGTGCAGTTCAGATCAAAAACGGAAGGGTAAAAGCCCGCCGTGACAGCCATCTGGCAACACGAATGGCGGAAAAAGGTTTAAACTTGGCCTGTCAGACGCTGGTTCAAGACGAGGATTTGGTGGTAGAGATACCTAAAACTTCGGCACTGAGCAAGCATCAGGTATTGGTTGACCGCAATCCGGCAGGTGAAGGAATTTCGGAAGCTCTGAGTAATTACTTACTGCATGTATGGCAGCTTAAAGAATTACTCCTGGAAAAGCAGGAAAGCCCGCTTAACGGTTATTCCTTGAATCCGTTATGCCGCCGTATCAGACTTACTTTGCCTGTAGCTAACCTGCAGGATAACCGTGATGACCTTAATCGGCTGACTATGGCTCTCAAAAAAGAAACCAAGTGTACGGACATCCATGTTCCCCTCCCGATTATTCGTAATTTGGGGGAAATCCTCAGGGCTGAACATTTTAAAGTAACTGTACTGCTATCTGAGGTTGGTGGTAAGGCTGAAGTGATTTCTGTTGAGCCAGGCCATGGCCATCAGCCTCTATACGGTATAGCTGTTGATATTGGAACTACTACCGTAGTGGCCTACCTCCTCGACCTGGAAAAGGGTAGAGTTGTTGAAACCGCAGGAACCCATAACCGTCAGGCCCGTTTTGGCGATGATGTCATTAGCCGCATCGTGTACGCGGTTGATGAACCGGACGGGTTAAAGACTGTTCATCAGTCTATTATCGACACCATAAATACGTTGATTATAGACTTGCTGGTAAAACAAAGACATATTAAAGAAACCGATATTCGTGTCATGATGACAGCGGGAAATACCACTATGGCACATTTGTTCCTAGGGATTAACCCCAAGTATATACGCTTGGAGCCATATATTCCGACTACTAACTTCTTTCCGGTTGTTAAGGCTCAGGAATTAGGGCTTAGAATAAATGATGATGCCTTGGTATTTAGTTATCCGTCGGTTGCCAGTTATGTTGGCGGAGATATCGTTTCCGGGGCTTTGTTTACTAAAATGGGCGATGCTGAAGCACCGATATCGCTTTTAATTGATATCGGTACCAATGGCGAAATGGTATTAGGGGCCGGTGACTGGCTGGTAACCTGTTCCTGCTCGGCTGGACCAGCGTTTGAAGGGTCAGGGATAACTTTTGGCATGAGGGCTATGCATGGCGCCATTGAGCGCATGGAAGTAGACCCTCAAACCTACGAAGTATCCTATACCACAGTCAATAATGGCAAGCCGGTTGGCATCTGCGGCTCAGGACTGATCGATTGCCTGGCTAAACTCAGGCGTACCGGTATAATCGACCGGGCCGGCAAGTTTCAAACCAGTCTGCCGACTGAACGGATGCGTTTCGGTGAGGCAGGTCCTGAATTTGTTCTTGTTTGGCGGGAAGATACCGACCTTGATCGTGATATAATTATAAGTGAGGCTGATGTCAAAAACCTGCTTAGAGCAAAAGGTGCGGTGTTTGCCGGAATTCGCACACTACTGAATGTGGTTGGCTTTGACTTAGAAAGTATAGAACATATTTACGTAGCCGGCGGATTTGGCAACTATCTCAATATTCCTGATGCAATCGCCATTGGCTTGCTGCCTGACCTGCCGATAGAAAAGTATAAGTATGTAGGCAACACTTCGGCAAAAGGTGCCTGCATGGCACTGTTGTCACAGGAAGCTTGGGCGGAAGCCAATAACCTGGCAGGCAAAATGACTTATATTGAATTATCAGTCGGCAATCTGTTCATGGACGAATTTGTCTCATCATTGTTTATTCCGCATACTGATTTGACTTTATTCCCCAACGTCAGTCTTTAATCTAAGGCTGGAATACGGGCGTATTGAAAGGAGTTTCACGACATGGCAAAACAAATAGCAGTGGCAGGAAAAGGCGGTACCGGCAAAACCACTTTTACCGCTTTACTGATTCGGTATCTGGTTAAAAACAATAAAGGCTCCATTCTGGCGGTGGACGCTGATGCAAATGCCAACTTGAACGAAGCCTTGGGCATGGAAGTGGAACAAACCATTTCCGAATTGATAACCAGCACGAAAGACCCTAAAAATATACCTGCCGGTATGACTCAGGAAACGTATATTGAATATAAACTCCAATCGTCGTTAGTCGAATCAGACAATGTCGATATGCTGGTGATGGGTGGACCTGAAGGCCCGGGCTGTTACTGTTTTCCTAACAACCTCCTCAAGGGGTTTATGGATAAACTTGGGAAAAATTACAGTTATGTAATTATGGATAATGAAGCCGGCATGGAGCATATTAGCCGCCGGGTAACTCAGGACATTGATCATATGTTTGTAATTAGCGATGCTTCAGCCCGGAGCATTCGTTCGGCAGGCCGTGTTCGCCAGCTTGTTGATACACTGAAATCCGATGTAAAAAATATCTACTTGGTTGTTACCAAAACTCAAAATAACGAGGATATTGCCGCTCTGCAAGATGAGATCGACAAAACCGGTCTTAAATTAATCGGCATAATTCCGTATGATGCACAGGTAACCAAGTATGACTTATTAAGCCAGCCGCTCTTTGATTTACCTGATAGCTCAGCGGCTGTACAGGCGGTTAACGCCATCTGTAAAGAAGTACAAATATAAAAGTCTGGAAGGAGCGTAACTATGGCAACTAATATGTTGAAAGAAAGATATTCCGGTAAAATCAATACCGTTACCATTGGTGCAACCAAAGAACAGGGTGGTACTCGCACCAGCACTGTAACCGTTGGCGGCGACGCCACTATGCCATTTCTCCATTTTGAAGGAGATATGCCTAATAAAGCGGCAGTTGCAATGGAAATTCAAGATGTTAAGCCAGCTTGGCATCCTGCATTACACCAGATCTATGATGATGTAATGGACTGCCCTGCTGCCTGGGCTAAAAAATGCGTAGAATTCGGCGCAGACATGATTTACCTCAAACTTGCCGGCGCTCATCCCGATAATGGTGACAAGAGCCCCGAAGAATGTGCAAAAGTTGTTAAAGACGTACTGGCCGCTGTAGGCGTACCTCTTATCGTAGTAGGCTGCGGCAATGACGAGAAAGACAATGCTGTGTTGCCTGTAGTTGCCGAAGCTGCTGCTGGCGAAAATCTGCTTATCGGTTTAGCTAAACAGGACAACTATAAATCGGTTGCCGCTGCTGCTATGGTTCACAAGCACAAAGTACTGGCTCAAAGCCCGCTTGATATCAACATCTGCAAACAGCTCAACATTCTTATTTCCGAGCTTGGTTTACCTGCTGAAAATATTCTTATCGACCCGAGCACTGCTGCTCTTGGCTATGGTATTGAATACACCTACTCTATTCTTGAACGCGGTCGTCTGGGAGCCCTTGCCGGCGACAAAATGCTGTCCCAGCCTGTAATTTGTCAAGTTGGTTATGAAGCATGGCGGGCTAAAGAGGCTGTTGCTTCTGAAGAAGATTTCCCCAACTGGGGCAACCAAACCGAACGTGCTATTCTCTGGGAAGCTATGACCGCTGCCGGTCTGGCCCAAGGCGGCGCTAATGTAATGGTGCTCCGTCATCCGGAAGCTGTCCGTCTCTTCAAGAAAAACATTGACGAATTAATGGTTAAGCCTGAAATTTAAGTTTCATTATTTGGTAATCGTACGGGTATTCTAAAACATTTCATCTAAAACTAATTTTTTTATAATTATTATATTTTTGAGGAGGATTTACTAATGATTATCATTGGCGAAAGAATTAATGGTATGTTTAAAGACATCGGTCTGGCTATCCGGGAGCATGATCCGAAGCCTCTCCAAGAATGGGCTGCTAAACAAAAAGCAGGTGGTGCTCACTACCTTGATGTAAACACCGGCCCTAACTCTGAAGACCAAACAGTAGATCTTCCTTGGATGGTTAATGTTTTAAAAGAATGCACCGACCTGCCGCTGGCTATCGACACTACTAACTATGATGCTATGGAAGCCGCTCTTGAAGCTTATGGCAAACCTGGCGCACTTATTAATTCCATTGGCTGCGAACAAGAAAAAATTGACCGTGTTTTCCCCATGGCTGTTAAATACCAAGCTGACGTTGTCTGTCTGTGCATCAACAAAGCCGGTATTCCTAAGAGCGCCGAAGACCGTGTAGCTATGGCTATGGAATTTGTTGCCAATGCCGAAGCTTATGGCCTTCAACCTGACCAACTCTGGATTGACCCGATTATTCTCCCTGTTAACGTAGCGCAAGAGCATGCTATTGAAGCTTTGGAAACAATTCGTCAAATTAAAATGATTTCCAACCCGCCTCCCAAAACTACGGTTGGACTTTCCAACGTATCACAAAAAAGCCCGCACCGCTCAATCATTAACCGCACCTTTGCTGTAATGGCGATGACTGCCGGTCTTGACTCTGCAATCTGCGATGCTAATGATGAGGCGCTTGTTGACGCCATCGCTACCGCTCGCGTTATCCTGAACAAAGACATTTATTGCGACTCCTACGCTAAGGTGTTCAGACAGCGGTAATTATACCCGCTGGGGGTGTACGCCCGGAAAGGAGGTCAATGATGTCAACGGTGAACCAGCCTGTTAAGGGTAAAACTTCTTTCTGCCGGGAAATTGAAGAAAAGTCTCATCAGAACATTCAATCATGCTATCATTGCATGAAATGCGCTGGTGGGTGTCCGATGAACTTTGCCATGGATCATAACAACTACGAGATTTTGCGCATGATCCAGTTAGGGGAAAAAGATAAGGTTTATAAGAGCAATACCCCGTGGTTGTGCGTAGGATGTAAGACTTGTGCGGTTCGCTGCCCCAACGGCATTGATACGTCGAAGGTTATGGATACCATAAAAATGGAAACCATTGCCGAAGATAAAATTCCTGCAAGTCATTACAACATTAAATTATTCTACGAGTTGTTCCTTGATTCCATGAAAGGATTCCCGGTGATTGGCGGCGAAGGCCGAAATTACGAACTTGGACTCATGGGACTTTACAAGCTGTGCACAGGGACTTATTTTGCGGACATGGACCTCGGTAAAGAAATGACAAAACGGGGCAAAATGCCATTTTTGCCTCATAATGCCCTCAAGCGGCGGAAGGGCGAAATCAAGAAAATATTCCAGAGAGCAAAGGAGAAAAAGGTGCGATGAAACTTGGCTATTATCCGGGATGTTCACTTCACTCCACAGCGGCCGAATACAATATGGCCACTGAGGCTGTATTTAGCGCTTTAGGGCTGGAATTGGCCGAACTTCAGGAGTGGAATTGCTGCGGAGCCACCGCCGGGCACTCCACCGACCGTTTCCTCGCACTTGCTTTGCCGCTTAGGAATCTTGTCATTGCTGAAGCCGAACAACAAAAAGAACTTGTCCTGCCATGTGCCGCTTGCTATAACCTTGTAAAAGCCGCTGACCATTATGTGCGCGAAGGTACGCCGGAAGCCAAAGAGGCCAACGAGGAACTGAAAAGCATAATGGGATCGTCCTATAGCGGCAGTGTCCATGTTACACATCCGCTGGAAATCATCATGAGGAAAGAATTTATTGGCAAAGTCAGGGAGAAGGTCAAAAAACCTCTCAACGGTCTTAAGCTTGTCCCGTACTATGGTTGTCTCTTGACAAGGCCGACTTACGTAGCCTTTGACGATGTCGAGCAGCCGCAAGCAATGGATCAACTGATGAAGTTGGCCGGGGCTGACGTGAAACGCTGGTCATACAAGACTGACTGCTGTGGCGGCAGTTTGACAGTTCCACGTACTGACATTGTTTATGAGATAACTAAAAACTTAGTAACTGCGGCCCAGCGCGCGGGTGCCGACGCCATTGTGACTGCATGTCCGTTATGTCAGATGACTCTGGAAACCCGGCAGAAAGAAATACAAAAACCTATCCCGATATTTTTCTTCACCGAATTGCTGGGGATTAGTTTCGGACATCCTGACGCAAGAAAATGGATGAAGAAACATATTATTAATCCCGTACCGCTCTTGACATCATTGCAACTGTTGTAACCATTATGAGAAACCGGCAGAACTATTATATAGCTATGTCCGGTTTCTCTCTGGTTATACCAGAGAATGTAATGATGCGAAGTAAAGATATTTTAGCGAAAGGCAGTGAGAGCCATGCAAAAGGATGTGCTCGTTATTGGCGGTGGCATTGCCGGTCTGCAGGCGGCTCTGGAATTAGCTGGGGCAGGATACCCCGTTCATTTGATAACAGATGAAGCAAATCTGGGCGGAAAACTGGTGGATTCTTCAGAGCAAAGCGGCCAAGCCGCGTGCGTCTGGGGTGACCAGGTTAATATTTCTGCTTTGTATTTAGGCGGTAATCTTCACGCATCCAGTACGGTATTGGGGTCGCTCATTACCCGCGCCTTCAATAATCCGCTTGTTCGTGTCTACACCAGCAGTAAACTGGTTGAGCTGCAAGGGGATGTAGGCCATTTCCAGGCTACCATCAGCGATGTCGCAATCGGCAAGCGCACCCAAAAACTTTCCGTCGGAGCGGTTATTCTGGCAGCCGGTTTCAGCATGTATGACGTCTCCCGAAAAGGTGAATTAGGATATGGTTACTATAAAAATGTTGTTACCAGCTTGGAATTTGAACATTTATTATCCGAAAGCCGATATCGTTCAGACTGTATCAGACGTCCATCAGATGGAAAATGTGCGGAAAAGATAGCTTTTATACAGTGTGTAGGTTCCCGGGACGTAGTATCCAAAGGGGAATACTGTTCGGCTATTTGTTGCATGTTTACCGCCAAAGAAGTCATACTGGCCAAAGAATTTGCTCCTAAAACTGATGTCACTGTTTTTTACCTTGACCTTCGTGCGTGCGGCAAAAACTTTGATACTTTCTTGTCCCGGGCTCAGGAATTGGGAGCAAGATATGTACGCACCATGATTTCGGAAGTCAAAGAAGATCCGGCAACCGAAAAACTGTCTATCAATTACGCGGCAGCCAGCAAGCCGGTTAAAGAAGAGTTTGACCTGGTAGTATTGGCAGCCGGTATTCGTCCGTCTACCCGTCTTAAAGAAACTGCTGCAATTTTACAACTTCCTCTCAATGAATTTGGCTTTGTTCAGGTAGACCCGCTGGATCCGGTAGCTACCAAACGTCCGGGAATTTTTTCGGTCGGCGGCAGCCAAGGCCCGCTTGACGTTCCCGAAACTATGGCTCTAGCCAGCGCCGCGGCGGCGGCTACTGCCAGAGCAGTGGGCAAACCGGAAGGACGTCAGGCCAAGAGGCCTACTCCTGAGCGGGACATCCGTAAGGAACCGGTACGGGTTGGTGTGTTTCTTTGCAAAGGCGGTTTGGCCGCTATGGGCGCCAATGCCGATGCTGTAGCTCAGGCAGCCAAGCGCCACGCAGGTGTGGCAGTTGTTGAATGTGACCAAATGGTCTGCCAGCCTGAGTCTATTGCCAAAATTCAAAGATTTATTGCAACACAGGGACTTAACCGTATCGTTGTTGCGCCTTGTGTATTAAAGCATAACCTTAATTTGTTCCAAGAAACAGCTCAAGCCGCCGGTCTTAATCGCATGCTGGTCGAGATGGTGCCTGTACCCGCAAAAAACTGGGAAAATAATGCTGAAAAAGCCACCAGCGCGGCGATTGCCGCAACCATTCGTGCCGTGAGCGATGTAAAAAGATATCAGCCGCTGAGATGGCATGCTGAGCCTGTTGTGCCGCGCGCGCTTATTGTTGGTGGTGGTATTAGCGGTATGGCCACAGCATTGGCGCTGGCTGACCGCGGTTTTAATTCTACTCTTATTGAAAAATCAGCCGAGCTTGGCGGTTATGTCCGTAACCTTAGCGGCAGCTTGGAAACCCAAAATCTCAAACAAACAATCGAAAATCTGGAAAAACAGGTACGGAAAAATGATAAGATCGAAGTTTTGACTAACTCGGAAGTCGTTGAATTTACCGGCCGCCAAGGGCATTTTATTACTACTGTTGCTACCGGCCAAGGGCAAGTTAAGACGACCAAGAAAGTTGAGCATGGTGTAGTTATTCTGGCTACCGGTACAACAACTTATGTTCCTAACGAATATTTATATGGTCAAGATCAGCGGGTAATTACCGGTGTTGAGGCCATGTACCGCCTGGCAGACGGGCGTCTGCCGGCTAAGGGCGAGGCTACTTATGTTTTTGTGCAATGTGTGGGCTCGCGCAATGAAGTGCATAAATACTGCAGCCGTACTTGTTGCGGTGAAACTATTTATGCTGCCACCAAGATTAAGGAGCAAAACCCGGATGCCCAAGTGTATGTGTTATCGCGAGACATTCGCACTCCAGGCTATCTTGAGCTTAAATACCGTGAAGCCCGCAAAGCCGGGATAGTATTCATCCACTACGAAGAAGCGGATAAACCTATCTTAGTTAAAGATAAGGATGGCAACTTAGCAATGACTGTTGTTGATCCGGCTTCTGGCATGACCATCAATCTTAAACCTGATCAGGTAATTCTGGCAGTTGCCCAAACAGCTTCCAATGATGCCCAGCAGCTTGCCAACCTGTTCAAAATTCAGGTTAATGCTGACGGTTTCCTTTCTGAGACTCACTCGAATTTTGGCACAATCGCCTTCCCCGGCGGAGGAATATTTATTGCCGGTGCTGCCCACGGTCCGAAATCGGTTGTTGAGTGCCTGACTCAGGCCAAAGGCGTAGCCGGCCGTGCAGCCCGTATCTTAGCCCAACCGGCGCTCATGATGGGTGGCATGGTGGCTGAAGTGGAATGGGAAAAATGTGCTGCTTGCTTGACTTGTGTGCGGACTTGCCCTTACACCATTCCGCAAATCAGCCGGGAGAAAAAGGAGATGGGCGCTGCTTATATTCCTCCTGCCGACTGCCGTGGCTGTGGTATGTGCGCGTCCGAATGCCCGAACAAGGCCATTTTTGTACATCATTACCAGGACGATGAGGTACTCGCCCGGGTTGAGACCGCGTTGACGGAGGTGGGTTAATAATGAGTGATGTTAAAATAGTTGGCTTTGTTTGCCGCTTATGTGCGCTAATCAGCTCTGACCTTGGCCCTCCGGCCGACGTTGACATTAAAATTGAAACGGTCGAATTGCCTTGCGCCGGTAAAGTTGATGGCAGACTGCTGTTGGAAGCGTTTGAAAGAGGCGCTGATGCCGTATTTGTCGCTGGCTGTCCTGAGCACGAATGCATGAACGTCAAAGGAAGTTCACGTGCCCGGAAACGTTTGGAGCATATAAAAGAAATCCTGGACCAAGTCGGAGTTGGCGGAGAACGTTTGATTATGTATAACGTATCCGGTACCCATGGTCCGCGTTTCGCCCATATCGCCCGGGATATGGCCGGACTGCTTGAAAAATTAGGTCCGAGTCCGCTTAAGGCCCGGAAGGCCTAGAAAGGAGACGAGTCAAGCGATATGATAGTTGCAGAAATCAAGCCTATTGAAGAAATTGCTGAGTCCATAAAAGGCGCAAAAAAAGTGTTGGTTGCCGGTTGCGGCGGGTGTGTTACCGTATGTTTGTCCGGCGGACAGAAAGAAACCGACATTTTGGCTAGTGCGCTTCGGATGAAGATGCAAGTTGACGGTCAGCCGGTACAAATTGAAACCGCTACTTATGAGCGTCAGTGCGACCCTGAATATGTTGCCAGATTTAAAGAACATCTCAAAGATGTGGATGTTGTTGTATCCATGGCCTGTGGCGTTGGTGTCCAGTTTATGGCTGAAAATTACCCGAATATTATCTTTGTACCTGGCCAAAATACCAAATTTGCCGGCGCTGCCACTGAACACGGCATCTGGGAAGAACGCTGTATGTTGTGTGGCGAATGTGTGCTGGCCAAGACCGGTGGCGTGTGCCCGATTATCCGGTGTTCCAAGAGCTTGCTGAACGGCCCGTGTGGCGGTTCACAAGGTGGTAAATGCGAAATCAGCAAAGATACTCCGTGCGGTTGGCAGCTTATTTATGACCGCCTCAAAGGTCAAAACCGCCTCGAGCTTATGACCGAAATTCTGCCGGCCAAGGATTGGTCGAAAAATAGAGATGGCGGTCCCCGCAAAATTGTGAGGGAGGATGTGCGGTTATGAGCGAAGCAGCAGCTATTGATAAAAAAGCTCTTTTAAAAACAGATAGCAAACTAGAGAAACTGTACTCCTTGGGTCATTTTGTGGTTACTGGCGAGCTTGGACCGCCCCAGCATGCTAATGGACAGCAATTAGAACACCATGCCCATGAGCTTAAAGACATAGTGGATGGTTTCAACCTTACTGACAACCAAACGGCTATTGTCCGGCTGTCCAGCATTGCAGCCGGTGTTCATGTGCTAAAAGGCGGCGGCACACCTATTATTCAGATGACTTGCCGGGATCGCAACCGTATTGCTATGCAAAGCGACTTGCTTGGTGCATACAGTTTGGGAATTCGTGATGTTTTGTGCCTAAGCGGTGACCATCAATCGTTTGGCAATCATCCAACAAGTAAAAATGTGTATGATGTTGACTCTGTACAATTAATTTCAATGGTAAAAAAAATGCGGGATGACAGGAAATTCCTGTCTGACGTGCCGATAAAAACCGATGAACCGCGGTTTTTCATTGGTGCAGTAGAAAACCCGTTTGGCGACCCTTTCGAGTTCCGGGCCATCCGTCTTGAGAAGAAAGTAAACGCTGGCGCTGACTTCATCCAGACTCAGGCTATTTTTGATATCGAAAAATTTGCCCGGTTCATGGAAATGGTAGTAGCGCGCGGTATTCATGAAAGGACTAAGATTACCGCTGGTATTCTGCCTGTACGTTCAGTAAAAGCCCTACAATACATGAAGAACGATGTTGCTGGCATGGAAATTCCTGACAGCCTGATTGAGCGGATGAAGAAAACCGAGGACCCGAAACAAGAGGGGATCCAAATTGCGATTGAACTGTGCAACCAGCTTAAGAAAATCCCAGGTGTTGCCGGTATCCACATTATGCCTGTAGGCTGGGAAGCAGCATTGCCTGAGATTGTCAAAGGTGCCGGTTTCCTGCCGCGTCCTAAAGTTTAATAATTGCTATTATTCCCATCATCTGGCTAAGCATTGGTTTAGAAGGATAAGCTCAGGGAGAATTGTAGGGTCAGCCTGGGAAAAAGCGGCTGGCCCTAAGTTCTATCATAATATACGATACTCTACATAATTAAAATTGTACAAATTTTCACAAATGATTTATTAAATATACTATTCAATCGCTGCTATATCTGCTAAAGACTGGCTTATCTTGGTAATTACGAGATGTCAAAAAAGGAAAGGGTGAGATAATAAGAATGTGTTGTTCAAAAGTAACAAAGGACCAGGCATTGGAAATTATCAGAAGATACGAGCAAGTCTTAGCAATTATCAATAAGTACGGTAAGGCGAAGGAGCAACTGTTATCTATTCTGCTAGATATTCAGGCAACATCAGGTCAAAATTACGTGGCTGAAGAGTGGGCTGAAATTGTGGCTCGTGAACTAGACCTGCCAATAACCAAAGTCCATGATGTGTTAACCTTCTATGCGATGTTCAATATCGAGCCAAAAGGCAAATATGTTATTGAAATCTGTAAGAGCACACCCTGCCATGTAACCAAAGCTGATGCAGTAGTAGCTATGTTTGAAGAAGTTTTAGGGATCAAACTTGGCGAGACCACTCCCGACAAACTCTTTACCCTGATGCACACCAACTGTGTCGGCGCCTGTGACATTGGGCCGGTAGCCAAAATCGGCGATCAAGTCTACGGTAACCTGACAGCAGCCAAAGTAGCCGAGATTGTTACCAGTTACCGGGAGGTGTCGTCATGTCAAAAATAAACAAACTGATATCGGCTAACTGCGGCGTTATTCGCCCTGACAGTGTCGAAGATTATGTAAAGGCCGGCGGCTATGAAGGTTTAAAAAAGGCTTTTACCATGAAACCCGAAGAAATCATCGGCGAAGTCAAGAAAGCCAAACTCTTAGGACGCGGCGGCGCTGCCTACCCTGCCGGTTCGAAATGGGAACAGCTTTTGGAAATCCCTGAGTTTCCTAAATACATTGTTATTAATGCCGACGAAGGTGAGCCCGGCACCTTTAAAGATAAAATACTGCTAAGTCAAGATCCGTTACGGGTGATTGAAGGCATGACCATTGCCGGTTATGTTTTTAACTCCCATGACGGCTATATTTACATTCGCGGCGAGTACCGCGCCATTCAAAAAGTATTCCGGAGCGCCATTGACAATGCCGTAAAAGCCGGTTATCTGGGCCAAAACATACTGGGTACTGGTTTTGCCTTCCATATTCATATTATGACAGGCGCCGGTGCTTATGTCTGCGGCGAGAACTCCGCCCTCTTAAACTCCATTGAAGGTAAAGCCGGACGTCCGCGGATTAAGCCGCCTCATCTGGCAGAAGTGGGGCTGTTCCTGATGCCTACCCTTGTTAACAATGTTGAATCCATTGCCAACATTCCCACTATTGTCTTGGAAGGCGGCGAAAAATACTTAAGTTATGGCACTAAAGACAGCGGCGGGACCAAGCTCGTCTGCTTGTCCGGCAACGTGGTCAACCGGGGCGTGTACGAAATCCCGTTTGGGGTAAGCCTGCGTGATATCATTTATGATCCGGAACTGGGCGGCGGTATTCCTAACGGTAAAAAGCTGAAATTCTTCCATTTGGGCGGTCAGTCCGGTCCTATTGGCAGCCAAGCCCAACTTGATACCCTCTATTGCTACAAAGCCTTGCGTAATGCCGGGTTGAGCGTTGGTTCGGGCGCAGTAGTGGTCATGGACGAAGACGTCTGCGTCATCGATTACCTCAAAGGCGTAACCGAGTTCTTCATTCACGAATCCTGCGGTAAATGCACTCCTTGCCGGGAAGGCAATAAACAAATCTATGCCATACTTTGCAAACTTTCCGAAGGCCAAGCTACCCAAGACGATATGGCAGTATTACGACGACTGATTGATACCATGACCAATGCCTCCTTCTGCGGTTTGGGCCAATCGGCAACTGTCGCCTTAAATACCTGCTGGAAACTCTTCAAAGCTGAATTTGAAGACCACCTGAATCAAAAGTGTCCGGCGCAAGTTTGCTTTACTGAACAGGGAAGAGGTGAATAAGTATGGGTCATCATGCTTCAGATCCAAATAAAATAGTTAACATTACCATTGACGGCATTCCTGTTTCGTGTCCGGAAACCACACTGATTCTGGACGCCGCCAAAATGGCAGGAATCGACATTCCGGTACTCTGCTACCATCCTGACCTCAAAGTGCGCGCTACCTGCCGTGTGTGTATCGTCGAGGTAAAAGGCCAGAAAAAATTTAAGACAGCTTGCGGGAACGAGGTCTGGGACGGCGCGGAATTTATCACCAACAGCCCGGCCGTGCGCCAAGCCAGAAAGGACATTTTGGAGCTTATTCTGGCTGAGCACCCCCAAGATTGCTTAAAGTGCGTAAGAAACACCAACTGTGAACTGCAGAAGCTGGCCCGGGACTTTGGGATCAGCAAGCCGCAGTTTGCCAATAAGCCGAACCCAATTCCTATCGAAGACTCCAACGGCGTAATTGTCCGCGATATGGCCAAATGCGTAAAATGCGGCCGCTGTGTGGAAGTGTGCCAGGAAGTCCAGACCGTCGGCGCCATCAACACCGCGCACCGTTCGGTTGAATATGAAATTACCACCGCCTTTGACCGGAGCCTGCAAGACACTGTCTGTGTATACTGCGGTCAGTGCATTGCGGTCTGCCCGGTCGGGGCCTTGTATGAAAAGGATGAGACCGAAAAAGTATGGCAGGCCATTGCTGATGCTGACAAACATGTCGTTGTCCAGGTAGCTCCGGCAGTCCGGGTGGCTTTGGGTGAAGAGTTCGGCATGGCGCCTGGCAGCATTGCTACCGGCAAAATGGTTGCCGCCCTGCGCCGGTTAGGCTTTGACAAGGTATTTGACACCGACTTTGCCGCTGACGTTACCATTATGGAAGAAGGCAACGAGCTGTTGGAAAGAATGAGTCATGGCGGCGTCTTGCCGCTGATTACTTCCTGCAGCCCCGGGTGGATCAACTTTGTTGAGACTTTCTATCCCGAACTGCTGCCGCATGTCTCAAGCTGTAAATCGCCCCAGCAAATGTTCGGGGCGCTGGCCAAGACCTACTATGCACAAAAAGCCGGCATTGATGCCGGCAAAATGACGGTAGTGTCCATTATGCCCTGTACGGCTAAAAAATATGAGAGCGCCCGTCCGGAAATCAACGGCAGCGGCTACCGCGACGTTGACGTTGTAATCACCACCCGCGAACTGGCCCGAATGATTAAGCAAGCCGGGATTGACTTCAATAAATTGGACGACCAGGAATTTGACGCGCCGCTGGGCATCTCGACCGGGGCCGCTGTAATCTTCGGAACGTCGGGCGGGGTAATGGAAGCGGCTCTCCGTACTGTGTATGAAGTCGTCACCGGTAAAGAACTGGTCGATGTTGATTTCGAAAGCGTCCGTGGTCTGACTGGTATTAAAGAAGCCGAAGTCGACCTGGACGGCAAAAAAGTCAAAGTGGCCATTGCCAACGGTCTTAAAAATGCCCGTCAGATTCTTGACAAAATTAAAGCAGGTGAATGCGACTACCAGTTTGTTGAGATTATGTGCTGTCCGGGCGGCTGTATCGGCGGCGGCGGACAACCGCACGGTACAACTAAAGCCGTTAGGGAAGAGCGGATGGCCGGTATATATCAGGCCGACCGTGAACTGCCAATCCGCCAGTCGCATAAAAACCCGGCGGTTACCGCGCTGTATGAAGAGTTCCTGGGCAAACCTTTAAGCCGCAAATCCCATGAATTGCTGCATACTCACTATCATCCACGCCATAAATGACAGCGTCAGTGAGGACGGCTTTGCAATAGCCGTCCTCATTTATTAAGAATGACCTAAGCCGTTTGTGCATAACGGACAGACTGTGGTAGAATATTGCCGAGGGGGAACGGAAGATGATCCTGATGATTGACAACTACGATTCCTTTGTGTACAACCTCGTCCAGTACCTTGGCGAAATGGGAGAAGACATACGGGTTTTTCGTAATAACAAACTGAATATTGCCCAGATTGAAGACATGCGGCCAGATCATATTATTATCTCACCTGGTCCGTGCACACCCAATGAAGCTGGCATCAGCCTGGAACTTATTAATTATTTTAAAGAAAAAATACCCATACTTGGCGTATGCCTTGGTCATCAAGCCATCGGTCAGGCATTTGGCGGTGATGTTGTAAGGGCATCAAGACTTATGCATGGCAAAACTTCGCTGGTTTACCACGACGGTAAAGGCGTATTTGCCGGGTTAAAAAACCCATTGACAGCTACTCGTTATCATTCATTAATTGTTAAAAAAGAAACGCTGCCGGACTGCCTGGAAATAACCGCCGAGACGGATCAAGGAGAGATCATGGGAATCCGTCATAAAGAATATAAAGTTGAGGGAGTACAGTTCCACCCTGAATCCATTCTCACTGAGCACGGACATGCCATGCTTACAAATTTTCTTGCAATGAATCCCAAGTGGACAACCAAGATGAGAGGGGCCAGCCAGTAAATGATGCCGACACCGATTGTTCGTGAGATAAACCTAACGCTGCCGCCTGCCGATGTTTTTGCGCTGTTTGCCGAGCAGCCATATAGTGTATTTTTGGACAGCGGCATGGACTCCAACGGCATGGGCCGCTATTCATTCATTGCCCGCGACCCGTTTTTGGTATTCTCAAGCAAAGAGCAAACGATACACATTAAAGACAAGAATGGTAACCGCACTTTTGACGGCAATCCGTTTACCGAACTTAAAAGGCTGCTAAATATATATAAAACGCAAAAAGTACCAGGACTGCCGCCTTTGACTGGCGGCGTTATCGGCTATTTTAGCTATGATATGGGATATTTACTGGAAGCCATTCCCGGCTTAAGTCAAGATGACCTTGGCAATCCGGACTCCTTTTTTGGTTTTTATGATACGGTATTAATTTTTGATCATTATACCGGCAAGACATATATCGCTGCCAATGGTTTCCCTGAACAGGACGAAGCAGTGCGGCTTAAGCGGGCTGAAAATCGTATTGAAGAATTGACTGCCCTGGTTTCCCAGGCTAAACGGTTGCCGGAGCCTCAGGCGCAAACGCCTGAGGGAGAGTATAATTGCAGATTTACCAAACAAGAGCATTGTAGTATTGTGCAAAAAGGTATAGACTATATCGCAGCCGGAGATATATTTCAGGTTAATCTGACCCAGCGGTTTGATGCTAAAGTCACTGTCCCGCCCTATGAACTTTATCGTTACCTCCGGCATATAAACCCGGCACCGTTTGCGTCCTATCTAAATTTTGGCGAAGTAATTGTTGCCAGCGCTTCTCCTGAACGTTATTTGCTCGTAACTGACAGGATGGTGGAAACCAGGCCGATAAAAGGTACCAGGCCGCGTGGCAAAGACCCCGAATCAGACCGGAAACTTCGGGAAGAATTGCTGGCAAGCGATAAGGACCGGGCCGAACTGGTCATGATTATTGATCTTGAACGCAACGATTTAGGCAGAGTGTGCGAATTTGGCAGCGTCCGCGTACCTGACCTTATCCGCCTGGAGGAATACGCTACCGTATTCCACCTGGTATCAACGGTAGTGGGCAAGCTATCTGACGGTAAAGACGTAATTGACTTGGTCATGGCATCTTTTCCTGGCGGCTCGATTACCGGTGCGCCTAAAGTGCGGGCCATGGAGATTATCGATGAGCTTGAGCCGGTACGCCGGAGTATTTACACTGGATCTATCGGTTATATTGACTTTAACGGCGATGCCGATCTTAATATTGTTATTCGCACCTTTATTATCAAGGGAGACCGTGCCTACTACCAGATGGGGGGCGGCATAGTGGCCGATTCGGTGCCTGAGCTTGAGTATCAGGAGAGTTTGGATAAGGCACGTGCACTCATGCGGGCTTTGGGCTACCAGGTTTAGCATATTGGTTGGTGATAACATGATTATTTATGTTAATGGCCGGCTTGTTTCAGCCGGTGAATATGTTCTTTCGCCCTTAGATCACGGTTTTCTTTACGGTCACGGACTGTTTGAAACTATGCGCGCCTATAATGGCAGGATATTCCGCCTGGAAGACCACCTACAGCGACTGGAAACTGCCGCAGTCCTTCTTAATTGGCCTGAGCTTCCCGGCAGGCTGGAACTTAGCGATGCTATTAACAGTGTGCTAAAGCACAACGATTTGTGCAATGCCTCGGTACGGTTGACATTGTCGCGGGGTATCGGGGCGCCGCGTCCTGACGCTGCCAGTTGCGGCCAACTGACAGTGGCGGTGTTTGCTTTGCCGCTGCCACCGTCATTGCCGGCAGAAGGCTGGCGGGTGGCAACAGTAAAATTACGCCGCAACTTGTCATCACCGTTGGTCAGAATAAAATCGGCCAACTACCTTGACAATATACTGGCCAAAGCCGAGGCCAAACGGCTTGGTGCCCACGAAGCCCTTATGCTTAATACCGACGGAATGGTTGCCGAAGGCTCTATGAGTAACATTTTTTTGGTTAAATCAGGGCGGATTGTTACTCCGGATGACGATAGCGGCATCCTGCTTGGTATCACCAGGCAAATCGTTATTGAACTGGCGCGTAACGCCGGGATACCGGTTGATATACGGCAAGTCAAGCCGGAAGAATTGGCCGGCGCTGACGAGATATTTTTAACAAGTTCAATTATGGAGGTAATCCCGGTAGCGGCGCTTGATGGACGTCCTATAGGAGATGGTTTGGCTCCAGGTCTGCTAACTTTAAAGATCGCCCAATTGTACCGGGAGTTTGCCCAAAAGGAGTAAGGGAAAATGGATGTGTTCAAGGGAACCGCGTGCTATCCGGTCATTAAAATACGTGACGGAGAAGTAACCAAAACTGAAGAGCAAGTTGTTGAAGAAATTCCTCTTACCATATATTTAAACGGTAAGGAATTAGTCACTATGCTGGCATCATCCGGTGAGGAGAATTACCTAGTAATCGGCTTTTTGGCTACTGAAGGTATAATTGCCAAACCTGGTGATATTAAAAAAATGGATGTTGATATCCGGCGAGGTATTATTGATGTTGAGACGGTAACAGGCGAGACGGCAGCCGAAAAAATGTTTTTAAAACGATATCTCACGGCTTGCTGTGGTAAAGGCCGCAGTACGTTTTATTTTGCTAACGATTTATTGACTGCTCATAGGATAACTACCGACATCACATTGACACCCCAGGAAATCATTAACTATTCGGAGATGCTTGAAGCTAAATCCCATACCTTCCGGCTAACAGGCGGCGTACATGGTGGCGCACTGGCGGCGAACGGGAAATTTGTGTGTTGGAGCCAAGATGTGGGGCGTCATAACGTTTTTGACAAAATATACGGGCGCTGTCTGGTTGAAGAAATAACTACTTCTGATAAAATTATCATGTTCTCCGGGCGGATATCTTCCGAGATATTGTTGAAAGTTAGCAAAATGAATATCCCCATCATTATTTCTCGCGCAGCTCCCAGCAGTTTGGCTATAGATATGGCCGAGGAATTGGGAATTACTGTTATCGGCTTTGCCCGGGATAACCGCATGAACATATACAGTCATCCAGAACGGGTTATAGGATGTTAAAAATTCCTCCGGGAGGACTTCCGGAAGAATTTTTTTTGCTTATCAAAGTTTAATTATAAAAATCAAAAAATTTCCCGAATGTCCTAAATCAGGTGCTAAACTGCAAAAAAAAAATAGTCTAAAGTGAAAAAATTCTTAAAATTGGTGATTGTGAAAGAAGGAATTTTCTTGAATAACTGGAATAACATATTAGAATATTTTCACAAACCTCACCTTATTTCTTGGTTGACAGTGCCCTGCACCAGTCAGCGAAAGCGAGGAATATATGGAAAAGGTAATATTCTTTGTAGTAGGCGATGGGGAAAAGTGTAAGCACTGCCTGACTTGTCAGGCTGCTTGCCCCACCGGGGATATTAAGCATGTGCCGTTTCAGTATAAAAACGGCAAGCTTAGTTATCTGGAGCCCCATGGGATGGCGCACTCTGAATTCATGTGCAGTGTATGCATGGACTCCGACAAACGTCCGGCCTGCATTGAGGCTTGTCCTGAGCAGGCGTTAAGGCTGATTGACGTGCGTCAAGAGAGAAAAACCAAGAATAAACGGGCAGTAATTTATTTATATAAATATTGGGGGGGGAAAAAGCGGGTATGAAGAGTGTTTTGACAACCTGTCCGTACTGCGGGACAGGCTGCACTTTTTATCTTAATGTTAAAGACGGTGAAATTGTCAGTATTACCCCGAACAATGAAAACTCTGTAAATGAGGGTAAATTATGCCTGAAAGGCCATTTCGGCTTTGACTTCGTTCATCACCGCGATCGTCTAACCCAACCGCTCATCCGGAAAAACGGCAAACTAACTGAAGCCACCTGGGACGAAGCGCTTGGTCTGGTAGCTGAAAAACTTGGTAAAATCAAAGAACAGCATGGTTCGGACAGTATTGCCGCCTTCAGCTCGGCACGGTGTACCAACGAAGAAAACTATTTGATGCAAAAACTGATGCGCGCAGTGATCGGCACCAACAACATTGACCACTGCGCGCGTCTCTGACACGCTCCAACTGTGGCTGGTCTAGCCACATCTTTTGGCAGCGGAGCTATGACCAATGCTATTGGCGAACTTAACAAGATGGATCATAAAGACTTAATATTTGCTATTGGCACTAACACTACCGAATGTCACCCCATTATTGGCATTAAGATGCTGGAAGCAAAAGAACGCGGGGCCAAACTGATTGTCGCCGATCCGCGTGAAATTGAACTGACCCGGTTTGCTGATATCTGGTTACAGCATAAACCTGGTACTGACGTGGCCCTCTTAAACGGCATGATGTATGTCATTTTAACCGAAGGTTTGACCGATACCCGGTTTATCGAGTCCCGTACCGAAAATTTCGTTGCCTTTAAAGAAACAGTAATGAAATATACCCCTGAATATGCCGAGTCAATTACTACCGTTCCGGCAGAGAAAATCCGCCAGGCTGCCAGATTGTTCGCTCAGGCCGAAAATGCCGCCACTTATTACACCATGGGGATTACCCAGCACACCAGCGGCGTTGACAATGTTATGTCTATAGCCAACCTGGCCATGTTGACAGGCAATCTAGGCAAGCCCAAAGCCGGTGTAAACCCGCTGCGCGGTCAGAACAACGTGCAGGGTGCCTGCGACATGGGGGCGCTGCCTAATGTTTATACAGCCTATCAATCAGTCACCGATCCGGCAGTCAAAGAAAAATTTGAAAAGGCATGGAACGTTAAGCTTAGTGATAAGGTAGGACTTACCATCCCCGGCGTTTTACATGCTATTGAGGAGGGCAAAGTAAAGGCGCTGTATGTTTTTGGGGAAAATCCCATGCGCAGCGACCCCGATATTAACCATGTCAAACACTGCCTGGAACATGTCGAGTTTCTGGTGGTTCAGGATATCTTTTTGACAGAGACGGCTGAGATGGCTGATGTGGTATTGCCAGGCGCCACTTTTGCCGAAAAAGACGGTACTTTCAGTAATACCGAACGCCGCGTTCAGCGGGTAAGGAAGGCTATCGAGCCTAAAGGCAACAGCCGGCCCGACTGGCAGATATTGTCCGGTGTCATTAAAGCCATGGGTTATCCGGCTGATTATGCCTCAGCCCAGGAAATATTCGATGAGATGCGCCAACTAACTCCCAGCTATGCCGGTATTAATTACGAGCGTCTGGAAAAGGGCGGCATTCAGTGGCCATGTCCTAATGAAGACCATCCCGGTACTCCGGTGCTGCATGTAGGCAAGTTTAGCCGCGGCTTGGGGAAGTTTGCCGTTGTTGAGTATCGGGACCCGGCTGAAATGCCTGATGCAGAATATCCGTTCATATTAACTACCGGCCGTGTTACCGCTCACTACCATACCGGCACCATGACCCGCCGGAGTTGGGGCTTAAACGGCGCTCATCCAGAGGAATCATTGGAGATCAACCCGGCTGACGCCGAAAAACTGGGTATTGAGGACGGCGACCGAATCCGCGTCACTACCCGCCGGGGTAGCCTTGTTACCAAGGCGCAGGTAACCACCCGCGTATCGCCAGGTCTGACTTTCATAACGTTCCATTTTACTGAGGCGCCTGGCAATATCCTGACAAACAGCGCTGTCGACCCTGTTTCCAAGACGCCGGAATACAAGGTGTGCGCAGTAAAAGTAGAAAAAGTAAGCTAGCGAAAATAATCCGGCTGGAGTGTACACGCAATGAACAACAGTAAGTTTCGCAGTATTACCCCGGTTATTCTGGCCGGGGGCAAAAGCAGCAGAATGGGACGCAACAAGTCATTTGTAACTTTAGCTGGAAAACCGCTCATAGAAATAGTTCTGGATATTGTTGCCGGCATTTTTTCGCAGCCGCCGGTGATTATTACCAACTCGCCCGGATTGTACGAATATCTTGGTCTGACTATGGCTGGTGACATTTACAAAGACAAAGGACCGCTGGCCGGAATTCATGCCGGGCTTAGCCGGTCGTCAACCAACTATAGCTTTGTTTTTGGCTGTGACATGCCGTTTTTGGATGCTGGGTTTATCAGATATATGGTTAAGCGTCTGGCTACTGAACAAGTATTAATACCGCGCGCCGGCGACTGGGTTGAACCTTTGCACGCCATCTATGCGCAAAGCTGTCTGCCTGAAATTGAAGCCAACCTCAGGCAGAATATCTGTAAAATCCAGTCATTTTTTCCAAAGGTGCGTGTTGGTTATCTGGATGTAGAAGAGTATGGCCACAGTTTAAACTGCTTTACGAACATCAATTCCCAGGCTGACCTTACGGCCGCTGAGACGGTATATTTTAAATCCAATAAGTAGAGAGGAGGCCAATTTAATGAGTAACAAAATCAATTCTTTCGTAGTCGCAGACCCGGCTAAATGTATTGGCTGCAAAGTCTGTGAAGTGGCTTGCGCAGTGTCGCATACCCAATATGGGGTGGTGACCGCCGGGACAATGGAGGACCCGGTTATTCCCCGCCTGTATTTAGTAAAAACGCCTGAAGTTACTATGCCGGTGCAGTGCCGCCACTGTGAGGATGCGCCTTGCGCTAACTCCTGTCCGGTAGGCGCTATCAGCCAGGAGAAAAACGTTATTGTCATTAATGAAACTGAGTGTGTTGGTTGCAAAACTTGCATGATAGCCTGCCCGTTTGGTGCTATTGATCTGGTGCCTAAATATGTAAAAGGCGAGGAAATAACCCAGCGTGTCTTAAAGTCCGAGACCCAAGACGGTCTAGTGGAAAAAGCCGTAGTTTACGCCAGCAAGTGCGATTTGTGCATAAGCCGTCCTGATGGCCCTGCATGTGTTGAAAATTGCCCGGAAAAAGCGTTGGAAGTTGTAAAACCGGCAGTACTCAAAAAAGAGCGTAACCGCGATGCAGCACTCAGTCTGCTTGAGTCGGTTAAAAAATTTATTGGGTGATAAGACCTTATTGGGGATGAGAAGGAGAGGAGGCCAATTATGTCAGCTACTGTTGTTGGTATCGTTCAAATTGATAAAGAATTATGCACCGGGTGCAGACGCTGTGCCGAGGTGTGCCCAGTAGACGCCATCAAGGGTGAAAAAGGCGAACCGCAAACCATTGATACTGAGAAATGCTGTTATTGCGGTCAATGTGTGCAGGTATGCAGCGCGTACGCTTCAATTTTTGATGAGGAAATTGCGCCGCGCGAGCAAAAAATAGCTGAGCGTGGCCTATTAGATAGCGTAAAAGAGCCGCTGTTTGCCGCTTATAATATTGGCCATAACCGAGAAGTTAAAAAAGGCTTGGCTGATGCCAGCCTGTTTAAAATGGTACAATGTGCTCCGGCTGTCCGGGTAGCTATTGCTGAAGAATTTGGCTTGAAACTTGGCAGTCTGACTCCTGGGAAAATGGCGGCAGCGCTCCGCCGGTTAGGCTTTGACCGGGTTTATGACACTAACTTCACCGCTGATCTGACCATAATGGAAGAAGGCAGCGAATTGATCGAGCGCGTTACTCAAAACGGTACGCTGCCGATGTTTACTTCCTGTTGTCCGGCCTGGGTTAAATATGTTGAACAGGAATATCCTGAACTTATTCCGCATCTTTCCAGTTGTAAGTCGCCGCAGCAAATGGCCGGGGCATTGTTTAAAACTTACGGCGCAAAAATTGACAATGTTGAACCGGCAAAAGTATTCAGCGTGTCAGTAATGCCATGTACGTGCAAGAAGTTTGAATGTGACCGGCCCGAGCTTACTGACAGCGGCTTTAAAGATGTTGATTATGTAATTACTACCCGCGAACTTGCTCAGCTTATCAAAGACGCCGGTATTGATTTCAAGAACCTGCCTGAGGAAGATTTCGATAAGCCGCTAGGCACTTACACCGGTGCGGGCACCATCTTTGGCGTGACCGGCGGTGTTATGGAAGCAGCTCTCCGTACTGGTTACGAACTTATTACTAAAGAGGCTATTCCTGATGTTAAGCTCGATTTTGTCCGCGGAGGCGAAGGTGTAAGAAAAGCCACTGTTAAAGTGGGTGACCTTGATCTTAGGGTAGCTGTGGTATCTGGCCTTAAAAATGTTAGGCCGCTTATGGAACAAGTCAAAGCCGGTACAGCCGACTTCCACTTTATGGAGGTAATGACCTGTCCTGTGGGTTGCGTTAGTGGTGGCGGCCAGCCTAAAGTATTGCTGCCTAAACTTAAGGAAACGGCCTACAAAAACCGCGCCTGTTCGACGTATACCCATGATGATAACCTTCCGCTGAGAAAGTCTCACGACAATCCGGATGTACAAAAACTGTATGATGAGTTTCTTGTTAAGCCGCTTGGTCATGAGTCTCACCACTTGCTGCATACCACCTATACGCCCAGGAGGTAACTGGCATGAATACCTTTGTTGTCGCCAACCCGCATAAATGCATTGGCTGTAAAGCCTGTGAGATCGCGTGCGCCGTAGCCCATTTAGATAACAGCGTAGCTACTGCCGGAGCACTTGAAGCACCGTTTCTGCCACGGCTTAACCTGGTAAGAACGCCCATGGTAACCATGCCTATTCAGTGCCGCCAGTGCGATGATGCGCCTTGCGCCAATGTCTGTCCGGTTAACGCTATAACCCACCAGGAAGATAAGATTATTGTAAACACTGACAAATGTATTGGCTGCAAGACTTGTATGATCGCCTGCCCGCTAGGGGCTATGGATATGGTACCTGAACTTGAAAATTGCCAGCCGGTCTATCAGGAAGGCTTACAGCTTAACATTGAAGGTCAGCCGGTCAAAGAAAAAATAGTCGCCCATAAATGCGATCTTTGCGTAGGTCGTGAAGGTGGTCCGGCTTGTGTAGAAGTTTGTCCGGCATCAGCCTTTGTTATAGTAAAACCGGCAGATATGAAAAAAGCAATCAAAAACCGCCGCGCCGCCAGCGCTGCTGAAGTGGCCTGCATAAAAAAAGCTAATTAACAAAGAGGACCAACGCCATTTATGCGGCCTGTCAAAACTTGACACTGTCTACTAAGCTAGGTATAATAAAACCAATTGTATACATCAAAAGCGATGAAGGGAAAAGTACGCTGTTTGCGGCTGTTCAGAGAGGAGGCCCTAAGGCTGTAAGGCCTTTCAGTTGTATGGCGGAAAGTCATCCCCGAGCGTTGTGCTGAAGCAGAGTAGGCGCAGACGGTATGTCCCGTTATGGCATGTAAGAGTCTGGTTTGTCATAGAACCGGAAATAAAGGTGGTACCGCGGAAGAAACTAAAGCTCTTTCGTCCTTACTGGGACGAAAGAGCTTTTATATTTCAAGGAGGAAATAATGGAACAAGAGCAGACTACTACTATTTCGACAGTTTACGACCCTCAAGCCGTTGAGGCCAAATGGTATAAATTTTGGGAGGAAAACCGGCTGTTTCATGCCGAGGTTGAACCGGAAAAGCAGTCATTCAGTATTGTTATTCCTCCACCGAATGTAACCGGTCAACTGCACATGGGCCATGCCCTTGACAATACGCTGCAGGATATTTTAATCCGGTTTAAGCGTCAGCAAGGTTATAATGCCCTGTGGATGCCCGGTACTGACCATGCCGGTATTGCTACTCAGATAAAAGTTGAAGAAGTACTGGCCCAGGAGGGCAAAACCCGTTATGATTTGGGGCGTGAGACTTTTATTGATCAAGTATGGGACTGGAAAGCCCGGTACGGCAGCCGCATCATTAACCAGCTTAAACGCTTGGGTGCCTCCTGCGATTGGGAGCGCGAACGCTTTACTATGGATGAGGGCTGTTCCAAAGCGGTGCGCGAAGTGTTTGTCAGCCTGTATGAACAAGGGCTTATCTACCAGGGCAACCGGATAACCAACTGGTGTCCACGCTGCAACACTGCCCTCAGTGATATTGAAGTCGAGCATGAGGAAAAGCCGGGCAACTTGTACCATGTCCGCTATTCGGTAGAAGGCACCGAAGGCGAGTATGTGACAGTAGCCACCACCCGCCCGGAAACCATCCTGGGCGACAGCGCCGTAGCCGTTCATCCTGATGATGCCCGCTACAAGCATCTTATCGGCAAATACCTTATTCTGCCCATTGTTGGCCGCCGCCTGCCCATTGTGGCTGACGAATATGTGGATCCCTCCTTTGGTACCGGTGCGGTAAAAGTCACTCCTGCCCATGATCCTAATGACTTTGAAATGGGGCTCAGGCATAAACTGCCCGAAATTATTATTATGAATCCTGACGGAACTATGGCGGCCGATACCGGCAAGTATGCCGGCCTGGACCGCTATGAATGCCGTAAGTTACTGGTTAATGATCTCAAAGAACAGGGCTACCTGGTTAAAATTGACGAACATAGCCATGCGGTCGGTCACTGCCAGCGCTGCAGCACGGTTGTTGAGCCGCTGGTATCCAAACAATGGTTTGTCAGAATGGAGCCACTGGCAAAACCCGCCATTGAAGCTGTATTATCAGGTGAAATTCAGTTTGTGCCGGAACGGTTTACCAAAATTTACACCAACTGGCTGGAAAACATTCGCGACTGGTGTATTTCCCGGCAAATCTGGTGGGGCCATCGCATTCCGGCCTGGTATTGTGAGTGTGGTGAAGTTACCGTATCCCGCGAAGATATCACGGTTTGCCCTAAATGCGGGGGAAAGGTTGAACAAGACCCTGACGTGCTGGATACCTGGTTTAGCTCAGGGTTGTGGCCGTTTTCCACCATGGGTTGGCCTGAGGATACTGCTGAACTCAAGCAGTTTTATCCTACCAGCGTGCTGGTTACCGGTTATGATATCATCTTCTTCTGGGTTGCCCGGATGATCATGATGGGCCTTAAGTTTAAGCAAGATATTCCGTTTCGCCATGTCTTCATTCACGGCTTAGTGCGTGACAGCCAGGGGCGCAAAATGAGCAAATCACTGGGTAATGGCATTGATCCGCTGGAAGTAATCGATAAATATGGCGCCGACACGCTGCGTTTCATGCTAGTGACAGGCAATACTCCTGGCAATGACATGCGTTTTTATTGGGAGCGCGTAGAGTCCAGCCGGAACTTTGCCAATAAGATTTGGAATGCTTCGCGTTTTGTGCTCATGAACCTGGAAGGCTTTGACCCGGCCTTTACGCCTGACGCCAAAGGGTATACGCTGGCTGACCGCTGGATTTTAAGCCGCTACAACCAGACCGTGGCCGACGTCACCCGTAATCTTGAACGCTTTGAGCTGGGTGAAGCCGCCCGGATGGTATACGAATTTATCTGGGATGAGTTTTGCGACTGGTACATTGAATTGGCTAAAGGCCGGCTGTATAACAAAGCAGACGGGGAAAGCCGCAAAGTAGTCCAATACGTACTGAACTATGTCCTCGGCAATACTCTGAAACTTTTGCATCCGTTTATGCCGTTTATAACCGAAGCCATTTGGCAGAGCCTGCCGCATCAGGGTCTAAGCATCATGACTGCCGGCTGGCCGGCTGAAGACGCTAACCTGGTGAACGCCGAAGCTGAACAATTTATGAATGTTATCATGGAAACAATCAAGTCGGTGCGTAATATGCGGGCTGAGGTCAATGTGCCACCAGGCAAAAAGAGCGAGGTAATTCTGAAGATAGCTTCAAATGACATTAAAGCCCTGATTGAGGCCAACATCGGCTATATTAAGACCCTGGCTGCCGCTGAACCGGTCGTTGTTTTGGCTGCGGATGCCGCCACGCCGGAAAATGCCATGACGGCTGTGGCCAGCGGTGTTGAGATTTACCTGCCGCTTAAAGGCCTTATTGATGTTGATAAAGAGACGGCCCGCCTGAATAAAGAGCTTGGCAGCCTGGACAAAGAGCTTTCCCGAATTGCCGGCAAGCTTAATAATCCGGGTTTTACCGCCAAAGCTCCTGCAGATGTCATCGAAAAAGAAAAGGCCAAACAGGCTGAGTATCTGGAGAAACAAGCGGCTATTAGAGAACGTCTGGCATATCTGGCACGCTTATAATTAGGAAGTGCTTGGCATGCCCTTGAGGGGGATTGCCACCCTGCGCTCGTAATGACTTTGGTGCAGTTCGTTCCTTCCTGACGTCATTGCGGATGAATGTGAAGCAATCTCGCTTTTCGTACAAAGAAAAAACGGAGGTGCAGCACATGACTTATGAACAAACATTGGCATACCTCGAAAACCTGAGTAAATTCGGCATTAACTTGGGGATGGACCGTATTGAGCGGTTGCTTGACCTCATGCAACACCCTGAACGCCGCTTTAAATCCATTCATGTTACCGGCACTAACGGCAAAGGGTCGACAACCGCCATGTTATCAGCCATTCTGACAGCCAGCGGCGTAAAGACCGGCATGTATACGTCGCCACATCTGGTAGACTACCCGGAACGCATGGTGGTTAACGGCCAGGAAATAACTAGGGAGGAATTTGCTCAGGCAATTGATTATACCAGTAAATTTGTTGACCAGATGCTGGCAGAAGGTTTTGAACAGCCGACTGAATTTGAGGTAATTACTGCTGCCGCATTTTACTATTTTGCGGCGGCAGGTGTTGAGTATGCAGTAATTGAAGTCGGTCTGGGCGGGCTGTTAGATTCAACCAATGTTATTATTCCCGAGATCTCAGTCATTACTAATGTCACGCTTGAGCATACTGACCGCTGCGGCTCAACCATAGCCGACATTGCCCGCCACAAAGCCGGTATTATTAAACAGGATGTACCGGTCGTTACTGCTGCCACAGGAGAAGCCCTTGATATCATTCGTCAAACAGCTGCTGCCCAAAATACGCAGGTTTATGTTAAGGGCGAACAGTTTTCAAGCGAGTTCAAAGGCTTGGAAAATGGAAAGCAGTTGGTGGCGGTCGACGCCGGCTCGCTTGGCCGGTTGGAGACCTCACTTAATCTAATTGGATGTCATCAATTGGAAAATAGTGCAGTGGCTGTAACTACCGCACTTCTTCTTGGGACAAAAGATCCCCGTATTACGATTCAGGCCATCAAAAAAGCTCTCGACATAGTTCGTTGGCCAGGTCGATTTGAAATAGTTACCGGCAACCCGGTGATTATTATTGACGGTGCCCACAATCCGGACGGTGCCAGGGTATTACGCCAAAACCTTGATCAGGTATTTCCCGGACAGGCCATAACCTTTGCCTTAGGAATTTTGCGTGACAAGGACGTAACCGGAATTATTCATGAACTTATTCGTCCCGCAGATAGCGTAGTCACGGTTCAACCACTGTCCTACCGGGCGGCGACACCGGAAGAGATTGCCCGGGTAATACAGGCGCGCCATGTTGAAGCAGCTTCATCTATTGCCGGCGGCATTGACCGGGCCAAGGAATTGGCAGGCCCTGAAGGTGTGGTATGTGTGGCTGGGTCACTGTACCTGATTGGTGAAGCCAGGCAGATTATACTTTATAAGTAGACAAATGCACTATAATTGTATATAATAATTACTGGCGCTTGGGGCATACTTCAAGCGCCAGTAATTTTTACACTATAGAAAGCCTATCATTGAAACCGTAATATCTATATAGTATCCAATAAAGATGTACAGGCGTGTTGTTAGTATAAGCGTAAGTCAAGCGCCGGCGGCGGAGCGTTACTAACAACACGCGTAGAAAAAAATCTTTATTGGATTTCATATGAATAAACTATAATATAAATGAGTAAAATCTTTAATCGCAGGTGAAGCTGTGCATATTACATATTCGTGCAACACCCAAATTCAATACCGGCTTGCTTCTCTAACAGAGTACTGTATTTTGGGGGTTGCCTTTTTTTTACCGTTGTCATTAGATATGTCCACCCTGTTTTTAGGGCTGGGAACGGCGCTATGGGCATGTAAAATGATAGTATCAAAAAAACTGCTGCTAAAACGCACACCATTTGACGAAATTATTGCGCTCTTTGTCATTTTGTCAGCAGCATCGATTGCTGTGTCACCTGATAAAGACTTTAGTTTTTATAATTACTATCATCTAATGGGTCGCTACATATTGGTCTACTATTTGGTCATTAATAATCTAACATCTATAAACCAGTTGCAGAGACTCATATATGCGGTTTTGAGTTCGGCCGTTTTAGTAACCTTTTATGGTTTTTATCAATATATTCACGGTGTTGATATTTCGGCTTTTCAGTGGGTAGACGGCGAACAATTTCCTGAACTAAAGATTCGAATTTTTTCCACTCTGAAAAATCCTAACCTGCTGGCAGGCTTTTTGGTAGTGGTAATGTCATTGGCTGCCGGGCTTGGACTGCACACCGAAAAAATAAAAGACAAACTGCTGCTGTTTGTGTTGGTTGCAGTACTCGGAACATGCCTGGTCCTTACCTATTCGCGCGGAGCCTGGCTTAGTATTGTTGCAGTTACAGCCATTTACGGACGTTTGTATAATCGCAAAATTCTCTGGGTTCTTTTACTTATTCCGGCATTGGTGCTCTTTTGTCAGGATGCTGTCATGGAACGGCTGATGTCAATTGTTAATCCAACTGATACTTCATCAACCTTACGGATAGCGCTTTGGGAAAGCACCATTGCCATGATTTTAGACAAGCCGTTTTTAGGTATCGGTTGGGGAGCCTATTGGCTTGTTTATCCGGAATATGACTTTTTCTTGAGTGATCCTACCATTAAGATTTTTCACGCTCATAATATGTACTTACACATTGCTGCTGAAATCGGGATTCCTGGACTTATTGTCTTTCTGGCAATAATTTACGGGCATACTAAAAAAGCTATGGATGTTCTGACTCATACCAAAAACCGTTGGGTAGCCGGATTAATGTTAGGGGTGGTGACCGCTGTCATGGGACTGGCGGTAAGCGGGTTTACTGACTACATTATGTTTAATGTCCAAATGTCAATGTTATTTTGGCTATTAAGTGCCGTAGTTATTGCCGTATGGGAGGTCAATCGTCGATATATTTAGTTAATTTAAGCAATTAAGCCTGATACGCGCCGGTAATGATGCTATTGTGGTGTGCTCAGGCTTTTTTATCTTATTTACCTTATTTATCTTATGCAATTTTTGGTAAAATCATAATTTATTCACAATTATAAGCAGGATTTATAGTAACTAACGCGAATATATTCAAAAACATTGAGATAATTAAACGTTTACCGCGTTTGTTTGTCTGGTTTTGTGAAATTTCACACAAGAAGTATATGTTGTAATGGAGGGATTATTGGTGAAACTGGCCGAAGTACAAAAAGCGCTAAATGCTGAAGTACTCTGCGGAACAGAGTGGCTTGACCGGGAAATAAAAAGCGCTTGCGGCTCGGACCTAATGAGTGATGTCTTGGCATTCACAAAAGAACAGACCCTACTGTTAACAGGCCTAACTAATATACAGGTTATTCGTACCGCTGAGGTGAGTGATCTGGTCGGTATATTATTTGTGCGTGGCAAGCGGCCTGGGCCGGAAGTTATTGAATTGGCCCAATCGAAGGGCTTGCCTCTGCTTTTAACGACATGCCAAATGTATGAGGCCTGCGGTTTATTATACAAAAGCGGACTCGCAGGATGTCCGCCAAAGGAGGAAGCCAATTGCCGTTAAGACAAGGAGTGATATTAGAGTTCGAACTGGAAGGTTCGGACTTTAACGGCGCTGGTGAAGCTTCGAGTAAAATCAAACGTACTTTGCAACAACTCGGTATTCGCCATGAGATAATAAGACGGATTGCTATCAGTGCTTATGAAGCTGAAATGAATGTAATTATTCACGCATACCGCGGCGTTGTCAAAGCTGCGATTTATCAGGACCGCACTGAGTTGACTGTGCAAGATGAAGGACCAGGCATTGCTGATATTGAGCTTGCTATGAAGGAAGGATATTCAACTGCGCCGGCCCATATCCGGGAGTTGGGATTTGGTGCCGGTATGGGTTTGCCTAACATGGTGCGCTGTACAGATAAATTTGATATCAAAACTGAGGCCGGAGTAGGGACAAGACTCAGCATGACCATCTATCATTAGCTACGGCGCAGTCAGCTAATTATATGTAACAGATTGAGTGGTGAAAACAGTGGAAGAACATTTTCACTCGGTAAGGCTTACAACCGATCGGTGCCAAGGATGTGTAAGCTGTACAAAACGCTGTCCCACCGAAGCGATTCGTATTCGCGGCGGCAAAGCTCAAATAATATCTTTGCGTTGCATTGATTGCGGTGAATGTATACGCCACTGTCCCTGCCGGGCCAAGGCGGCATTGACAGATGACCTAGCCGATCTAAAAAACTTTCAATACAATATTGCGTTGCCGGCGCCATCGCTGTACGGACATTTTAGTGCCGATATTCCGGTGGATGCTATTTTGTCAGGGCTGATTAATCTAGGATTTGACGACGTTTTTGAAGTTGCTCAAGGCGCCGAAATTGTCACACTGGCCATTAGAGATTATCTTAAGCGCCCGGATATCATTCGACCGGCAATTTCTTCAGCTTGTCCGGCTGTTGTCCGGCTTATTCAGGTCAAATTTCCAGAACTGATTGACCATTTAGTACCTTTTGACGCTCCGGTGGAAGTAGCTGCCCGGATAGCCCGCGCTGAGGCGGCAAAGGCGCTGGGAATTGAAGCAGATAAGATTGGCGTATGGTTTATAACGCCTTGTCCGGCAAAAATGACAGCTGTAAGACGGCCGCTCGGCTCTGAAAAATCCAATATTACCGGCGCGATTGCCATTAATAAAATTTTTAATGATTTATTAAAAGTAGTTACGGCGGACAATCAACTTGTAAAAAGCAAGGCTTCTTGGGTAGGAGTCGGATGGGCAGTTTCCGGCGGTGAGACCTCGGCTATTGATGCTGAAAATATGCTGGCGGTAAATGATATTCAGAATGTGATTGATGTTCTTGAACAAGTTGCTCTTGGTAAACTCAAGGAAGTGGATTATATTGAAGTCCTCGCCTGTGCCGGCGGTTGTATTGGCGGTGCCCTGACGGCCGAAAACCGCCATGTGATTGAGTTTAATATGAAAAAGCGCATAAAGAAGAAAAAATCTCTCGATCCCACGGCAGGCAGATTGCCGCGTGAGACCTATACTGACTTTGAACTGGGCAGTGCTGGCAGGCGGGCTATTGAGCCCATACCGGCGTTACGGCTTGATGAGGATATTGCGAAAGCTATGTCTAAAATTGAAATCATGGACAAAACCTTAAAAACTTTACCGGGCCTTGACTGTGGTTCGTGCGGCTCGCCCAACTGCAAAGCACTGGCTGAAGATATTGCCCAAGGATTGGCTAATAAGACTGACTGCGTGTTCATTCTTCGTAAACGGACGAGGGATTTGGCTTTTGCAATGGTTGATTTGGCTGTCAAGCTTCCCCCGCCGCTTGACAAAGATCACAATGATGATTATTAAAACATTAAAGGAGGAGTACCTATGACTGTTCAGGAATTAGTGGAAACTTTACCGCTGCGGGTGGTAACAGGGCACGCCCACCTTGATAAAAAAGTGAGTGGTGGCTATGCATCTGATTTGCTAAGTAACGTCATGGGAAGAGCTGTCGCCGGCAACGTGTGGGTAACTATGCAGGGACACCAAAATATTGTAGCCGTAGCTTCACTTGCCGGTTTGGCTGCCGTTATTGTAGCCGGAGATGTTGAGCCTGATAAAGATGCCGTTCGCAGGGCTGCGAGTGAAGAAGTAGTGCTAATTACCACAACCCTGCCGACATTTGAGGTAGTTGGTCGTCTTTACAGTCTGGGTATTACCGGGGCATGAAGCGCCGATTTATAGCCGATCTCCATGTCCACTCGTTACTGTCGCCTTGTGCTGCAGTCGAAATGACGCCGCATAACATTGTATGCCAAGCAGTTAAACAGGGAATTGATATAATCGCTATTACTGATCACAATGCCTGCGACAATGTCGTAGCTGCTTTGGAAGCGGCTAAAGGTACCGATGTTACTGTATTACCAGGGATGGAGGTTGAAAGTAAAGAAGAAGTCCATATTATCGTTTTATTTGAAAAGATGCGACAATTGAAAGCATGGTCAAATTTTGTCGACGAACATAGGCTTAAAAAGCTTAATGATGTCACAAAATTTGGCGCTCAATTTATTGTTGACGCTGATGACAATTTTATTGCCGAAAAGCCTGAACTGCTACTTGCGCCGCTTACTGTAGGTATTGCTGAAATTTCTGAACAAGTGAGAAAATTAGGTGGAATATGTATTGCCAGCCACATTGACCGGCCGTCATACAGTCTTTTTAGCAAACTTGGATTTATCCCACCTGATGTTGAGTTGGCGGCAGTAGAAGTATCAAGGCATATGCGGGTACAGGACGCGCCTGCGTATTTTCCTGCTATTGGTTGTCTGCCTGTAATTACGTCCTCAGACGCCCATACAATTGACGATTTTATTTCTGGACCCAGAACTGTTTTTAATCTTGAACAACCGACATTAGAGGAAGTCCGGCAGGCGTTATCGGCGCAAAAATCAAGAAAGGTGGTGGTTTGAGCCACTGTTTTTACAGATATTGGTTTAACAAGAGAATTGTGATTTTTTCATAAGGAGGAGTTAACATGAACAGCGACAAGGAAACTAAATGCTGCTGCTGTGGCGGCGGTGAAGCGGGCAAGCTGGCTCTAGACCAACTGGAAACAGTGCTTGCAAAATACCAGGGAGTTAAAGGCGCTCTTATCCCCGTACTGCAGGAAGCACAACATGTATATGGCTACCTGCCGAGAGAAGTTATCCAGTGTATTGCTGAAAAAATGGCCATTCCAGTCAGCCAAATATACGGCGTGGTAACATTTTACGCCCAATTTCATCTTAATCCTCGTGGCAAAAATATTATCCGTGTTTGCCAAGGCACTGCGTGTCATGTACGCGGCGCCAAAGCCATCCTTACAGCGTTGGAAGATAATCTGAAAATAAAAGCTGGCGGTACTACTTCTGATCTTAAATTTACTTTGGAAACAGTGGCCTGTATTGGCGCTTGCGGCTTGGCTCCGGTACTTATGGTCAATGACGATACTCATGGCCGTCTGACTCCTGAAATAATTCCCGAGATATTGGCTAAATACGCCTAATTTAAATTCCTATGCGTGAGATGTCGCTTCATATTCTTGACCTGGTGCAGAACTCAATCGAAGCCGGAGCAACTTTAGTCAAACTGGAAATTATCGAAGATTTTGCCACAGATGTTTTGCTTATTCGGGTTTCTGACAACGGCAGGGGTATGGATGAAAAACTGCGTCAATTAGTCATTGATCCCTTTATCACGACCCGGACTACCAGGCGTATAGGGTTAGGCTTACCGCTTATGGATATGTCTAGCCAACGCTGTGGTGGATATTTGAAAGTTGAGTCCAAGCCCGGGCAGGGCACAGTGGTTGAGGCTAAGTATCGCCATAGCCATCTTGACCGACCACCAATGGGTAACCTTGTAGAGACAATTAAGACCATACTTGTTACTAACCCAACATTGAATTTTTTATATCATCATATTGTAAATGACAGGAGTCTTTGGATTTCCTCTCAAGAGTTAGCCAATATTTTGGATGGTATTCCTTTAACGCATCCAGATATATTAATCTGGCTGCATGAGTACTTGTCAGATAACATAGCCAATTTGTACGGAGGTGTCTAGAAGATGAAAACAATAGAAGATTTAAAACGCCTGCGGGAACAACTTAAGAGCCAGAATAGTGTGCGTCACGAAGGGGGCCCCCAGATCATCGTAGGAATGGGTACCTGCGGGATTGCCGCCGGCGCTCGTCAAGTCATGACTGCTATTTTAGAGGAAATTGCCAAGCGCAACCTTCAAAATGTTAAAGTAAGCCAGACCGGGTGTATCGGAATGTGCGAAAAAGAAGTGCTTGTCGATATCGTTCGCCCTGGTGAACCACGGATCACGTACGGCAAGGTCACACCGGCAGATGTCCCCAAAATAATTGCCGAGCATGTAGTTAACGGACGTGTTGTTGCCGAGCTTGCAGTTGGCAAAATTACTGAATAATTATAAATTTGGTATAGTAACAGGAGGGGATAGTATGGAACATATCAGAGCGCATATACTCATTTGCGCCGGCACCGGCTGTGTGTCTTCAGGATCGAAAAAAGTTGAAGCCGCATTTAGGGATGAACTGGCGAAAAAAGGTTTGGATAAGGAAGTAAAAATTATAGAAACAGGCTGCCATGGCTTCTGTGAAATGGGCCCGTTGGTAATTATTTATCCTGAAGGAACTTTCTATGTTCGTGTACAGGAAACTGACGTGCCAGAACTTGTTGAAACTCACCTTTATAAAGGCCGTATTGTTGAGCGGCTATTGTATAAAGAACCTATTACCCATGAGAAAATTCCCAGTTATAGCGATATCACTTTCTATAAAAAGCAAATGCGGATGGTGCTGGCGAACTGCGGACATATCAATCCTGAAGATATCAATGAATATATAGCTGAAGGCGGCTATGAAGCCCTTGGTAAAGTATTGACTGAAATGAAGCCGGAAGATGTTGTTGCCGAAGTGAAAAAAGCCGGTCTAAGAGGACGTGGGGGCGGTGGCTTCCCGACCGGTATGAAATGGGAATTTACTCGTAACGCCAAAGGTGAAAAGAAATATGTCGTGTGTAATGCTGACGAAGGCGACCCCGGTGCCTTCATGGACCGTAGCGTGCTTGAGGGCGACCCGCATCGCGTAATTGAAGGCATGGCTATTTGTGGTTATGCCATTGGGGCCGATGAAGGTTACATTTATGTCCGTGCCGAGTATCCGCTGGCTATCAAACGGCTAAAAATTGCTATTAAACAAGCCGAAGAAATGGGTTTGCTGGGTGAAAATATTTTAGGCTCAGGCTTCAATTTCAAATTAAAAATTAAAGAAGGCGCCGGCGCGTTTGTATGCGGTGAAGAAACTGCGCTCTTAGCATCTATCGAAGGCAAACGCGGCATGCCCCGGCCGCGGCCGCCGTTCCCGGCGATTTCCGGTCTTTGGGGCAAGCCTACCAATATCAATAATGTTGAAACTTTTGCTAACGTGCCGCAGATTATCATTAAGGGTGCTGACTGGTATGCATCTATCGGTACCGAGCGTAGCAAAGGTACAAAAGTGTTTGCTCTTACCGGTCGCATCAACAATACCGGTTTGGCAGAAGTTCCTATGGGTATTACCATGCGCGAAATTATCTATGAAATCGGTGGTGGTATCCCTGGCGGCAAAAAGTTCAAGGCAGTGCAAATCGGCGGTCCGTCCGGTGGTTGTCTGCCAGAGAACCTGCTTGATTTGCCGGTAGATTATGACTCCCTTATCCAGGCTGGGGCCATGATGGGCTCAGGTGGCCTGGTAGTAATGGACGAAACTACCTGTATGGTTGATGTCGCGAGGTTCTTCCTCAACTTCACCCAAGCTGAATCCTGTGGTAAATGTACGCCTTGCCGTGAAGGCACCAAACGTATGCTTGAGATATTGACACGCATCACCGAAGGCAAAGGCCGCAAAGGTGACATCGAGTTATTGGAATCTATGGCTAAAAACATTAAAAGCACCGCATTGTGCGGTCTCGGGCAGACTGCACCCAATCCGGTATTGTCGACCTTGCGTTATTTTCGCGACGAATACGAAGCCCATATCAACGACAAACGCTGCCCGGCTGGCGCCTGCACAAGCCTGTTACAGTACAGCATCACGGAAACCTGCAAAGGTTGCGGTCTGTGTAAAAAAGTGTGCCCGGTTGAGGCTATCAGCGGCGAAGTTAAAGCCCAGCATGTCATCGATGCTGTTAAATGTATTAAGTGTGGCGCTTGCTTTGGCAAATGTCCGTTCAAGTCAATCGTTAAAGGCTAAACTTGCTGGCCAATGCTGGTGATATATCCTGTTTAAGGAAGATAATGATGGGAAGAAGAGAGGGTGACACGACGATGGAAATGGTTAATATAACAATCGATGGACAGAAAGTAGCTGTGCCGAAGACATCGACTGTTCTGGAAGCCGCAATTTCGCTCGGAATCAAAATTCCGACTTTATGCTATCATCCTGAACTGCGCGTGGAAGGGGCTTGCCGGGTATGCATGGTTGAAGTGGAAGGGGCGCGTAGCTTGGTAGCGTCCTGTGTTTATCCGGTAAATGAAGGCATGGTTGTCCGTACGAACACTGCTGCTGTACGCGAAGCCCGTAAAATGGTCGTTGAGCTTTTGCTGGCCAACCACCCGAGTGATTGCTTGTCTTGTCAACGTAACCTAAATTGTGAATTGCAAAATATCGCCGCTGATCTCGGCGTTCGTGAAATCAGATTTGACGGCGAGAAGAAAGACTACCCGCTTGATGCTAATAACCCCTCGCTGGTACGCGACCAGAACAAATGCATCTTATGTGGACGCTGTATCCGCGCTTGCAGCGAGCGTCAGGGCGTACATGTCTACAGCTTTGCCAATCGGGGCTTTAATACTACTGTTGTTCCGGCCTTTAGCTTAGGTCTTAACGACGTAGCCTGTACCTATTGCGGCCAATGTGCTGCAGTATGTCCTACCGGGGCTATTGTGGAAAAAAATGACACCCAGGAAGTATGGAAAGCCCTGAGCGATCCGTCCAAACATGTTATTGTTCAGACTGCTCCGGCCGTGCGGGTGGCTTTGGGCGAAGCCCTTGGATTACCACATGGTTCAATCGTTACCGGTAAAATGGTTGCTGCTTTAAAACGATTGGGCTTTGACAAAGTATTTGATACTGATTTCACGGCCGACCTTACCATTTGGGAAGAAGGTTCTGAGTTTATCGATCGTCTTAAGAATGGCGGTAAACTTCCTATGATTACTTCCTGCAGTCCTGGTTGGGTCAACTTCATTGAGTTAAAGTATCCTGACCTATTAGATCATCTGTCGACAGCTAAATCGCCGCAACAAATGTTTGGCGCGCTGGCTAAGACATACTATGCTGAAAAGGCCGGCATTGATCCCAAGGATATTATTTCAGTATCAATCATGCCATGTACCGCAAAGAAGGCGGAAGCTGTTCGCCCTGAAATGAAATCCAGCGGTTACCAGGATGTTGATTATGTCTTGACTACCCGTGAACTAGCCCGTATGATTCGCGAAGCCGGTATAACCTTTGCCGGTCTGGAAGAGGCAGAATTTGACGCCCCGCTGGGCATTGGCTCAGGTGCTGGCGTTATCTTCGGTGCTACCGGCGGCGTAATGGAAGCTGCCCTCCGGACAGTTGTTAAACTGGTAACCGGTAAAGAGCTTGACAATATCGAGTTCCATGCTGTTCGTGGTATGACCGGTATCAAAGAAGCTGAGGTTCCGGTTACAGAAGATTTTACAGCTAAGGTTGCCGTCGCTCATACTTTAGCCAACGCCCGCGTATTGCTTGATAAAATCCGCGCCGGCGAAGCCGATTATCATTTCATCGAAATCATGGCATGTCCGGGCGGTTGCTCAGGCGGCGGTGGACAGCCCATCATCACCTCAGCCGAACACCGGCAAAAACGTCTTGATGCCATTTATGAATGTGACAAGCGCTCAAATATCCGGAAGAGCCACGATAATCCGGCTGTTATCGAACTGTATGAAACATGGCTGGGCAAACCGCTGGGAGAAAAATCGCACCACCTGTTGCATACCCATTATCATCCGCAAAAGCGTATTTAATGGTTAAGGGATGCCCGTCAATTGGGTATCCCTTTTTACATGCCAAGCTTTGTCTGGCAATTCAATTTTTGTACATATTTTTCATAAGTATGTGAAAAACTATAACAATTATTTTGATAAAATAAGCAGGAATTTAACGGTAAGAGTGAGAATAACTTACAAATAATATAAAACTATAAGCTGCTTATATGAGCGCTGATTACTACCGGGGAGAGTTGTCTCATGAAAGAAAACAAAGAAAATGCCGTCATCTCAAAAGCAACAATTGACAGGCTACCGCTTTATTACCGTACCCTTAAACTCAGCCAGGAAGAAGGTATAGAAATAATCTCATCCGAAGAATTGGGGCGAAAGATTGGCGTTACTCCTGAGCAAATTCGCAAGGACTTATCAGCTTTCGGTGAGTTTGGTAAAAAAGGTGTAGGCTACTATGTCCGGGAACTTATGCGTAACATCGGCGAAATTCTGGGTTTAAACCGCACTTGGAACATAGCCATTGTCGGCGTTGGTCACTTAGGTTGGGCGCTGGCCAATTATGCTAATTTTTCACCACAAGGATTCCAACTGAGGGCCATTTTCGACATTGACCCTGAAAAGATAGGACGGTATATAAATGAAGTGGAGATTTTCCATATTGATACAATGAACGAAATCATCAGCGCGCGTGATATTCAAATTGGTATAATAACTGTACCTGCTGATCATGCCCAAAATATTGCTGACAGATTAGTTGAAGCCGGAATCAAAGGTATTTGGAACTTCGCGCCGATTAAAATAGACGTACCTCCTAACGTTCATGTCATCAGCGAAGATTTATCGGTTGGTCTTAGTAGTATTTCATACTACATTTCGCGGCAACATTAAAAAACCTTAAATTTTTCTAAAATACGACAAAAAGTAGCAGGATTTTTGATTTGGCCGTAGAATTAATATAATAACAAAATGAAACAATTTTATTATTATATACAGACAGTGGTGGCAGTACAGCCACGCTGAAAGTATAGTTACAAACTACGCTGCTTATGGTCTGCTGCTCACCTGCACTAGATAACTAATAAGTATGCACCTAAGTTTGTTTTGTTTAGTGCAAAATAAGCTTAGGTGCTTTTTTGTGCTGTGTTAGAATATTTTCTGTATTTTTTCTAAACAATAACAGGACTATACCTAGATAAATATATATAGTATCCAATAAAGATTTACAGGCGTGTTGTTAGTATAAGCGTAAGTCAAGCGCCAGCGGTGGAGCGTTACTAACAACACGCCTAGAAAAAATCTTTATTGGATTTCATATAGAAAAATATTGTTCCAAAGGGAGAGTGTGCGCAATGATTGACATTAAAGACCGTGTCAGGAACAAGTCTCTGCATGCAAAAATTGTGAGCGCAGAGCAAGCTGCTGCCAGTATTAAACCCGGAATGAATATTGGTACTAGCGGTTTTACGCCTGCAGGTTATCCGAAAGCAGTGCCGCTGGCGTTGGCAGAGAGAATGAAGCAAGAGAATTTCAAAGTAAACCTATGGACAGGTGCTTCGGTAGGTAAGGAGCTTGACGGCGCTTTGGCTGAAGCTAATGGTATTGCCAAAAGATTGCCTTATCAAACCAATGACGCCATCAGGAAAGCTATTAACAGTGGCGCTATTCAATATACCGATCTTCACTTAAGTCATGTTGCGCAAATGTCGCGTTATGGCTTTTTAGGCGGAAAAGTTGATGTAGCTATAGTAGAAGCTTGTGCTATTACCGAAGAAGGCCACATTGTGCCAACTACTTCGCTTGGTAACTCGGCGTCATTTGTTCAGAGCGCTGATTTTGTTATTGTTGAAATAAACACTACCCAACCGCTTGAACTTGAAGGCATGCATGATGTATATGTGCCACTTGACCCGCCTAACCGTCAACCGATACCACTTGTAAAAGCCGATGACCGTATTGGTACACCATATATCCCTTGCGGCCCTGATAAAATAGCTTACATAGTTCCTTGCGACATCAAAGACGACGTTCGTCCGTTGGCGGCAATTGATGACGACGCTAGGGCTATGACCGGCCACCTTATTGATTTCTTTAAAAACGAAATTAAAGCCGGCCGTATGCCGAAAAACTTGTTGCCGCTGCAATCAGGTGTAGGTTCAGTCGCTAATGCTGTTGTAGCCGGCTTGGCCAACTCAGATTTTGAGGATCTTACTGTATATACCGAGGTTATCCAAGATGGTATGTTTGACCTTATCGATGCCGGGAAATTGACCTTTGCTTCAGGTACTTCACTTACTCCGTCGCCCGATGGTTTAAAGCGGCTCTATGCCAATATCGGTGAATACCGCAAAAAAATTCTGCTTCGGCCGCAGGAAATCGCCAATAGTCCGGAAATTGCCCGCCGGATCGGGGTAATTGCCATGAACACCGCAATTGAATTTGATATATTTGGACATGTTAATTCCACTCATATAATAGGTACCAAAATGATGAACGGAATTGGTGGCTCAGGTGACTTTGCCCGCAACGCCTACCTAACCTTCTTCTTCTCTAACTCAATCGCTAAGAAAGGTGATATTTCATCAATCGTGCCGATGTGCTCACATTTTGACCATACTGAACATGATGTTGACGTCTTTATCACTGAACGGGGCGTAGCTGATATCCGTGGTCTGAGCCCTAAAGAGCGGGCCCGGGTCATCATTAATAATTGTGCCCACCCTGATTATCAGCCTATGCTCATGGACTATCTTGAACGTGCTGAAAAAGCTACAGGCTTTGCTCACACTCCGCATCTCATCAATGAAGCTCTATCCTGGCATACTCGCTTCCTGGAAACAGGCAGTATGAAAATAAAGTAGATGCTGGTTTTCCTAAACAGTTTCTAAAGTTTATGTGAAGCATACTTCGAAGGAGGATTTAGAAAAATGTGCACAGCTAACATGGATAGCTTAAAACAAAAAATGGCTGAGTACACCGGCAAGGTGGAAAAGGCATTAGCAAAATTCCCAGAACGCAAAAATCTCCCTCACAACAGGCTCTACACCCCGCTTGATATTGAGGGTACTGATTATGAAAGAGATATTGGTTTTCCGGGACAATATCCGTTCACTCGCGGTGTGCAGCCGACTATGTACCGTGGCCGTTTCTGGACTATGCGTATGTATGCCGGTTTTTCAACTGCTGAAGAGTCCAATAAGCGTTACCGCTACCTGCTAGAGTCGGGTGGCACAGGTTTGTCCTGCGCTTTCGACTTGCCGACCCAGATCGGTTATGATTCAGATGATCCCATTTCTGAGGGCGAAGTAGGTAAAGTAGGCGTGGCAATCGATTCTTTAGCTGATATGGAAATCCTGTTTGACGGCATTGACCTGGGAAAAGTATCAACTTCCATGACCATCAATGCTCCGGCTTCCGTACTTTTGGCCATGTACATTGCGGTTGCCGAGAAGCAAGGCGTAAGCCCTGACAAGCTTAACGGCACCATCCAAAATGATATTCTTAAAGAATATGCTGCGCGTGGTACTTATATATTCCCGCCTAAGCCTTCCATGCGGCTTATTACTAATATCTTCGAATATTGCTCGAAAAATGTTCCTAACTGGAATACTATTTCGATCTCCGGCTACCATATCCGTGAAGCCGGCTCGACCGCTACTCAGGAGATCGCCTTTACCATCGCCGACGGTATTGCTTATGTAGATGCTGCAATTAAAGCCGGCCTTAACGTCGACGATTTTGCGGGACGTTTGTCCTTCTTCTGGAACGCCCATAATAATGTGCTTGAAGAAGTTGCCAAGTTCCGTGCTTCCCGCCGCATATGGGCTAAAGTGATGAAAGAGCGTTTTGGTGCTACCAACCCCAAGTCCTGGATGCTGCGCGTACATACTCAGACTGCCGGTTCCATGCTTACCGCCCAGCAGCCTGACAACAATATTATTCGCGTTGCTCTCCAGACGGCGGCGGCAGTACTTGGCGGTACCCAGTCACTCCACACCAACTCCAAAGACGAGGCGTTGGCGCTGCCAACCGAAGATTCGGTACGTATCGCGCTCCGCACCCAGCAAATCGTGGCTTACGAAAGCGGTTTGGCTGATGTTGTTGACCCGCTGGCCGGTTCCTACTATATTGAAGCCCTTACCAATCAAATCGAAAAAGAAGCTTGGGAATACATCAAGAAAATTGACGACATGGGCGGTGCTGTTGTGGCCATCGAAAAAGGCTATATTCAGCGCGAAATTCAAGAAAGCGCCTACAAATGGCAGATGGAAGTGGAAAACAAACAACGCATTATTGTTGGTGTCAACCAGTTTCAAATTGAAGAAAAACCGGTCGAAGGTCTGCTGCGCGTCGACGCGTCTGTCGGCGAACTGCAAAAGAAAAAGCTGGCTGAACTGCGTGCCCGCCGCGATAACGCAGCTGTTAAAGATAAACTTGCTGCGCTTGAAGCCGGTTGTAAAGATGAGAGCGTCAATCTTATGCCGCTTATTCTTGATGCCGTTAAGGCCTATGCAACTCTTGGAGAAATTTGTGGCGTAATGCGTAAAGTATTCGGTGAATACGAAGCACATGTAAGCTTATAAGCTTAAGTAGGAGGGACAACGATGGAAAAACGTATTAGAGTATTGGTAGCAAAGCCTGGCCTGGACGGTCATGACCGCGGCGCCAAAGTCGTAGCCCGCGCTCTCCGTGACGCCGGTTTTGAAGTAATTTATACCGGTCTCCGGCAGACTCCGGAGCAAATTGTTGAAGCAGCTCTGCAAGAAGACGTAAATGTAGTGGCTATGAGCCTGTTATCCGGCGCTCATAACCACCTCTTCCCCCGTGTTGTTGACTTGTGTAAGCAAAAAGGCTTAAATGATGTGCTGATTATCGGCGGCGGTGTTATTCCTGATGCTGACATTCCTGGCCTCAAAGCCGCCGGTGTTGCCGAAGTATTTACTCCTGGCACCCCGACCAGCAGCATTATTGAATTTATCAAAACCAACGTAAAATAATATTTTTAAATAATATTTTGCAGCTTTACGTTAATTGCGTAACTGTGCAGGTGATATTGATGAATATTGTTGAAGAGGTGCTGGCAGGGTCCAAACGGGCCTTGGCCCGCGCCATCACCGCTGTGGAAAACGAATATGACGAAGCCGTCGAGATCATGCAAAAACTCTATCCCCACACCGGTAAAGCGCACGTTATCGGTATTACCGGACCTCCCGGCGCCGGTAAAAGCACACTTACCGATAAGCTGGCTAAAGAATACCGCCGTCAGGGAAAGACCATCGGGATTATTGCCGTTGACCCGACCAGCCCTTTTTCCGGTGGGGCTATTTTAGGCGACCGTATCCGGATGAATGAACTTACGCTTGATGAAGGTGTTTTCATCCGGAGTATGGGTACAAGGGGAAGCTTAGGCGGCTTATCGCGTAAAACGGCTGACGCCGTTAAAATACTGGATGCTGCCGGCAAAGACGTTATCTTCATTGAGACAGTGGGGGTTGGCCAGTCTGAAGTGGATGTGGTCAAAGCTGCTGACACCACCATGGTGGTACTGGTTCCTGGCCTTGGCGATGACATTCAGGCTATTAAAGCGGGTATTTTAGAAATTGCCGACATATTTGCCATCAACAAAGCTGACAGGGATGGCGTCGACCGCCTTAACACCGAAATAGAGATGATGCTTGATTTAAATCAGAGTCAGGTTGACTGGCGGCCGCTGGTAAAACGGACGGTGGCCAGCAAAGGTGATGGCATCTCTGAACTTATTGCTGCTATCGATGAACATTTTCAACACTTGAAACAGTCCGGACAATTGGCTGTACGTCGTACTGAACGCACTAAAAACGAATTACTTGCGCTTCTTGATGAACAAATTGGCCGGTATGTGCTCAAACATATTACAACTGGTGGAAATTTTGACTCTTTAGTAGTGTCAATTGAAAGACGGGAACAAGACCCGTATACTGTTGTTACTGACCTTTTACACCAAGTATTGCGTTAGTGAAAAAATACAGATCAGATGAGAAAATATAGTACCTGATATTAAAATATGGTATCATATATATAGATTGGATTAATCAATCTAAAATTTGACAGGAGGAATTGGCATGTCCGTAAATGCTCGCAAATTTAAAGTTCTCAGAGTTGACCATATTGGTATCGCAGTTAAGGATTTGGAACAAGCCAAGAAGTTTTACACTGATGTACTTGGTATGACTGCTATGGGTGAAGAAGTTGTTGAACAGCAAAAAGTTAAAGTATGTTTCATTCCGTGCGGTGACAGCGAAGTTGAACTGTTAGAGTCAACTTCACCGGACGGCCCGGTTGCCAAGTTCATTGAAAAAAACGGCGAAGGGATTCAGCATATTGCCTTACGGGTTGATAACATTGAAGCGGCGCTGGCTGACCTTAAGGAACAGGGGGTTCGCCTGATCGACGAATCGCCGCGCTATGGCGCCGGCGGAGCCAGCATTGCTTTCGTTCATCCGAAAGCAACTGGCGGAATTTTACTGGAGCTTTCTGAAAGAAAATAATATACGATAAGCAGTGGAGATTGTCTTAAAGGTACATATTGCCAGATTAGAGTCGGTAAGACAATGTCCACGGTTAATATTTGTGGAGGTGTACACAGTTGTCGACTCAGAAAAGAATTGAAGACTTGCGTAAGCGCTCTGAAAAAGTGATGGCTGGTGGCGGTCCTAAAAGGATCGAAAAGCAGCACGCTTCAGGTAAATTGACTGCTCGTGAGCGTGTCGAGAAGCTGCTTGACCAAGGTACTTTTGTCGAACTTGATCGTTTTGTGACCCACCGTTGCACCAACTTTGGCATGGAGAAGAAAGAGTGTCCAGGCGAAGGCGTAGTAACAGGTTATGGTACAATTGATGGCCGCTTAGTCTATGTATTCGCACAAGACTTCACTGTTGAAGGCGGATCGCTGGGCGAAATGCACGCTGCCAAAATAGTCAAAGTGCAACAGCTCGCCTTGAAAATGGGAGCCCCTTTGATTGGTCTAAACGATTCTGGCGGGGCACGTATTCAAGAAGCTGTTGACGCTTTAAGCGGTTACGGCAAAATATTTTTCAATAACACTATAGCTTCGGGTGTAATTCCCCAGATTTCAGCTATCATGGGCCCATGCGCCGGTGGCGCCGTGTACTCGCCTGCACTTACCGATTTTATTTATATGGTTAAAAACACCAGCCAAATGTTTATAACCGGACCACAGGTTATTAAGACTGTAACCGGTGAGGAAGTTACTTCTGAGCAACTGGGTGGTGCCATGACTCATAATAGCGTATCAGGGGTAGCTCAGTTTGCTGCCGAAAATGACGAGGATTGCCTGGCCCAAATTCGTAAATTAATTAGCTACATTCCAAGCAATAATATGGAATCGGCGCCTGTTGTCGAAACCGGTGATGACCCTCTACGGATTGATGAGTCGCTCAACAGCTTTATGCCAGACAATTCTAATCAGCCTTATGACATGTATGAAGTTATCGCAAAAATTGTTGATAACGGGGAATACTATGATGTACAGCCGTTTTTTGCTACCAATATCATTACCTGCTTTGCCCGTTTAGACGGTCAGACTGTTGGTATAATCGCCAACCAACCGAAAGTCATGGCAGGTTGTCTCGATATTAATGCCTCTGACAAGTCGTCCAGATTCATTCGCTTCTGTGATGCTTTTAATATCCCGCTTCTTAACATTGTTGACGTTCCGGGCTTCCTGCCTGGCACCAACCAGGAATATGGCGGCATTATCCGCCATGGTGCCAAGATGTTATACGCTTACTCTGAAGCTACTGTACCAAAGATTACTCTGGTTACCCGTAAAGCTTATGGGGGATCCTATCTTGCCATGTGTTCCCGTGACCTGGGTGCTGACCAAGTTATTGCTTGGCCGACGGCTGAGATCGCTGTTATGGGTCCTGCCGGCGCTGCTAATATCATTTTCAAAGGGGACCCGGACATTCAGCAAAAAACCGCTGAATATGTGGAGAATTTTGCCAACCCGTATCAAGCCGCCGTTCGTGGCTTCGTGGATATGGTTATTGAACCGAAGGAGACTCGTCCGGTGCTCATTAATGCTTTGAATATGTTAATGACCAAGCGCGAAGGTCGTCCAGCCAAGCGTCATGGCAATATCCCGTTATAAGCCAAATAATAACACGTGGTAGCTAGAAATGAGGTGAAAAACAAATGGATCAACCGGTTACTACAAATCCGATTCTGATTTCCTTGATTAACATGACTGTGGTTTTTGCAGTTCTTTATGGTCTGAGTTTGATAGTACGATTAATTCGTGTTATTGATCCGACGCAAAAAAAAAATGTAGCCAAAACTGAATCGCCTGCTGTGGCGGCACCGGTAGCCACTGCTCCCGCAGAACTTGAAATTGCTGCTTCTTACCAAGACGAAAATGAAGTCATTGCGGTTATTGCCGCTGCAATTGCCGCTTATGGTTTCAGTGCATCGCAAATTGTCTCTATCCGTCCGGTTGGAGGCAAAGCCTGGGCTCAAGCCGCCCGCCTGGAAGCTGTAAATGCCAGAAACCAAATGTTTTAGCGTAATGGAATTTAGTGTATTCGAATAAGGAGGAAGTGTGACTGTGAAAAAGTTTAACATCACTGTAAATGGTCAAACCTATGAGGTTGAAGTAGAAGAAATTGGCGGTGCCCCATCGGCTCCCAAGGCTGCTCCTGTAGCTGCCCCGGCAGCGGCTCCTGCTCCTAAAGCTGCTCCGGCACCATCACCTAAGCCCGCGGCAGCTCCCGTACCTGCCGGCGCTCAAACTGTAAGTGCTCCCATGCCTGGCAAAATCCTGGCAGTAAACGTTAAAGCCGGTGATTCGGTTAAACGCGGTGACGTGCTCCTCATTCTTGAAGCCATGAAAATGCAAAATGAGATCATGGCTCCTGCAGATGGAAAAGTCAGTGAAATCCGCGTATCAGCAGGTCAGACAGTTGCTACCGGCGATGTGATGGTAATTCTCGGCTAATAGCTTCCAAGTAGAACTAGATAAAGTATATTTATACTAATTAACTCATTTATTGAGGAAGGAGAAAAATAATGGACGCATTTGTTGTTGCGCTTCAAGCCGTATGGGCAGATAGCGGATTTGCTGCGTTTAGCGCCGGTAATGCTATTATGATTGCCGTTGGCATTATCCTGCTTTACTTGGCGTTTGCCAAAGGCTTTGAACCGTTGCTTCTGGCCCCGATTGCTTTTGGATGTATCCTAGCTAATTTTCCTAAAACCGGTTTCGAAGAAGATCCTGGCTTGATGCAAGTCATTGGTTATGGTATAAAAAACGAGGTTTTCCCGCCGCTAATCTTCCTCGGTGTTGGCGCTATGACTGATTTTGGTCCGTTGATTGCTAACCCTTCTACTCTTCTTTTAGGTGCTGCTGCTCAGGTAGGCGTGTTTGTATCATTAATGGGTGCCATGGCTTTGGGATTTAATGTAAAAGAAGCCGCTGCCATTGGTATCATTGGTGGTGCTGACGGCCCGACAGCCATCTATCTTACAATAAAACTGGCACCGCATTTGCTTGGTGCTATTGCGGTGGCGGCATACTCATACATGTCGCTGGTGCCGCTGATTCAACCTCCGATTATGAAGGCTCTTACTACCCAAAAAGAGCGTGAAACAGTAATGGATCAATTGCGTCCGGTTTCTAAATTTGAGAAACTGGCGTTCCCGGTAGTTACGACTATCATCATTAGTCTGCTGTTACCACCTATTGCTTCTCTCATGGGCATGCTGATGCTTGGTAACCTCTTCCGTGAATCTGGCGTAACCGATCGTCTTTCTGACACAGCTCAAAACGCTCTTATCAATATTGTCACCATCTTGCTGGCTACCGGTACCGGTCTTACTATGAAAGCCGAAAGTTTTTTAACCTATCAGACTATTCTCATTATTTGTTTAGGGTTGGTTGCTTTTGCTGGTGGTACTGTTGGTGGCGTGCTCTTTGGCAAATTAATGTATTACTTTACAGGTGGCAAGGTTAATCCGCTTATCGGTTCAGCCGGCGTATCCGCTGTGCCGATGGCTGCCCGCGTTAGTCAAGTGGTCGGACAAAAAGCAAATCCGGCTAACTTCCTGCTCATGCATGCCATGGGTCCTAACGTAGCAGGGGTAATTGGTACGGCAGTCGCTGCGGGTACCATGCTGGCCATGCTGAAATAAAGGCAGATTGGTGCTTCTTATTGATACGCAGGGTATTCTTGCGTATCAATAAGAGCCATATGATTGCAAATAACCGGATCTTTGATGAAATATGTAACAATTATCATCTTTACATTAGCCGTAATATAAGGAGGAGTTGTCGTGACACCTGCGGTGGTAACTCTAATAGTCCTAGGAATTGTTGCACTACTTTTCGTAACTGAAGCTGTTCCTTTGGCTATTACAGCAATGGGAGGAGCAATTGCTCTGGGTATTCTTGGTATTATCCCAATTAACACTGTTTTTTCCGGTCTGTCTAATTCAACAGTCGTATTGTTTGCCGGCATGTTTGTTATTGGTGCCTCGATGTTTCACACCGGTTTGGCTCAAACATTGGGAGAAACTGTTGTGAAGTTTGCCGGTAAAAACGAAAATGGGCTCATGTTCGCTGTGATGTTTGTTGCCGCCGCTTTATCTTCCGTTACTTCTAATACGGGTACAACTGCTGCGCTTATGCCCGTTATTCTTGGTATTTGCGCCGCCGCCCGTATTCCGGCCTCGCGTCAATTAATGCCTCTAGCTTTTTCAGCAGGGTTAGGTGGTATCATTACCCTGGTAGGTACACCGCCCAATATCATTGCTGCCGGTGCTCTTAAAGCTGCCGGACTTAAACCATTTGGCTTTTTCGAATTTGCCTGGATTGGTATTCCGTTAACTATTGCCGGCATCATTTATATGATTTTTGTTGGCAAGCATCTCTTACCTAAAGCGGAACTATCGGCTGAGCAAGAAATCGAGCAGGAGATAGAGGCTACTACTAAGAATACATCGAAAATGTGGATATCTGGCCTAATATTAATCGCCGTTGTTGTTATTATGGCTCTTGATATTAAAGCAATGCCGCTTGAAGTTGCTGCTATTACAGGCGCCATTATTGCCGTGTTAACCGGTTGTCTGAAAGAGAAACAGGCATATCAGAGTATTGACTGGGTAACAATTTTTCTATTTGCCGGCATGATGCCTATAGCTACTGCGATGGAAAAGAGCGGCGCCGGTAAGCTGATTGCTGACCAAGTGGTTGGTATCTTAGGTGGCAGCCCCAGTCCGTTGTTTGTAACTGGCGTATTGTTTGCTCTTTCCGCTGGATTAACTCAGTTTATGTCTAACACCGCTGCAACTGCGCTGTTGGCTCCTATTGGCATATCTATTGCAAAGGGTATCGGCGCTAGCCCGCACGCAGTTCTCATGGCGATTGCTGTTGCCGCATCTTGTGCATTTGCAACTCCTGTAGGAACTCCTCCTAATACACTTGTACTCGGACCTGGTGGCTACAAATTCATGGACTATGTTAAAGCCGGTACTGGTCTTGTAGTAGTTTGTCTTATTGTGTCTTTGATTGTTATTCCGATGGTTTGGCCGTTCTTCCCTAAATAAGTATGTTGCAAACTGTTTAATGAATAACTGATAAGAGAACTGATAATAGGTATAAAATATACGCAGATTGGGAAATCTGCGTATATTTTCCTCGAAAATTAGTTGTACGGTTTGCCGGTACCAGTGAGAACGGCCTTATGTTTGGGACCATGATGATAGCTGCCATTATTTCCGCCGTTTCCTCGAACACAGGGATCACTGCTGCCTTGATGCCCGTTGTAATACCGATGGTGTGGCCTTTTTTCCCCGGTAAGTAATAAAATTGTTATAACAGTATAAATTATAGGGGGACAGGGAAATCCTGTCCCCCTATAATTTGCGATTGGTTTCTATCTACGGAGGTGCATTATTCAACTACAACTTGCTCTTGAAGAATGTAGATATCTGCAAAAGCAGGTTGTAGATTTTACCTCTATGGCACGTACAAGTCACGAGTAACGTGTAAATTGAGAAATTTGACTATGTGCTTAACCTGGTATTTTGTATACAGTATAATATAATCATAATAACGTAGTATACTGATGGAGGAGCAACGACATGGACCGCAAGACTGTTCATCCCGGGCATGTTGTGTTATTAAGCAATGGTGTAAAAGGTTTAGTCGGAATACTTCCGACCGCAAGACTTGTGGTGTGGCACACGGATAACAAAAATACAAAACCGCATCCATACCCATTTATGATTGGTGAAGTGGTAAAAAACTACGGACGCATTGCTAGTCACCGCTAACCTGTTATATGACAATTTGCGTTTGATATGGTGCGACATCAACCTTAGGGACCTGAACTATTTCAGGCCTTTTTGTTTTTTTTGAAATAGTGAGTATGCTGCGAAAAGTACTTTGACGTTATATTTTGTACTGTAGAAAAAGGACAGATTAGTTGCAATAGCCCTGTTTTGTCCTCTTCAAAACTATAAATTGGCCTAAATTTGGGTTTCCGCAGTAGAATCAATATTGCATTATTTAATCATCTATGATACTCGAACATATTAGCGCTCTGATTTGTATTAGAAAGGGGACAAAATTTTTATGACCAAATTTGTAAATGAGTTGGAGCGAATTGAAACAGTTGTTTGTAGCCTGGTTAAACAAATTAAGAGCAACAGGATTTTACTGCCCGGCATGCTTTGGGGGTAAATGAAATTGCAATTAAAATTGCCCGGCAAATGAAATGCTTTAATAGCTTAGAATTGATCTATATAGTATCCAATAAAGATGTACAGGCGTGTTGTTAGTATAAGCGTAAGTCAAGCGCCAGCGGTGGAGCGTTACTAACAACACGCCCAGAAAAAAATCTTTATTGGATTTCATTAGTTAGTGCCTTTTTAAAGTTGGATTTCACCTCTGTGCATATGTCACCTGTGGACCCAATTGAAGCCTTAAATGAACCGGTCAAGGCACATCCATAAATAGTCACGTATTATCAGGTATCTTTAGGGAAAAGTTGTTTATATTATTACTATTTGGGAGGAATACAGCCACTGGCAGGTGCTTGCTATTACAGGCACCTGTATATATTATACACGTTAAAATAACTTTCTTTTTTACTATCTAAAGTGATAAAATAGTAGCATTATGTAGTTTTTTGTTTAATAGCGACTCGGAGGAGATTTGATCGTGTCATTATTGTTGGCGTAGAAAAAGTCGGCTATAGTTTGGCACAGCGTTTATCGGAAGAACGCATCGATGTGAAAGCAGGTATGTTTGCACATGCATTTAGGATTGGGGTTGCACATATTCGTGGGTGCATGGCGTTTAATTTACGCGGCATTTATTGCTTCTGACACTCCATCATTGTAGTCTATTCTTTATAGTCTTATGATAGAACTTAATTATAGTGTTTATGGTAGTAGCTGGGAGAATTTTTTCAATTTATTTTCATGCCTGGCAAAAATGAGCAGGAAAATTATTAGAGATATAGAATTAAAATTTATATCCTGATAATATTAGTAACTACTATATTTTTGCTGCAAATTTATAGGCAACAGGAGAGGAGGTTGGTGATTCATTTCGGGTAGTTCTGTTTCAAGTATTGACCAAACAAGGCTGAGCTAAAGCGTGCTTTGCACCCCGAAATTGTAGTAAGTATGAGTGTGGGTGGAGAGGCAATTGAACCTACTGTACTCAATGCAGTTAGTTATGCAGTTTTTCTTTTTATTATGTTCATTTTTACAACAACTGTTCTACTACTGACTTTAAATGGCTTCGAGCCTTTCGATGCTATGGGTGCGGCGGCCGCAACACTTGGCAACGTTGGACCGGGGTTTGGGCCGGTGGGACCTACCACAATTTACGCTGAGGTTTCAACGTTTGCGAAACTCATACTCATGTTATCTATGTTGCTGGGACGGTTGGAATTATTTACCTTATTGGTATTTGTCCGGCCGGAATTTTGGCGGTCTCAGAGAAATTGGTGATTGGTAGGATACCAAGGACATATGGGAGGAACGCTTAATGTTAGCAGAAAACGCAGGACTTGCAATTGGAATTTTTGTTATTGTATATGCTATTATTGTATCGGAAAAAATTCACCGTACAAAGATAGCTTTATTAGGTGCGATAGTTGTAATATTATTCAACATAATGCCTCAAGAAGAAGCAATTTCTAAAATTGACTTCAATACGTTAGGTTTGCTGATTGGAATGATGGTCATTGTTGCTATAACCCGACAGACGGGGTTATTTCAATATTTGGCGATTAAAGCTGCCAAAAAGGTCAAAGGCAATCCCGTAAAAATTATGATAGTATTCTTTTGGTTGACTGCTATTGCGTCGGCTTTTCTGGATAATGTTACAACGGTTTTGTTGTTAACAAGTATTACTTTCGCTATTACTGATGTTTTGGGGATAAGCCCCATACCGTTTCTGGTTTCGGAAATCATTGCGTCCAATATCGGTGGAACAGGCACTTTAATCGGCGATCCTCCCAATATTATGATTGGCGGCGCTACTGGGCTAGGATTTAATGACTTTATTATTAATCTGACAATTCCGGTTGTGGGAGTTGGGATTGTTACCTCTTGGTTATTCTATCTTATATACAAGAAAGATTTGGTTGTGACAAAAGAAACCCAAAATAAAATCATGAGTTTAGATGAGCAGGCGTTTATTACCAATCAGATTCTGCTACGCAAATCTCTAGCGGTATTGGCTGCAGTAATTATTGGCTTTGTGTTACACCAGGCCTTCCATTATGAATCTGCAACGGTTGCAATGGGAGGAGCGGCGTTGCTGCTACTAATTAGCGGAATTGAGCCTGAAGAGATTTTTCATGAAGTTGAATGGAATACCATCTTCTTTTTTATTGGATTATTCATTTTAGTTGGCGGGTTGGAAGTAACCGGAGTAATTAAAATGATAGCCCAGTGGGCACTTGATGTTACGAGAGGTAACATGGTTCTAATGAACTTTTTGGTTTTATGGCTTTCGGCTTTTGCATCGGCGTTTATTGATAATATTCCGTTTGTTGCTACAATGATACCTCTTATTAAATCAATGGCTGAACTCGGTCATATGGATGTAACTTCATTATGGTGGACGCTATCCCTGGGAGCATGCCTTGGCGGCAACGGTACTATCATCGGAGCTTCTGCCAACGTTGTTGTATCAAGTATAGCTGCTGCTCATGGCCGGCCCATATCGTTTAAATATTACTTCAAAATTGCTTTTCCACTTATGATTGTGTCAATACTAATTAGTAATATTTATATCTATTTGGCATACTTACGTTAATAAGAGATAGTAAAGGGGGAAGCAAATGACGTCCGAAGCTTGGGTCAGCCTGATATTGTTCTTAGTTGTTTATGCTATTATCGTGTCGGAAAAAATTCATCGCACCAAAATCGCTTTGGTGGGGGCAGTTTTAGTACTATTACTCAAAATAATGTCCCAGGATGAAGCTATTGATAGTATTGACTTTAATACGTTAGGCTTGCTGATTGGAATGATGATGATTGTTGCAATTTCGCGACAGACAGGTGTATTCCAGTATTTGGCTATCAAGGCGGCGAAGAAGGTTAAAGGAAATCCCATTCTTATTATGTTGGTTTTATTCTGGTTAACAGCTTTGTTATCAGCCCTGTTGGACAACGTGACTACCGTTCTGCTGCTGACTTCCATAATATTTGCAATTACTGATGTTCTGGAAATCAGCCCGGTTCCATTTTTGGTCATGGAGATCATAGCTTCAAATATTGGGGGAACAGCTACCTTGATTGGCGATCCGCCTAATATAATGATCGGAAGTGCTACTGGTCTCAGTTTTAACGATTTTCTGCTAAATTTGGCTCCGGTAGCCTTCCTAATAGGGATGGTTACTTGTTTAGTGTTATTGTATATTTACCGGACTCAGCTAATAGTTGCTCCGGAAAAGCAGCAAAAAATTATGGAAATCGATGAATACGCCTTTCTCATTGACCGGGCGCTGCTTAAAAAGTCGTTAATAGTTTTGGGTGTTACCATTCTTGGCTTTGCATTTCATCAAGTATTTCATTTTGACTCAGCGACTGTTGCTTTGGCCGGTGGCGCGGCTTTACTCTTAGTCAGCGGCAAGGACCCTGAAAAAGTTTTTCATGAGGTGGAATGGAACACGATCTTCTTTTTTGTAGGCTTATTTATCCTGGTAGGGGGATTGGAAGCTACCGGGATTATACACCTGGTGGCCCAGTGGGCGCTTGATGTGACTCAGGGAAACGTATTTATGATGAACGTCATGGTGCTTTGGCTGTCGGCGATTGCTTCGGCATTTGTCGATAATATTCCGTTTGTTGCTACCATGATACCTCTCATTAAGTCCATGGCTGAGGTTGGCGGAGTGGATGTTTCTGCGTTGTGGTGGACGTTGGCCCTTGGCGCTTGCCTTGGAGGCAACGGTACCCTTGTCGGTGCTTCGGCCAATGTTGTGGTTATGAGTATTGCCGAAGCGCATGGATATCCGCTATCGTTTAAAGGATTTATGAAAGTTGCCTTTCCTTTAATGATACTCTCCATTGTCATATCCAATCTTTATGTCTATCTTATGTATTTTTGAACTTTTAGCAGCTGAGGGACAGTGCTATGTCTGTCCCTCTTTTATACTGGACGGAGGAATATATGGAGAAATGTCGCGAAAGTACTGTTTATCATAAGAGTCAGCTATTTTGGTTATTGCTGGCTGTTATTGCCTTACTTATTTGGTCTGCGGCCGAATTTAAATCCTATTTTGCCGGTAAGCCTAGCTATTTGGGTATAGGATATATTTTGTTTTTCATTGGAATCTTAATATGGCGATATGCTTTTCGCTACACTTGTATTTTGAATGAACATGAGATGATTGTTATAAGTCAGGGACTGGGAATAAGCCGGACAGTTAGAATTAATTTAGATGATGTTGAAAGCTTTGCCGACAGATATGTAAAGAGCTTTTTTCGGCGCACAGGCATTAGCCGTTATTTATACCGTTATTCGTCAGGAGATAACCGTCCTATTCGAATACTGGTATTTAAAAAAAAGACAAAAATGCATGCCGTATTATTTAAATCCAGTGATAAGTTTATAGAGGAATTGGCGAATTTGAAACCTAAGCAATATTTGAAGTTAGCAAGCGACGGTTCCAAAAAGTAAGCAGGCGGTGATGAATTGGACACGCAAGCTTTAAGAGTGATTGTTGCGTTTATTATTGGGCTATGTATCATATATATTACCGCTAAGATCATTGGCGATGAGAAGAAGGCCAGGTGGTTTAAAAAACGGCAACAAACAAGCTTGTTTAATCGCCGCGGCATGTTAGGGGAAACTCTTAATTTTGGCGTTCCTCGCAGTTGGCAGGGTGTTGCAATTATGGTTTTAATGTATACGGTTATTTTCGCGATTGGATACGTTTTGGTATTTAAGATATAGTGTTAATGACTCCAATACACCCTCTTAAACCAAGAGGGTGTATTTTTGTAAATATTTAGTTTTTTGTAAATATATACTTTTTGCTACCATTAAGACAATGTGCGATAATATACCTAACATATAAAAAGACAAACAATTTAATATTTTGTACAAAATTTCACAAAAAAGATATGGTATTTTTTTTCAAAATCTGGTATTGTAAATACAGTTAAGGGCTTTCATATTTATTAGAGACTAAAGCTGTTTTTTTAGCAATTATTAATAGCTGGTTACTAAAACTATAGTATAAGAATTTTAGCTGAAAAAGTTTTAACCTTAAAGTGAAAAAAGTAATTTATTCTTAATGAAGGTAATTGTTTAGTTTAAACGAATATAATATCAGTTAAAAAAAGGGTGACGTTGCCGTCAAATTGTCGAAAGGAGGGCAAAAATGGAAAAATTGCAGGAGGGTATTGTATTGGAAGTAACAGGTAATATAGCAAAAGTGAAAACAAGTCGTCATAGTGATTGTGAAAACTGCGGAGCCTGTCCTGGCAATACTGCCATGGTGCTCGACGCTCGTAACCCAGTGGGCGCGCAAAAAGGACAAAGGGTTGCAATTGAAATTCAAGAAATCGGTATGCTTAAAGCAGCTTTTATTGTATATGTATTGCCGCTTATCGCCGCTGTTGTTGGAGCAGTGGCTGGCAACTATTTAGCCGGCAGCATGCAGGCTGAACCAGTTTGGTATCAGTCTGGCGGCGGCTTGATAGCATTTGGGCTATCGATGGTCTATATCAAGTATTTTGATCGCAATGCCAGGACTAATGACAAAATGCAACCGGTGATTACCCGCATTTTGTCTTAAACAAGGCATAAAATAGGCGATTAATTTCACCAAGCAAAAGGAGTGAAAGTATGGCAAAAAGCTTTCGCGGGGGAGTTCATCCCGACGACCGCAAACGGTATACGGCCGCTAAACCTATAGAAGTGGCGCCGTTGCCGCAAAAAGTCATCATTCCCACCAGGCAGCACCTGGGAGCGCCTTGTGCCCCAGTGGTTAAGGTGGGCGATCTGGTCAAAAAAGGACAGGTGATCGCTGAGGCGCAAGCCTTTGTCGCCAGTCCCATTCATGCCTCAACCTCAGGTAAAGTAGTGGAAATTGCTGAATATCCGCATCCGGTATTTGGCTCCTGTCAGGCAGTTGTTATTGAAAGTGACGGACAGGACGAGTGGGCTCCCGGCTTGCCGCTGAGCCGTGACTGGCAGTCGCTTGATGTTAAAGAACTCAAAGAAATCATCCGTCAGGCGGGTCTTGTTGGTATGGGTGGCGCAACCTTCCCGACCCACGTCAAAATGTCTCCGCCTCCGGAAAAACCTATTGACTCATTTATTTTAAACGGGGCTGAGTGCGAACCGTATCTGACTGCCGACCACCGGGTAATGCTGGAACAAACCAGCCGTATTGTTACCGGTATGAAGATTGCTATGAAAGTTTTAGGTGTTAACAAAGGCTATGTTGGTATCGAAGAAAACAAACCTGACGCCATTGAAATGATGCGCAAGGCATGTGTCGGTTCGAACATTGAAGTAGTGCCGCTTAAGACCAAGTATCCTCAAGGCGCGGAAAAGACACTCATTAAAGTAATTCTTGACCGCGAAGTACCGTCAGGTGGTCTGCCGATGGATGTTGGCGCCGTAGTGCAAAACGTGGGCACAGTTGTGGCAATTGCCGATGCCGTTGAAAAAGGTATTCCCCTCATAGAACGGGTTGCCACAGTTACTGGCGGCGCTATAGCGGAACCTAAGAATCTTCTCCTCAGGATAGGCATGACTTTTGCTCAAGCTGTTGCACTGTGTGGCGGGTTTAAAGATCAACCTGTCAAAGTTATTATGGGGGGACCTATGATGGGCATGGCCCAGCGAACACTTGACGTGCCTGTTATTAAAGGTACTTCCGGCATATTGGCATTGAGCGCCTCTGATGTCAATGTTGGCCCTGAGCGTCCCTGCATTCGCTGTGGACGGTGTGTTAATGCCTGTCCCATGGGGCTTGTTCCCAGTATGTTGAGTGTTCTTGGCGAGCGTGGTGCTTTTGCCGTTGCCAAGGAAGAATATAGTCTTCTTGATTGTGTCGAATGTGGATCTTGCGTTTATGTGTGCCCGGCTAAACGTAATATCGTGCATTACATCAAATTATCAAAAGCGCAAAATGCAGCAGCTGCTGCCGCGCAAAAGAAATAGGAGGTGGGCGGTATGAGCGCAGAAGTAAAACTTGACGTTGGTACTTTGACAGTTTCGGCATCACCGCACATCAGGTGCGACGAATCGATAGCAAAAATTATGTGGTCAGTTAATATGGCATTAGCGCCTGCAGCTATTTTTTCGGTTTACCGTTTTGGTTTGCCGGCACTTTCTACTATGGTGATCTGTATAGTAGCTGCCGTAGCTACTGAATATTTCATTCAAAAATGGCAGAATAAGCCGATTACGGTAAATGACGGCAGCGCTTTCCTGACAGGCTTGCTTTTGGCTATGAATATTCCGGCAACACTGCCCTGGTATATGCCTACATTTGGTGCTGTAGCCGCTATTGCCATAGCCAAACACACTATGGGGGGATTAGGATACAATATCTTTAATCCGGCGCTGGTCGGACGGGCTATTCTTCTTGCTTCCTGGCCGGTAGCTATGACGACCTGGCCGGAAATGGCAAGTAAGATAGACGGAGTCACCTCGGCTACTCCGCTGGGTATTTTGAAACTGCAAGGTTATGAAAAACTTGTTGCCATCTTTGGCGACAAAGTTGAAATGTATAAAGCTCTTTTTATCGGGTCCCGTAGCGGCAGTATGGGTGAGACTTCCGCATTACTGCTGATTCTTGGCGGTATATTTCTCATCTATCGCGGATATATCAACTGGCAGATTCCGGTATTTATGATTGGTACGGTCGGTGTGTTAACGGCTGCAGCCGGCCATGATCCTATTATGCATATGATGTCTGGCGGACTTATTTTAGGCGCATTTTACATGGCTACTGATATGGTGACTATTCCTATTACTGTGAAAGGTCAAATCGTTTTTGCTGTAGGAGCGGGTGCGCTTACTGTTCTGATTCGTCTATTGGGTGGCTATCCTGAGGGTGTTTGTTATGCAATCTTACTCATGAACTGCGTGACGCCACTGATTGACCTTTGGATTAAACCTGCTAAATTTGGGGCAAGGAGGTAATGACCATGGTACATGAGGCACACGCACATGATGATAAGAATAATAGCATTTTTAAGATTGCTATGAACTTAGGCATAACCTGTTTTATTTCGGGGGTCATCATTGCCGGAACATTCGCCGTCACCGAGCCAAGCGCCCAGCAGCAACGCATAAAAGCAAAAAATGACGCCATGCAGGAACTGGTTAAAGATGCTCAAACTTTTAAAGCCGTGGAAGGCAAGACAGACTGGTATGCGGCTTTGAAAGACGGCAAGGTTATAGCCTATGTTGTTCCCGCTAACGGTAAGGGTTATGGCGGCAATATTGAAATGCTTGCCGCTGTGACGCCAGACGGAAAGGCAATGGATTTCAAGGTTCTTAAGCATAGTGAGACTCCGGGACTTGGTGACAAGATGGTGGAATCTAAGTTCCGCAAGCAGTTTGCCGGAAAAACTCCAAACGATTTGGAAGTAGTTAAAGTACCCACTGATAAAAATATTCAGGCGCTGACTGGCGCAACAATTACCTCCCGGGCCGTCACCAAAGGTATCAGGGAAGCTGCAGAAATGGTTGCCGAATATTCGGCCAGCCAGAAGAAGTGAGGTGTGCGAATATGAACTACTGGGAAATATTTAAAAAGGGTATTTTCGAAATGAACCCCATATTCCGCCTTGCGTTGAGTCTCTGTCCGGCGCTGGCGGTTACGTCAACGGTATTTAACGCATTGGGTATGGGTCTTAGTGTTTTAGTCGTTATTACTGCAAATAACGTGGTAGTATCTATTGTAAAAAAGTTTGTTAATCCCAAAGTCCGCGTACCTGTCTTTATTACCATCATCGCGACGATTGTTACTTTGATAATCTTGATTCTTGAAGCATATTTCCCCGCTGTTTACAGGGAACTGGGACTATATCTGGAGCTCATTGTTGTATTTGCCATTATTTTGGCTAGAGCAGAAGTATTTGCCATGAAAAACGGAGTAGTCCCTTCATTTTTTGACGGCCTAGGGATGGGCGCCGGTTTTGCTCTGGCCATGCTGCTCATTGGCGCGATCCGCGAGCTGTTTGGTACCGGCGTACTTCTCGGAGGTACTTCTTTAGCCATACAAGTATTTCCTCCAACTTATAATGGTCCTATGATCATGATCCTTGCGCCTGGTGCGTTCATGGTAATCGGACTTATGATTGGCTTGTTTAACGTTATCGGCGAGTATCAGAATAAGCAAGCTGAGGCAAAAGTCAAAGCCGGTCAGCAGCGCGCAATGCAAAGGAGTGAGGCTGTATGATGGAGTATTTTACCCTGTTTATGGGGGCCGTAATTGTAAATAACTTCGTGTTAACACGCTTTCTCGGCCTGTGTATTTTCTTCGGCGTTTCTAAGAGCTTAAGTGCTTCAATAGGTATGGGTATGGCGGTAACTTCAATTCTTACAGTATCGTCGGCCCTTGCCTGGCTGGTTTATAACTACGTGTTGGTTCCTTATGACCTGATATTCCTGAAAATCGTGGTCTTCGTTGTGCTTATTGCCTGCTTTGTACAGTTTTTGGAAATTGCCATTAAGAAATTTGCGCCTGCCCTCTATGAGATGTGGGGTATTTACCTTGTATTGATTGCTACCAACTGCGTTGTTCTGGGTGTGCCGCTTATAAACGCCACCGCCAATTATAATTTTATCAAAAGCGTCATAAATGCGTTTGGATCTGGTGCCGGTTTTGCCCTTGCGATTATCCTAATGGCCAGCTTAAGGGAAAAACTGCAGTATGCTGACGTTCCCAAAACTCTGCAAGGCCTAGGAATTGCCTTTGTACTGGCAGGCATGCTTGCGTTGTCCTTCTTGGGTTTTTCCGGGATGATTCCGCTATAATGCCGGCATAGAGAGGAGTGTGAAAAAATAAAATGGAACATGGAGTTATAGAACATTCCCTTATAATACTCATTATTATGACATCTCTGGGTGTAATTTTCGGGTTTGTCCTCGCGTACGCTAATAAAAAGTTAGCTATTGAGGTTAACCCGCTCATACACATGGTAGAAGATGTACTGCCTAAGGGACAGTGCGGTGCCTGCGGTTATGCCGGGTGTATGGCTTATGCCGAAGCGGTGGTAATGAATCCCGATGTGGCGCCAAACCTATGTATTCCTGGCAAGGAGCCTGTTGCCAAAGCAGTGGCCGAACTGACTGGTAAAGCTGCCGCCGCCGTTGAGCCGCGTATTGCTCAAGTTAGATGTGCAGGTACTCATGCCAAGGCGGCTAAAGCCAATGAATACAGCGGCATACAAGACTGTACGGCTGCTAACTTGCTGTTTGGCGGTCCCAAAAGTTGTAAATACGGTTGTCTTGGCCTTGGTACTTGTGTTAAGGCTTGCCCGTTTAACGCAATGACGATGAGTGAAGACGGCCTGCCGATTATTGACCCTGATAAGTGTACCGGTTGCGGTAAATGCGAAACTGTATGCCCAAAAAAAGTAATCACCATGATGCCACTAGGTGCGCCTGTCCGTGTTAACTGTAACTCGCATGATAAAGGCGCGGTCGCCAAGAAAGCCTGTGCCGCCGCTTGCATCGGTTGTACGCTTTGCATGAAAGAATGTTCGCACGGTGCTATCAAAATGGATAATAACTTGGCTGTTGTTGATGCTAAAGTATGTATGGAAAAATGTACGAATCCTACCTGTCTGGCTAAATGCCCGACCAAAGCCATTAAACAGGCTGTGCTAGGTGTAGTGCCTGGCAGCGAAGACATAGTAGCTTAAAATTTGGCGAGATGTAAGTGACAAAAAGAGGAAGGGAAACCTTCCTCTTTTTTGCATTATCAATGCGGCAGTCTCACTTTGTATATGTTTTAACTGGGTTATTATTTGCATAAACCAATATTTTAATGTAAAATATAATAGAATATGGGCAAGGTGGCAAACTAATGCTTACAAAAGCTGACAAATGGCTGGTTATTGTGTTGTTGTTAATTGCAATATCCGGTATTGGGCTAAATATGTATTATGTCTCAGGTAACGGTCAGGGACGGTCGGTGATAATAACTGTTAATGGCAAAACAGTAAAAACATTCCCGCTCCGTGAAGGCTATGTCGGAGAATTTAGAATTGGCGGCGATACTGAATATAATATTATCGAGTATAAGGCTGGGCGCGTTCGTGTTCGGGAAGCTGATTGTCCTGACCAAGTGTGCGTGCGGTCAGGGTGGATTAGCGTACCATCCCAGGAAATAGTATGTTTGCCATATCGCGTTGTTGTCAAAGTAGTATCTGATAGTCCGGCCGATGTTGATGATATTGCGAGGTAGGCCATGATTAAGACAAGACGTCTAGTGCTTTTGGCACTGCTAGTGGCTATGGCTGCAACACTGCATGTTGTGGAAAGCTGGCTGCCTCTTCCCGTACCTGTGCCTGGGGCTAAACTGGGATTGGCTAATATAGTTTCACTATTTGCTATAATCATGTTTGGTTGGCGGGAAGCAGTATATGTTGCCGTTGCCCGAGTGTCGATAGGCTCATTATTTGGTGGTTATTTGTTCGGGCCAGCGTTTGTCATGAGTATCGGCGGCGCATTGTTCAGTATCATCATCATGGCTTATATCCGGTATAAATATAATCAGGTGTTTTCGCTGGTTGGTATTAGTGTTGCCGGAGCAGCCATTCATAATACAGCCCAAGTGGTCCTAGCGGCTGTCCTTGTTTATAGCTCGGGCCTATTGTGGTATACACCGTATTTACTGTTGCTTGCCGTACCTACCGGCGTATTTACCGGGCTAATGGCTAATTACTTAATTGCTAGAGCTCCAGCAAAATATGGCTTTAAAATTCGTAATACTGATTAAAATTAATAATGTCCTTGTTGTTGTGCAAGGATTTATTTCTTCGTAACAGCCTGTAAGACCCCGCCCGCGAAGGCCGAGGTTAACAGGCTGTAAAACTCGAAGCCTTAAGAGGAAAGTTCAGGTTTGTAAAATGATAGATTTCGAGCTTCACTTTTAAGTCCGCTCTAAAGGGATAGTAGGGGTAATAACTCCTGAACCTAAGGCCGACTTATATTTGCAGGGGGGGGCATAGTGTGAAAACCGGCAGCAGAAAGAGTAGTTCAGCCGGCAAAAGTATGGGAATGATGGCGTTGTTTTTAATTACCGGGGCGGTTGTCGGCGGTATTTTAGGCGAACTTGCCGCCGGTTCCAGCCTGTTGGCCGGTGTTGCGCCTTACCTTGTGAAGCCGTTTCCCGTATTTGATTTGCCACCGGTGGCTATTAACCTCTATGTAATCAAGTTAGTCGTCGGATTTGCCTTATACCCCAATCTCATGAGCATATTCGGTATTATTGCAGCAATAATACTATTTAGACGGTTTTAGGAGGGTAAGGCATGGAAATAATTTTGGCGTCTGCATCACCGAGACGGCAACAACTGCTAGAGCAGATTGGGCTTAAATTTAAAATTATTATCAGTGATATTGAAGAAGATAATAGCAAAGACATGCCGCCACAAGAATTAGCAGTGGCGCACGCGCGGGATAAAGCGTTTGACGCCCGGAAGAAGGCGGCCGACGGTGACGTGATTATTGGTGCCGATACCATTGTTGTGCTGGATGGGCACGTGTTTGGTAAGCCGCTTGACAGGGACCAAGCAATTTGGATGCTGACGGCGCTCTCCGGCCGTGAACATAAAGTTATCTCCGGGGTAGCGGTGGTTAAAGACCATGGGATATTTACAGGGTTTAACATTACTACCGTTAAAATCAGGCAATTGTCGCCTGCGCAAATTGAACGGTATGTTGACAGCGGCGAACCGATGGATAAAGCGGGAGCTTATGCCATTCAGGGCAAAGGTGCACTGTTGGTTGAGAGTATTAACGGTTGTTACAACAATGTCGTGGGGTTGCCGCTTAGTACATTGTCAGACCTTTTGCATGAGGTCGGGGTTGAGCTCTTATGACAGCGGACAAGCAGCTTATGATGAAAGAATTGCCGAAAACTGAACGTCCCCGCGAAAAAATGTTGGAAAAAGGAGTCCATGCTCTCAGTAATGCCGAACTTTTGGCCATCCTGCTGCGTACCGGCACGAAAAATTTGCCGGTAAACCGGCTGGCCGAACAGTTGTTAGCTAAATATCAACTTACCGGTCTTGGTGGCATATCGCCGCAGGAGTTAAGTAAAACATCAGGTATTGGCTTGGTTAAAGCTGTTACTGTAGTTGCCGGTATTGAGTTAGGACGCAGGCTGAGTCAAAAAGATCCGGGCGAACGTCCAGTAATCAGAAGCCCTCAGGATGCAGCTAACTTGATGATGGGTGAGCTAAGGTATCAGGCTAAAGAACATTTTATTGCTTTGCTTTTATCAACGAAAAATCATGTTATTGCCCGGGCAATCATCTCTGTCGGCAGTTTGAATGCTTCTATTGTTCACCCGCGGGAATTATTCCGGGAAGCTATCAGCTACAGCGCTGCGGCAATTGTTTTAGTACATAATCATCCGAGCGGTGATCCCACCCCAAGTCAGGAAGATATCAGTCTAACCAAACAATTAGTAGAAGCTGGAAATTTGCTGAATATTTCAATACTTGACCATGTAATAATCGGTGATGGCAAGTATGTTAGTTTTAAAGAAAAGGGAATAATATAATAGGTTTGCAAAGAAAGGGGCTAAGTCTATGTGGAATTTGTTCGGTTCATTGTCGCGCGACATGGGTATAGATCTTGGTACAGCCAATACTTTGGTGCATGTTAAAGGACGGGGAATTGTTCTCAGGGAGCCGTCAGTAGTAGCGATCCAGCGCGATACAGGGGAAGTGCTGGCTGTAGGTGAAGAAGCCAAGCAGATGATTGGCCGCACACCTGGCAACATTGTGGCTATCAGGCCGCTTAAGGACGGTGTTATTGCTGATTTTGACGTGACTCAGGCCATGCTTAAATATTTTATTAGAAAAGCCATGGACTCTAAATCTTTCATAAGGCCGCGCGTAGTTGTTGGTGTGCCATCAGGAGTTACCGAAGTGGAAAAACGAGCAGTTATCGACGCGACCATCCAAGCCGGGGCCCGCGAAGCGTATTTGATTGAAGAGCCTATGGCGGCGGCAATTGGCGCCGGGCTGCCTGTACATGAACCGACCGGTAATATGGTAGTTGACATCGGCGGCGGCACTACCGAGGTGGCTGTTATTTCACTGGGGGGCATTGTAACTAGCCGTTCTATCCGTATCGGCGGCGACGAAATGGATGAAGCCATTGTTCAATATATTAAGCGCACTTATAATTTAATGATTGGCGAACGAACTGCCGAAGAAGTTAAAATCGCTGTCGGATCGGCCATGGCTCAAAAAACAGATGAACCAATTGACGTACGTGGTCGCGACTTGGTTACTGGCTTGCCGAAAACGCTGACGATCAAAGGCAGTGAGGTACAAATGGCGTTAAGCGAACCGGTGGCAGGCATTATCGAAGCAGTTAAAGTTACCCTGGAAAAAACCCCGCCTGAATTAGCAGCAGATATTATGGACAGAGGTATTGTTATGACCGGCGGCGGTTCGCTTTTGCGGGGCCTTGATATCCTTTTGAATCGAGAAACCGGCATGCCGGTGCATATTGCCGAAGATGCTTTGTCATGTGTTGCTATTGGTACCGGGGGCGCGTTAGAAAGCATTGACCTGTTGAAACGTGTGCTGATGTCTCCGAAAAAATTAAGTTACTCATAACAAGAACAAATCAATTATATTTAAATTAATTCTATATAGTATCCAATAAAGATTTACGGCGTGTTGTTAGTATAAGCGTAAGTCAAGCGCCCGCGGTGGAGCGTTACTAACAGCACGCCTAGAAAAAAATCTTTATTGGATTTCATATAAATATATCGGATTAAAATAATGTAATGTACTAGCATAATTGAGGAAGGAAGGGGCCTAGAAAGTGCGATTCATTCACAAAAAGGCGGTTATCCTCAGTGTGGCGGTGCTTACCGTCTTTTTGCTGGCCAGTACAGTAGCCCAAGGGAAATATCACTTTGCCTTTATGGAACGGGTTGCGATTACACTTTTAGCGCCGGTTGAGTATGTTTTGGCCAAAATCGGCTACAGTGTACGACAAACTGGATTATTTGCCGGCGAAATCATGACCGTATACCGCGACAACCAGGCTCTTAAAGCCCAAATTGCTGAACTTAGTCAAAATAACGTTAATGTCACAGAGATATTGGCAGAGAATGCGCGACTGCGGGCCATGCTTGACTACAAAATAGGGGCGCCGCAGTTTGATTTTGTAACCGCGAAAGTAATTGCCCGAGATCCGGGAACATGGACCAGCATAATCATCATTAACCGGGGCGCAGCCGACGGAATAGCTAAAGATATGGCGGTTGTAACACCACAAGGACTGGTCGGCAGTGTCGTAAATGTTTATGATAATGCCGCTAAAGTGCAACTTATATTAGATCCCCGGAGTGCGGTCGGCTGTTTGGTACAGCGGCCCGAATCGCGGGTAGCAGGCATTGTTGAAGGCAGCGGTTCTAATCCGCTGGCACCGCGAATGATTAACATTGCGCGTGATGCCGACATAATTAAAAGCGACAAAGTGATTACCTCAGGTTTTGGGGGAATCTATCCCAAGGGCCTGTTAATCGGCGAAGTCATGGATATTGTTAATGAAGAGGGTGGATTGCTAAAATACGCGGTCTTGAAGCCGGCGGTAGATTTTGATAGATTAGAGGAAGTATTGATTATTGTTCGTTCGCGCGAACCTGTACCGGTCCCACCGTCGGCTACGCAAGTTCAGCCTGGCCAACCGTCTCAGCCTGCCCAACCGAGAGGGGCGGGACGATGAAGACAACACTTGGCTGGGTCGCATTGCTGATTGTTACCATTGCAGTTCAGGCCGTGCTGCTACCGCTTGTTTTTTCCAAAGGTGTTAAACCAGATATAATTTTAATTATTGTTGTGGCCTCCGGATTACTGGCCGGGAAGGAACGGGCAATCGGCGTGGGGTTTTTTGCTGGTGTGCTGCAAGATTTGGCATCAGGAAATGTTTTTGGATTGAACACGCTGTCAAAAATGGCAATCGGTTATGTGGCCGGATTAGCTGAGCGCAAGGTATTCAAAGAAAGTATTTTGCTGCCGGTATTGGCGATTATTATAGCTACTTTGTTTAACAGCGCAGTAATGCAGGCGCTGCTTTTTCTGTTGGGCTATAAGGTTGAACTTGGCCCTATGCTAACAAATCAGGTTTTGCCTTCTTTAGGGTATAATGTTTTGTTTTGTATTCCGGTGCATAGATTAATTTACCGGATTACCTTCGGCAAGCGGAGTCAATTTTAATTAATTTATTTCACTTTAATGTTGGGAATAGGGGGTGCCATTATGCTTGCTAAACGCTTAAACGGCAGACTGGAGGTACTCAGTCTTGTCATAATCTTTATATTTGTTACGTTGGTGAGCCGGCTTGGCTATCTGCAAATAGCCGAAGGACAATATTACGGGCGGCTAGCTGACGGTAACCGCATTAGGCTTATCCCCATAATGGCCCCTCGGGGCGTTTTTTATGATCGGAATGGTGTAATGCTGGTGTCCAATCGCCCGGGCTTTACGGTATCTTTACTGCCGATAAGCGGTCCTGTGCCTGATGAGGTCATTGCCAAACTGGCTGTCATCCTTAATATGAATGTGGAAGAAATTCAAGCCAAGCTATCTCAACATACGGGGTCGTTTGAACCGGTTCGGGTCAAGACTGACGTAGGTCCTGATATCGTTACTAAAATCGAAGAACGGCGGGCTGAACTACCAGGTGTGGTTATTGAAATTCAGCCGCTTAGAAATTATGTTAATAATGAACTTGGCGCTCACATATTTGGCTATGTCGGCGAGATCAATGACGTCGAGTTGGAAAAACGCAAAAACGAAGGCTATAAGGCCGGTGATATTGTCGGAAAATTTGGTTTGGAAAACTTGTATGACAAAGAAATTCGCGGCGTGGACGGCGGCAATCAGGTGGAGGTTGACGTAACTGGCCGGCCAGTACAAGTACTTGGTAAGAAAGATCCCGTGCCGGGGAATAATTTGGTTTTGACCATTGATTACCGGGTGCAAAAAGCTGCAGAAGCGGCTATTGATGAACAACTTACCTATCTTCAGACTAAAACCGAGTACACTAAAGCCAAAGCGGCCGCTGCTGTAGTTTTGAACCCTAAGACCGGAGAAATTCTGGCCATGGTTAGTCGTCCGACGTTTAACCCCAACTTGTTTAACGGCGGCATTTCAGCTAAAGATTGGAAAGCACTTAATGAAAATCCTTACCATCCTATGGATAACAAGGCCATTGCCGGAGAATATCCACCAGGTTCAACTTTCAAGATTATTACCGGAGCGGCGGCGCTAGAACTAGGGAAAGTAACACCTGAAGAAAAAATTCTCGATACTGGTACTCACTGGATTATTCCGAAAGGTAATGCTATGGGGGAAGCATTGGGGTGGATTAACTTTCGTGAAGCGCTGGCTAAATCTGACAACGTTTACTTTTATGAAATGGGTAATCGCTTAGGAATTGACAACCTGGAAAAATATGCCCGTATGTTCGGACTTGGGGCACCAACCGGCATTAACCTGCCGGGTGAGTCTGATGGTTTGGTAGCTAACCGCCGCTATAAAGAAAAAGTTTATGGCGAGGATTGGTACTTATCGGAAACTTTTGACGCTGCTATTGGTCAAGGCTTCCAACTGGCGACGCCGCTGCAAATGGCTATGGTCATTGCCGAGATTGCCAATGGCGGTCATCGTTACAAACCTAATCTGGTAAGCAAAATTACCGGTCCTAATGGCGAAGTAATCAAAACCTTTGCGCCGGAAGAAATAGGCCGGGTTACTATTTCTGACCGTACTTTAAATCTTATCCGCGAATCACTCAAAGATGTAGCGCAAGAAGGTGGTACAGCCGCTGCTGCGTTCCAAGACTTCCCTGTTTCCATAGCCGGTAAAACCGGTACGGCTGAAAACCCGCACGGTCAGGACCATGGTTGGTTTGTGGCCTACGCCCCTTACGAAGATCCGCGAATAGCTGTTGCTATTATCATTGAGCAGGGCGGGTTTGGTGCGTCCTCGGCTGTGCCTATTGCCAAAAAGATTATGGAAGCTGCGTTTAACATTAACCAGGAACCAGCCGAATCAGCTAAAATATATCGCCCTCATACCGCCTTATAGCAGAGTATCAAGAATCAGTTTCTGGCAAAGAAAATACCAATCAGGCCCTGTCTTTGTAAACGGGGCTTGATTTTTGTAATAAATTTATAATTTAGTGATTTTTATGTGGCTTCCTTGCTGAAGCGCCGGAACAGGTAGGGAACAATTGCAGCAAACGGCTGCTGATACAGTATAAACATGGTTATTGGTACAGCAACCGCTGGCGGAAAGAAGGACAAAGCAAGGACCAGTCCGAAGCTGATATTTCGCAGGCCGACACAATAAACCATGGCCAACGCCATTTCTTTTGATCTGTCTTTAAAGGCATATGAACCCAAAAACCCGGTGTAATAGCCTGCGGCCACCAGAAACATAGTTACCAGAATGATTTTGAGTGTTGACCAATCCCAGTTGATACTCGGACCGACAATAGCGGCATTAATAAATATCACCAAGAAAAAAGCAATCTTAGAAATAAAGCCGCCGGCATGTTTGGTGAGATCTGTAACTTTGCCGTTACTATAGTCATGGATAGCCATGCCGAGCAAGCTGGGGATGGTAACCATCCATAACATTTGCAGCATCATCTGGACATAATCAATCTGAAGTGATTGGCCAATTATAATTTTAAAAAAGAGTGGCAGCATGACCGGAACGATAAGTGTGTCAAGCGTTACGGCTACCAGCGATACCGAGACGGCGCCGTTAGTCAGCGCCGTCCAAATTACTGAAGTTACGCCAATAGGTGTTGAAGCTCCCACCAGATAGCCCAGCCTGGTATACTGGTCAGTGGTAAATAGCGCCCAGCCAACCAACCAGGCAATAAACGGTGAGACAATATGGATTAATATGATTATCCATGCTGGAATAACCGGATTTTTAAGTACCTTCAGGAATTCTTTAAAACTTGTGCCAAGGGCAGTAATAAATGTCATGTAGGCAAATGAACCGACCACTATCATACGTAAAGCCGGGGAGTCAGGTAATGGGATAACAAAACCAATGAACAGTCCGGACAATACTATATAGAACATATGGTGGCCCAACCATTCATTCCATTTGGCAAATAAGTTGAGCATAAACTTTCCTCCTTAACTAAAGTAATTTTAATATATTTCGCCAAAGCCGGTTGATTACCTTTTCAGTAATTTTAAAAGTAGGTAATAGTTAGCCTGCAGGAAATTTAGCAAATAGGGCGAATTTTAGTTGACATATAGATACTAATGCATGGTAAAATTTAGGAGAAGATATGCGGGAGGATGTAGTATTTAAAGGAGGCAAAGGCGGGCTTGAGCTGCTTATCAACGAATCTGCCGATTTTGCCGTGATTTTGGAGCAGCTTAAAGACAAGTTGGAATCTGCCGCGCATTTTTTTACTGGTAGTGCTGGCGTGAAAGTGTTATCCGGTTCCACCATTTTTACTGGTGATGAACGGCGACAGCTTATTAATTTGCTGGCAGACTATGGTCTGACTCTGCACGAGCAGTCAATTGCCCAGGAGCTATCGTCAGAAAAAACGGACGCTGGCTCCAATGAGCAAGTTGGCGACATTCCGGTTGAGTACCGCCAAGAAGCTGGCGGCGGTCAGACGCTGGTTGTATTAAGAATGTTGCGTGGCGGTCAAAAAATAGTATTTAACGGTTCTGTCGTTATTATGGGCGACGTCAATCCCGGTGCCGAGGTGGTTGCCAGTGGGCATATTACCGTTTATGGGACATGCCGGGGACTTGCGCATGCCGGTGCCAACGGTGATCAGACGGCAACTATAACGGCTGATAAGCTGGTTGCAGGTCAGTTAAGAATAGCCGGGCTGATTGCCCGGGCTCCTGATAATCAGGACGAGCCTGCTTATCGGGAAACAGCCCGCATCGCCGGTGATGTAGTTATTATTGAGCCGGCACATAATGATTTTTCAATATGAGGATTTTAAATAGCCGTGAAAAATTCTCTTGTATAGGGGGTACATATAAATATGGGTGAGGTCATCGTAATAACGTCCGGTAAAGGCGGCGTAGGCAAAACGACTACCACAGCCAATCTTGGTACCGGTTTTGCTCTTCAGGGTAAAAAAGTCGTATTGGTGGACGCTGATATTGGGCTAAGAAATCTTGACGTAGTAATGGGACTGGAAAATCGAATTGTGTATGACCTAGTTGATGTAACCGAGGGCAACTGTCGCTTAAAGCAGGCTCTTATCCGCGATAAGCGTTATGAAACGCTCTACTTGCTGCCGGCAGCTCAGACTCGGGATAAAAATGCCGTTACCCCTGATCAAATGCGTCAATTATGTCAGGATTTGGCCCAAGAATTTGACTATGTAATCATCGATTGTCCGGCCGGTATTGAACAGGGATTCAGAAACGCTATTGCCGGCGCAGACCGCGCCATAATTGTCACTACCCCGGAAGTGTCGGCAGTGAGGGATGCTGATAGAATTATCGGCCTATTAGAATCAGAAGGCAAGCACAACCCTAAGCTTATCGTCAATCGAATTAGGCCGCTTATGGTTAAAAAGGGTGATATGATGGATATTGATGATATCATTGAGATCCTTGCTGTCGATCTATTGGGAATTATCCCTGAAGATGAGTACATTGTGATTTCTACCAACCGGGGCGAACCGGCGGTTGCCAACACATCGGCCCTGGCCAGTACTGCCTATCGCAATATCGTACGCCGGCTGATGGGCGAAAACGTGCCGCTCATGATCCTTGAGCCCAATGATAGTTTATGGAACCGCTTTAAAAAAGTGCTGGGATTGTAAAAACTGGTTAGCTTAAGGGGGGAAAGAAGGTGTTTGAAATAATTCAGAAACTGTTCGGTAAAGAGCCGCAAGGTTCAAAAGATATTGCCAAAGAACGGCTGCGTTTTGTCTTGGTGCATGACCGGGTAAATGTATCGCCGCAGTTCATGGAAATTATTAAAGATGATATGATTAAAGTTATTTCAAATTATATGGATATCAATGAATCCGAGATGGAAATAAATTTAACAAAGACCAATACTCAGGTAGCGCTGGTAGCTAATATTCCGGTTAATCGTATGAAACGGAGCGTGCTGCCGGGGGAATAACGGTTTTTAAGCAGGGCAAGGATTTTGCTCTGTTTTTTTCCGCCTCTAATACTGGACGTAAACGGGAAATACTATTATAATAAAGTGAAACTTGTCTCAGAGGAAGTTTTAACACCCTCTGAGACTTAGTTGAACTAATCCAGAAGCTTAGCGCCACTTATTCCGCCGCTTAAAAAGCGAGGGTATTAGTGGCGGTTAGCGATCGGATAAATAGGACATTGATAGAGAGAAGGTTAGTGTATCTATGCTTAACCAGCGCCTCTTGCGAAATCTGGATTTTATACTTATTGGCGTTACTGCGCTTATCATTGTTGTCAGTCTGGTTATTATCGGCAGCGCTACCCATATCAACGGTCCCAGTGAGGACAGGTATTGGTATGTCGAGCGCCAAGGCCTGTTTGCTTTAGCCAATATTGCAATTATTTTTATCACGCTAAACTTCGATTATAAGTCGCTGGAAAAGGTTTCGGGATATTTGTACGTTCTCAATTTGATTATGTTGCTGGCTGTTATGTTTATCGGCCAGTCGGCGCTTGGGGCGCAGCGCTGGATTCAGATTGGTCCGATAAGCTTACAGCCGTCAGAGTTTTCCAAATTGATTATGATTATTTCTTTGGCGCAGATATTGGATAAGCGTACCGGCCGGCTTAACACATTTAAAGAAATAATCCCGATTTTTATTTATGTCGGCATACCCTTCCTCCTGGTGTTGAAGCAGCCTGACCTTGGGACGTCGCTGGTGTTTATAGCCATATTATTTGGTATGATTTTTATCGCCGGCATCAGCACACGGCATCTGATGGCTATTGTCGGCGCAGGTATAGCTTTTATGCCGATATTCTGGCACTTTTTAAAAGATTATCAGAAAAAGCGCCTAACAGTATTTATCGATCCGAACGTCGATCCTTTGGGGTCAGGCTACCATATAATTCAGTCCAAGATTGCCATTGGATCAGGCATGTTGTTTGGTAAGGGATTGTTTAACGGTACTCAGAGCCAGTTGAACTTCCTGCCGGAGAACCATACCGATTTCATTTTTGCGGTTATCGGGGAAGAATTGGGATTTGTTGGCGCCACATTTGTTTTATTATTGTATCTTATCTTACTTTACCGGGGCGTAAAAATCGCTGGCGCTGCCCGTGACAATTTTGGCACACTGCTGGCAACCGGTATTACTTCCATGATGGCGTTCCACGTGCTTGTTAATGTTGGCATGACAGCAGGCATCATGCCGGTTACAGGCATTCCGCTTCCGCTTATGAGCTATGGTGTCAGTTCGTTAACCACCAATCTGGTTAGTATTGGAATACTGTTAAACATTTATATGCGTCGCCAAAAGATATTGTTTTGACACAGCCGGGCTGAGGCCCGGCTGTTAATTTTGGTTGAAGTTTAGGGCTTGACTGGTATTTTTACCGTTATAGGCAGGCAAGATGCTGTTCTCCGAGTTATAATTCTGTGGTTTTGTCATATATATTCATAAGGAAACTTAAGCCGGTTTATGTATGGGGGGCTTAATATGGCAAAGTTGTGGAATAGTCTGAAAAACCGCTGGCAGTCTGGAATACGTAATAACGACAGAACGTGGCAGTCTTACTATGAAGACCCGGCCGACTACACCTGGTTAAAAAAGATAGTAGTTGCCCTGGCAATGTTCGCCGTGGTTTATGGCGCTCAGGTCTCGGATACTAAGATCGGGCAGGAAGTAACCGGCGTTGTGAGGCTTATGTTGGCGACTCATACTGACTTTGCTTACTATACGGCCAAAGCTACCGAATATATTGTTGCGTATTGGCCAAATGCTGCCAATATCACTAATGTTCCTGTTTTTAAGCAAGTACAGGCCACTATTTCACGGCCGGCCGACCCGCTAATGTATATGACCAAACCGGTGGAAGGGCAGGTAATAACGCAATTCGGCTGGCGAAATAATCCGGCGCTTAAGCAGGAGACGCTACAGGAGGGAATTGATATTGCGGCTCCTACCGGGTCAAGCGTCCGCGCTGCTGCTGCGGGGAAAGTAAAGATAGTTACTGATAGCGCTCAGTTCGGCAAAATGCTAATACTTGAACACGGTCAGAATATCGAGACGGTTTACGGGCATTTATTAGATATTTTAGTCAAAGAAGGTGAGGCCGTGAGCCAGGGACAGGTGGTTGCCCGGGTAGGCAATAGCGGCACGGCCACTACGACCAGGCTTTACTTTGAACTGCGGGAAAACGGTAAAGCTGTTGATCCATTTACCAGAATAAAAGGGGAATTTAACAAGTAAAGGATGTGAAATATGCGGGCTGGTAGGATTGCAGGGGTTGAGATCATATTAAATAACTGGTTTTTAGTACTGATAACCTTATTTACGGTTGCCGGCCTGGCAAGTAAGGTGATGCTGGTATTTGGTGCTGTTTTGTGGCATGAATTGGCACACATGCTGATGGCAGCCGGGTTAGGTTACAAAGTCAAACAAATTGAACTGCTGCCGTTTGGCGCTACAGCACGTATTGAGCGCCTGGCTGATGCCGGAGCGGCCAGTGAAATAATGATAGCAGCCGCCGGACCGCTGGCAAGCATGGTTCTGGCGGCTTTATGTTATGCAGGAATCGGTGAAGCAGGTAATTGGCAGGAAGTACTGAGCTTTGTAGGTGAAGTCAATCTCATGCTGGCTGGTTTCAACCTGCTGCCAGCTTTGCCGCTTGACGGCGGGAGAATTTTACGGGCGATACTGACCCGCCGCCGTGATTATCGTAATGCCACCGCCATTGTTGTGATGATAAGCAATATAATCAGCTTTATGCTATTAATACTTGCCGGTTTAGGCTACTTGTTACACAATACAATAAATTTGACGATAATTATTGCCGCAGGGTTTTTGTTAATCACTGCCCGTACCGAAAATGACCTAGCCGGGTTTCGCGCTATGCGCATTCTGGCTAGTAAAAAAGCTGAGCTTTCGGTTAGTGGTGTTATGTCTACCAGTCATCTCACAGCTATGAGTAACGCGACCATCAGTGACGTAATCCGCCTGTTTGGGCCGGAGCAATATTATATCATCCATATAGTTGACCAAGATTTCCGTCTATGCGGCGCCCTGACTGAAACTGAAGTATGGGAAGGACTGCTAAAGCGGGGAATCAAGGCCAAGGTAAACGAATTTCTTTGATTCTATCAAGTTTTTAAATTTAAGGATAGTTGGGAAAAATAAGTCTTGATATTTCCAGCGGAAAAATACATAATATCTTTTATAGCTATTTATTTGGAGGTACATAATGCGTTCCTTAGATCCTGTAAGCCCTGCCATTTTAAGCCGGGTAATGAAGCCAGCCAGGTATACCGGCCACGAATGGAACAGCGTGGTCAAAAACTCTAGTGCGGTTACAGTGAATTTTGCTCTGGCTATGCCTGACGTGTATGAAGTCGGTATGTCCAACCTAGGGCTTAAAATATTGTACCAGATATTAAATGATCGTCCTGATACCTTTGCCGAGCGGGTTTATGCTCCTTGGGTAGATATGGAAGCTGAAATGAGAAATGCCGGTATCCTGCTCTATACGCTCGAAACCAAGCGGCCGGTTGCTGAGTGCGATATTATAGGTTTTTCACTCCAGTATGAGCTAAGTTACAGTAATGTACTTAATATGCTTGATTTGGCCGGCATTCCCGTGCTGGCAGCTAAGCGGGGAGAAGAACACCCGCTGGTCGTGTGCGGCGGGCCGTGTGCCTTTAACGCTGAACCTATGGCCGATTTTGTTGATTTCTTTATCTTAGGCGAAGCCGAAGAAGTTATTAGTGAGGTGGCTGCCGCTATTGCCGACTGGAAACAAGCCGGCAAACCGGGTGGCAAACCCGCGGTTCTCAAACAATTGGCCAAGCTTCAGGGTATCTATGTGCCCGGCTTTTATGAGGTGGAGTATCATGATGACGGACAAGCAGCCGGTATACGTCCGCTCATGCCTGAAGCCAAGCCTGTTATTAGCAAACGGGTGATAAAAGACCTTGATGCAGTAACTTTTGCCACTAAACCCATCGTACCCTTTATTGAAATTGTTCATGACCGGATCATGCTTGAGCTGTTCCGGGGCTGTACCCGGGGTTGCCGTTTTTGTCAGGCCGGGATATTGTACCGTCCGGTGCGTGAGCGTAAAATGGAGACACTCATTAATTATGTCCAGGAACTGGTGGATAATACCGGCTATAATGAAATTTCGCTAGTGTCATTAAGCTCAGCCGACTACTCCTGTCTCAGCCCTTTAATCAAGCAACTTATAGCCAGGTTTAAGCAGCAGGGAGTGAGTGTGTCGCTGCCGTCGCTCAGGATTGACAGTTTTTCAATTGATCTTGCCAAGCAAGTGCAGCAGGTGAGAAAAAGCGGTCTTACGTTCGCGCCTGAAGCCGGTACCCAGCGTCTTCGCGACGTAATTAATAAAGGTGTGACTGAGGACGACCTTACTGAAGCGGTAAGTGCGGCTTTTAAATCAGGCTGGTCAACTATTAAGCTCTACTTCATGATTGGCCTGCCTACCGAGACTGATGAAGACGTGGCCGGTATTGCCGTCCTGGCCCAGCGCGTGTCAGATCTTTATAAGCAGATAACAGGCCGCAAAGGCGCAAAAATTACGGTGAGCGTATCATCATTTGTACCCAAACCGCATACTGCTTTTCAGTGGTTTGGCCAAAATTCGATAGAAGAGATTGAACGTAAACAAAAGCTGCTAAGATCGCTGATCAAAGACCGCAGCATATCACTGAGTTGGCACGACGCGCGCACCAGTTTCCTGGAAGGCGTGTTTGCGCGCGGTGACCGCCGTCTGGGAAAAGTGCTCCTCAGGGCGTGGCAAAACGGCGCCAAGTTTGACGGTTGGTCTGAGCACTTTAACTATGATGTGTGGATGGATGCATTTGCTGCCGAGGGACTTGATCCTGCCGTTTATGCCAGCCGTAACCGGGAACTTAGTGAGTTTTTACCGTGGGAACATTTGTCGGCAGGTGTGGATAAGTCCTTTCTGGCGCGGGAATGGCAAGCTGCGCAAAATGCAGCCTTCACACCCGATTGCCGCCGTGAACAGTGCGGTGTGTGCGGCGTGTGTCAGGGTTTAGATGTGAAAATTATCGATAGGGGGCAGGCATAATGGCCAGATTACGGCTTATGATAACCAGAGGCAAAGAAGTCCGCTATGTCTCCCACTTAGATTTTGCCGGAACAATTGAGCGGGCTATCCGCCGTGCTAAGCTGCCGGCAGCTTATTCCGAGGGCTTTAACCCCCATATGAAGCTGGCGTTTGCTTCGGCGCTGGCCGTAGGGGTGACAAGCGATGCCGAATATCTGGATATTGAACTGACTGAAGAACTGGACCTTGCCAGTGTTGAAACCCGCCTAAAACCACAACTGCCTGAAGGTATTGGACTGAAAGCGGCCAAATATATGGGGAAGCGCAGTCAAGCGCTCATGGCTGTAGTTAATTTGGCTACATACGAAATAACCGTACCGTTGGCAACCGGGGCAGTCTGGGAGACTGCGGCAGCAAGTATAAACAAATTCAATAGTGAAACCAAAGTGATTTATATTAAAGAATCCCCCAAAGGCCGGCGAGAAATTGATATTAAGGAATATTTTGCCGCACCAGTTGCCATTAGGCCGGTGACCGACAAGCAAGCAGCAATAATTATCGGTCTTTCAATAAAAATTACTCCGGAAGGCAGCGTCAAACCCGCTGAGGTTTTGACTGCGTTAGCCGTGAATTTTGGTTTACCCATTGATAAAGACAACGCGCTAATCAACCGGACCGGGCTCTATGTAACAGACGGGCGGGTATGCCGTTCGCCTATTGAATTATAAATCAAGAGGAAAAACGATGAATAAAAGTATTATTGCCAACGTGATGCCGGAAGAAACCAGAGTGGCGCTCCTGGAAGACGGTGAGCTCATGGAGATATCGGTAGAACGTAGTGAAAACGGACCTTTGGTTGGCAACATCTATAAAGGAAAAGTAAAAAACGTTCTTCCCGGTATGCAAGCTGCATTTGTTGATATTGGGCGGGACAAAAACGCTTTTTTATATATGGGTGACGCCGGCCGTCAAGCCGCCTGCCGGCGTTTAACAGTCGGCCAGGAGGTACTGGTCCAAATTGCTAAGGACGCTATGGGTGACAAGGGGCCGCGGGCTACGATTAGCCTGACGTTGCCTGGCCGCTATATAGTACTTATGCCCAATGTCGATTATATTGGTATTTCCCGCCGCATTGAAGATGAATTTGAGCGGGAACGCCTGCGGCAACTGGCTGAGAAGCTTCGTCCGGACGGTATGGGAGTTATTGTTCGGACGGTAGCCGCAGGCAAAAGTTATGACGAACTTATGAAAGATATGGCCTATCTTACTAATGTATGGTCAACCTTAAGCACCAGAGCCAAACGGATAAACGCACCGGCACTACTTTACCGTGATGCCGACCTGGTTATCAGGATTGTTCGCGATTATCTGACAGACGATGTTACTGAGTTTATTATCGACAGTCAAGAGGCTTACAACCGGGTTGTTGATTTGCTTAGATACATATCGCCGGAATTTATTGAAAGTGTCCGGCTTTATGAGTCAGGCAACTATGACGGCGATTTGTTTAACCGGTTTGGTATTGATAATAAGCTGGAAACTCTGCGTAACCGGCGGGTTGACTTAAAATGTGGTGGCTACCTGGTCATTGACCATACCGAGGCGCTGACTGTTATTGATGTCAATACCGGTAAATTTGTCGGTGACACTAACTTGTCAGAAACAGTGTTTCAGGCCAATATGGAAGCGGCGGCGGAAATTGCCAGGCAGTTAAGGCTCAGAGATATCGGTGGTATCATTATTATTGATTTTATTGATATGGGCAAAGCGGAACAGCGCTCAGCCGTGATGGCTGAACTGGAATTTGCGCTTAAAAAAGACCGCACCAAATCCAATGTACTTGGCATTACCAGCTTGGGACTGGTTGAAATGACCAGAAAAAAGGCCAGACAGAACATTCACAGCATGCTCTACAGTGAGTGCCCGTGCTGCCTGGGAAAAGGACGCATTAAGTCACCTGAAACGGTAGTAATCGACATAAAACGGGAACTGCGAAAACTAAACAAGCGTTCCCGCCCGGGCGGGCGGCTCTTAATTCAGGTTCATCCCCAAGTAGCCGATTTCTTAAACAGGCCAGGGGAACTCAAGCGGCTTGAGCAGGAAACGGCGAGAAGCCTTGTGGTTGAAGCCACACTGCGCATGAATCCTGAGACGTTTTCTTTGCTTTGGAAATCTGATTGACAAACTATTATCATTATGATAAAATTTCGTGATGTAGGCATTTGCCTACACCCAACCGCACGGAGAGGTGTCGTAAACAAACGAAACCGTGTTTCGTTTTACCGTATTCGGCGAGTCTTGCTGTAGGGAGGTGCAATATGTACGCTATTATCGAAACCGGTGGTAAACAATACCGCGTTGCCGAAGGCGATATGCTCACTATCGAGAAGATTGAAGCCGCTGAGGGGCAGACTGTTGAGTTTGATCGTGTTCTGACTGTGGTAAAAGATGGTGAAGTAGTTATCGGCAAACCGTTGGTAACTGACGCTAAAGTTACCGCTCAAGTAGTGTCCCATGGTAAAGGTAAGAAGATTTTGGTTTTTAAGTATAAAGCAAAATCCAACTACCGTCGTCGTCAAGGTCATCGTCAGCCGTTCACAAAAGTTCGTATTGAAAAAATTTTTGCTTAAGGCCGGACAATGATTATTGTTGAATTAATTCGTGATAACAATCAGGCGATTACCGGTTTTAAAACAAGCGGTCATGCCGGAGTTGCGCCGCGCGGTCAGGATATTGTGTGTGCCGGAGTATCGGCTCTTGTCCAGTCGGCTATCATGGGAATTGAACGCCACCTCGGGCGGGATATTGAACTGATGCATGATACGGCCGGAACTATTAAGATGGAACTTATTGGCCAGCCTGACAGTCTAACAGGTGCGGTGCTGGAAACCATGCTGCTCGGTTTGAACGAAATCGCCAAATTATATCCGAAGAGTGTTCGAATTATTGAGCACAGGAGGTGAAAGTACGATGGAAAAATTCAAACTGCATTCTTTTGACTTACAGTTATTTGCTCATAAAAAAGGTGTGGGCAGTTCCCGCAACGGCCGCGACAGTGAGGCTAAGCGCCTGGGCGTTAAACGTCACGCCGGTGAAGTTGTCACTGCAGGCAGCATTCTGGTCCGCCAGCGTGGTACTCATTTCCATCCCGGTAATAACGTCGGTATTGGCAAAGACGATACCTTGTTTGCTAAAGTTCCCGGCAAAGTGTCTTTTGAACGTAAAGGCCGTTATGACCGTCAAGTTAGTGTGTATCCTGTAGCTGAAGAAGCCATCATGTAAGAATTGCCTGCGGCTCCCCAATAGCCGCAGGTTTTTTATTTATTTTTTTGCAAAAATGCCAAAAGTCGACAGGTATTTTAGGGCGCGAGGGCGAAAGACATATCATTCGGCAGTTATTCGGAAGGATTGATAGAATGACAAACCCTGAATGTCCTCAAGTAATGTCATGTAATGCTGTGATAAAACTGCTTCGCATCCAGCGCCACGACTTTTTAAATCATCTGCAGGTTATTCATGCTATGATTCAGTTGGGGCGCGACGAAAAAGCGCTACAGTATATTGAAAAACTGGCGCATGATCCGGAACTGGTATCTAATGTTTTGGCAACATACCAGAGTGAGCAAGTTTTAAAAAATATACAACCTTAATTTGATAAATATTACTGCGATAGCGCATATTACATATAAAAAGCACAAGGGGATTTCTATGTTTATCGACAGAGCCAAAATTACCGTGAAAGCGGGCAGCGGCGGCAACGGCATGTCAAGTTTCCGCAGGGAAAAATACGTTCCTAAAGGCGGGCCAAGCGGTGGGGACGGTGGCCGCGGCGGCAATGTCGTGTTAATTGGCGATGCCAACCTGAACACGCTTATTGATTTCCGTTATAAACGGCAGTTTAAAGCCGATAACGGTGCTAACGGTCAATCCAGCAACATGCATGGCCGCAGTGCCGATGACCTCTTAGTTAAAGTGCCGCCGGGAACTATAGTTAAAGATGAAGCGACCGGTCAAGTTCTTGGCGATATTACCGAACCAGGTCAGCAGATCGTAGTCGCCAAAGGCGGCCGTGGCGGCCGCGGTAACGCTCGTTTTGTCAACAGCGTCCATAGGGCGCCTACCTTTGCCGAACTGGGCGAACCGGGCGAAGAACGAGTGCTTTTATTGGAACTAAAACTACTTGCTGACGTTGGCCTTGTTGGCTATCCAAGCGTGGGCAAGTCGAGCATTCTCGCCATGGTATCAGCTGCAAAACCTGAGATTGCCGCGTATCATTTTACCACTTTGTCGCCGGTACTGGGGGTGGTCAGCATTGCCCAGGGACAAAACTTTGTGTTGGCTGACATCCCGGGATTAATTGAAGGAGCGCACGCGGGAATTGGGCTGGGGCATGATTTTCTCCGCCATGTCGAGCGTACCAAAGTGCTCATTCATGTTATTGATGTTTCCGGCATGGAAGGCCGCGATCCTATTGACGACTATCATAAAATTAACAATGAACTTAAGTTGTATAACGAAAAACTATCCAAACGGCCGCAAATTATTGCCGCCAATAAGATGGACCTGCCTGAAGCCCAGGAGAATTATAAGCGGGTGGCTGATTATATGGCTGGCTTAGGTCATGAGATTTATCCAATCTCTGCCGCCACCGGCGATGGGTTGCCGGCTCTCATGCAACGGGCGGCGCAGCTCCTGGCTGAGTATGTTGAGGAGCCTGAAGAAATTGAAGAGGCCAAGGTTTATGAAGCCAAGCCTGAAGATGAGTTTAGCATCAGGCGGGACGATGACGGCGCCTATATTGTTGAAGGCGAAGGCATTGAAAAGCTGGTAGCTATGACTAGGTTTGGCGATGACGAAGGTGTCCGCCGGTTCCAGGCCATATGGCGCAGATTGGGGATAGAAGAGGAACTTCGGGTACGTGGCATTCAGGAAGGCGATACTGTCCGGATCCGTGATATGGAATTTGAGTTTAGACCGTAGGGGAAACTATTTTGCAAGATAACGCAAGCATACTAACAGGCAAGCAAAAACGGTTTTTGCGGGCGCTCGGCAGCACGCTTGACCCTGTTGTTCAAATTGGGAAAGGCGGCATCGTAAACACTGTCGTTGAAAGTGCCGCACAAGCTTTGGCGGCCAGGGAGATTATTAAAGTTCGGGTATTGCAAAACAGTCCGGAAGAACCTAAAGCAGCTATTACTGCGCTGGCTCAAGCCACCGGCGCCGAATTGGTGCAAGTAATTGGCCGTAATGGTTTATTATATAAGAGAAATGAGGAAAAATCCAAGATAGAACTGCCTTAATTATGGGGGAGTATCAGTATATGCTTACCAGAAAAAACCTCGCCGATGCGAAACGCATTGTTGTCAAGGTGGGTACCAGCACGTTGACTCATGCTACCGGTAAACTAAACCTGCTTAGAATTGAGAAATTAGCTCGTGAATTATCTGACCTTGCCAATCAGGGCAAACAGATTATCCTGGTTACTTCCGGCGCGGTTGGCGCCGGGATGGACCGTTTGGGATTAAAAGAGAAACCCAAGACCATTCCGGAAAAACAGGCGGCCGCTGCCGTTGGTCAAGGTATCCTGCTCCATATCTATGAAAAAATGTTTGGAGAATATGGCCAAATTGTGGCTCAGGTGCTGCTTACACGCGCCGACTCGGTTAACCGCAAGCGCTATACCAACTCCCGCAATACGTTAATAGCGCTCCTAAATCAGGGTGTCATTCCCATTATCAATGAAAATGATGCCGTGGCTATCGACGAACTTAAAATTGGCGACAATGATACACTTTCCGCCATGGTTGCCAGCATTATTGACGCCGATTTGCTGATAATTTTGTCAGATGTTGAAGGCGTGTACACAGCTAATCCCCAGACCGAACCCAATGCCACACTGCTAAGCGAAATTACCGACATTACTCCTGATATCGAAGAATTGGCCGGTGGGCCGGGGACACTCCGTGGCACAGGTGGTATGTACACCAAAATTCAGGCTGCGAAAATTGCTGTTAACTCTGGTGTAACTATGGTCATTGCTTCAGGTGGCAGAGACGGCGTTGTTCGCGAAGTGCTGCAAGGAAACAAAGTGGGCACTATTTTTATCTCCAAAGAAAATCGTTTACAAATTCGAAAACGCTGGTTGGCTTTCGGTGTTACCGTAAGCGGCAGGGTGACAGTGGATAAAGGCTGTGAGCAGGCACTGCTAACCGGTGGTTCAAGCCTGCTGGCTGCCGGGATTGTAGAAGTTGAAGGTGATTTTGAACTAGGCAACACTGTTAGTATTGTAAGCGGCAGTGGCCGGGAATTGGCCCGGGGCATTACCAACTACAGCGCTGAAGACGTAAAAAAAATCATGGGTGTTCACACTAATGAAATTAGCGATATATTGGGTTTTAAGACATATGATGAAGTTGTCCACCGCGATAACATGGTTTTATTGGTATAAGCTCGTCTTAGACGAAAGGGGAGAGGTAATATGGACTATATGGCTGAGCTTGCCGAAAAAGGCGCGATAGCTAAACAAGCAGCGAGAAAACTGGCAGCGTTGTCTACATCGGTAAAGAACAAGGCGCTTTTAGCTATGGCTGACGCCCTGGAGACCGGGTATAGCACAATTGTTGCCGCTAACGCTAAAGATGTTGAGCGGGCCGAAGCCGGCGGCATGGCTAAACCGCTTATTGACCGGCTGTTATTAAACCAAGCCAGAATACAAGCCATGGCCGAAGGGGTACGACAGATCGCCGCTCTGCCTGACCCGGTGGGTGAAAGCCTATCAGGCTGGGTTAGACCTAATGGCCTTAACATCACCAAAGTGCGTGTGCCGCTTGGTGTTATTGGCATTATCTATGAAGCCCGTCCTAATGTTACCGTTGATGCCGCCGGGCTGTGCCTAAAGGCAGGCAATGCCGTCATTTTACGCGGGGGTTCAGAAGCCATCAACTCGAATACTGCTGTTACTGCCGTTATTGCTGAGGCTGCCTATGCCGCCGGTGTGCCGGAGGGCGCTATTCAGCTTGTCGAGACTACTGACCGTCAGGCTGTGGCTGCAATGCTTAAACTTAATAAATATCTGGATGTAATTATTCCGCGCGGCGGGGCCGGACTTATTAAAACTGTAGTGGAAAACAGCACTGTTCCGGTAATTGAGACAGGCACCGGTGTCTGTCACACCTTTGTTGATGCAACTGCCGATTTGGCCATGGCCCAAGACATTGCTTTCAATGCCAAAGTTTCGCGTCCTGGCGTGTGTAATGCCATGGAAACACTATTAGTACACCAGGCGATAGCTGCCGATTTTTTACCTGCTATGCTGGAGCGGTATCACCAAGCCGGCGTTGACCTGCGCGGCTGCCCTGAGACTATGAAATACCATCAAGCTGTAAAGCCAGCTACTGAAGAAGATTGGGCTGCTGAATTCTTAGACCTTATCCTGGCGGTACGAGTGGTGGGCAACCTGGACGCGGCGCTTGAGCATATTGCCGCTTACAGCACCCGGCATTCTGAGGCTATTGTTACCCGCGATTATGATAACGCCCGGCGGTTTCAGCAGGAAGTTGACGCCGCTGCCGTTTATGTCAATGCTTCAACCCGCTTTACTGACGGTTTTGAATTCGGCTTTGGCGCCGAAATCGGCATTAGTACACAAAAGCTTCATGCCAGAGGTCCGATGGGTTTGCCTGAGCTCACCAGCATTAAGTATGTTGTCAACGGCAATGGGCAAATACGGTAATTAATTCCGGGGCTATGTGAAAACTATGAGGTTAAAGGTAACGGTGGTTTGCAATGCCCACAAAAATAGTCCGTATCACCTAAAAGTGGTACGGACTCACCAGTTTTAATGCTAAAAACAGATCTGAAGTAGGGGTGTGGGTAATTTATCTCTATGGCCCAGTCAGAAATGCTTAAAAGATAACTGATCCGGTAGAGGTATTAAGGTATGAATAAAATGAAACTTATTGCAGGTTACTGTTATGCACTGCGTAACTACCTCCAGACGCCGAAAGGCCGTCATGATGCCCTGGATTACATCCGTGGAGCGCTTATTATCATCGGTGTTATACTATCTATAAGGCTAGTCATAAAGTGAAACCTCCTGCAGAAAGTTTTAAACGCCTCTATGGCTTAGTTAGCCTAATCCAGGAGTTTTGTGCCGCTTAGCCCCTGAACCTCTTTTCATACAGCTTGACATTTGCTATATAATATTAAACATATTGGGATTTTTTTACATTTTTTTGAAAGGCAGATAACCATGTCGCACACAAAGACTAAAATTGGGATTATGGGCGGAACATTTGACCCCATTCATATCGGGCACCTGGTAACAGCTGAAGCGGTTCGCATCGAATATAACCTTGACAAAGTGTTGTTTGTTCCTGCCAGTAATCCGCCGCATAAGCAGGGGTCATTAGTTACACCGGCAATTCACCGTTATATTATGACAGTTATGGCTACCTACTCTAACCCGCACTTTTTTGTGTCCGGCATTGAGCTTGAACGTTCCGGGCTCTCGTATACAATTGATACCGTTAGAGCACTTATTGATTGTTATGGCGCCAATACCGAGTTTTATTTCATTACCGGCGCTGATGCTGTTAAAGATTTGCCGAGTTGGCGGGAAATTGAAAACCTGTTAGATTTGTGCTATTTTGTGGCCGCTACCCGTCCGGGGTGTATCAGCTATATTGATGAGGTAATCAAACAATTTGGCGCCAAAGGGCGACGCAGTATTCATCGTCTGGCCACGCCCGAACTGGAAATATCATCAACTGACATCAGGGAACGGGTTAAAAAAGGACGGTCGATTAAGTACATAGTACCCGAAAGTGTGGAAGATTATATTTACAAAGAAGGACTCTACCGTTAACTGCTTCTGTGCCAAATAAAGGCATTGCTAGTTTAAGCATAAATCCCGTTTTTTTGCAGATAATGTTAACGTAAAATTTCTTTTTTTAAAGTATCCTGATGTAACGGAGGTGATTTTCCTATGGCAAAAACGCTTTATGTTGGCAACCTGCCTTGGAGCACAACAGACACGGCTCTTGCTGACGCTTTCCGTCAGCATGGTTCTGTAGTATCAAGTAGAATAATTACTGACAAGGAAACGGGACGTTCCCGGGGTTTCGGTTTTGTAGAAGTCGAGGACGCTGACGCTGAAAAAATGGTTGAGGCCATGAATGGTTCTCAAATTGGGGGTCGTCAGATTGTCGTTAACGAAGCTAAACCGCGCCAGGGTTAACCCTCACTGGCATTTTAGCTTGTAGACTATAAATGTTCTGGCATCATATTCACCTCCTAACTTTAGGAGGTTTTTTATTTGACAAAAGAGGATATCTGCGGATCCTGACGAATTTTAATAGTGGAGGATAGGTGGTGTCAAATTATGGATTACAAACAAGCGGTGGACAAGCTGTCACACACATTGTCGCCCAAACGGTTTAGTCATTCGTTGGGAGTAAGCAGAACGGCGGCAGAACTTGCCGCCCGTTTTGGTGAAAATATTGAAAAAGCCAGACTGGCCGGCTTATTGCACGACTGCGCCCGCGGCATACCCAGCAATAACCTATTGCAAATGGCCGAGTCTTTTGATATAGTGATGAATGATGTCGAACGCTGTCAGCCGGTGTTGCTGCATGCGCCGCTGGGCGCTTGTTTGGCTCAAAAGGAGTACGGAGTTGATGATCCGCACATTCTGCGAGCCATTGCGCTTCATACCACTGGTGGACGAGATATGTCAACATTGGATAAAATTATTTATGTTGCTGACTTTATTGAACCAGGCCGTGATTTTCCCCGTGCAGACAAGCTTCGCAGCCTGGCTTTGCAAGATTTGGACGCAGGGCTGTTGGCCTGTTTTGATCAATCAATTCACTATGTTATTGACCAAAATTTGCTTATACATCCGGCTACTATTGAAGGTCGGAACTATTTACTGCTACAAAAATAATAATATGAAGACAAAACAATGTAATTAATAGGTGTTGTCTTTCGGGAGAGGAGATGATACCATGCACGAATTGCAGGATAAATTCCCGAAGCGCCGGCGGAGAATTCGCTGGGACCGGGTGTTTCTTATGCTGGTGCTGCTGCTGTTTGTGGTAGTGGCGCTGGCCGGAGCCAGTGTGTATGCTTATCTGAATATAGTCAGAACGCCTACAACCCAGGTAGTCAAGGCTACCGAGCGTCAACCGGAAACTTTAAATAACAGGGTTAACATACTGCTCTTAGGAATAGATGACAAAGACCGTGAAAACCCTTATGACACATCAAGGCGCTCAGATACCATGATGGTAGCCAGTATTAACCCGCAGAACGGTACGATTAATCTGTTGTCATTGCCGCGTGATACCAAAGTGAACATCCCCGGACGCAAAGGCTATGACAAGATTAACAGTGCCTATGCGTATGGCGGTGCCGAATTGGCCCGCAATACTGTTGAGCAATTTTTGCATATTCCAATCAATTATTATGTAGTAATTGACTGGCAGGCATTTATCAAGGTTATTGATATTTTGGGCGGAGTAGACCTTTATGTCGAGCATGACATGAATTACAAGGACCCTTGGGCCGACCTTGACATTCATATTGCTAAAGGCTACCAGCATTTGGATGGTGAAAAAGCCGGTGAATATGTGCGTTTCCGTAGTGACGAACTGGGGGATATTGGCAGGGTGCAGCGTCAGCAGCGGTTCTTAAAAGCGTTGGCTAAACAAACGCTGCAAGTAGGCACAATATTAAAAGTGCCTGCGCTGGTCAATACGCTCAATCAGTATATTGATACCGACATGTCGCTTATGACCATGGCCAAAGTGGCTAATAGTCTAAAAAACTTCAATTCCAGTAACATTCATACCGAAATGTTGCCTGGTGATTTTGCGACAATCGACGGACTGAGTTACTGGGTACCGGATAATGCACAAACGAAAAATATGGTTGAAGATCTATTTATGTCTGCGGCCAAAGTCAGTGAAGTATACTCTAAAACTACAGATTCCACTCGGAAAAATTAGTACCAGCAAAGTAGAGCGTAATTTATTGCTCTACTCTTTTTTTGCAGGAAACTAACCTAATAAGCCCGAATAAAATAATTTTGGAAAGAAAAAGCTAGTTTTAAGAACGGCTTCAGGAGGTATTTTTTAACTAATGAATCAAACTGATATCAAATTAGCCGAATTAGTGGCCCAAGCTGCCAGTGACAAAAAAGCTCGCGATATAGTAATCATGGATTTGACCGGGATTTCGCCCGTTACCGACTATTTTGTCATTTGCAGTGCTAACTCGACTACGCAGGTACAAGCTATTGCCGATAACATTGAGGAACAACTCGCCGAGCAGGGAATCAAGTCTTTTCGTAAAGAAGGTTACCGCGAAGCGCGGTGGGTACTTATTGATTATGGCAACTGTGTGGCCCACATTTTTGTCGAAGATGACCGGCAATTTTATAAACTTGAACGGTTGTGGGGCGATGCCAAACAAGTTGCTTACCAGGGCTAGGTGGATAATGAATAAGAACAAGCACAACTATAAACCCGGTGATGTAGTCGATTTAACTGTTGTCCGGAAAAGCGATCTGGGTGCGTTTTTAGACGCTGGCACAGGCAATACCAGTGACGATATCCTGCTCCATAATGCCCAGCAAACGGAAACGGTGATGGTGGGACAAGTTGTCAAAGTATATCTCTATACCGACCCGCGGGGGCGGTTGGCAGCCAGTATGCGACTACCCCAAATGCGGGAGGGACAAGTAGCCAGAGTTGAAATTATCAACACCACCCGCGATGGGGCGTTTGTCAATATTGGCGCTGAACGGGGAGTATTCATGCCCCATGCCGGTATGCGCGGCAAGCCGCGGCGCGGCGAAAAAGTGTGGGTCAAACTGTATCGTGATAAATCTGGACGGCAAGCAGTTACTATGGAAGTCGAAGACGAACTTAGGCGGGCTTCACGACCGGCTGAAGGCGTCAAGGTCGGCGATACTGTTACCGGTTCAGTGTACAACTACAGTGACCAAGGGGCTTTTATCTTTACCAAAGACCGGTTTATTGCTTTTCTCCATAATGACGAGATGACCGAACGGCCCCGTATTGGCGCCGAACTTACCACTAGAATTACATATATCAGAGAAGACGGCCGCCTCAACGTGTCCATGCGGCCACCCAAAGAAAATGCCATAGACGTAGACTCAGAGAAAATACTTGAGGTGCTCCGCACCCGGGGTGGACAGATGCCGTATAGCGACGACTCGCCACCTGAGATCATCAAAGAAAAGTTTAATATCAGCAAAGCCGCATTTAAACGGGCTATGGGTCGTTTGCTTAAAAGCAGGCTCATTGAACAGCGGGAGGGTTGGACCTATCTGATAAATAACAATAATGAAGGTGGCGATTAGCCACCTTCATTATCATGTGGGAAGCGAGTTTTTGCAGGGCATGTGTTTCTTTTGTTCGGCAGTATTAGTTTTGTTTTCCGTATTCATATTAGCTGCCGGTCTGCTATTTTTGGTATTATTTGAATCCAGCAGGTCCTTGCTTGCCATAGACTATTTTCCTCCTTAAAAGTTTTTACTTGCGGTAACTACCGCTTTCTTCTGGGAGGTCAGCCGCCCTGTTTGGTAATTTCTTCAGCGTATTCAGCAGAAGACTGGAGGTCATCAGCAGAAATGGTCTCATTGCTTACCTGATATTTTGAGTGGGTTGGGCTTGTCCGCGGGCCTTCACTAATTAACCATTTAGCGTCCACCTGTGATTTACCGGCAATATTTTTGCCGTTCCAAAAGCTTGTTTTTTCGGTTGTCAAATTATCACCTCCAATGCTGCTATTATTTTTCCCAGATGGTAGATAAGCATGAGCGACAATGATTGCTAGTTTTGAAGCGATTATTCACTTTTAAAGCTTAGATATACGCCGATGATAATGAGAGCACTACCGACAAAAAAAGACCATGTCAAATGTTCGCCCAAAAGTGCCCATCCCAGCAGGCTGCCGACTACCGGTTGAAAGAAAAAGAACGGTCCGGCCTGATGCGAGGACAACAGTGACAAGCCTTTGTTCCAGGTAAAGAAAGCTACGGCTGTTGACGCTATGCCGATATACAGCACGCTGGAGATAATCGGCCAGGTGGTTAGCACGCCATAATCCCAGCGGCCCAATTCGGTAATTGAGGCCATCCCTGTAAGGAGTGTTGCCGTAAGGACTCCGGCTGTTGTAATCGTTAGCGGCGAATGCACAAATGATGCTTGCCGTGCTACCACCGATTGGTATCCCCAAAATAAGGCCGCGAGTAGCAGAATTAGATTGCCCCACAAGGTGCTACCGCCGCTTTCGTTACCTATTAGGATAATGACCAGTACGCCGGCAAAAGCGGTAAACATGGCAGTTCCCTCGCGGCGTGACATTTTTTCTCTCAGTAATAAAACGGCAAACAAAGACTGGAAAATAGGCGACAGTGTAGTGATTACTGCCCCCATGTGGGCTGACGAAAGATTGGTGCCAATAAATTGGGCGCTAATTGACAGGAAGTAGCCGATAAATCCGATTTGCAGCAAGGCAGTGCGTCCGCCGGCAGGAAATACAGTTACTCCGGTCATCCGGCAGGCGATAACTAAAGTTATCGATGCTGTCAGATACCGGAGAAATAATAGCGTAAAAGGCGGGATGATATTCATGGCATATTTGCTGACAACATAGAGTCCGCCCCATAAGCTGGCAGCCAACGACAGGCAGATTGCGCCTATATATTTTTCGCGCATCAGATTCACTCCGATCTGTATTTGATACCTAAAAGAGCTTTATTCTATGTGAGCAGCTATAATCCTTTATCAAATTAACTTCCTTTATCAAATTAACTTCCTTTATCAAATTAACGTGAGAAATGTAAAACCCTGCATCATTAATCTGCAGGGTTTTGGTCAGTTTGTTCGAGTAATTCATTATCTTTTTCAGTAGCTATACGCTTAATGAGTACTTTATCGACCCGTATCCTGTCCATATCGACAATCTCAAAATGGTAGCCGCTCCACTCAAAACTTTCGGCAGTGGTGGGAATTTGTCCCAGATAAGAAACGATAAAACCGCCGAGTGTCTGAAAATAACCTCGTTCTTCGCCGGGAAACTGGTCTACGGCAAGGAGTTCTTTCAGTTCTTCAATTGACAACATTCCGTCTACAAGCCACGAACCATCGTCACGGGTAATAATGTCCGGGTCTTCGTCTTCACCAAGATAGGGCATATCGCCCACAATATGTTCTGCAATATCATAAAGGCTGATAAGCCCGGAGATGCCGCCGTATTCATCAACTACCAGCGCAACATATATTCCACTTTTTTTAAACTGTTCCAAAACCTTGAGGGCTGGCGTGTTTTTAGGTATATAAAGTGGTTGCCGTGAGGCATGCTCAAGCCCCAGGGGTTTTCCCGGAGTGTAGTTTGCCAGTAGTTCATTGGAATAAACGACGCCTATTATATCGTCCAAGCTTCCCCGCGCTACGGGAAAAAACAGATGGCTGTTGCTCCGGATAATACGTAGATTGTATTGATCATTATCTTCCACATCCAGCCATTTTATTTGAGTGCGGGGCGTCATGAGCGCACCCACACGCATATCGCCAAGTAAAAAGATTTTCTCTACCATTTCATGCTCGGCTTTTTCAAATACGCCAAGCTGTGTTCCCTGATCAATTAATACCCTGACCTCTTCTTCAGTTACCGGCGGTTCTCCCGGCGGTTTGACTCCCAGAAGTTTCATGGCCATAGTAGTTGAAACGCTTAAAAGATGGACCAGAGGACGGTTAATACGAACAAAAGCCGATATGGGGCGGGCTACAGCCGCAGCGATTGGCTCAGGATTGTTGAGTGCTAGTTTTTTCGGCACTAATTCACCGATAATGAGCGACAGATAGGTTATAATACCGACAACAATGGCCAAGCTGACAGTATCGCTGTAACGGCCGAGAAAGGGGATTGCATTTAGAATTGAGGCCAGATAGCTTGACAATTTGGCGCCGCCAAAAGCACCTGTAAGGATACCAATTAAGGTAATACCTATTTGTACGGCAGATAAAAGCTGGGTAGGGTCTTCGGCCAGTTTAAGCGCTATTTGCGCGCCGCGGCTGCCGTTAGCCGCCATACTCTCCAACCGGCTTTTCCGGGATGATACGATAGACATCTCGGTCATGGCAAATATTCCGTTTGCCACAATTAGAGCCAAAATAATCATGATCTCCGTACTTATAGAGGGTGTATCCAATTTGTGCAAACACTCTCCCTTGGTAAATAAAGTTTATTCAATTATATCATATATATCATATTGTAGCGTATAGTTATAGCATGCCCTTTTGGTAATCTGTATTAACCCCGTGGCCAGTACATAATTATAAGAACACCTAAGAGGGCGACTATCCCGCCAATAATGTCAAATTTGTCAGGTGCTACTTTGTCAACGCCCCAGCCCCACAAAATTGAAAGAGCGATAAATACGCCTCCGTATGCGGCATACACCCGGCCGAAGCTGGCAGGTTGAAAAGTGGGGATTATTCCGTAAATAATAAGGATAATGGCTCCAGCTACCGCATATAATACTCCTTTACCTTCGCGGAGCCATAACCAGATGAGATAACCGCCGCCGATCTCACATAGTCCTGCTAAAATAAAATACAATATTGATTTTATAATATCCATATAAAAGATAAAAGCCTCCTAAAGAAATAATAGTACTGCACATCAGAATGGTCAATCAGTAAGACTTTAATAGCCTCAAGACACTTAATATTCTGACGGCAGCCGACCCTACTAGCGGAATTTGCCTTATATCCCGCTCTGTTAATCCACCCAGCAGCAATAACACTGCACCATAAATTACCGTTCCTGTCAACATGGCGGCCACGGTGGCCAGTGTTTCGGTCAACGCTCCGGTCACAGCGGTATGGACTATATAAATGCCCATGCCCATGGCTGTTACGGCCGCGATATTCTGCCAAAAATCACTGATTTTCAAGTGAAAACCAGTATACCGGTAAACAAAGTATAAATTTAATAATGCGGCCACGCCAATATCAGCAACAGTAGCCCAGGCCGCTCCCTTAATGCCCAGTTCCGGTAATGCGGCCAGTGTCCAGTTCATAATGACTTTTACCATTGCCGCAAATCCCATGTTAATAACAGGAATAGTAGTATGGCCCATACCTTGAAGTACCCCGGTTGTTACCTGATGGATACCGAGCAGATATACGCTGATAGCCAAAACCTCTACTACCGCACCGGCCTGCGGCGCGTGATAAATCAAGGTGGACACAGGGGTCGCCAGCAGCCATAACGTCACGGCAGCGGGGAGGGTAACCATATTGGCCAGCCGCATGGCAGCTGCCGTATGCCGTTTAATACCGCCGCTGTCTTTTAGTGAAAGAGCTGCAACCGATGGCACCAAACTGGTAGCCAGGGCCGCTGTGATAATTGTTGCCAGATTGACCAGCGGCACAGCCATGCCGGTGAGATAACCGAACAGTTCGGTGGCCTGCGCCACCGTATAACCAGCCACTTCCAGCCGGGCCGGTACGATAAATAAGTCAAGATTAGCCACCAAGGGCAGCATGATACTGGATAACGACACCGGCAGCGCTAAGGCGATGATCCGCCGCATAATGCTTCCGGTGTTTTCCTGTTCCCCAATGTCTGGTGATAAAGCCTCTTTCTCCGCCAAGTCCTGTTTTAGACGCCAGTAATAGTAAATTAGGACTGCCAGTCCTGCTGCCGCACCTGCGCCAGCCCCCATACTCGCGCCGCCAGCCGCATAGTCTAAGCCTTTTGGCAATAAGAGAGCCGCAAATACCAACATCGCAGCCACCCGAAACAACTGCTCGACAATCTGAGAAATAGCTGTCGGAGTCATAATCTGCCAGCCTTGAAGAAACCCGCGAAAACTTGACAACACCGTAACAAGAAAAATCGCCGGGGATAGTGCCAACAGCGCGTAGTAGGCGCGAGCGTCACGAATAAAGCGGTGGTCAATCAGCCAACCGGCTCCCAAATACATACAGAAGCTCAATAACAGACCTGTGCCGGCCAACAAGGCCAGTGACAGGTAAAAAACACGGTCAGCCCCCCGGTAATCCCGGAGAGCTATTTTTTCGGCAGTAATGATAGAAATGGCAACCGGAATGCCGGCGGAAGAAATACTCAGCGCCAAGAGGTAAATCGGGAAAGCCATTTGATACAGGCCGATCCCTTCACCGCCTAAAACACGGGATAAAATAATCCAGTTAAGTGATCCAATGATTTTGACCACAATACCGGCGACAGTCAATACCAGCGTACCTTTCAGAAACTGATTGCTTTGTTTAGCTTGGTTGTGTTGTTCCATAGAGCCCCCTTGCCACCATTACCGCGGGCTGGTTTGAGTGCGGTTTTTTCGCAGATAATAGATAGTGATGATCACTAGTCCGCCGGCTACCACGAGGCTGGCCTTATGACCAAGCACATTGATGGTCTGCCAATTTTCGCCGAGCAGCATACCGGCATAAATTAGACCTATCGTCCAAGGAATAGAACCTAAGATGATGTACAGGACAAACTTTACAAAATTGACTTTGGCAACCCCGGCAGGCAACGAAATAAAGGTACGTACTACCGGGAGCAGACGGCTGTAAAAGGTAGCTTTCAGGCCATAGCGGTCAAACCACTTTTGGGCCATATTCATATGGCGTTTCGATAAAAGTACATAGCGCCCGTATTTTTCGACAAAGGGATGACCGCCATAATAGCCTATTAAATAGGCTGCCATCGAACCAATCAGACCACCGGCAACACCGGCAATTGCGGCAGTGGCAAAGTCCATCCGGCCTAGATATACTAAGTAACCGGCAAAACCAAATATCAATTCGCTAGGCACAGGCAAACAGGCGCTTTCCAGTGCCATGCCAATCATAATGGCTGTATAACCCGAAACCGTAATATAATCAATAATAATATGAAAAAATTGTTCCATAGTAAATTCTTCCCTCCCAAACAGAAACCAATTATGATTTATTTATCAGGATGATCCTTACACTATCATGCATCAGGCAAGGTAGTTTTGCCCACTTCAACATCGATATCTCCTCCAGTAACATTGTCTTACTTAATATAAGACCAGGATCAAAGCAAAAAAGTTCACGTAAAAATGAATGTTTTTATTATCGTCTGAATAGACAAATACATGCGGTTCAAAATATCTTCTGCGACAGGGCAGGAGGTTGGGACCTGACAGGTTCCGCCTCCTGTTTTGTTATTCTTCTTCCTCCGCAAGCGTAAAAACAAAAAAATCAGATAGACCTGGCATGATTCGGTAGAAAAAGGTGGAAGAAAAAGTAAAAAGCCTGCAAGGTAAAACCCTCGCAAGCCTTTTTAGTACTGGTGGAGATAAGCGGGATCGAACCGCTGGCCTCTTGAATGCCATTCAAGCGCTCTCCCAGCTGAGCTATACCCCCATAATTAAGTAAATCGCAATTACAGTTGTAATTATACTGAGACAATGTCATAATGTCAAGAGCAGTTTTTCTGAAAATGTGTTTTCTGAAAAAATTAAATAACTGTTTGCAGGTACTTATTAAAGCTATGCAGAATACTTCTGGCATAAATGTGACTATAATCAGCTTATTGAACGTGAAAGAAGGAACTCACTATGATGCTTATAAAAACCGGACTCTTGATTGACGGCACAGGCGGTGCGGCTCACCCAACCTGCTATCTGGCCATCGAAAACGGCCGCATTGCCGGCAGAGGGCAGGCGGGAGATTTTGCTACCGCCGATGTGGCGAAGGCGGTTGATTTCTCTCCATATACTGTTATGCCTGGGCTCATTGATACCCATGTACACCTTTTTTTAGAAGGTATTTCCGACTTAAAAGCCCGTACACTTAGGTGGAAGGAAAGTAAAGACACCATACTCATTCGGGCAGTAAATAACCTGGCTTTGGCACTTAGGCAAGGTGTAACCACTGTCCGCGATTTGGGCGGGCCATATGGTATTAATGCTCTTCTGAAAAAGGCTGTCAGTCAAGGCGTAACTGTTGGTCCCCAGGTACTTACCGCCTGTCAAGCCATCTCAATAACCGGCGGCCATTTCCATTATGCCGGCGGGCGGGAAGCTGACGGACCGGAAGAGATGGTCAAGGCAGTGCGCGAACAGGCCAAAGGCGGCGCTGATTGCATAAAGATTATGATGACAGGTAGTGTTAATTTTATCCGTCAGGATGCTGGTGTGGTCGAACTGTCGCAGGCTGAAACCCAGGCGGTGGTCCATGAGGCGCAGCGGCTGAATAAACCGGTTGCCGTGCACGCGAACGGTGTGGATGGCGTTCGTCAGGCCCTGAGTGCTGGCGTGTCTACTATTGAACATGGCGCGCTTATTGATGAGGTTACGGCTGACTTGATTGCTGCCAGTCAAGTTTACTGGATTCCTACGTTGGTACCGTTTGAACGTATGCTGGACTATGGCCGTAACCATCGGACCAAGACGCTGCCTGCTGAGGGGATTGAACAAGTTTATTTCCGTCATCAGGCCATGGTATTGCGGGCGTATCAGGCAGGAGCAAAAATTGTTGCGGGCACCGATGCCGGGGCGCTCGGCGTCGAGCATGGCGATGTGTGGCGGGAGATTGGCCTGCTGGTCGAGTGCGGCTTGCCGCCGGTAGCTGCGCTTCATGCCGCAACCGGCCTGGCAGCCAAAGCAGTGGGGATGGACAGCCAAATAGGCACAATTGAAACAGGCAAACGGGCAGACCTGCTAGTCTTGGAAGGTAATCCGCTCATGGATATAACATGCATTAGAAAAATCGTTACAGTATTTAAAAATGGGAAGGAGTATCCGAGATGATTGAGCTTATTGGCAGTATTGGCATGGATAAAATTTTTCGGCGGCAAGGAGCAAGTACTGCACAACAATCATAGTGACGGAGTTGGTGACAAGTGATCGAAGCAATCAAAGACCTCAAGACCGGGTTAGCCCAAAATGGCTATCTTGCTGATGACAACTTGGCGGCAGCCGTTTATTTGGCGGAAAACCTGGGAAAACCGCTGTTACTGGAAGGTCCGGCCGGCGTTGGCAAGACTGAACTGGCCAAAGCGTGGGCACGGTTAAGAGGGTGTCAGCTTATCAGGCTGCAATGTTATGAAGGATTGGATGAAAGCAAAGCTCTTTATGAATGGAACTATCAAAAACAACTGTTGTATATCCAAATTGAAGCCCTTGCAGAACGGGGCTGGGAAACCGGGCGGCAGCAGATCTTTGACCAGGAATTTCTCCTTAAGCGTCCGCTTTTGACAGCGCTTACCAGCTCTGAACCGGTGGTGCTCTTAATTGATGAGATTGATAAAAGCGACCAGGAATTTGAGAGCTTCCTCTTAGAAGCTTTATCAGACTGGCAGGTAACCATTCCCGAACTTGGCACAATAGGAGCTGTTACCCGTCCCCATGTAGTGCTGACTTCGAACAGTACCCGCGAACTCGGCGATGCCTTACGCCGGCGTTGTCTGCATTTTCATATTGATTATCCGGATTTTGAGCGGGAACTGGCCATTGTTGAACTTAATGCTCCCGATATTGACCGCAGGTTTGCCAGCCAGCTTATCGAATTTGTCCAGAATGTCCGTAAGCAGCCCCTAAAAAAACCACCCAGTATTACTGAGAGTATTGATTGGGTGCTGTCCATGAACTTATTAGGCGGGGAACTGACAGCTGACAAGGCGCGTGCCGCGCTTACCGCCTTGCTCAAATATACCAAAGACCGCGAGCTTGTTGCCGATAAGCTGCCATACTTGATAAAACCATGAAACAGTTGATTGTGGATTTCGTTCGTCTGTTGCGTCAAGCCGGTCTGACGGTAACTACTATGGAGGCTGGTGATGCATTAAAAGCCGCTGAACTTACCGGCTTTGACCCGGCCCTACTGCGGGCTGTATTGGAAACAACACTGGTCAAAAGCATGTGGGAGCAGCCGGTATTTGACACGCTGTTTGCCTTATATTTTGACCTTGAGCCGGTAGCACCGCCTGGACAAGCCAAACCCAAGCAGGCAACACTGACGATCAAAGGCGTTACCGCTGACGGTAGTGGGCGCAGCTCATCCGGGGCCGGGGGGGATGCAGAAGGGCTTTTGGAAACAATTGCCGGCCAGCCGGCTGCCGTGCTCGAAGAGCTGGCAAGGCAATTTACGTTTGATATGCAGCTTAATAACGCCCTGCCGGAAGAAATTTCGTTAAAATTGCGCGAAGTTCAGGTAAGTTTAAGATGGTTTGAAGCTGTCAATAAAGTTGAACGCCGCTATGCCACTGGGCAAATAAAAGAAAGAGATTTTCGGCAATGGCAAAAAATCTTTAGCCAACTTGAAGCGGCCATCCGCCGGGAACTGGAACGCAAAGCCGTGTGGCAGTTTGGCCGCCAGCATATTGTCAAACTGGTTGAGTACGCCAATATTCGCCGCCGGGAGTTTGACTGTCTGGCAGCTGCCGAGGTAACTGCTGTTGAGCAGGAAATTGCAAAATTGGCGAAAAAGCTGGCCGAGCGGCCGGGGATTCGTATGCATGGAGCTAAACACGGTAAGATAGACATCCGCCGTACCTTTCAGGAAGTGGTGCGGACAGGCGGGTGGCCGCTACGGCTCAAATACCGGGATAAAGTCAAGAGCAAAGTCGACTTGTGGTTGCTATGCGATGTATCCAATTCAGTAGAACGGTTTAGCCGGTTTATGCTGCAACTGGTACACGCGGCCCACCGGCGTTACGCCAATATCCGGTCATTTGTTTTTGTCGATGAAGCCGTCGAGGTTACTGAATGGTTTCGTACCCAGGATGTTAATGCTTTTTTGCAGGCCAGACATTTGCGCGACCGCTTTAACCGTCGTGTTGGGCTGTCACGCTATGATCTGGTATTTGAGCAAATAGCACGCTATGAACTATCAGCCATTACTTCGCGCACAAAACTGATTATTTTGGGTGACGGCCGCAACAATTGGCACAAAGGCGGCGCCGAAGAACTGGCGAAGATTTCCGAACGGGCTCAAGCCGTTTACTGGCTTAACCCACTGCCCGCTACTGACTGGTTTGAGGGTGATTGTTTGATGCAAGAGTATCAGCCCTATTGCCGCCAAGTATTCGAATGCCGCAATCTGGAACAATTAACAGATGTAGCCAACCGGATTTTATAATCAGGTTGGCTACATCTGTTAGGCAGAATTTATAAAAAGGCGGTAATACTAACATTGATATGGTTCGGCCAATTTAATTTCTTGGGAGGTGAATTTGTGGAGTGGATAGTATCACTTATGAGCATTATTATGGTTAATTTGCTTTTAAGTGGCGATAATGCCCTGGTTATTGCTTTGGCTAGCCGCAAGCTGCCGCCTGAACAACAGAAACTGGCCATATTTTGGGGTGGAGCTGGCGCAGTCGGGTTACGAATACTTTTAACATTTGCCGCCATAGTTTTGCTGCAAATTCCCTTCTTACAACTAATTGGCGGCTTGGCGCTGCTTTGGATTGCCATTCAGCTTTTAGCCGGTGACGAAGAGCATCATGATGAAATGGAAGCCAAAAGCAGCTTATGGGGGGCGGTCCAAACAATCATTGTTGCCGATTTGGTTATGAGTATTGACAATGTAATTGCTATTGCCGGGGTGGCTAAAGGAAATATTACTTTGCTCATTATTGGCTTAGTTATCAGTATTCCGATTATCATCTGGGGCAGCAGGCTCATTCATATGCTTATAGAGCGCTGGCCAGTAATCATTACTGTCGGGGCGGCATTTTTAGGATGGACAGCCGGAGAAATGGCTATTGGTGATAAAAAAATTATGCCGATGGTGGAATCCTATCCTTGGATGCACTGGGCAATACCACTGGCCTTTGCCGTTGTGGTTATAATTGCCGGTTCCATGCTGGCGAAATCCAAACAACAGGGGGGAACCAGGCAAAAAAACAACCTGTAGCTACAAACTTCAGGTTGTTTTTGCATATCTGAATGAATTGCTATTGATTACGGCTATGTCAGTACCATGCCGAACAGGCAGACTGTGAGGACCTAAAATTTAAAGTTTCCGTCCAAAAACCATCCCTCCTGCGTCTTAACCGCTTTTGACCAGGTAATATCAGGGCTGGTGTTTTCCGACCCGGTAAATAAGCTGTACTGTTGATAGCGGTAACCTAAAGTGAGGGAATTGTCACGGCGTTCTGCCACATTATAGCGCAGGCCAATTTTTCCGTCCAGCATCTGGCCTGAGCCTGTATGTTCAAAGTCTAGTTCGCGTAAGTTCCACCAGCCACGGCCTTGGACAAGCGTCAACGGTGCGTAGGCGATACTACCTACCATTGCCAGTTTTGACGTCAGTTGTTTAGTTGCGGCGAACCCGGCATGCGGTCCCTGATAAGTCAGAGAGTAAGTCGAATTAAGGTCAGGTAAAGAAGAAGCCGTTTGACTATAATCCATAATTGAATAATAACCATCAGTCATTATATATTTGCTATGCGAGTACCCATAGCCATAAAAAAATTCAGTACCAGGGCCAACAGCCTGTTTCAAATCGATATTAAAAAAAGTACTGCTGCCGCTGGTAATAAACGTGCCATAATACCATAAGTCCGGCTTGCGCGAGTAATCCCAGTCAGAGTCAGTGCCGGTGGCCGGTGTGAGCGCGCCTAATATGCCTGCTTCAATACTCAATTTGCGTTTAGCAGACAGGGGCTGCTCATAATTGGCAGTGACGTAATTGCCTGATTGAGGATAGTAAAGCTCGGAAACTCCGGCATCATCATTAGACATGTCTGAAGCGCCGGAGCCGGGAAAGGCGATGCGCCACATTTGCGAGCCGCTGGCTTGCCAACTGCCGATAGACAGTGTAAACGCTTGAGTACCCTGAGGCAAAAATAGTACAATCGAGGCGATCACGAGGGCGACAGTTACACGTTTAAGCACGAGGCCAGCTCCTTATTTACATAATGTATACATTACTATTTCGCCGCCTAAAAGCCAATCACCTTTCGCGTTGCCGGAGGTATTTAATGGTTGTTTGCTCTTGCTTGGCACAAGCCAAGTTTTTTTAAAATGACAATGATTTTTTTGGACAGGCTTCAATACATTTTCCGCATTTTAGGCAGTCGCTGTGGATAAACTTTGTCCCTTTGGCATCATAAGGAGTAAGGGCAAAAGGACATGTTTTGGCGCACAATTTACAGTTTACACAACTGCTATTAACATTGAGCGGTTTGGCTTTGCGGCTCAGCCAGCTGGCCATAGTGCCCATAGGGCAGAAGGAGCACCAGGTGCGGTGGTTGTAGAGAAGGCCTAGGATTAAACCAATAACGGTCGTAATAAAAATAATGCGTAAAAACACCAGCCCCATCTCATCTAAGTTTCCCCAAGCATAATACATCTGCGTGCCAAACACTGACATGATAACAGCCACCATCAGCAAGCGGAACCCTGTAGTGGTGAATACAACCGGGATAGGCTTGCGAGGTGAGAATTTGGCCAAGATGTTGTCGTATAAACTACCGCGCGGGCAGTAGTTGCCACACCAGTGGCGGCCCTTAAAAGGAGCAATAAACACAGGCGCCAGCATGCAGACCAGAGCGGTAAGGCCAACTGCCGGATATACATAGCCGACCGCTAAATAAATGAAAAACAACCAATACATATTTATCGCTACCTCCTTTATTGACTTACCCCCTCCCCTGGGGGGTGTGGTATAATTATATCTTAAAAACTTAATCATGGCAAGAAAAAAAGATTGCTGTACTGTCTTCACAACGACTTAGTATAACTTGTCATTGTGAAGACAGTACAGCAATCTATCTTTATTAACACGGTATTTTTATTTTCCGTCCATACGTCTGGATGTAAGATTCGCATGGCTGTTCATCATGTCCCAATACTATTGTAGCGCTGTGAAGAAAACTTTGGTTAAGAAAATAGCGTAGATCATAAATGCGTACCAGTTTGGTATTTTGAACATCATCTTCATGTTCAGTACAATAACTAAAGGGTGTAAAAGATGCAAAGAATTCGCCCAGTACGGTTTTCTGGGCTCCCAGCTCGGCCGAGGACAATGCTTTTTTGGTCAACTCGGTGTGGATTTTGAGTATCGGCTGGATAGCGCCGAGTTGTCCGACAAAATAATATTCATGGGTTTCAATAACAAAATCCCAAAGCAATACACTTTTCAGTGAAGGCAGAACCAGAATCCGGACAATACCAGCGGCAGAAAAGCAGCGCCTGAGATAAGTAGTCGCCCGCATTTTTAGTGCATATCTTATAAAAGCATACATGCCAACCGAGGCAAAAAATAGCAGCGAAGTTTCGCGGGCCGGTAAGCCCTGGATAAATGGAACCAGCATAATGACCAAGAGTAACGGGTCAAATACGTTTAACAGGCTAAAGCTTTTGCGTCCCCGGTTAAACGGCCAAAAAATCGCCACCCCGTGGGCATTAAAAAAGTCAATAATGATATGTGTCAAGCCGCCTAAAAACGACCAGACAAATACTTGCTCCAATGCTGCGGTGGGCATAAACAAGAAAAAACCGACAGAAATTAAAGCTGACCACATCATAAGGCCAGGGACGGAGTGGGAAAAGGCCCGGTGTTGTCGGAGGTAGGCAAAATTGCCGCGAATTTGGGCAATTATATCAAAATCAGGCGCCTGAGCGCCAATAAGACTGGCTAAATAAATTGGATCGTTAAAGCTTAATGGGTGGTCTGACAGTCCGGCAACGGCAATACCCAGTAAAGCATGGGACAATGTGTCCATAAAAATACCCCCCCCATTAGGTGACATAACATATCGACACCGATACATTATATCACACCTGGCGGGGAGGCGGTCTATTGGTAATTAGTGGACTCATGGGCTGTCAGTGGAGTAGTGTTTTTACAAAAAATGATACTGAAGAGGTTGTGTATAATTTTTTATTGACTGAATGTTTGTTATGTAATATCATAAAAGTAACAACTGCATACCCTAAGGGGGAGTAACTAGCAGGTACAGTCAACATAACCTGCACTTAACTCGGTGCATGGCTGTGCCGTTGGAGCAGTCCAACAGTGAGACCTTTAGTATAACATACTTTAAGGTCTTTTTGTTATTCCTAAAAAAGGACCTTACGCCGGTAGCGGCAAGGTCCTTAATTTTTTTTCGAGGGAGTTGATGCTGTCGTTTAAAGCTCTTAGTCATGTTGATAATTAAACTAGTATTAGGTAAACTTAATTTAGGGGGTTATTTCGATGGAACTATTGATAGCGTTAGGTAGTATTACACTGATTGATTTAATACTAAGCGGCGATAATGCTGTTGTCATAGCTCTGGCTAGTAGAAATCTGCCGCCTGATCAGCGGCGTAAAGCGGTATTATGGGGAAGTGCTGGCGCCGTATTACTGAGAATTGTGCTTACCCTGGTTGCTGCTGTCCTGCTCAAGATTCCTTATGTGCAATTTTTTGGCGGTTTAGCCTTGGTATATATTGCCGTCAACTTGCTGGCCGATGAACACAAGGAAGTATCCTGTGAACAAGCTAGTAGTTTCGGACAGGCATTGAAAATCATCATTTTTGCCGATTTAATAATGGGTCTTGATAATGTGCTGGCCATTGCCGGTGTAGCTGACGGCCACTTCGGGCTGTTAGTTTTTGGTCTGGCCTTAAGTGTACCGCTGGTAGTATTCGGCAGTCAGCTGTTAATGAAACTTATGGAAAAATATCCGATCATTGTTTATTTGGGTGCAGCTATCCTCGGCTGGACAGCGGCCAAGATGATGGTTGCCGACGGGGTGATTGGCTTATGGTTACAGCGCTATTCGCTGGTTCTGGAAGTCGGGGTTACCCTAGGTGTTTTGGCTGTAGGCTACTTGCGAAAACACCGTAATAAAGAAGTCTGTAAGGAAGATGAGAAGAGTGGAGCTTGATCCGCAGTTTGCGCGGTCGCTTGTTGACATTGTTACGGCTGAGGAAGAACTTAAGCTTAAAGGCGTGCGGCAGGGGTTTAATGTTCCGATTGTGTTTGGTGATAGCTGTGTCGGGGTTATCGGCGTTTCCGGCGACCCGGACACAGCAGCTCCCTATGCCCGGCTGGCAGCCAAATTTGTAGAAGCCGCTTTGGAGTCCAATGCCCGGCAAGAAAAATTGGTGCGGGCCCTTAAAGAAAAAGAGGAAGGAAGATGTCCATCATCTTGCTGTACAACTCAGACCGGTTCTTTTGGATGATTTGGGACTGGTAGCGGCAGCGCAGCCAATAACTGCTTTTTGCGATTGCAATACAAATATCAGGAAAAATTGCTGCTTGCTCGTTAGTGTATGGTTACCGTGTGGCATCGACTTTACCCAGCCCGCCTTTGGCGGGGACGGTGCCAGCGCTTAAGTTAGTGCCGGAGCCACGGGTATATACCGGGATTTTTTCAGTATTGGTCAGTACCAGTACTTTAGATATTTCTTCGGTAGTAGCCGGTTTGACAACAGCATCAGGCATATGGGAAAAACCACATTTTAAATTGCCGTCAGGCAAATTATAACAAATTAAAAAAAGTTAATTTTTTGTCACGCCATCAGCGTATTATTATGTTACAATGATATGGTATCAATATCAATTACTATTTAACCTGACCGGAGTGATTACATGACTACTGAGCTCTTATTGTACTTGTCGCTGCTTTTGTTTATTACAGGTGTACTGTCAGCATTTGCTTCCAGTAATAACAAAATAGCAAACTATGTTGCACATGGAATGGCAGCGCTGGGATGTCTGGCAGCCGTACTGTGTGCAATCTTCATTTTTGCCGGCGGCACGGTTGATTTGGCTGTGTCGTGGCCTAAGCCGCTAGGCCTGATTACTATCAGGCTTGATTATCTGGCCGCATTTTTTTTGTCAGTCATCGGTGTGGCAGGCTGCGCTGTAAGCATTTATGCCATCGGCTACAGCCGTGAGTATTATGGTGACGGCCGCCGTTATCAGGCCATGGTTGCGCTGTATAACGCCTTTTTGTTGTCCCTGGTTTTAGTTGTCACTGTCAGTCATGTGGCAGCCTTCATTGTAGTATGGGAACTTATGGCGGTAACTTCTTTTTTTCTGGTAAACTATAAGCATGAACACGCCGGGGCCGGGCGGGCCGCTTTTGTCTATATTGTCATGACCCATATTGGGACAGCCTTTATTATTACGGCATTCCTTTTACTGGCCCATAAGGCCGGCAGCTTGGATTTCGGCAGCTTGGCCAGGGCAGCAGGAAATCTTGAGGGTTGGACGAAAAACGCGGTATTTTTGTGTGCGCTTATTGGTTTTGGCGCCAAAGCCGGCATTATTCCCCTGCATATCTGGCTGCCCCGGGCGCATCCGGCAGCGCCCAGCCACGTATCAGCCTTGATGTCCGGGGTTATGATTAAGACGGCTATTTATGGTTTATGCCGGTTTTATCTTGATTTTTTGGGTGTAGGTCCGGCCTGGTGGGGAGTGCTTGTCATAGCACTGGCTGTTATTTCATCGGTGCTTGGCGTATTGTATGCCCTCATGGAGCATGATTTGAAGCGACTGTTGGCGTATTCCAGTGTCGAAAACGTTGGTATTATTCTGTTGGGAATGGGCGCCGGGCTGATATTTGCTGCCAAAGGCCAGGGCATGTTAGCGGCGCTGGCCTGGGGGGCTGCGCTTTACCATGTGCTCAATCATGCGATTTTTAAATCGCTGCTGTTTATGGGGGCAGGGGCGGTGCTTTACTCCACCCATACCAAAGATATTGAGCATTTGGGCGGACTTATTAAAAGAATGCCATACAGTGCCCTCTGGTTTTTAGCCGGTGCTGCTGCCATTTCGGCACTGCCGCCGTTTAACGGCTTTATTAGTGAATGGCTGACTTTCCAGGCCCTGTTCTATTTGCCGCAGGCTCTGGACGGAGCGTCAGGCAAAGTGTTTGGTGTGCTCCTGGTTGGGCTGCTCGGTCTTACCGGGGCGCTGGCCGCCGCTTGTTTTGTCAAGGCTTTTGGCGTAACTTTTTTGGCTAAGCCGCGGAGCATTCATGCCGAGCAGGCCAAAGAAGCCGATATCACAATGCTTGTTCCTATGGCAATGCTGACCGGGTTGTGTGTAATTCTTGGGTTGTGGCCTGAGCCGGTTTTTAATCTTCTAAAACAGATTTTAGCCGGTGCGGCCGGGGTTGACGCGTATCAGGCTTTTGCCCAGACGGCGTGGCATGCGGTTATCGTTCAGTCTGGACTTGTAACGGCTAACATTGAAATGCCGGCAGTAGCGGCATTAGTACTGTTAAGCGGAGGGGTTGCCGTGACATTGTACCGGCTATACGGTAAACCACAGGTAACCCAGGGCGAAACATGGACGTGCGGTATTGTACCGACTGCCCGGATGGAATATACGGCTACCGGCTTTTCTAAGCCTGTTAGACTGGCCTTTCGCGCTATTTTGCGTCCGCAACGGGAAACGTTGGTTGATTCGAACCCCAACCGCTATTTTGGCCGCCGTTTGAGTTATCATATCAGCATAACCGATATCTTCAGCCAATTTTACCGGCCTATTAATACCGGCATAATTAATGCCGCGCAATTCATGAAAGCAATTCAGACAGGCAGCGTACAGCTTTATATTGGTTACATTACAGCTATAACCGTACTGGCGCTCTTCTTAAGTACAAGGTGGTGAACGGTTTGGAACAATTGACATCAATATTAACGGGTATTGGCTATGCTTTCAGTATTATGGCTGCGGCGCCGCTTGTGACCGGCATAGTCAAGGCGACCAAGGCCGGCCTGCAAAACCGGCGGGGGCCGGGAATTTTGCAAGCATATTACGATTTGTTCAAGTTACTCAGAAAAGACAGTGTGGTGTCGCCCACCACGTCATGGATATTTACGCTGGCGCCTTATATTTACTTTGCCGGAGCTTTTGGCGCGGCAGCACTTTTGGTGTCAGGCAACTTATTTATGCTGATTTACTTTCTGGCTGCCGGACGGTTTTTTCTGGCGCTGGCGTCGCTTGATGCCGGCAGCGCTTTTGGCGGAATGGGCGGCTCACGGGAAATGTTTATCAACGTGTTGGTTGAACCAGTGTTGTTATTAGTTATGCTCACGGTGGCAGTGCGGGCCGGTTCGACCGATCTTGCGGCCATGATGGGCGCTGCCGCGGCTAACCCATTGTCGCTACCGTATATTTTTGCCGCCATTGCCTTTTTAATTATATTGGTCGCCGAATCGGGGCGCATTCCGGTTGATAACCCTGATACCCATCTTGAGCTGACCATGATTCACGAAGGTATGGTCCTTGAGTACTCAGGGCGCTGGCTTGGTCTGATTTTTTGGGCATCTGCCATCAAACAGCTAGTGTTTATCCTTTTATTTACTACCCTGTTTGTGCCGTGGCAGCCAGCTGAATTGTCCCCGGCCGTGGCGGGGTTGTGGGGAGCCGGCAAGATTCTGGTAACTGCGCTCGTGTTGGCAGCTATTGAAACAAGTACCAACAAGATGCGTCTGTTTAAAGTGCCCGGGTTTATGGGTGCGGCTGGTATGCTGGCGCTACTGGCGCTGGTAGCGCAGTAGGAAGGGGACTTAAACCATGAATTTGCTCATTGTAATTCTGTTATTTTTAGCGCTGTTATTAAGCCGGGTGACCAGTCTTAAGACAGCCGTCAATGTTTTACTGGCCCAGTCGGCCTTGGTAGCGCTGGCGTGTACCATTGTTGCCGTCGATACCGGCGAGGTGCACACATATGTCGCTGCGGCGCTGACGCTGGTTGTAAAAGCCGGACTTATTCCCTATGCTCTATACCGTATTGTCGGTATGCTGCGGCGCGAGCGGGAAGACCATCCAATTCTCAATCCTAATTATTCCGCTATGGTATTTGGCTGTATGATTGTGCTTGCGTACGGTCTTATTGACCGGGCGCTGCCGGGGGTAGTAAGCCGGGATGCGCTTGCTGCCGCTGTCTCAATGACGCTCATCGGGCTAACAATGATAATGACCAGGCGGCAGGCGGTACTGCAGATTGTCGGCCTGATAACGATGGAAAACGGTTTATATCTTGTGGGGCTGTCGGTAACCAAGGGGCTGCCGCTCATTATTGAACTTGGGGTATTTCTTGATGTGCTGGTGGCAGTAGTGGTGTTGGTTATTCTGACCTACCGCTTAAAACGTTCTTTTATGTCGACCGACACCAGCAGGTTAAAAAAGTTAAAGGGATGATACTATGGGGCAATTGATCGTTCTGGCGTTGGTGCTGCCACTCGTGACCGGCGCTCTTACCATGGCGCAGTCCGGACAGCAGGCCATCCGCTGGATTAATTTAGCCGGCGGTAGCTTGACAAGCCTGGCGTTGTTAACCATCGTTTACCACGTGGCAACCGAAGGGGTAGTTAACGCCGGTTCACTCTATGTTGACCAGTTAACCGCCGTTGTACTTATTGTGGTGGCTTTGTTAACTTTTACGGCTGCCTTATTTTCACAATCTTATATGGAACAGGAAGTAGTCCAGGGCCATATTTCCCTAAAACAGCTGAAACGCTATTATGGTCTGTTTAATTTATTTGTTTTTACTATGATTTGTGTGTTGGTGACCGAAAACATGGGGATGATATGGGTGGCTGTTGAAGCCACGACGTTAAGTTCAGCGTTGCTGGTAGCTTTTTATTTTGACCGGGCGGCGCTTGAGGCGGCCTGGAAATATGTTATGGTGTGTACTGTGGGTATTTGTCTGGCGCTTTTGGGAACTATTCTTCTTTACTATGCCCAAGTCAACGCCAGTATAGGCCAAATTCAGGCGCTAAGCTGGCTGGCACTCAAATCTGTCAGCCAGAGGCTGGACCCTGGCATGATTAAATTAGCGTTTGTGTTTATTTTAATTGGTTATGGTACCAAAGCAGGACTGGCGCCAATGCATACTTGGCTGCCTGATGCCCACAGCCAAGCGCCTTCACCTGTGAGCGGCCTGCTGTCCGGTGCGCTCTTAAGTTGTGCGTTGTATGCTATTGTCCGGACGTTTATTATTGCCAAAAGCGCTCTGGGCGTTGCTTTTCCTGAACAATTGCTTATTGGATTCGGGCTGTTGTCCATTGTTATTGCCGTGCCGTTTATTCTGGTGCAGCATGATCTCAAACGGCTGCTGGCCTATTCGAGCATTGAGCATATGGGGCTTATTACGCTGGGATTTGGTCTTGGTACGCCGTTGGCTGTATATGGTGCGTTACTGCATATTGTAAACCACGCTGTAACTAAATCGGCGCTGTTTTATCTGACTGGAGCCATTATTAAGCAGTACGGCACAAAACATATGATGCGCATCAGGGGCCTGGTCAGTGCCGCCCCTATGGTGGGCTGCATGTTTGTTGCCGCTGTGCTGGCGATTGCCGGGTTGCCGCCGTTTAGTGTTTTTTACAGCAAGTTTACCATTGTCTGGGCGGCTTTCCACTCTGGCAGCCCATGGCTGGGAGCGGCAGTATTGCTGTTGATGGCTGGCGTTTTTGCCGGTATGATCTATTATACGCTCAAAATTGCCTTTGGTCCGGCGCCCAGCCGTGTATCAACCGGTTACCGTCCGGGCGTACCGGCGCTCGTGGCTGTGTCGGCATCCATGGTGTTAATGATTGGTACCGGGTTATACCTGCCGCCGTGGTTCGACACACTTATTGACCAGGCTGTGGTTATTGTAACAGGAGGGGGACTATGACAAGCGCACTGCAAGTTATACCGGCGGCGACGCTGCGGGCGGCTGCCACAGTAGCCAGCCATAACGGTCAGTATCGGCTGACGGCCATGTTTGCCAATGATGAACGTCCGGTTCATGGTTATTTTGCCGTTTACGCCATTTTTACCGGCAAAGGAGAACCGGCATGTAAAACGATTAAAGCGATTATCAAGCAGGATGAGCCGCTTGAATTTCCGTCACTTACGCCGCTGATGGCAGCGGCAGCCTGGTATGAGCGGGAAATACACGACCTATTCGGCCTGGTGCCGTTTGGCCATCCTGATTTACGGCCGCTGGTGCTGCATGAAAACTGGCCGCATGGCCTCTATCCGCTACGCAAGGATTTTAGGCCTGATATGCCGGTTCCTGAGGGCGGAGGCCAGTACCCTGTGCCGTCTGTACAGGGGGAAGGCGTGTTCGAAGTGCCGGTAGGTCCCATTCATGCCGGGATCATTGAGCCCGGGCATTTTCGTTTCAGCCAGGCCGGCGAGAACATTATCAATCTGGAAGCTAAACTGTTTTTTACCCACCGGGGTATTGAAAAGGCGGTTGAAGGCTTGCCATTGCCGATGGCTTTGTACCGAACCGAACGCATCTGCGGTGTGTGTTCGGTTTCCAACACGCTCTCATATGCCCACGCTGTTGAAACTATGGCTGGTGCAGAAGTTCCGGCCAGGGGGCAATATCTTAGAGTATTGGCTGCCGAATTGGAACGGCTCTATAATCATGTTGGCGATATCGGCAACCTTTGCGCCGGGGTGGGGTTTGCTGCCGGTGTCAGCCATGGTTCACGCCTGAAAGAACAACTTATGCGGCTTAATGAACGCTTGACCGGCAATCGCTTTTTGCGCGGATGGGTAACTTTGGGCGGGGTTCATATGGACATAACCCGGGATATGGCGCAGGATATTCAGCAGACGCTGACCGGAGTGACCAGGGACTTTGCCGAACTTCTTGGCTTGTTGCGCAACAACGATGCTTTTCTGGACAGGATTAATACCACCGGCATTCTGCCGTATCAGGCTGCTGTCGATTTAGGCGTTGTCGGCGTGGCTGCCAGGGCGTCAGGTATTGACAGCGATGTGCGGCGGGACTTTCCCTATGCCGCATACCGGGATTTTAGCTTTAGCGTGCCGGTATATACGAGCGGTGACGTGGCTGCTCGCCTGTGGGTGAGGGCCGATGAAGCCGTCGAGTCGGCTAAAATTGTCGGTCAGGTGCTTGACAGTTTGCCGAGCGGTAATTTTAAGACCGCCCTGCCGCCGGTCAAGCCGTATTCGACAGCATTCAGTCTGACCGAATCGCCGCGCGGTTCAAACCTGCACTGGCTGATGGCCGGCGAGAAGGGAACGATTTATCGCTATTTTGTCCGTTCGGCCTCTTATCCCAACTGGCCGGCGCTTACGGTAGCCGCTCCGGGGAACATTATACCGGATTTTCCCCTTATCAATAAAAGCTTTGAACTATGTTACGCGTGTCTTGACCGTTAAGGGGGGATAGAGAGTGCTTAACTTATTCAGAAAAATAATAAAAACAGGCCGGGTTACCGAGCACTATGACAGCGGTCCTGTGCCGCCGCGTTTTCGCGGTGAGGTAGTACTGGAAGAAAGCCGGTGCCGGAATTGCCAAAATTGTCGCGAGGCTTGTCCTACCGGGGCGATAGCATTCATTGACGGCAAGCTGATAATCGATAACAACGCCTGTATCTTTTGTGGCCGCTGCATCGAGGTTTGCGAGCATAATGCCCTGGCTCACACCGCAGAGTACCGGCTGGCTGAGCTACAAGGTCAATTGGCCGGTAAAATCAAGTCAATACTCCACAGGTCGCTCAATATCCGCCATATTGACGCCGGTTCCTGTAACGGCTGTGACTGGGAAATGACGGCGCTAAATAATCCGGTTTATGATTTACAGCAGTACGGTATTGATTTTGTGGCTTCGCCGCGACATGCCGACATGTTAATGGTGACCGGGGTAGTTACCCGTAACTTGGCGCAGGCGCTGGCAATGACTTATGAGGCTACGCCGGAACCAAAACTGGTTATGGCGGTAGGGGCCTGCGCCGCCAGCGGCAAGGTTTTTGGCAAAAGCTATGCCATTCGCGGGGCTGCTGATACCATAGTTCCTGTCGATATCTATGTACCAGGCTGCCCGCCGCGGCCGGCGGCGCTCATTTACGGACTGCTGCTGGCGCTTGACCGGCTGGGAGGTAAGCACAAGTAATGAATATTTTTGATATTATTGGTCCGGTTATGGTCGGCCCGTCAAGCTCCCATACCGCCGGGGCCGTTCGCCTGGGGAATGCCGCCCGGGCCATTCTTGGCCAGCCGGTGATGGAAGCTGTTATCGGTTTGCACGGTTCGTTTGCCCAGACCGGCCGGGGACATGGCACCGATCTTGCTTTAGTAGCCGGGCTGATGGGCTGGACGACCGATGACTTAAGAATTCCGCAGGCTTTTGCCTATGCCAAAGAGGCCGGTCTCAAGTATTCTTTCCGCACCATCAACATGGGGGACGCCGCCCATCCTAATTTTGTTAAATTTTGGCTAACCGGGCAGGATGGGAAGGAAAGCCAGGTGGCTGGCGCATCGATTGGCGGCGGCCGGGTGATTATTAATGAAGTTGACGGCTTTCCCCTGGAGTTTACCGGTGACTTTCCGACAATTCTTACACTGCATGAAGACCGGCCTGGCGCGGTAGCCGAAGTAACCGGCATACTGTCCAAGCGCGGCGTCAATATTGCCCAAATGCGGGTGTTCAGAAGGAGTAAAGGCGGACTGGCCAGCATGGTGCTTGAAACCGACCAGCCGGTTGATGATGCCGATATTGCTGCTGTAGCCGGTTTGTCAATGATTAAGGCTGTGCGCCGGATTAACGCTATAATCTGATCATACAGGCTTTAACAAGATAGGGAGGGTACGTTTATGTCATTAGCAAAATTATCCCTCGAAGAATGGATTAAGGCGGCCGAGGCGCAAAGGACTAATTTTGCTGACTTCTGCGTAACTTTTCAAGCCAGACAGATGGAACTGCCGTCTGACGAAGTCATTACGCGGATGGAAGCGATGCTTACTGTCATGGAACAATCAATCGCCGCCGGCCTTAAAGGACCGCGCTCCAAAGGCGGATTGGTGGGCGGCAATGCGCAAAAGCTGCAAACATATACCATAAGCCGTAGCCAAACCATGATGGGCAGCTTTATGGCAAAAGCCGTGGCTTATGCCTTGGCGGTAGGCGAAGCTAATGCCGCCATGGGCCGTATTGTGGCTGCACCGACGGCCGGGGCCAGCGGCGTGCTGCCGGCCGTGCTTGTGGCACTTAAAGAAGAACGGGGCTTTAGCAAGGCTGAATTGGCCAAGGGGCTTGTTGTTGCCGGGGCTATAGGCATGGTTATCGCTTCACGGGCGTCCTTGGCCGGAGCAGCCGGGGGCTGCCAGGCTGAGTGCGGTTCGGCAGGAGCCATGGCCGCTGGCGCTATGGTGTCGTTGCTCGGCGGTACGCCAGCACAGGCCGGCCATGCGGTGGCCATAACATTTAAAAATATGTTAGGGTTGGTATGCGACCCGGTAGCCGGCCTGGTGGAGGTGCCGTGCGTTAAGCGCAATGCCGGCGCCGTAGCCCAGGCTGTTATTGCTGCTGAAATGGCGCTGGCCGGGATTGAAAGCGTTATTCCTGTAGACGAGGTAATTGATGCGATGGAATCTGTCGGTCAATCGATGCACTGCTCACTTAAAGAAACAGCTCAGGGCGGACTGGCGGTTACGCCAACAGCGTTAGCTTGGACGGAAAAAATTTTCGGCAGCCCTACCTAGCAGGTTTTTACCAGGAAATGTAGAATTTTTTAGTCAAATATCAGGAGGTGCTGCAATATGAAAACAGTTGTTAGTTCTGACCGGGCCCCGCAGGCCATTGGCCCTTACTCTCAGGCGATTAAGGCCAACGGATTTCTGTTTATCTCCGGTCAAATTCCGCTTGACCCGGTAACCGGTCAAATTATTTATGGCGGCATTGAAAATCAGACATATCAGGTTTTGGCTAACCTTCGCGCCATTTTGGAAAAAGAAGGGCTGACTTTTGCAAATGCTGTGAAAACAACAGTATATTTAAAAGACATGGATGACTTTGCGATAATGAATAAGGTATACGGCCAGTTTTTTACCAATGAGCCGCCGGCCCGGGCCTGCGTTCAGGTCGCCAAACTGCCGCGTGATGTAAGTGTGGAGATTGAGCTGGTAGCAGTATATTAAAAATAAGAAAAAAGCCGGAACCTTGGGTTTCGGCTTTTTTAGACATATGATTATTTACTTTTACCGGTTAGGCCAATGCGTTCGGCTGAGTAGCCTTGCCTGATGAATAGAATAATGCCAATAATGATGACAGCCAGGCTGGTTAGTTGCGCTGATTTTAAGCCAAACAGCAGCGTACCGTAATCGCCCCGGAGAAACTCAAGGAAAAAACGGGCGGTTGAATATAAAACGGCATACAGGATAAATACTTGTCCTTTGGCGTGGTTGGTTGTTCTGAAAATGAGCAGTAATACAAAGATAATCACGTCAAGCTGGCCTTCCCACACCTCAGCCGGCCACAGTGGCTGGTTACCGTATACTTGGTAGGCTAATGTGGTTGATGGATATAGTATGCCGAAACTACCGCCGGTGGGATGTCCGAAAGCATCGCCGTTCATTAAGTTAGCCATGCGGCCAATCGCCTGTCCCATAATAATTGCCGGAGCAGCGACAATATCGGCAAAAGCCCAGGTGTCAATTTTATGGATCTTGGTATAAATTATACCGACGATGGCCCCTAAGAGCACGCCACCCTGTATGGCCATACCGCCTTGCCAGACAAAGGGGATTTCCAGCAAGTGGTGCTGGTAGTAGTCCCAGTCAAAGAAGAATACGTCCCACAGGCGGGCGCCGACAATACCGGCCAGGCCGCAGTAAATGCCTATATCAGGGACATGTTGATGCCAACGGCCGTCATGTTTGGCAAAAAAATAAGCTGTGCCGGTAGCTAAGATAATACTAAGGCTTAAAATAAGGCCGTAGGCCCTGATGGGAAAATCGCCGATAAAAAATAGATACTGATGCATGTGACAAACCTCCTAAATCATACATTTTTCCATAAGAAAGCGAGAGGAAACTATGTCCAAACGATTTATCATTTTAGCTGTGGCCGTTGTTTCAATAACAATCGCCATTGGTTTTTTCGCCATGCAGCCTGCCCAAGTCCCTGATACCGAAACAAGCAATAAGTCAACTACCGGTGCCGGAGCGGCGGTAGGCTCCAAACTATCCGAGTTTACCCTTGCCGCATTGGATGGCAAGACGGTCAGGGTAGCTCCGGCCGGGTCGGTTATCGTGCTTAACTTCTGGGCTACCTGGTGTCCGCCCTGCCGTCAGGAAATGCCTGAACTTAACGCCTTTGCCCGGAAATATAATAGTAAAGCGGTATTGCTTGCCGTAAATATTCAAGAATCTGCCGGCAAAGTGGACGAATTTATGCGGCAAAATGAATACACGATGAACGTTCTCTTAGACAAGGACGGTGAAGTGGCCAGGAATTTCCGGATTAGCGCCATCCCTACTACCCTGGTGGTCGATAAAAACGGTTTTATTAAATACCGGAAGTCGGGGCCGGTAACGGCAGCCGAACTGGAGGGAGTGCTTAATGGACTATAACCTTACGTTGCTAACAGTCTTTGGTGCCGGTGTTGTTTCCTTTTTATCACCGTGCGTGCTGCCCTTGCTGCCTACCTATACTGCATTGCTGGCAGGGACAGGAGCGCAGGACCGGCAACCGGGCTGCTGGACATTTCTTATGAATGCAAGTTGCTTTTTAAGCGGATTTACCCTGGTATTTGTCGCTATGGGTGCTACAGCCTCCTATCTCGGACAATTGTTTTTTGACTATCAGGACATGATTCGCAAGGCCGGTGCGGTGTTTATGGTGTTGATGGGTCTGCAGGTTCTCGGCGTACTGCAAATTCCCCGGCTGGGGCGCGAGTACCGGCCGCTGCTGAACAGTGCTTTTAACGGTCCGGTTGGTGCATTTGTGCTGGGGCTGGCGTTTACCGCCGGCTGGACACCTTGCACCGGGCCTATTCTTGCGACCGTGTTGATGTATGCCGGGACAACGGCTACTGTCAGCCAAGGCGCTTTTCTGCTGTTTATCTATGCTATGGGCTTTTGTTTGCCGTTTTTGGCCATAGCCCTACTGATCAATCGCTATATGAGTAAAATACAGGGAATGTACGGCTGGCTGCCGGTTATCCAAAAAACGGCCGGTCTGATTCTTATTACTGCGGGCATTGTTATTTACTTTGACTTACTGCAAAAAGGCCTGGGGCTTATTGGGGAACCATTCATCTAGCAGCCTTTCATTTCAAAAACGAAATAATCTGCTTAACTATTTGTTCAACTTTTTGTTTATCTTCAGGATTCTGCGTTGCATCACTTAAACATTCTGCAGCATTATGTTCCAGAATATAGATGCCGATTTTTTCAATAGAGGCCCTGATGGCCGAAAGCTGAATCAGGACGTTGCTGCACGGCTGACCTTCTTCAACCATGCGCTCAATACCGGCGATATGGCCTTTGACATTACGCAGGCGGTTTAAAACTTCGGCTTGGGTGGAACTGTTAGCCATTGTCACACCTCTTTCTTGTCCCGTAAGAGTCGGGGCTAGATAATTTGTTTTATTGCAAAGCTTAATGCATCACATGACACCAGATGATAAGTAGTGTCACCCATGGTACCGGTGGCCGCGGATTTTATGGCTTCACCGTGCAGGTGGCCGTAAATGCAGATTTTTACATTGTATTTAGCGATCAAGCCGGCAAATCCTGCTGTCGAGTCAGCGTCATAAAACGGGGGAAAATGCAGCATAAGAATAAGGCGCGTAAAGCCTGCCGTTCGGGCGGCGTGTAAGGACGCCTCTACCCGTAATAGTTCCCGGTCAAAAATAGGCTGATCGCTGGCAGTGAATAGAGGGTCTTCCGGGCATGTCCATCCCCGGCTGCCACATATGGCCCATTCGCCGGCAGGAGCAAAATTGTTGTTCAGAAATTCAATTTTGCCATCTACGGCTTTGTTCATTTTGCTCAGGGTTTGCCACCAGTAGTCATGATTGCCTCGTACCATGATTTTTCGTCCCGGCAGGCTGGCGATCGCGTCTAAATCAACCAGCGCGTCGGGCAGTTTCATAGCCCAGGAGATATCACCGGCAAGCAGCACAATATCCTGGCTGGAAACCTGCTCCTGCCAGCTTGTTTTAATTTTCTCCCAGTGTCCTTCCCAGTGTGCGCCAAAAATACTCATAGGTTTGGCTGGCGGGTTGCCTGACAAATGGGTATCGGCAATGGCAAATATTTTCATAATCGTATCCTCGTATTGATAATTGTGGCAATGCCTGGAATTATATTTTATACAATATTGCCGTGAATAGCAATGAATATACGAAAAATCAGACCAACTCACCGTTTTATCGGTGAACGGTAATAATAAATAACTGACCCTTCCGGTGATTCATTCCCTAACCATAGTTAGATGCATAAATTATATAAATAGCCGAATTTTGATATCGGCCAGCAACTCTAACTATGATTTAAGAGGGGATTGATAGGAATATGGGGATAATTTTACGCAGTCTCGTAGCCGGAACCGATACAGAGGTACCTTTGGCCAATGGAAAATGCGTTACGGCTATTAATTTTGACAATGCCGCTACTACTCCGCCCTTCTGCTCAGTATTGAAAGAGATTGCCAAGTTTGCGCCATGGTATGCCTCAATTCACCGGGGGAAGGGTTACAAGTCGATAATGTCTTCAGAACTTTATGAACGTGGCCGGGACATAGTCAGGGATTTTGTTAAGGCGGATAAACGTGATGCTGTCATTTTTACCAAGAACACTACTGAATCTATCAATATGCTGGCCTACGCCCTAGCGGCAGAAAATAAAGACCAAGTGATATTGTCAACCGATATGGAACATTTGTCTAATGATTTACCATGGCGGGACAAATTTACGGTAGACTATGTGACAATAAATAAATATGGCCGGTTATCGCTAAAAGACCTGGAAGCAAAGTTGCAGGCTTATGCGGGTAAAGTAAAGCTGGTTACTGTTACAGGAGCTTCCAATGTTACCGGTTACATTAATCCTGTTTATAAAATTGCCATAACGGCGCATAACTACGGTGCCAAGATATTTGTTGACGGCGCTCAATGGGTTCCGCATGCTCCTGTTGATATGAAACCGTATGATTCACCTGAACATATAGACTACTTGGCCTTTTCTGCTCACAAGATGTATGCGCCGTTTGGCGCCGGAGTTTTGATTGGTCCTAAGAATTTTTTTGCCAACATCACTCCCGTATATCAGGGCGGCGGGGCAGTAGGACTTGTTTCCCGTCAGTTTATAGAATGGGCTGACCCACCTGTCAAGTATGAGGCCGGCACGCCTAATATGATGGGCGTATTGGCACTGATAACAGCAATAAATACAATGTCGGAATTAAATATGAGCCATATTCATAGCTATGAACGCCAACTCATTGATTATGCCATCAAGGGTTTGTCGGTAATTCCCGGCGTTACGCTGTATAGTTGCCGGGACGGAAATGAAGAGAGGGTTAGTCTGATATCATTTAGCCTGGAGGGGCTTCACCACAGCCAAGTTGCCGAAATTGTGTCCCGTGAAGCTGGTATTGCCGTACGTAACGGGCTATTCTGCGCCCACCCGTATGTAGAAAAATTATTGCGGCTAAGTGATGAAGAAATTCAGTATTATCTGACCCATGACGATCAAAATATACCCGGTATGGTACGGATTAGTTTTGGCATTTATAACAACTGCCGGGAGATTGATATTTTTCTGGACCTCTTATCGCATATTGCCGGACACCGGAAGTACTATGCCGATAAATACCGGTATGTATTAGCGCCCGGGCGCTGCGGTGAAAAAGGGTATTTGCCCTACTGTTAAAGAGAAAACCACCCATGGCCTCAATAGCCGGTTTAGGGTGGTTTGGTTAGCCCAACTTCATTTTTAGTTATTGGAGTTAGCTGATTTTATCCATTCCTCCAGCTTGGCCAATACATCAGCCCTGGCAGTGTCAACTTCCTGCCCTCTCCACTCTTGGCCAGTCTCACTATCAAACCACAGGTCTTTTTGCGAAAAAGTTCCGGAAGGATAGAGTTTTTCCTTGGCTGCCTCCAGAACACCATCCAGCATGCTCTGTTTGATGCTCTTTCTGGCCATTCTGCAGCCGGCTTTTTCGGTGGTTGCAACCTCAATGCCATCCGCGCCGGTGCTAAGTTCAACATGGGAAAGCAACTTGTTTTGCTGGCCGGCGGCGGCAATAGCCTGTTTGGCATAAGCGGCGGCCTGCTCCCGCTTAATACTGTCATCGTGAACGGTGACTCTGACATTGCCGATAATAAGCTTATACATGACGCACCTCCTTATGAACTATTGTATGAATTTCAGCCTGATATAGAACAATTTTTACCAACCACGCCATAAGTTGACTTTTATAATTTATTACTATATAATGGAACATACAAATCTGATGAAGCAGAATAGTAAGCTGTATGAGGCGGTTCAGAAAGTTGGCGGTTGTTGCGAGCCAACCCGAGGTATAGCCGAACTCACTGTCGAGGAGCAGCTGTGAACTGTACTAAAGGCTGACGCAAGCCAGCGTTACCGGTAAAAAGTGGATGACATCTGTCATCAAACAGGGTGGTACCGCGAGAAATCTCGTCCCTGGCGTTAGCCACGGGACTTTTTACATTATCAGAACGTATGACCTATTTCTGATAATAAGTAAGAACGACTAAGACTTCTGCCGGTCCTGAGGGACTTGGCCCAAGTCAGGGTTATCTTAACTTGTCCGAGGGGGATTGATTACTCGATGAATGAAAAATATACGCCGCGGGAGATAGAGGGAAAATGGCAAAAGCTCTGGGCCGAAAATGATGCTTATAACACCACAATAAACCGCCAACGCCCTGAATACTATGTCCTGGAGATGTTTCCCTATCCATCCGGCAACCTGCATATGGGTCATGTTCGCAATTACTCAATTGGTGATGTTGTCGCCAGATTTAAGGTTATGCAGGGGTATAATGTATTACATCCCATGGGCTGGGATGCCTTTGGCATGCCAGCAGAAAATGCGGCTATCAAAAATAATATTCATCCGGCCGCATGGACATGGGACAATATTGCCAATATGCGCCGCCAGCAGCAGGAACTGGGGTTATCGTACGATTGGGACCGTGAAGTGGCCACCTGCCATCCTGACTATTATCACTGGACGCAATGGTTGTTTCTGTTATTCTATGAACGCGGCTTAGCCTACAAAAAGAAAGCGGCAGTAAACTGGTGTAATGACTGTAATACCGTACTGGCCAATGAGCAGGTCGTAGACGGCCGCTGCTGGCGCTGCGACTCGGTTGTTGTCAAAAAAGACTTGGAACAATGGTTCCTTAAAATAACTGATTATGCTGACCGGCTCTTGGCCGACCTGGCTGAACTTAAAGGTTGGCCGGAACGTGTTAAAACCATGCAGGAAAACTGGATCGGCCGCAGTGAAGGCGCCGAATTCACCTTTGCTGTGCCAGAGGCTGAAGCTAAGATTGCCGTATACACCACCCGTCATGATACGGTATTTGGCGTTAGCTATATAGTCTTAGCGCCTGAACATGCGCTGGTGGACAAGCTTATTGCCGGCAAACCGGAAGAAGCGGCTGTTAGAGCATTTGTCGAGAGGGTACGTAACCAGAGTGAAATAGCCCGCACCTCGACTGAAACTGAAAAAGAAGGTATTTTTACCGGCGCGTATGCTATCCATCCGTTTACCGGTGAACAAGTGCCCATTTGGGTAGCCAACTATGTACTGGTAGATTACGGTACAGGTGCAGTCATGGGCGTGCCGGCCCATGACCAGCGTGACTGGGAGTTTGCTGATAAGTACGGATTAGCCAAGAAAATTGTTGTTCAGCCTGCAGACAAAGAACTTAATCTCAGCGAAATGACCGGCGCTTATGATGGCCAAGGCATTATGGTTAACTCAGGCGAATTCAGCGGCCTGGACAATGAAACAGGCAAAGTTAAGATTGCTCAATGGTTTGAAGATCAGGGAATTGGCAAGCGGCGTATCAACTACCGGTTACGCGACTGGCTCATTTCCCGTCAACGTTATTGGGGAGCACCCATCCCGATCATTTACTGTCCGGACTGCGGCACTGTACCGGTGCCTAAAAACCAGTTGCCGGTAATGCTGCCTGAAAACGTCAGTTTTGCCAGCGGCTCGGTGTCGCCGCTGGCAAAAGCCGAGGAATTTGTCAACTGTACTTGTCCGAAGTGCGGCGGCAAGGCGCGGCGCGAAACTGATACCATGGACACGTTTATTTGTTCGTCCTGGTATTATTTCCGCTATACCAGCCCGCATAGCAAAGATGAACCGTTTGACCCTGACAAAGCCAATTATTGGATGCCTGTCGACCAATATATCGGCGGTATTGAGCATGCCATCCTGCATCTTTTGTACTCGCGCTTCTTTACCAAAGTACTCAAAGATGCCGGACTGGTAAACGTCAACGAGCCGTTTAAAAACCTTTTGACCCAGGGCATGGTTATCAAAGACGGGGCTAAGATGTCCAAATCCAAGGGCAATGTTGTTTCGCCGGAAGAGATTATCGGCAAATACGGCGCTGACACTGCCAGACTGTTTATATTGTTTGCTGCACCGCCTGAACGCGACCTTGAATGGAGCGACCAGGGAGTTGAGGGCGCCTACCGGTTCTTAGGCCGCCTGTGGCGTATTGTCGGTCATTATGCGCCGCTTGTTAAGACTGAGGCTTCACCCTATGACCCGAAACAACTAACCAAAGAAGAAAAAGAACTTCGGCGCATTTTGCATATAACCATCAAGCGGGTTACTGAAGATGTTGGCCAGCGCTTTAACTTCAACACGGCGATTAGCGCTATTATGGAATTGGTTAATGCCATGTACGCTCTTAGAGAACAAGGGGTAACTCCTAATGCCGCCTTAGCGCGGGAAGTGGTGTCCGGCCTCTTGAAAATGCTTGCGCCATTTGCGCCGCATATTACCGAAGAGTTGTGGAGTGAAACTATTAACGAAGGCAGTGTTCATAAACAATTCTGGCCGGTATTTGACGCCGCGGCGATTGAGGTGGAGGAAGTTGAAATTGTCCTCCAAATTAATGGCAAAGTACGGGATAAAGTTGTTGTTCCGGTTGGCCTGACTGCCAAAGAACTGGAGAAATTAGCGCTTGGTCAGGAAAAAGTACAGGCGCTTATTGCCGGCAAACAAGTAGTCAAGGTAATATCTGTACCGCAAAAGCTGGTTAACATTGTCGTAAAATAGTAATAATAACTTTATTGAATTATGCTGCTGTTTTACCAGTGCTCACAGGCAGCGTTTTCAGAGAGCAATAAGGAGGCGGGAAAAAAATGAGTGTGTTGAATATTAACAGTGTGGCGGAATTTAATGATACTGTGCTCAAATCGGACAAGCCTGTGCTTGTTGACTTTTGGGCGCCATGGTGCGGGCCGTGCAAGATGGTCGGACCCGAAGTCGAGGCGGTGGCCAATAACTTTGAAGGCCGGGCAGTCGTGGCCAAGGTCAATGTCGATGAACAGCAGGACTTAGCCGGCCAATATGGTGTAATGAGCATTCCTACATTGATTGTATTTAAAGGCGGTAGCGAAGTCAGCCGGATTACCGGTTTCCGTCCGCAAAAAGATATAGGGAATGCTTTAGAAAAAGCATTTTAAAAAGTCCAAAGTAAGTGCAAAAGCTCCCTGTTAGGGAGCTTTTGTTTTACGCATTGTTAGTGTAAAATTATTGTAGGAATTTTTGATGACAAAAGAGAAGAAGACAACACCGTCCGCCCAAGGACGAGTAACCAAAAATTGATTACTCAGAGGTGTTGTCTTCTATGGAAATTATTCGTGTTCTCATGCCAATATTCCTTTCTATCGTCGAAATGGTTTTAAATAGTTTATCAGGAAAAATGGGTTTTGAGGAATTTCAGCGGAAATTAGCTGATAAACTTCATGAAGTAGGCCGTGAAATCACCAAGCAGGTTTTAGAGGAACTGGATCAACAGATAAAAAACGATAAAAGGAAACGATCTGGGTGGCAGGTTTGCCGGACTGGAGACAGTAAGGAAATCGTCACCTGCTTTGGCGCCGTAAGCTACAAAAGGACATACTACCGCCATAAAGAAACGGGGGAATATGCCTACCTGGTTGACAAGCAAGTGGGCTATACAAACCATATGCGGGTAGATAATAACGTGAAAGCAAAGCTTGTGGCAGGCGCGGGAGAACTGGCTTACCGAAAAAGCGCGCAGAAGGTAGCGCAAGAATGCGGAGGCGTAACCGTAAGCGGTCAAACGGTTTTGCGCGCGGTGCGTGAATTTGAACAACCCATAAACCCAAAACCAGACGAGCGCAAACGCGTGAAAACCCTGTATATTGAAGCCGATGAAGACCACGTAGCCAGTCAACACGGGCGTGCTATGGAAGTGCGGTTAGTATATATTCATGAAGGTTGGCAGCAAGAAGAAAAGCGTCGTAGTTTGATTAACCCAATCTACCTAAGCAGCGTAGATGAAGATGCCGATACGTTCTGGGAACGGGTGTGGGAAACCGTAGATGCGCGTTATGACATCGATCAAATAGAAACAGTGAACATCCTGGGAGACGGAGCAGCGTGGATCAAAAGTGCAGTCCAAGTATTTCCGAAAGCGAAATTTATTTTGGACCGGTTTCATTTGATGAAATATATTCGCCGGGCAGTAGGTGGCAATCACGAGCAAGGCAAGGCCTTGAGGGGAGCGCTCAGGTTTGGGAACCGTGAAAAGGCACAAGAAATCATAAAGGAACTGTTAGCTGCTGCGGCCACAGAGAGTCGGAAACAGGCCATATTAGAGGCGTGGAGATATATCCAAAACAATTGGGATGGAATTACCGAACTATACCGAAAGAAAGAAGTAAAGTGCAGTGCGGAAGGACATGTCAGCCATGTATTGTCGGCGCGACTAAGCAGCCGGCCCATGGGCTGGAGCCGTGAGGGTGCCAAGCATATGGCCAATATACGCGTATGCCAGGCAAATGGGCAAGAAGTAGCCGAGGAATACCTAAACCAACAACGCATACGTTCGCAAGCATTGCCGGTCTTGACGATTGCCGAAGAGACCATAGAAAAACAGAGGAATAGCCTAAAAGCAGCTCGTGAGGTATTGGACAATATTCCGGTATTAAAAGGGCCAAAAAGCTTTTTGTATGAGGCGCTGCAGGGACTCTCTCTGGCTCTTGCATAAAAATTATGTTAACTCGTCAAAGGACGATGTCTTTTTCAAAAAAATTCCTACAGTGTCTTGACACGATCTTACGCATTTCCCAACTTGTATTTAACTATAAAATTTGCCATAATTGGACTATGATATCTTGCTATGCCGGCAGGGAACAAAATAGGGTCTGTCGAAATTATCATTAGATTTGAATTTGAAGGAGATATAAATAAACATGATAGGTTGCACCAAACTGCTTTGCGGTACGGCGACAGTGTCGGACATAGTAAAATATGGCCGCAGTTCCCGCCATCTGCCGCCACAGATGCTTCAGTTTTCTTCAGACGCAACTCCCATTGTTGTATGGAACTCGACCAACCGCTGCAATCTTAAGTGTCAGCACTGTTATATTTGTGCTGAGGACCGGGAATATGCCGGAGAGTTTACAACTGCCGAAGCCAAAGCGTTTATTGACGATCTGGCAGGCATGAAAGTGCCGGTACTTTTATTTTCAGGCGGTGAGCCGCTGGTCCGGTCTGATTTATTTGAACTTGGCGCTTATGCTATTAAGCAAGGGATTCGCCCGGTTATTTCGACTAATGGAACGCTGATTACTCCTGACATGGCCAAGCGCATCAAAGAAACAGGATTTCAGTATGTAGGCGTCAGTATTGATGGCAATGAAGAAGTACATGACTCTTTCCGGGGTAAAAAAGGAGCTTTCCGGGAGACCTTGGCCGGTATCCGCAATTCAATCGCTGCCGGTAACAAGACCGGGATTCGTTTTACGGTAAACAAGCTAAATTATCATACCTTGCCTGAGATCCTGGATATTGTGGAACGGGAAAAAATACCCCGTTTTTGTATGTATCATCTCGTATATGCCGGACGCGGGCGGGAAATGGCCGAACTTGACACTACTCCCGAGCAAAAACGGCAGACCATTGAACTCTTGATTGAACGGACGCTTGATTTTTCCCGTCGCGGCATTGAGGTCGAGATTCTTACAACTGATAATCATGCTGACGGCATCTATATCCTTCAGTATTTTGAACGTACCCAGCCGGAGCGTGTGCCTGAGATTAAAGAGCTATTGTCGATGCATGGCGGCTGTTCGGCCGGGCAGAAGATGGCGAACGTTGACCCGCAGGGTAATGTTCATGCTTGTCAGTTCTGGGGTCACAAGTCGCTGGGCAATGTGCGTGAGCAACCTTTTAGTCAGATTTGGCAAAATACGCAAGATGATTTTTTGTGCAAGCTCCGGGACAAACAAAGCTATGTTACCGGCCGCTGCGGCCAATGTCGGTACAAGAGCTTATGCAGCGGCTGCCGCATAAGGGCCGAAGCCGTGTCCGGCGACATGTGGGGTGAAGACCCGGCCTGCTATCTTACTGATTATAAGGAGTAACTGCATGATTATCTCATGGAACACCACCCAACAGTGCAATATTAACTGTATACACTGCTACCGTGATGCAGGCGCCAAGCAGACCGATGAGCTTACTACCGCCGAGGGCAAAAAACTGCTGGGTGAGATGGCAAAAGCCGGGTTTAAAATTGTTATCTTAAGTGGCGGCGAGCCGTTGCTCCGTCCGGATATTTACGAACTTATAGCCTATGCCGCTTCAATGGGCCTGCGTCCGGTTATCGGCACTAACGGGATTATGCTTACCGGCGATGTTCCCGCGAAATTAAAAGCCGCCGGTCTGATGTGCGCCGGCATCAGTATTGACAGCCGTGATAAAGAACGGCATGATAAGTTTCGCGGCTGTAGCGGCGCATGGCAACAAACAATGAACGGTATTACATGTTGCAAGGAAGCAGGCCTGCCGTTTCAAATTCACACTACAGTTACCAGTTGGAATGAAACCGAGATTACCGACATTACCGACCTGGCGGTGGAAGTCGGCGCTGTCGCTCACCACATCTTTTTCCTGGTGCCTGCCGGACGGGGCAAGGATATTGAAGAAACAACACTCAAAACGGCTCAATACGAAGCGCTGTTGACCCGCATTCTTGACAAGCAGGCCACAACTTCGATTGAACTGAAACCAACGTGCGCCCCGCAATTTATGCGTATTGCCAAAGAACGCGGCGTACCCATGCGCTACAGCCGGGGCTGTTTAGCCGGTACTTCATATTGTGTCATTCTGCCTAACGGCGATGTCCAGCCTTGCCCGTACCTGCCGCTCAAGGTAGGTAACGTGCGGGAAACAGCCTTTGACACCATCTGGCACAACAGCCGGGTGTTCCAAGAACTCCGGCATGAGCCGTTAAAAGGCGGTTGCGGTTCATGCGGCTTTGATACCGTGTGCGGCGGCTGTCGCGCCAGGGCGTATTATTACTCCGGCGGCGATTATCTGGCCGAAGAACCCTGGTGCAACCGGGGATGCCGGGGAAGTTAAATAGTTAATAAGAAAAAAAGCGAGATTGCTTCACTTACGTTCGCAATGACAAATCATCAGCTAAGGGTCATTGCGAGCGCCGGCGGGGCAATCTCTTTTTTTTCCGGCAGACAAGTTAATAGCCAGTATCGCAGTGCATAAATGCTCCCAGGAATGGAAATCTAAATAGAGCAGAATTTAGCGCAAAATGTTTGTCTCTGGCCTCTGGGGGGTGACAATTAGTGGAATTAAAAAACTATCTGGACAAGAAAAGCCTTACACTTATACTGCTGGGCATGGTTGCCGCATTTGCCGGACTTGCCGTAGCCGGCGGCGGTATGGCCTATGCCGACAATGCCGCGTTTTGCAGCAGTTGCCATTCGATGCAGCGTGTTGCCGCTACCTGGCAGGTATCGAACCATCGCCAATTTACCTGCGGCGACTGTCATTTGCCTCATGATAATATTGTCCACAAAATGTATGTAAAAAGTCAAACCGGCATGCATGATACCTATCACGAATTCTTGCGCGACTACCCTGACACGATTAAGCTTACCGCTAACGCAAGAGCCATTGTTGACAGCAACTGTTTGCGCTGTCATGCCTACACAGTAGGCAATACCCCTTTGGCAGCCGGTGGCCAGCAATGTACAAAATGCCACCGCGGCATGATTCATAACCAAATTGTAGTCAAGGAGGAAGTTCGCGTTGAATAGGACCCAGAAAATCCTGATAGCGTTTTTGGCGCTAGTTGTGATATTCACCGGCGCGGTTATCAGCCGGGTGTGGATTTTTAAACCCCAGTCAACTGTTAAACTTGTTAAAATGCCGGCTGGAGAATATGATACCGAGGCCTGGGGCAGAAACTACCCGCTGGAATATGTCAGTTATAAAAAAAATTTGGAAACAGCGCCGTCACCTACCGGCTACGGCGGCAGCGTCAAGGTGCAAAAAGCTGAGATGCAGCCGGAGTTGTACACCAATTTTAAGGGTAATCCCTTTAGTAAGGATTATACTGAAGACCGTGGCCATCCGTATTCTATGGATGACCTGCGCGAGTCCAAACGCATAGGGCCGGCAGCCAAAGGCGCCTGTATTACTTGTAAAACACCCTATATAGAACAAGCCTACAAAGAAATGGGCTGGGGCTATGCCAGCCAGCCGTTGACCGAACTGATGGACAAGGCCAAGCATCCCATCAACTGCGCCAATTGTCACGACCCTGAAACTATGGGTCTGCGTGTCCTCAACCCGGCCTTTATTGAGGCTATGCAAAGGCGCGGCATTAATGTCAGCAAAGCCAGCCGTGAAGAAATGCGCAGCTATGTCTGCGCCCAATGCCACTCAGAATATTATTTTGAGCCAGGCACTTATAAGGTAATTTTTCCTTGGGACAAAGGCTTGACCCCACAGCAGATGTATGAATATTATTCAACTAAGCCTAACGGATTTGCGCAGGACTTTATTCATCCGGACTCAGGGGTGCCTGTGTTAAAGGCGCAGCACCCTGATTATGAAGAATGGCAAAACGGGGTACACGGCCAGTTCGGCGTTTCCTGCGCCGATTGCCATATGCCTTACATGCGTAAAAGCGGGCAAAAATACACTTCCCACTGGATAACAAGTCCGCTCAAAACACTGAACGAATCCTGTTCGCCTTGCCATAATCAGGGTCAAGAACTGTTATTCAGCCAGGTTAAAGCTTTCCAAGACAATGTTTGGCAGCTCCAGCACACCGCCGGGCAGAAAATCGCCAGAGCACACGGCGCTATCCAAAAAGCCGCGGGAACGGCTGCTGCCAATCAGACTGAGCTGGCTAACGCCCGCGAGCTCTTACGCCGTGCCCAATGGTACTGGGACTATGTGGCAGCCGCTAACAGCATGGGTTTTCACAACCCTGTGCAGGAACTTAATACTTTGGGGCAGGCCATTGATTTGTCCAATCAGGCCATTGATGCTGCCAACAAAGCTGCCGGCACCAACTCTTTATAACAGAAATGACCGCCGTTTCAAAATATACGGCGGTTTTAACTTTAGCACCTAACGGAGAATTATTTTTCTTTATTTGCGATTCATGACAGGAAACTCACAAAAAACGCAGAATATCCATTATATGATAATTTTGGTAATATTACATCTTTAAGGGGGGCAACTATGGATAAGCGGGATACCCTTTGGGAATTATTCCAGAAGAAAAATATCAGCAGACGTGATTTTCTCAAAACATGCGTGGCCCTGACAAGTCTGATGGGATTGTCGACTGAATTGATACCGCAAGTTGTTGAGGCGGCAGAGCAAAAGCCGCTGCCGCCGGTCATCTGGCTGCATGGTCATGAGTGCACAGGCTGCGACGAAAGCTTTATCAGATCGCAGTCGCCGTTGGCTTCCGACCTGGTACTTAATATGATTGCCCTTGAATATATGGACGTGTTGGCGTCAGCGGCCGGTGAGCCGCTTGAGCACCACCTTGAAGAAACTATTAGTAAATACGCCGGGCAATATCTTTTGGTATTTGAAGGTGCTGTGCCTACGGCGGAGAACGGCATCTATTGCATGGTTGGCGGCAAGCCAATCCTGGAAACTCTAAAACATGCCGCAAGTGGCGCGCTAGCCATTATCGAAAATGGCTCATGTGCCGCCTGGGGCGGTATTCAGGCCGCCAGGCCCAACCCCACCAACTCGGTGGCGGTAAGTGAAGTGGTACGCGGCAAACCGATTGTCAAAGTACCCGGCTGTCCGCCTATTCCCGAGGTGCTGACAGGCACTATCATGCATTTTGCTTTGTTCGGCCAACTGCCGCCTGTTGACAGCCAAGGCCGGCCTAAGCAATTCTTCGGGAACCGGATTCATGATACCTGTTACCGGCGTCCATTTTTTGATTCCGGCATGTTTGTGGAAAATTTCGACGATATTGCCAGCAAAGCCGGCTGGTGTTTGTACAAGGTGGGCTGCCGGGGACCGGAAGCCTACAACTCCTGTGGCAATATGCGCTGGTGGAACGGCATGAGCTATCCTATCCAGTCCGGAGCGCCGTGCGTGGCCTGCGCTGCCAACAACTTCTGGGACAATGATCCGTTCTACGAGCGCTTGCCGAATATTCCGGTGCCTAACACCATTGCCAATGCTGACAAAATTGGCGGTATCCTGGCCGGAGTAACTGCTGCCGGGGTAGTGGCGCATGGTGTGGCGTCATATATTCAGCATAAGGTACATCAGTCCAAAGAAGAAAAAGCGCACGGAGCCGGCCAACAGCCTGAAGGCGACCGGGATAACGAATAGCGGACGAGGAGGAAAGGTTTAGATGAAACGCATAGTTGTTGACCCGATTAACCGGATTGAAGGCCACCTGCGGGTTGAGATAAAAGTTGACGAAACTACCGGCAAAGTCGAAGACGCACTGTCAAGCGGTACGGCTTGGCGGGGGATAGAACTGGTCTTAAAAGGACGTGATCCGCGTGATGCCTGGCTGTTCGCCCAAAGAATCTGCGGCGTATGTACTACAGTGCATGCTTTGGCCAGCTTACGGGCCGTTGAAGACGCCCTCGGTATTGACATTCCCAAAAACGCCAACTATATCCGCAATATCATTGCCGCTTCCCAAATGGTACATGACCATACCGTGCATTTTTACCACTTGCACGCCTTAGACTGGGTAAGCCCGGTAGCGGCGCTCAAAGCTGACCCGGCCGCTGCGGCGGCACTGCAGAACACCGTACTTGATAAATACACGCTGAACCTTAGTGGTCCGGTAAGCTTTGACACCAGTGCTTATGCTAAAGATTTTCCCAAGGCCACCACGGCATACTTTAAAGACATTCAAAACCGGATAAAAAAGGTTGTTGACAGCGGTCAACTGGGTATTTTCGCTGCCCATTACTGGGACCATCCTGATTACAACGTGTTGCCGCCCGAAGCCCACCTTATGGCCGTAGCCCACTACCTGAACATGCTTGACCGGCAGCGGGAGATTGTTATTCCGCACATTATTTTCGGCGGTAAAAACCCCCATCCTCACTATATTGTCGGCGGCATGCCCTGTTCCATTTCCATGAACGACATGAACGCTCCTGTCAACACCGAGCGCCTGGCGGTTGTTGATAACTCGATCAATTTATCAATCGACCTGGCAAATGGTTTCTATGTGCCTGACGTGCTGGTTATTGGGGATTTGTTTGTCAAAGCCGGCTATGTAGACGGCGGCGGCCTGGCCGGACAGCGGGTATTAGCTTTTGGCGACTATCCTGAAGATCATTACAGCGGCATAGCGAACGGCGATTATTTTAAAAACCTGCTGGTCCGCGCCAATGGCGTGGTAGAAAACTTTGGCCAGGGCGTGGCCAAGGCCACATTCTATCCGCTGGAAGGCAAAGATTTAAGCGATCCAAATGTTCTGGCCGAAGGGGTTGAGCACTCCTGGTACAGCTATCCGGAAACCGGCAAAGACCTGCACCCCTGGAGCGGTGTTACCAGTCCGCAGTACACCGGGCCTAAAGAAGGCGACAAAACTCATTGGAAATACCTTGACGAAGCCGGGAAATACTCCTGGATTAAAACCCCCAAATGGAATGGCAAGATGGCTGAAGTCGGTCCGCTGGCCAAATACATTGTTGTGTACACCAAGGTTAAACAAGGGATTATCGGGGAGCCGACCTGGGCCGAGAAATTTATCGTTGACCAAATTGAAACGGTGTCCAAACTGCTTAATCTGCCGCCGGAAAAATGGATGCCCACCACTGTTGGCCGGACGGCTGCGCGTGGTTTGGATGCTCAATTAAGCGCCTATATCAGTAAATATTTCTTTGACAAGCTGGTAAATAATATTAAAGCAGGTGACACCAACGTAGCCAATACCCGTACCTGGGACCCGGCAACCTGGCCCCAAGAAGCTAAAGGCGTCGGCCTGCATGAGGCGCCGCGCGGCGGACTTAGTCACTGGGTAACCATCAAAAATGGCAAAATTGATAACTACCAAGCCGTGGTGCCTTCTACCTGGAATGCCTGTCCGCGTGACAGCAAAGCCGGTTATGGCGCTTATGAAGCCAGTATGATCGATACCAAAGTAAAACTTGCCGAAAAACCGCTGGAAATACTCCGGGTTGTCCATTCCTTTGATCCCTGCCTGGCCTGCGCTACCCATCTGTATGACCGCGAGGGCAAGGAACTTTCCGTTGTCCGCACTGACCCTTATCTGTAACCGCAATCAAAAGAGATTGCCACGCTCCACCTAGTTGCGCTCGCAATGACATAATTTTAAGCAGTCATAGCGAACGAACGTGAAGCAATCTCATCCGATGGACTTTAATAAGGAGGAATGATTGCATGCGTCAAGGAGCAATGAAAGCTTATTACCTGTTTAGCCCATGGACACGGATTTTTCACTGGGTCATGGTGGTATGTGTTTTTATTCTGTTTGTTACCGGCCTTTATATCGGCAATCCTTTTTTCCTGGGATCACAGGGAATGGAGCCGACTTTTGCCGTTAATAATGTCTTGTCGATGGAAATGGTCAGATATATTCATTTCATCGCCGGATATGTGCTGGTTGTATCCTTTATTCCGCGTATTTACGGCTTTATCATCAACCCTGGCGACAGACTGCTGCCAAGACCCTGGACCAAACTGTACTGGACAGGGATGATAGACACCCAAATGCATTATATGTTTATGCGCGGTAAACATCGTCCCTATTTGCGAAATTCATTGGCCCGGTCAGGATATTTGGCCGTATATCTTATGTTTTTGATTGAAGCCGTTACCGGTTTTGCCATGTACTATATGGTTGAACCCAACCGGTTCCTGGCTAAAATATTCGGTCCCGTCAACAACTGGCTGGTAAACGAGTATATGGTACATATCATTCACCACTTTGTCGCCTGGTTTATCATCTTGTTTGTTATCGTGCATGTATATATGGCTATCAGAGCCGATCTTACTGAAAAAGGCGGCGAGATTTCGGCCATGTTTTCGGGTGTCAAATACATGGAGGAAGAGCCTGACGATCTGGGCGATATAATGGACATCAAAAAAAGTAGCGTAAAATAAAACGGAGATTGCCACAAGGGTAAGGAGTCCTCAGTTATGGAAAAAACTATTGTTTTAGGTATTGGCAATATATTGATGCGAGACGAAGGTTTTGGCGTCCGGGTGATCGAAGAATTCACCCGGAGCTATGCCTTTCCGGACAGTGTTGAGGTTCTTGACGGCGGTACGCTGGGCATGGAACTGCTCAGGTTCATCAACGGCGCCGGCCGGCTGCTGATTATTGACGCTATTAACGGTGGCGATGCACCGGGTGCGTTTTATCAGTTTGCCGGTGACCAGGTTAAAGCCTATTTTAGGCATAAAGTATCAATGCACGAACTGGGGATTCAGGATGTATTGGCCGCGCTGGAACTTTTGGGCCAGCCTGTGGAGGAAATTGTCGTTATGGGGGTTCAGCCGGCTGTCATCGATATCGGGCTTGAGCTGAGCGACACAGTACTGCCTGCCGTTACCACAACTGTGGAAGCGGCACTTGACGTTTTACGCACCTGGGGTATAAACTGCCTGCCGCATACATAGTTATTATAAATGCGGGAGGTGGGGAAATGAATTACAATGTCTTGTATGTAGTACTCACTCTTAAAGATGAACCTGAAGTATTTGCCGCTGAAGATTACCGGTACAATCAGGAAGCCGGGCGCCACGAGTTGCTGATAACTGTCTTTGACCAGAAACTTTGGGTTGATACCAGTGGCGTAAAATTAAGAAAGGTGACTGGCGCTACTTTTTGTTGGAAAGAATATGAACAAGGGCAATATATTGAGCTTAACCAGGCCAATAGCGTATGCCCCATATGCGGCTGGTGGCGGTGCCATGTGTGCGACTCCTGCCGTTGTAACAAACCCGGTAAACGGTGTAACCAAAAGGGATTACAAATTTAGCAGGAAAAATGCATTTCTTCGCGTATATTGTATACTGAGCCTATAGGTAAATCTCTTTGGGAGTGGATAGTATGGTACGTGGTGTTCGTGGTGCGACAACGGTTGCTGCCAATAACCGGGAGGAAATATTCGAACGGGTGGCTGAGCTTCTTAAGACAATAGTAGAGGAGAACGCCATGGCTACTGAAGATATTGGCGCTGTAATATTTAGCTCAACCCCTGACCTCAACGCTGCTTTTCCGGCTGCGGGCGCGAGAAGATTGGGGTGGCTCCAGGTGCCTCTGTTTGGGACGCAGGAGATCGAATGTCCTGACGCGCCCCCGCTTTGTATCCGGGTATTGATTTTATGGAATTCAGATGTGCCGCAGCAAGATGTCAAGCATATTTACCTTCATGATGCCGTAGGACTGCGGCAGGATCTATCAGGATAATATAAAGCCTGTTTTGCCAATTTTTAGGCAAAGCAGGCTTTAATAATTTATTCTTAGATGTTAATGATATTATTGATAAAAATTTGTCTGTTTATGTAGAATTTGATTGCCAAAAATATGCTGGTGATGTAATAATATAGTAGTGACAGGAGGTCTGGAATAATATGGCTTTACATGATAGATTGATATCTGTTGTCGTTCCGGTATTTAACGAACAAGAAAATATTGACAATTTTTATCGCGAAGTTATTAAGCAGATGGAGCAGCTTGCTTACCGGTTTGAACTCATTTTTATTGATGATGGCTCCAGTGATGCTACACCGCTTATTTTAGAACGGCTGGCCAATGCTGACCGGCGGGTGCGGGCCCTGATTCTGGCGCGTAATTTTGGTCATCAGGTAGCTTTGACATGTGGATTGGACCATGCGGAAGGCGATGCGGTAATTACCATGGACGGCGATATGCAGCATCCTCCGGAAATGCTGTCGCAGCTTATTGCCAAATGGGAAGAAGGGTTCCAGGTTGTGCAAACTGTACGGATTAACACCGAAGGTGTGTCCTGGTTTAAAAACTTTACATCAGGTATGTTTTACAAACTAATGAACGCCATGTCCAACATTAAAGTTACTGAGGGCGGTTCTGATTTCCGGCTGCTTGACAAGCAGGTAGTGAAGAGTTTCCGGCGTTTTCGGGAACGTGCCCGGTTTATCAGGGGCATGATTAGCGATATCGGCTACCGCCAGGCAAAAATTGAGTTTGTTGCTCCCAAACGGTTTGCCGGAAAATCTAAGTTTTCCTTGAAAAAAATGCTGCATTTCGCTCTTGACGGTATTACAGCGTATTCCAAGACGCCGCTCCGGTTGGCCTTTTATATTGGTATGGCGCTGGGATTTAGCAGTATTGTTCTGACCCTTCACGTTGTTTATATCAAACTTTTTACCACTGAAGCCGTTCCCGGCTGGGCGACAATATCTGCCAGTATTTTACTCTTAGGCGGCTTGCAATTAGTTGGTTTGGGAATTATCGGCGAGTACGTCGGACGTATATTTGAAGAGGTTAAGCAGCGCCCGCTCTACTGGTTGCGGGCTGAGCTCAGCCAAAATGCCGCGAAAAACAATGATGATCGTTTTTTGCAGAATCCTATATATTTGCCCTAATAATTGTAAAAAAAAACACATCTTTGGGCAGGAATTTTCGATTTAAAACCGAATATAATATGTTGAGCATGGTAGAAAGCCGAATCTAGCTCAGGTACGGGGGAACCAATCATTCGGGGTGAAACTCGGCAAGCGGTCAGCTTGTCGAGTAGGGTGCCTGCAACCCTAACCCGTCAGCTAACCTCGGAGGCCATCGAGAGGAGAAACCAGGATTGCAAAAGTTTTTTGGGTTTATTGTTGCTTTTTGCCTCTTTTTTGGGGCCACACCTTTTGCCCACGCTTCAGGAACCTATGAGCTCGGCGACCAGGGGCCGGATGTAGCCGCCATTCAATCGCAGCTTAATGATCTCGGTTTTAATGCCGGTTCAGCTGACGGTGATTTCGGCGAGTTGACGGTCAATGCGGTCAAGGCTTTCCAAAGGGCTCGTGGGCTGGAAGTTGACGGTGTTGTCGGAGCTCAAACCTATCGCGCCCTGATGGGGCGAGACATGCCTGTTAGCCGTGATTCTTCCACTGCTTCCATCCGGCGCGTTATTCAGACTTCGCTGCGCTACACCGGTGTACCTTATGTGTTTGGTGGGATAAGCCCCAGCGGTTTTGATTGTTCCGGCTTTACCCGCTATGTTTTCGCCCAGAGCGGTGTTTATCTGCCCCGAACAGCTGACGAACAGTTCGAAGTTGGGCGGCCTGTATCCTATAACCGTCTTGAGCCGGGTGATTTGGTGTTCTTCAGCACCTATGCCTCAGGAGCATCCCACAGTGGCATCTATCTTGGTGACGGCAAGTTTATAAGCGCTACGTCCAGCCGCGGTGTGGCTATTGACCGCATGAACAGTAGCTATTGGGGTCCGCGCTATGTCGGCGCCCGCCGGGTGATGTAAACTAACAGAGGGGAAGGCGTTGTCGGCCTTCCCATTTTTATTTATCTTATTTTGTACAAAAGAATTTGTTTATTGGCTTGTATTTAAATCAAGTAATTGACACAATATAAGTGGTCATGTTAAGCATTTTTATAGCGGGGATAAATTTATGTTTACTTTTTACTGGCGCAAGTTTATAGTGCCATACTGGCTGCCGGCGTTGATTGCGGTAGTGTGCTTTATTATTGCCTCAGCGGCTGGACTGGCGGCGCCGCTAGTAATCAAATTGTTGATTGATGATGCCTTGTCTGGCAACAATACTTTGTTTTTGCATCTTATTACCGCCGGTATCGTGGTTCTATACCTTATTCGCGGACTATTTTCCTATATTTATGGCTACAGTATGGCAAAAGCCGGCAACAAGATGATGGCCAAACTCCGCCAGGATATGTTCACTAAACTGCAGTCGCTGGATTATGCCTTTTTTATGAAAGCGCCGGCTGGTGACATCATCTCGTTGTTTACCAACGACTTGTTATTCATACAGCAGGCAGTTATGACCGGTATCCCTGATGCGATTGTGGAATCTCTTAACTTGTTGGCTATTATGGCCATAATGATTTATTTTGATTGGGAACTGGCTATGGTGACTTTTGCCACTTTACCGTTCATCATTTTGGCCATCAGTTTTTTTAATAATAAAATTGCCAGGCTGGGTGCGCTTGTCGAACATACGCTGGCTAAAGTGACAGCAATTGTCCACCAGTCGTTGTTGTCGGTCATGATTATCCAAAGCTATGTCCGGGAAGATTATGAATATCAAAAATTCAGCGATAAAATTCACCAGGCGGCCGGTGACTTGCTTAAAGCCCAGCGGTTTAGCGCTATTTTGGTATCGTTAGTTGAGTTTTTGGCCGCTATTGGGTTGACAATTATCCTCTGGTATGGCGGCCGGGAAGTAATAAACGGCGACTTAAGTATCGGCGGCATGTTCGCTTTCCTGGTGTATATCATTAACGTTCCCATGCCGGTACGCAAAATCAGCCAGGCTTTGACCAGCCTTAAGCTTGGCCTGGTGGCTTGGGAACGGATTAGCAATCTGCTTAATGAGCAGACGCCAACAATTGTGGATGGCTATCTTGAGCTGCCCCAGGCGCAAGGGCGGGTGGAATTCAGGAATGTATCGTTTGCCTATCATGTGGACAAACCGGTATTAGACAATATCAATATTGTTGCGCAGCCTGGGGAGGTTATTGCCATAGTCGGGCCAAGCGGCGCCGGCAAATCCTCATTTGCCAACCTGCTCCTCAGATTTTACGACCCGGATCAGGGAGCAATTTATCTGGACGGTGTCAATATCAAAGACATCAAAATTAGCGCCCTGAGGCGGCATATTGGTTTTATCCAACAGGAACCCATCCTGTTTAATACTTCGATACTGGAAAACATACGCTACGGCCGTCCTGGTGCGGATATGAGACAGGTGGAGCAGGCGGCCAAACTAGCTAATGCTCATGAATTTATCGTAGAATTGCCGTTAGGATATCATTCGGTGGTAGGCGAGCTGGGAGGCAATCTGTCCGGTGGCCAGCGTCAGCGTATTGCCATAGCCAGGGCAATCATTACTGAACCGGCCATACTGCTCTTAGATGAGCCGACGGCTGCGCTTGATACCCATACTGAGAAGCACGTTATGGCCGCGATCAGACAGGCAGGAGCCGGGCGGACCACCTTTATCATCACCCACCGCATGTCGACCATTATGGCTTCCGACCGGGTGGTATACTTGACCGGCGGCAGGGTGGTAGAAACAGGAACCCATCAGGAACTCATTTCCAGGGGTGGTTTATATGCCAGGGCAGTCGAACTGGGTGACCTACAGGTGTATAAATAAGTGAAAAACAGGAAATAATCTATTAGCGGCCGATAGTTGCCGCTATATTTTTATTGGCTAACAAGAAGAATCTTATTAGCCCTAGGATTTGATTGACAGTTAAGTAGTGAGTTGGTAGTATTTAATAGGAATATTCTTATTTCCGCACTGGTGTGCCGCTACCTGGAACTTTCCGGGCTGTGCCACCAGTGCGGTGCATATTAAGGAGTTAATAATATGGTTGACGTGAAACTGAATAATATAACTTTTGGTTACAATGCCGAATTTGTTCTGAATAATATATCACTAACTGTTGAAAACGGTGAATTTGTCGTAGTAGTCGGTCCGAATGGCGCAGGTAAAAGCACATTGTTAAAAATTATTGCCGGACTTGTGGAGCCTGCCGGCGGTCAGGTTTTGATTGGCGGCCACAGAGTGCGGAATGCTGCGCGACAGGGTATTATCGGCTATGTGCCGCAGCACTATGCCCAGAATACCGCAGCTTTTCCGGCCACCGTGGAGGAGATTGTCGCCTTGGGGCTTGTCAATAGCGGTCTAAGTCTAAAAAGCAAGGGGGCCAAGCATATTGTCAGCCATATGTTAGAACTGGTAGGGGCCGATATGCTAAAAGGCCGCCGCATTGGTGAACTGTCAGGCGGTCAGCAGCAACGGGTCATGGTGGCCCGTGCTTTGGCCGGCAACCCTCAACTGTTACTGTTGGATGAGCCGACCAGCGGCATTGACTATGCCGCCAGTGTTAAGATCTACCAGTTGTTGAGTCAACTTAACACTACCTTAGGTATTACCATTGTGATGGTGTCGCATGATATTGAAAATGCCACTTGCTCGGCAGCAAAGGTGGCTTGCATTAACCGCAGTTTGTGTTTCTTTGGCAGTAGCGAACAATTTCGTTCCAGCCACGCCACGATGCGGCATTTATGGTATTATTCCGGATACACAGGTTAAGATGAAAGCGACAAAAATCGAGATTGCTTCACTGGCGTTCGCAATGACAACCAGGGAGGAACGGTAACTATTATCCGGTCGTTGCGAGCGTAGCGTGGCAATCTCACAGTAGTCGTGGAAGGGTGGGTAAGATGCCGGTTATTGAGATTTTACAATATGATTTTATGCAGCGGGCTTTTTTGGCTGGGATTATTATTGCTATCATCTGTCCGCTGTTGGGTATGTTCATTGTCGTCAGGCGGCAGTCGCTTATTGGCGACGGTCTGGGCCATATTGCTTTTGCCGGGGTGACCGGCGGCTATTTGGCAGGCATTTATCCGGCGGCAGGAGCTTTTGCCTTGACCATTGCCGGAGCAGTTGGCATTGAGTTTGTCCGCCGTCAGCGGATGCAGATGGCCGACACCGCGCTGGCAATTTTTTTCTATGCCGGGATAGCGCTGGCCATTATTTTTAGCACTATCACCCGCATCCCCAGCACCGGCTTGCTGGGATTTCTCTTCGGCAGCATACTGACCGTGTCCTGGCAAGATGTTGCGGTTATTGCCGGGTGTGGCTTTATTGTCATAGCTTTTGTTGTCAGTTATTTTGACAGGCTTGTGCTGGTGGCTTTTGACGAGGATGTGGCCTGTGTTGCCGGTATCCGTACCGGCGCGGTTAATATGGCTCTCAGCATTGTTACTGCTATTACTGTGGTGGCAGGCATGATGGTCGTCGGCATACTTATGGTGAGTGCGCTGATGATTGTGCCGGTGGCCGCTGCCGAGCAGCTGGGACGGGGGTTTAAAGCAACACTTGTCTGGGCGGTTGGCCTGGCCGTGCTCTCAGTTGGGAGCGGCCTAACCTTCGCTTTTTACCTGGACATTGCTCCCGGCGGCTCAATTATTATGACGGCCATAATACTGTATATCATAATAGCTGCTGCCCGTCAGGTCCGGTATATTTGGCAACGTGCCGGGCGGACACAAAGTTACACTTGACTTGTTATCCGACAGGGTAATTTGGTATAATTAGGATACAATTACTATACATAACAAGGAGGCCTTCCTATGAACTATACCAGACAACAGGCTTGGCAGCATTTACGCCAGCATGTAAACAGCGAAGTGCTGTTGAAGCACTGTTTGGCCGTTGAAATAGCAATGCGGGCTTACGCCGCCAAATTTGGCGAGGATGTTGAATACTGGGGTGCAGTTGGCTTGCTCCATGACGTTGATTTTGAAAAATTCCCTGAAGATCATCCTAACCATGCCCGGGAAATTCTTACCGCCGCCGGTTATGACAGCCAATTTGTCACCGATGTCGAGTCTCATGCCCGCGATTGGAAGAGGGAACGGACGCTGCTGCAAAAGACGCTGCTGGCTGTTGACGAACTGACCGGGTTTATTATTGCCTGTGCTTTGGTGCGGCCGGATAAGAGCCTGGACAACCTTGAAGTAAAATCGGTTATGAAAAAAATGAAAGACAAGGCCTTTGCCCGCGCTGTCAACCGTGAAACCATAACAACGAGTGCTGCGGCCATGAATGTTGAGTTAAAGGAACATATTGAGTTTGTTACCAAGGCGCTGGCCCAGGCGGCGCATATGCCTGAATATCAGGAATTGCCGCTGGTAGGTTAACTGAATAAAGACTGAATAATAAACATAAACCCGAACGGTGGTGCATAAAGATTAATGAGGAAAGCTAAGAGGAGAGAGAACATGGCGAAAAACGTTTTGAACAAGCTTACCGTTCATCTGTATGACACCAACGTCCGGGCCAGGCTTTATGATCACTTAATGGTATTGCTAAAATGCCAGGAAGGACTTAATCTCAGACCGCTAGTGGCGCTCTGCATAGGCTCAGACCGCTACACCGGCGATGCTCTGGGGCCGCTCATTGGCACCTACCTTGAAGAACATACCGAATGCAGTGTTTACGGAACCCTTGACCATCCTGTTCATGCCGGTAACTTTGTCGAGACCTTAAATATTATTAATCAGCGCTACCACCATCCGCTCATTATTGCCATTGACGCCTGTTTGGGCAAAACCCATGAAATCGGCAACATTGAAATCTGGCAGGGTGGACTGGCGGCCGGTATTGCTGTTGGCAACCGGCTGCCAACGGTCGGTGATATCTCGGTTATCGGTGTAGTCAACGCCCAGAGCCAGATCGGTTACCTTGACCTGCAGAGTACCCCGTTGTCCAAGGTGATGAAACTGAGCCAAGTAATTAGTGAAGCGCTTGCTGACGCCATCAACACGGTAAATATTACGGCTATTCCTGCCTGCAGCTTAAAAGCAGGCGGCGAATAGCCGCTTTTCTTACCGATTTTTTACATACTGTTAGCATTGCGAATATTTCTTATGTCATATATAGAGAAGTGGCATGTATTATAGTCATTCTTCGGGAAACAGCTTATCCCACATCATATACAACACTACCAGCACTCCGGCAAAGAATATTCCGATATCACCAATATAGCGCTCCACGCTCGTCACCTTCCTCAATGTTCAAATATTTCCTGTCTGGATTATATGCTACTTGAGCTGTCGGCGCAAGGCGCCAAAAATAAATTTTTTTGCTGCCAGGCACATTCGGCAAGTCCGCCCCATAGAATTTAACCGACAGATTCTTCGGGGGTGGATGACTGAATGGGCCTTTCATTTATTTTAGCATTGGCGGCTTCGGTAGTTAAAGGCATCACCCTGCTAGTATCGTATATTGCTAACAATACCTTTCCTTTGCCGCTGTCTGAAAAAGACGAGCAAATCTATCTGCAGCGTTTGCGCAACGGTGATGAAGACGCCCGCAATGTCCTGATTGAACGTAACTTGCGCCTAGTAGCCCACATTGTCAAAAAATTTGACAACACCGGTGAAGACGTCGATGACCTCATTTCTATCGGTACAATCGGCCTTATCAAAGCCATTAACACTTTTGATCCAGCCAAAAAAATCAGGTTAGCTACGTACGCAGCCCGGTGCATTGAAAATGAAATACTCATGCATCTTAGAAGTACCCGGCGTATCCGTACTGAAGTCAGTTTGTACGACCCGATCGGGGTTGATAAAGAGGGTAATGAAATTACGTTGATTGACGTTTTGGGCACAGCTCCTGACATTGTCGGCGAGGCTGTGGAAAACCTGTGTGAGCAGGAACGGCTCAACCGGGAAATCCACCGGCTGACATCCAGAGAAAAATGGGTGCTCGAAATGCGTTTCGGCATCCCGGACGGCAGCCGCAAGACTCAACGCGATATCGCCAAAATTCTCGGGATATCGCGCAGTTATGTCAGCCGGATTGAAAAACACGCCATTAATAAACTGGGAAAAACATTGTCGGTAGACAATCAGTCAAAGTAAAAGACAGTAATTGACAACATGAGAGATTGCTGCGCCTGACGCCGGCAATCTCTTTTGTCACAATACCATCATTCCCGGGAACAGTCCGCAAATATGCGAGTGCTTTTTTGTGCCTGGCTAATGTTTGTCTTTGTTTAAAACTCTAGAGGTCGTATTGTCAATGCTAAACAAAGAGGGAAATTAATGGTGGTATGCCCCATCCGTTGCGGACAAGCAATTATCTAGATGCTTAGTATGATTTATTCCATTTTATTAGGTTTATCCTAACTGTATAATACTCCGGATAAATGCTATGATTTTCTTATCAAGGGAGGGATTCATATGTTAGTTGAGGGAATTCAGGTAATGGCCCAGGAGGGGATAACCGAAGACGAAATCGTCGACATTGTAGCTGATGAGCGAAGCCGCTGGCAGAAGAAAGGCAAAGAAATAGCCAGTATTGAATTAACCATTGATGGAGAAGAAATAGTGGTAAAGACTACTGAGCTTTCTCCGATTACGCGTACTCGCCGTATCACCGGTTATTTATCTACTGTCGACCGCTTCAACGATGCTAAACTTGCGGAATTGAACGGAAGAATCGCCCACGCATAATTTAGTGAATTTACGAAAATAGACGATGCCGTCTGCCTCCGGGCGGACGGTTTATTTTATTACCAAAAGTACATTTATTTACCAAATCAAGAATTCGACATTTTTCTTATAATTTTCCGATTATTATGTTATCGGAGGCGATTAAAGTGAGTGAGTCCGAATTTGGCGCGCGAATACGCGAAATATGTGACTATCTTAAGCGGCGGGAAGCCTCAGACCGAGCTTCACGGGAAAAACTACATCAGGAGCTTGCGAGACTGTGTACGCAAATTGTTAAGGCAAAAAGGAAGACCAAGGATCATCTAAATTTAAGAAAAAATTACGGAGTCTAAAACCACCTTGTCACGAATGCTGTGTTGGCTTATTACAACATGCATTCGTGAAGGGTGGTTTTATGTTTTTAACAAACAGATATACAATCTTTCGTTTTTTCTTTGGCCATGCTATAATTTCTGGTAACCGGATACTATTGACTCGGGAGGAAAAATTGCTCAAACTATTAATACCTTGCCTAAAAGTCGATACTTTGTATGACATTGATTTGGCTGAACTGCAAAAACGTGGTATTCGCGGTGTGGTTTTCGACCTTGACAATACCCTTATTCCCTGGAACAGTCCGGAAATATGCCCGGATATATTGAACTGGCTTAATAATTTGGTCAGCCAGGGCTTCAAACTGTGCCTGGTATCCAATAATGGCACAAGACGGGTGCGGCAAATAGCCGAACAGTGCGGTGCGCCGTTTGTCGCCCGGGCGTTAAAACCGTCCCGGACGGGTTTCCGGCAAGCGGTAGCCGCTATGGAACTAACCCCAACTGCGGTAGCAGTAGTAGGGGACCAGCTGTTCACCGATATCTTGGGGGGCAACCGCTTGGAGTTATATACCATTTGGGTCAAACCTCTGGCTACAAAAGAATTTATCGGCACCAAAATAACCCGTCAACTGGAGAAACTGGCTGTCCGTTTGCTGAAAGCTACAGGTAAGCTGCCCTAAATGGAGGAATTACATGAAACTTGCAATGATACAAATGAAGGTAACAGCCGGTGATATTGACGGCAATACCGGCCGGGGATTGGCGCTGGCCCGTCAGGCTGCTCTGCAAGCCGACACTGTTGTATTGCCGGAGATCTGAACCATCGGCTATGCGCTCAAAAATATTGCTGCGGCCGCCGAAACCATGGACGGGCAGCTGATCGCCAGTCTGGCCGCCATTGCCCGGGAGGGCAATGCCAATATTATTGCCGGTTCGGTTCCGTTAACTATCGCGGGTCGAGTTTATAACAGTGCTGTTGCTATCGACAGGCATGGGAACGTTATTACCAGCTACGAGAAAATTCATTTATTCAGCCTGTACGGGGAAGGACGGTTTTTTGCCGCCGGCCCGATGTATACTCCCTTGGTTATTGCCAACATCAGTGAAGCAATCTTGATTTTTACCGGGAAGGAGTTTTCTTCATGACCATAACTGCGAAAACCCAAAAAGTTGGCCTCCTGGGATGGCCGCTTGGTCACTCGCTGTCTCCGGCCATGCACAATGCGGCTTTTGCCGCCAGCGGTCTTGATTACGTGTACCTGCCGCTGCCTACCCCGCCGGAACTGCTTTCTCAGGCTGTTGCCGGGCTCAAAGCCCTGGGGTTTGCGGGCGTCAACGTTACCATACCGCATAAAGTGGCCATCATGGAATACCTGGACGAAATTGACGCCAGCGCCAGGCTGGTGGGGGCCGTTAATACCGTTGTCATTAAAGACGGCCGCTTGATTGGTTACAATACTGACGCCGGCGGCTATATCAGCTCCTTGACAGCAGCCGGGGTGGCCATTGCCGGTAAACACGCCGTTATATTAGGAGCAGGCGGTGCGGCCCGGGCGGTAGTGGCCGGGTTTGTCGGGAACGGCATTGCGTCAGTTGTTATCGGGGCGCGTGCCGCTGCCAAAGCTGAGGCCATTGCCCGCTTTTTTCCCGGCGATACACCGGTAACAGGCCAGGAGTGGGATAGCCGGGATTTCGCCAAAGCCTTGACGCAGGCCGACATTGTCGTCAATACCACGCCGCTCGGCATGCACCCTGACATAACCAACCAGCCGCCGCTGGCCTGGGAACTGCTTAAACCGTCAGCCGTCATTTCCGACTTAGTTTATAACCCGCTGGAGACAAGGTTCATGGTTGAAGCGGTGCGGCGGGGCCACACCGTTGTCGGCGGGGAAGGCATGCTGGCCGAGCAGGGGGCCTTGGCGTTCAGCCTGTGGACAGGCTGCCCTGCGCCCAGAGAGGTCATGCGGACGGCCTTAATTAATGGTTTAAGGAAGTAGTTAACAATAAGTTAATAGTTTCCTAATGAAAAATTATTACATACGTTAGCAGGAATTCATGGCCGGAATGCGAATATACTTCAATATATTTTTTAAAAGATAACGTTTCCGAGTATGGTAGCGATGAATCCTGGACTGTATTTGGGCACTTAGGCCAGGCCGAGCGAGTAGTGCAACCGACCATATGCAAAATATTTTTTTTGTTTTGCTGTGCCGGTTGCTTTTTTATTTTTTGGGATGGAGAAAAAATATGTTAAAAAATCGCAAACGTCTCGGAGACCTGCTTATTGAAGCCGGACTCCTCACCCCGGAGCAACTGGAAAAGGCGCTGAGCGTCCAGAAAAAGACCGGTGAGCGGCTTGGCAAAGTGCTGATCAATCTCGGTTATATCACTGAAAGCAGCATGATTGAAGTGCTGGAGTTTCAGCTTGGCGTGCCGCATATTGATATCGCCAATATGAATATTCCCAGGGAAGTTGCCGCAACCGTACCGGTGAACCTGGCGGAGCGATACCAGGTAATCCCTGTAAAAAAAGACGGCCGCAAACTGACACTGGCCATGGTTGATCCCACAAACTTCTATGCAATTGATGATGTCCGGATGGTGACCGGGTGTGAAATAGAGCCGGTAATAGCTGCTGAACGCGAAATAATGCGAGCCATCAATCAGTCCTACGGGGTCATTGATCTGGTGGAAAAGGCTGTCAACAAGCTAAAGCCGGAAGACTCGGCAAATATATCTGAAGTCCAGACGGCTGACGATGCACCGGTCATCAGTATTGTTAATTCCATTATCAGTCAGGCCATCAAGGAACGGGCCAGCGACATCCATATTGAGCCGCAGGACAAATCACTGCGAGTGCGGTTCCGGGTAGACGGGGTGTTGCGGGAAGTGGTCACTTTTCCGCGCCACACTCACGCTGCCATCGTATCGCGTGTTAAAATTATGAGTGAAATGGATATTGCCGAAAAAAGATTACCGCAGGACGGCCGGATAAAGGTGCAGGAGTTTGGCCGGGATATTGATCTTAGGGTATCCACCCTGCCTACCATAACGGGGGAAAAGGTGGTCATGCGGATTCTGGACCAGAAGGCCGTGATTCTCGATATCAAAGGGTTAGGCTTTGACGCCGATAATTTAACCCGGTATAGAAAGCTTTATTCGCAATCCTACGGCATGATCCTGGTTACCGGACCGACAGGTTCCGGGAAAACGACAACGTTATATTCAACACTGGCCGAAATCAGCACTCCCCATAAAAATGTCATTACTGTTGAAGACCCGGTTGAGTACCGGCTGGACGGTATCAATCAGGTGCAGGTAAATCAAAAGGCTGGGCTGACCTTTGCCAGCGGCCTCCGGTCGATACTCCGGCAAGACCCGAATGTTGTCATGGTGGGGGAAATCCGGGATACTGAAACCGCCGATATCGCTATTCGAGCCGCGCTGACCGGCCATCTGGTATTCAGTACTTTACATACCAATGATGCTCCGGGGGCTATCACCCGGTTGATTGATATGGGCATTGAGCCGTTTTTGGTGGCCTCGTCGGTACTTGGTATTGTGGCCCAGCGGCTGGTGCGGGTGATATGCCCGGATTGTAAACAGCAATATGTTCCTGAAGCCGATTCGCCGGAACGTCAGTTTCTGGGCATTGGGCCTGAAGCCGACATCCGTTTATACCGGGGAGCCGGCTGCTCCCGCTGCAGCTATACCGGTTACCGGGGCCGGATGGCCATCCATGAGGTCATGTCTGTCAGTTCGGCGGTGCGTGAGGCCATTAATCAACGGGTATCCAGTGATGTCCTGGGCAGTATCGCGGCCGGTGAGGGCATGCAGACCATGCGTCAGGACGGGATTGCCAAAGCGCTCGGCGGACAGACAACAGTGGCCGAAGTCATGCGGGTGGCTTATTCGGGAGCGTAACAGGGGGGCTTAGACATATGCTGGAAATAAATACACTATTGCGGGAAGCAGTGGCAGAGCAGGCGTCAGATATTCATCTTACCGTCGGGGTTCCCCCGGTCTTCCGCTTGCGGGGAAGCTTAACACCTACGAAACACCAACCGCTTACTTACAAAGATACCGAAGCAATCTTTCTGTCGATAACCAACGCTGATCAGCAGGCCAAGTTTCACCAACTGGGCGAGCTTGATTTTTCCTATGCCATCGAAGGACTGAGCCGGTTCCGGGTGAACGCCTTTCGCCAACGCGGCTCAATCGCTGTTGCCATCCGGGTAGTTACTGAGCAGGTTCCCACCCTGGAACAGCTTGGCCACCCGGAAGTGCTGAAAACGCTGGCCCGTAAACCCCGGGGGCTGGTGCTGGTTACCGGTCCGACCGGCAGCGGCAAGTCAACCACCCTGGCCGCCATGATCAATCTTATCAACCATGAGCGGGCCTGCCATATCATTACCTTAGAAGACCCTATTGAATATCTGCATAAACATAACACCAGCATTATTAATCAGCGGGAAATCAACGCTGATACCAAATCATTCGCCAACGCGCTCCGGGCGGCGCTCCGCGAAGACCCGGACGTCATCCTGGTGGGCGAGATGCGCGATGTCGAGACCATCGGTATTGCCATAACAGCGGCCGAAACCGGCCATCTGGTATTTGCTACTCTCCATACTGGCGATGCCGCTCAGACGATTGACCGGATTATCGACGTCTTTCCTCCGTATCAACAGCAACAAATCCGGATTCAGCTGTCGCTTACGCTGCAGGGCATTGTGGCGCAGCAACTGCTGCCGCGCCGTGACGGTACCGGCCGGGTAGCGGCCCTCGAGGTCATGCTGGCAACACCGGCGGTGCGCAATCTTATCCGCGAAGGCAAGACCCATCAACTTGCCTCAGTCATTCAGACCGGCGCCAAAATCGGCATGAAGGCCATGGATATGTCGCTCCGGGATTTGTACCGGCGCGGTATTGTTACATATGATGAGGCCTTGGCCCGGGCCATGGATCAGGAGACGTTTGTCCGGCTGGCAAACGGCTAAGCAATCATTCACTATAGAAGAATTAATAGAAGAATTAGAGGTGCAGCAATAGGTGGCCAAGACTTTTGTATACAAGGCCAGAGACCGGAGCGGCCAGGTATTGACAGGCAATATCATTGCCGAAAGTGAAGCCGCTGTCGCCGCCTATATTCGCGATAAAGGTTATTTTGTTACCCAGATTAAAGTACAAAAGCAGGCGTCGTCCCTCCGGGCTTTGGTAAACAGTCTGAAGCGGGTAACTATCAAAGACCTGGCCGTGTTTTGCCGGCAGTTTTCTATCATGGTTGATGCCGGGCTATCTCTTGTTGCCTGCTTAAACATTCTTATTGACCAGACCTATAACCCGAAACTCAAGGTTACTGTTCAGGATATCTACAAGAAGGTTCAGGAAGGCGAAACCTTATCCCGTGCTATGAGGGACCATCCGCACATATTACCCGAAATTATGATTAACATGGTTGAAGCCGGGGAAGTGGGCGGGGTGCTGGATGACGTTCTTAACCGCCTAGCAGCACACTTTGAAAAAGAGCATAAACTTAATGAGAGGGTAAAATCAGCCCTGGTTTATCCGGCTGTCGTCATCGGCATGGCAGTATTGTCAGTGACCTTTATTTTAACTTTTGTGCTGCCGACGTTCATGAAAATGTTTGAGAACATGAAGGTGGAACTGCCGTTACCCACCCGGATCCTGCTGCAAATCAGCGGCTTTTTGACCCATTACGGGCTATGGCTGGCCATAGTATTGGCGCTGGCAGGCTATGGCCTGGTCATCCTGGCGCGACAGCCGAAATACCGGCTGGTTATCGACGAACTGCTATTAAGACTGCCGGTGTTCGGCCTGCTGTGGCGCAAAGTGGCCATTGCCCGGTTCAGCCGGACCTTGTCAACCTTGGTCCGGGGCGGAGTGCCCATTATCTCGGCCATTGAAGTAGTTAAAAAGACCTCAGGCAATCTAAGCATGGCCAGGGCGTTAACGGCAGCGCAAGCAAGTATTCGCGAAGGCCTGGGCTTGGCGACACCGCTGGGGTCTAGCAATGTATTTACCCCCATGGTGGTGCAGATGGTGGCGATTGGTGAGGAAACCGGGGAACTGGATAAAATGCTGGAGAAGATTGCCGATTTCTATGACAGCGATGTAGATGATATGGTGAGCAGGCTGAGCAGTATGCTGGAGCCGATTTTGATTGGGATACTGGGAGTGGTAATAGGGGGTATAGTGATTTCTGTGATGTTGCCGCTCTTTGATGTCATAACCAATTTCAACCGCACTTTATAGAATAGAAAGGAGGTGAAACTTATGCTCAGAAACATGAGAAAGGCTATAAAAGGGCAAAAGGGTTTTACGCTGGTTGAGTTAATGGTGGTAATTGCGATTTTGGGTGTATTGGCAGCATTGCTTGTACCACGACTTACTACATCGACTGATGCAGCTAAGGATGCTAAGCTTAAAGCCGACCTGCGTAGTTTAGACAGTGCGTTAGTGCAGTATTATGCCAATAATAATCAATATCCAGCAAATCTTTCTGCTGCGAAAACTTCCCTTCAGAATTATATTTCGTCTTGGCCGAAAGATGCGAAAGGTAACGATATACAGTACGGACCAAATGGAAATGGTTACGATCTAGCAGGTGCTGACAGCAAAAATAATTGGCGCTATTCACCCGGAAGTATCAGTTATCCTGGCGATTGGTCGAATACCTATTAATTTTTAAATCCAAGGCGGCCTTGTGCCGCCTTGGCGTCCTATCTTTGTTAAGGAGAAACGCCTTTGCTTACCTTGTTTATTTTTATCCTTGGTCTTATTATCGGCAGTTTCCTCAATGTCTGCATCTACCGCCTGCCGCAGGGAAAATCCATCGTTACTCCGCCTTCACATTGTTTCGCCTGCGGTACGCGCCTTAAACCCGGGGATCTAATCCCCGTAATTAGTTATATTGTCCAACGGGGCCGCTGCCGGTATTGCGGTACAGTTTTTTCGTTCCGGTACGTGGTAGTGGAACTAATTACCGCCGTGCTATTTGTATGGTGTTTCCAAGTAACCGGGTTAGGCCCGGAATTATTGAAAGCCCTTATTTTTATTTCATTTCTTATCGTTATCACTTTCATCGACTACGACTACCAGCTTATCCTGGACAAAGTCCTCATCTGGTTTACAGGAGCTGGTGTTGCTATAAACTTATATATCGGTTGTCCAGCCATAACCGACATGCTTATCGCCGCCGTCACCGGCGGCGGCTTGCTACTCCTTATTGCCGTAATTACGCGCGGCGGCATGGGGGGCGGTGACATTAAATTTGTCGCGGCCCTGGGTTTATGGCTGGGGTTAAAGCTGACCATTCTTACGCTGTTCCTGTCATTTGTCATTGGCGGCATTGGCAGCCTGTTATTGCTGATATTTAAACTAAAAGGCCGCAAAGATTTTATCCCGTTTGGGCCATTCATTGCTGTCGGAGCCTTTGTAAGTTCGTTATACGGAATTGAAATCATTGGGTGGTATCTAAAGACGTTCGCAAGATGACAGCTAAAAAAGGAGTACTGCCAGTGATGAAGAATATCAGTATCAATAAGGGGTTTACCTTAATTGAATTAGTCGTTGTGATAGCAGTTATCGGTATCTTGGCGGCCATGGCCGTCCCTAAAGTGTCACAGGTTATGGCACAAAGTGAATTGGAGGGGGCTGCCCGCAACCTGGCAGCCGATATCCGCAAATTACAGCAGATGACAATTAATGGTGGTACTGACGTTGCCTATAAAATACGCTTTATCAATGACAATACACCCCGGTATAATTTTACTGACGGGGTAAATACCATTCGCAAGGTATATCTTCCCAGTTCAGTGGAATTGATGGGTTACCCCGTGGATATACAGTTCTGGATTGACGGTGTTCCCCAGTCCGGAGCGCAGAGCATTCAATTGCGCAGCAAGGTCACTTCTCAGTCATTATATATTGTCCTTGCGCCAGTGACTGGTCGTGTACGGGTGACGAGTAACCCCAATTCACCTTACTAAAGGAAGGATGAGGGTTTAATTTATGGTTGTTGTTCGGAATCAGCGTGGTTATATACTCCTAGAAGCGATCATCGCAACAGTTATTGTGACTGTTGCACTTGTTGCTGTTGCAGGTATGTTTATAACTTCCACCAGAGCGACGGTAACTGGGGCAGATTATACCGTTCTTACCAACCTGGCCCAGGAGCAAATCGAAACAATGAAGGTGAAAGATTGGTCGGCGGTAACTTTTCCTTATACCTATATCCCATATGATGATCCAATAACAATTAACAATGTCAGCTACACCCGTAGTGTGAGGGCTGAGTTAAGCGATCTTGATCCCGAATATCCTGACAAGAACAGGATTATCCAAGTTTCGGCTACCGCAGCTCGCAGTGATGGTCAGGCAAGTGTCACTTTGGTTACCTATGTTATTAACGATAAAGCTTTACCGCAGTTTCGGTCGCCATAGGCGTAGGTGGTGGAAATATGCATATATTTTTACATAACATTCTGGTGCGGGCTAAGGAACAACGCGGTTTCACCCTGGTAGAGCTTATGGTAGGCATGACATTGACAGTGCTATTAATGACTGCTGTTTTCGGTCTTTTGTTTACTAGCCTTCGTTCGTGGCAAAACGGCAAAAGTCATGCGGAAATTCAACAGGCGGCACGGATTGCGACAGACACGATAGCGCGAAATGTGCGTTACGCGTACACTGTTAGTAGTTCTGACGGAAAGACACTCAGGCTGACAACAGACCCGGCAGGGGCTAACACAGTTGTTTTTGGCGTTGATCCCACAACCAAAGCGCTTTGTATAACGCAAGGTAATGGGACTCCTCAGCCGTTAGCAGGCAATGGTATGAACGGACAAGAGGGTACCATTATTATAATTGACAACAGATTTAGCGTTCAGGGAAAGCTTGTATCAATCATAATAACGGCACAGGATAAAACAACGGGCGCAACGTTTACCTGCCAGACAAGTATGGCGGCGTTAAACAATTAATCAGCTAATATTATTCTATCTGAAGGGGTGTATGTGGGAATGTTTTATTTCCACAACTACATAAGATCGCAAACAGGGTCTGCGTCGATGCTGGCGATCGTTGCCATGGCGGTATTAGGCATTATCGGCGGGGCATTTGTCTTTTTAAGTTCGTCCGAAGCCGTTATGGCGGCTAATTTTCGGGATGGAACGGCAGCTCAGTATTTGGCCGAAGCAGGAGCCAGAAGAGGTATTGTCGAACTAGCAAAATATACAGGATGGAGTGGCACTCATGGCAACGTTCTACTGGGGAGCGGGGAATATTCCGTAGAAGTTGTTACCGACTCAAACGGGACTAGGCTTGAGTCAACCGGTACAGTCGGTACAGTAAACAAGGTTACCCGTAAGGTTGTTCTGCGATTGCAGATGGGAACACCAGCTTCGATTAACGGAGTATATAACTATGCTATATTTTCCGGGGGCAACTTCAATATGGGGAATAATGCCGTTGTCTATGGATCAATTGGCAGCAACTCGATTATTAATTTAAATAATAATGCCAAAATTCGCAAGACCAGTACGGGGAAAGGCGGCGATGTCTGGTCTTACGATAAGGTAAATACCGGTAACAATGTCACGGTTGAGGGAGCGATCATTGATAAAAACTCGGATACTGATCCCAATAGAAAGCCTCTTGTCATCCCTAACTTTAATATCGATAGTTATAAACCTAATCTCAGTGGAGCTACCCTCTGGCGGAACAGTCAAAATGATAACAATCTCGACATAAACTCGAATTTTACCCGGGGTGCAGGCACCTACAACGTCAATGGAGACATGAAGGTAAATGCCACTCTTACTTGTACAGGCGACATTAATCTTTATGTAAATAGCAATATGAGTATTGGCAATAACTCGGTTGTGAATTTTACCGGAGGTTCTACTGTCAACATTTTTGTTAACGGGGATTTGACGTTAAACAATAATTCGTCAATCAACTTTGCTAATTCAACCGGAAAAAATGTAAATATATATGTGAAGAATAATCTTAATGTTAACAATAACGCAGCGATATCGGGCGAAGTAACCATCCTGGTAAACGGAGGAGTAAATATTGGCAATAACGCTGAGATAAACAAAGCGCTGCTTATTGCCAAACAGAATATCAGTCTGTCTCAGAATATGCTCTTCACCGGTTGCATGATAACTCAAGGTGTCATAAATGATTCAAATAATGCCAAAGTTACTTATGATTATGACTTTATCGGCAGAGCCTTGAGCAATCATCCGGAATTAGTTGTCAGCAACTCGGGAGGTTCCGGAGGTTCAAGCGGGTCGGGAAGTTCTGCCGGAAGTATTAAAATAACATCCTGGAGCTACTATTAACACAATTATTTATCAAGGGGAGGATGTAAGAATATGCAACTTAAAAATTATATGGAAGATTTAGTCTGGCAGCGTCTTGACGAGGTAATGGCACGTCATAAAAACTGCTGTACCTGTGAAAACTGCCGCTATGATGTAGCGGCTTTAGCCCTTAATTTTTTGCCTCCCAGATATATCGTTACCAGCAAAGGTGAGACCTACACCCGCGTCAGGGCTCTGGAACAGCAGTTTAATGTTGACATTGTAACAGCGATATCTCATGCTATTCAGATTGTATCGTCTAAGCCTCATCATGAAGATAAGTAAATTTGCGTTAGTAAAGGATAAAGTTGCCCGCTGGCTGGTGCGGCGGCCGACAAATATTGTTGGTATTGACATCGGGTCTGGCGCTGTGAAAATGGCGGAAGTGGCTATACAGCAGGACACGCCGCTCTTGAAAGCTGTGGGAATTGCCGAGTTGCCGGAAAATATTTTGGAGGACGGTTATGTCGCCGATATTCCTGCTCTGGCCGGTGTTCTTAACCGGCTTTTAAACACAAGCGGCATTGGCGCGCAGGCTGCGGTTATGGCTGTGAGCGGGCGGAATGTGTTTGTCCGGGAAGTCATGTTTCCCGCTATGAGCTATGAGGAACTGCGGGAGGCCATCAAATGGGATATGGAAAAATACGTGCCGTATGACCCTGATAGTTACTATTATGATTTTGCTATTGCCGGTACAGGTAAGACCGAACTGGAAATCAAGGTCTTGCTGGTGGCTGCGCCGAATGATTTGATCAACGGTCTTGTAGCCGCGGTTAAAGAGGCAGGATGTAAGCCTATCGCTGTAGAAATAGAACCTTTAGCCCTGCAACGGACCATACCCGGCGCAGCTAATTGTTTAGTCATTGATATTGGTGATTCGGTTTCCCAGATCCATGTATTCCAATCAGGCAGTCCCTCGATTACCCGACCGATTCCGCTGGGCGGCAGGCGCTTTACCGAAGTCATTATGAGTGCCTTGGATTTAGAATTTACCGAGGCGGAAAGATTGAAGCAACGGCAAATGGGATTATTGCAACGGGTGGATTATGAAGGGGAGCGGTCGTTCCTTCACCAGCAATTATTTTTTGTCGTCGAGGAGTTAGCCCGGGAAGTTCGCCGCACCTATGAGTATTACCAGATCCAAAACCGGGAAGCAATTGTTGAAAAGATTATTCTAACCGGTGGCGGGGCTAAATTGGATAACCTGGCGCACCATCTCGCGGCCCAGTTGGAGGATATCCAGGTAATACTTCACAATCCGCTGGCCGGTATTGGAATATCACCGTCCCTGGATGCCGGGTATGTAGGTGAGATTGATCTACGTCTGGCCATGCCGATCGGGCTGGCGTTGCGCGGGGGTGAACCATGATTAGTATTAATCTGTTACCTCCTTCCGAGCGGCAGACCAAGTGGCCGCTGCAAACAATTGTTGTTAGTATTCTGGGAATATTGGTATTGTTTTATTTCCTTGCGTACGGTTATAATTTCTATATAATCAGTTCGCTTGAGGAGAAAATCCAGGAAACCAGGCAACAGTATACATTACTTAGGCCGACCCAGGATAAAATGCAGTTAGCCAATACGAAACAACAGATGTTAAATGTGAAAAATGATTTGTTGGTCAAACTTACGAAAGAACGAAAATCCTGGTATGCTATTGTTTCCAGGTTCGGCATAATTACCCCGCCGCAGATTTGGTTGACCGAACTGGGGGCCAGTGATAAAAATGTAATTCTTATTAAAGGGAATGCGTTAACCTATCCGGATTTGGCAAATTTCATGCAGCAACTCGAAGGGGATGAGTTCTTCGCTGAGCCAGTACTTATTAAAGCCGAAAAAGACGCGAAATTCGCCACGACGAGATTCGAAATGACGGTAAAACTCAAGGGGATGTAATCGTGACAGCTTTGCTGGCTAAACTGGAAACCAAACATAAGTTGTATATATTAGGATTGGGAGTAGTATTGCTTACTACTTTATTTTATATTTTGGTGCTTTCGCCCCAACGCGACCGCATTGCCGAGCTGAAGAGTGAGTACCAGGCAGAGAGTCAGCGAGTCAAAACCATCGAAGCTTTCGCCATGAACCATCCTGATCTCGACCAGTATCTTAACGAACTGGATAACAAGCTTGCCCAGTCTGATAACAAGCTGCCCGGCCAGCCTGAAGTAGGTGAGTTTTTGAAAGACGTTGAGCAGGCTGCTAAAGGCAGCGGGATTCAACTTAGCGAGATCAAGCCTTCACCGGCTGCAAACAAAGAGAGTTACCGGGAAATACCGGTTGAAATTAATGTAAAAGGGACATACCTGCAAACCCTTGATTTTATTAAAAAATTGGAAGACAGCCGCCGGTTTAATGCGGTGACCAATGTAAATATACAGGCTAAACAAGGAAGTTTAGAAAGTAAACTAAACCTGATAATCTATAGTTACGGTGTTGCGCCCGGCGCTGTTTCGAACAAGCAACAATCGCAGCCACCTGTGAAGAAATAATGAGAGGTGTATTTAATGTTCCGATTTCTTACCGCCGGCGAATCCCATGGGCCGGCGTTGACAGCTATTGTTGAAGGACTGCCGGCCGGACTTAAGTTGGACCTTGACCAAATTAACGCCGATCTGGCCCGCCGCCAGCAAGGGTTTGGCCGGGGCGGGCGGATGAAGATTGAAAAAGACACAGCAGCAATTATGTCAGGTGTCCGGTTTGGCGTTACATTAGGCAGCCCGGTTACGCTGGTTATATCCAATCGTGATTGGGCTAACTGGCAGGAGCGGATGGCCGTATTCGGCGAGCCGCAGGGGGACAGGGTGGTAGCGCCGCGCCCCGGCCATGCCGATTTACCCGGATTGCTCAAATATCAGCGGGACGATGTCCGTGATATTCTTGAACGGGCCAGCGCCCGCGAAACGGCAGCCAGAGTGGCTGTTGGCGGCGTTGCCAAACAATTGCTAAATGTTGTGGGCATAGCGATAAACTCCAAGGTTACCACTATCGGTGGCGTCCAGGAAGAAGAGCAAATGCACCAGGTTATTGCCAAAGCCAAAGAAGCCGGTGATACTCTGGGCGGTATTTTTGAAGTAGTTGCCAGTAATGTACTGCCAGGGTTAGGCAGCCATGTTCAGTGGGACCGGCGCCTGGATACACGTTTGGCTGCTGCTGTTATATCAATTCAAGCAATTAAAGGAGTGGAATTTGGCGCTGGCTTTGCTTATGCCAGCTTACCGGGCAGCCAGGCCCATGATGAGATCTATTACGATGCCGGCCGGGGCTATTATCGCCGCACCAACAACGCCGGCGGTATTGAAGGCGGGATAAGCAACGGGGAAGACATTGTTGTCCGGGCGGTCATGAAACCCATACCTACGCTGATGCAGCCGCTTGATACTGTAAACATTACCGATAAAGGTCCCCACAAGGCCAATACCGAGCGGAGCGACGTATGTGCCGTGGCGGCAGCGGCCGTGGTTGCCGAGGCCATGGTGGCCATTGTATTGGCTGAGGCCGTGTTGGAGAAGTTTGGCGGCGACAGTGCCGAAGATTTAACAATGGCTATTGAGCACTACCGGCGACGAATTAATAAATAATGATAGAAGTTTTGGGAGGGGGGCCGGACTGTGGAAAGGCTCAATCGCAAACAGCGCAAACAACGTGAACAACGTAAGCGGCGTAAGCAACGTAACATGTGGCTCATGCTTGCCTGTTGCTGCCTAGTGGCGTCGGCTGCATATTTTGTGGGGGTGCCTGGATTCGCGGCATTTTCCAGCAGTTACCGGGAAAATTCCCAACTGCTGATGTCAACCGGTCCGCAAGAACCGGCCCAGCCAATTCTTCCTGCAGGGTATCAGACAAACAGCACGTTACGTGACCCGTTTGCTGTTCCGCCGGAATTTCAACCGGCAGCCGTACCGGCTGCACCGCTGCCACAGCTAAATACTTCAAGCAGCCCGGAACGCAGTGTTGTCACACCGCCGAAAGAGCCGGAGATGCCGCTCGTACTTGTTGGTGTAGTAAGTGGCGGCGGGCACAAGGTTGCCATAATCAAAAACGGTAATAGCAGCCGCTCGTATCAAATAAAGGATTTTATCGGACCCTATCAACTGGTATCGGTTGGCGAAAGCTCTGCTACTTTGTGGGGAGCGCAAGGTAAACGAGTTCTTACTTTAGAAAGGTGAAAACTACATGCGCTGTTTGGCAAAATACATAGTACTAACGCTGTTTATCTTTGTCTTGACAATAACCGGCGTGTCGGCGGCTAACCCGCTGGTGAATATGAATGTTACCGACGGTGAAGTGCGTGATGTACTTACTGCTCTGGCCAGTATCGGCAGGGTAAATATGGTGATTGACGACTCGGTGAGTGGCACTATTACGATTCAGTTAAAGAATATTCCGTACGATACCGTCCTTGATTTGGTGTGCAAGACCAAGGGGCTTACCTACCATGAAGTTAATGGCGTTCTGGTTGTGGGGGCTGCTGATCAAATCGGCAGGGGCTTTGGTTCGGTACATATATTTAAACTAAAATATATAAACCCGGATGCGATCAAAGATACTATTTTGTCAATCCTGTTTGGGGAGAAAAAAGGCGAGAAAAAAGTTGAAGAGAACGCCGCCAGCAAAAACATTAGTTCGCACAAGACCAGTGACAATGTCAGCCGCAGTACCATAGCAAGTGGTACGAAATCCAGTGAAAAGTCGGCAGAATTAGATCGCTTGACTATTGATTATGCGACAAATTCGCTGGTTTTGTACGGCACTGCGGCCGAGGCCGAAAAAATTCAAAAACTTTTGGACGATCTTGATGTACCGTATCAGCAGGTGTCACTTGAAGCCGAGGTAGTGGCTATTACCAAAGATAAAAGCAAAGATTTGGGTATCGAATGGTCATGGGAAGCCACACCGCAGTCGGCAGACGTAACACCGCCAACCTATACTGCGATTCAGGACAGCTCAGGCAACATTGTGGGCTATAATGTAACACCGGGAAAAGTGACCCGCGACTCCAATAAAGGTGTAATTCAATTTGGGCGTAACCCGGAAGGATATCCTTATGAATTTTATTATCAGGCAAAGATTAACGCCTTGGTTAGTAACGGTGACGCAAAGATTTTGGCCAAGCCCAAAATCACTACGATTAACGGTAAACAGGCCCAAATACTTATTGGTGATCGCATACCTGTCTTAGTGGAATCGGTTTCAAACGGCACAACCACGACAACAATCGAGTATGTTGAAGCCGGTATCAAACTGATATATACGCCGCGTATTAACACTGACGGCCAGATTACCGCCACTGTTCATACCGAAGTAAGCAGCCCGACCCTGGTATCTGATTTGAAGGCCTACCGTATTACTACCCGGGAAGCCGAGACTACGGTGCGGCTTAAGGATGGCGAGACCATGGTTATCGGGGGGTTAATCGGAACCACAGACAGTGAAACTAAGAAAGCAGTCCCCTTCTTTAGCGATTTGCCGGTAATCGGGGCTTTATTTAAAAATTTTAGTAAATCCCATAATGAGACTGAAGTAGTGATCTTCCTTACTCCCCGCATTGTCAAATAGCTATGCTTAGTATCTTCCGGAGGCATAATGAAAAACGTCGTACTAATAGGTTTTATGGGTACTGGCAAAACCAGCACAGGCCGCTTGTTAGCCGGACGGCTTAACCGTACCTTTATTGATATTGACAAAAAGATTGAGCTGGAAACAGGTCTGACCATTAGTGACATTTTCCAGTTGTATGGCGAAAACCACTTCCGCCAGTTGGAACGGGATGTCATTGCCCGGGTGTCGCGCTATACTAATACCGTCATTGCCACCGGCGGCGGGGTGGTGCTCAAACAGGAAAATATGATCAGGCTGAAAAACACCGGCATTATTATTGCTCTTACTGCTTCACTGGAAGCTATTTTGGAACGGACTTCCCGGCGGGGTGTCCGGCCATTGTTAGATTGTGAAGACCGGGCCGAGCGGGTGGCCAGGTTGTTTCATGACCGGGCCAGTCTGTATATGAGGGCTGATTATAGTATTGATACTACCTGTCTGTCACCGCATCAAGTGGCGGAACGGATTATTGCGTTCTTGCGCGAGGGAGGGCATTTGCGTGGTCGAAGTAAAAGTTGATTTAGCAGATCATAGTTATACAATTCATATTTTAGCTGACGGTATTAGTCAGGTTGGTCAACTTCTTAAGGGCCTGCCGCTTAGCGGCAAAGCGCTGGTTGTGACTGACGAAAATGTCTGTCCGCTCTATGCCGATAAATTGACCGGCAGCCTGGCGGCAGCCGGTTTCCATCCTGCAGTCATCGCTGTGCCGCCGGGAGAGAGCTCCAAATCGCTGGCTACGGCCGATATGTTGTATACTCAGGCGATAACCCTGGGACTTGACCGCAAATCGCCCATTATTGCATTAGGCGGCGGTGTTGTCGGTGACTTGGCCGGGTTTGTGGCGGCCACTTATTTACGCGGCGTGCCTTTTATTCAAGTGCCGACAACGCTCCTGGCCCAGGTTGACTCCAGTGTTGGCGGTAAAACGGCTGTGAATCACTCTTTGGGCAAAAACTTGATCGGCGCTTTTTATCAGCCTGGTTTAGTAGTCATTGACCCGCTGGCGCTGTCAACACTGCCTGAACGTGAACTCAAAGCCGGGCTGGCTGAGGTAGTGAAATACGGCGTTATTGCCGACAACACTTTTTTCAGGTATCTTAATGACCGCGCCGGAGCCATACTGGCGCGTGACCCGGCGACGCTGGCCGAGATTATCGGCAGATGCTGCAAGATTAAGGCTGACGTTGTCGCTCAGGATGAGCGGGAGACATCGCTGCGCATGATCTTGAATTTTGGCCACACCATCGGCCATGCCGTTGAAGCAGTGGGCGGCTACTCCGAATACAATCACGGTGAAGCTGTGGCTGTCGGTATGCACGCAGCAGCATTAATCAGCCAAAGTTTGGGGTTATGCAGTTCCGAAGATGTCATTGAGTTGAAACAATTACTAAACCGTATGGGTTTGCCGCTGGCTGCCCCGGGTTACCGGCCTGGTGAACTTTTTAGCTATTTGGTCAGAGACAAGAAAGTGATTAGCGGTAAAATTAACTGGGTACTGATGACCGGTATCGGTCAGGTTAAGATAAGCCGCGAAGTTACCGAGGTAACTGTCAGGGCGGCGCTTGAGCAAGTTATTTGATAATATTCGCAGAATACAATGATAGCGGTTGCTGGCTTGACCAGGGCCGCTATTTTGTTCGTAACTTTCCCGGTATTGGTAAGCTTAACCGGCACGATTGTAAACAAAAATTAACATCCCAAGGCAGGATAGACTATCAGCTTGTCGAATAAAGCTGGGTATGCAATTTATTTTTGGAGGAATGAGCAGGTTGGCAAGCAGGAAGAGAAGAGCAATAATTATTGTATCAGTTGTTGCACTGGCCTTGGTGGGTATTATCGGTTACCGGATCAACAGCAATATTCAGGCTGGCAAAGAACGGGCCGGGCGGGTGTCGCAGGGGCAGGTGGTAACTGTTGAAGTTGCGGCTGTAACCCGGCGGGATGTCCAGCCGGTGTTAAGTTTTTCGTCCAGTCTTGAGCCGGTATGGAGCGCCGACATCGCCAGCAAGGTTGACGGACGTATTGACCAGCTTACGGTTGATGAAGGCGACGCCGTTTCCGCAGGTATGACAATCGCTGTGCTTGATATGGGCGAACTTTCAGCACAGGTAGTCCAGGCCGAGGGCAATTTATTTCAGGCCCGGGCTAATCTTGAACAGGCCGAACTTGATTTGCGGCGCATGGAGCCGTTGGCCAAGCAAGGAGCGGTATCAGCGCAAACTTTAGATTCGGCCAGAACCAAGCGGGACTTGGCCGCCGGTCAGGTCAGGGCGGCTGAAGGCGCATTGGCGCTGTATGATAACAAGTTAACCGGCGCCACCGTGACATCACCCCGGGGCGGCGTGGTGGTCAAACGCTATCTTCAGTCTGGCTTTTACGCCAAAGCTGGCTCGCCGATTGTCACTGTGGCTGATATAAGTACGCTCCTGGCAAAAGCTACTGTGGGTGAAGCCGAAATTGCCCAGCTTAAGCTAGGCACTGTAGTAAAAGTTAAGGTAGATGCCTTAGGCAATCAGGAATTTACCGGGACAATAACCCGCCTGTCACCCGTTGCTGCCATGCCTTCGCGGACATTTACCGCCGAAATTTCCATTCCCAATCAGCAAAATATCCTGAAAGGCGGTATGTTTGCCAGGATTGAGGTTCCCGGTCAAGTGCACGCCCAGGCGGTTGTTGTGCCTGAGACGGCGCTGGTAATGCGGGAAGATATTAAGACAGTGTATGTGCTTACCGACGACAACAGAGTGCGGCAGCGGGCCCTCAAACTGGGCTATGTTGGTGATGGTTGGGCCGAAGTGCTTGATGGTGTCAAGGAAGGCGAAAAAATTGTCATAGCCGGCCAAAACAAACTCAGAGACGGGGCGTCTGTCCGCGTAGGCGCGCCTGGGGAGGCTGGCAAGTAAATGATTGACGTTTTTATAAAACGGCCGGTATTTACCACCATGCTGGTTATGTTGCTGGTGGTATTCGGCCTTAACTCTTATCCCGGTCTTGGGATAGATTTGTATCCAGATGTTGATTTTCCCATTGTTTTGGTTAATGTTACATATACAGGCGCTTCCCCGGAAGAGATGGAGAGCCTGATTACCAAACCGATTGAAGATGCTGTCAGCTCGGTGGCAGGCATTAAGACGATATCGTCAGTGTCACGCGAAGGCGTATCGCAGACGACAATTGAATTTGAGCTGGGAACCAATGCCAAGATGGCAGCCAATGATGTGCGGGAAAAAGTTGCCGGTGTCCGCCGCCGGTTGCCTGAGCAAATCGACGAACCGGTGGTTCAGCGGTATGATATTACGGCTCAGTCGATTTTGGCTTTCAGTTTGGCCTCCGAAACCCGGCAGCGCGGTGAAATCAGAAAGATTGCCGAAGATGTTGTCAAAGATCAGCTACAGCACTTGGAAGGCGTGGCTGAGGTTAGTGTTTATGGCGCTGCGTTGCGGGAAATTCAAGTTTTGGCAGACCCGCGCAAGCTGGAGGCGTATGGTCTTAGTCTCCAACAGTTGATTGATGCTGTCAACAATAATAACGTTAATACGCCAGGGGGGCATGTTACCGAGAAAGGCATTGAGTTGACAGTAAGAACGATCGGTAAATATACCAGTGTTGATGATATCAGGAATATTATTGTTCTCAACCAGCAAGGGCGCCTGGTACGGCTCTATGAAGTTGCCAGCGTAGTCGATACTTGGGCTGAAGAACGGACTTACGCCGAAACCAACGGTGTACCTAGTGTTATTGTTGCTATTCAAAAACAGTCAGGTACAAATACCGTAGATGTGGCCGAACGGGTAAAAAGCTCCATGCAACAGTTGGAACAGACTGTTCTGCCGCCTGATATTAAGGTGATCAAAGTAAGAGATAACGCCGTATATATCAGAAACAGCGTTGAAGACGTAATGATGTCGATGATATTTGGCGGCTTGCTGGCGGTAGCCATTACTTTCTTGTTTTTGCGCAATGCGCGGGCCACTATGATTGGCGCCATTGCTATTCCAACATCGGTTATTTCCACCTTCTTCTTGATGAAGGTTATGAATTTTACGCTAAACAACATGTCGCTTATGGGCCTTAGCTTGGCGGTCGGTATTTTGATTGATGATGCCATAGTTATTATCGAAAATATTTTCCGCCACATGGAACAGGGTAAATCGCCAATGGACGCGGCGCGTGAAGGAACTAAGGAAATTTCCTTGGCTGTACTGGCTACCACTTTCTCTATTCTGGCTGTGTTTGTGCCGGTAGGCAATATGGGCGAGATCATTGGTCAATTTTTTAAGCAGTTTGGTTTAACCATCGCCTTTGCTGTGGCTTTTTCACTGTTTGTGGCATTTTCGCTTACCCCCATGTTATCAGCCTACTGGCTTAAGGTTAACCATGGCCCGGCAGGCGGTATACGCTGGTTGGAGGCCATACTGGATAAGTGGGAGCAGGGATTTGAGTCTTTACGGGAAACTTACCGGCAAGTGTTGTACTGGGCGCTCAACCGCCCGAAAAAACTGGTGGCGCTGGCATTATTGTCCTTGTTTCTCAACGCTTTCTTATTGCCGTTTCTGGGATCAGAATTTCAGCCGACTTACGACTCGGGTGAGTTCATTATCAACATGGTGGCTCCATCCGGGACATCAATTGAACGTAATAAAGAACTGGTAGCCCAGGTGGAAAAAGAAGTATTGGCAATTCCCGAATTGGAATCAGCCTACATGGTAGTGGGTACCAACCGTCAGGTTTACCGGTCTATGATCGGTGTGCGGCTTGTTGACTCAAGTCAGCGTTCACGTTCCATGATGCAGATTATGGACACTCTGCGGGTTAAGTTCCGTAATGTGAAAGGTCTAAAAGTATCTGTAACAACAGGCCAAAGTCAGGGGCGGGGGGATTCGCGTCCGGTTCAGTTGGCTCTGCGTGGTCCTGAGCTTGATATACTTAATGCTTACGCCAGTACATTGGCTGAGCAAATCAAACAGATACCCGGCACTACCGATGTGGATATTTCCAGCGAACAGTCCGAGCCCGAGGTTCAAATCCGTTTTGACCCGGCCCGCCTGGGAGATGCCGGGCTTGATGCTACAACTGCCGGCAAGGCTGTGCAAACGGCATTTTTGGGTACGACGGCTCAAAACCAATACAATGTTGCTGACAGCGATTACGATATCCGGGTTCAGCTTAAGCCGGAAAACCGGCTAAGCCTTGATGATGTTGCCAATATTCGCGTTAGCGGCAAAAACGGTTTTGTCCGGTTGGGAGATATTGCCGAAGTAAAACTATCGTCAGGGCCGACTCAAATCGACCGTGAAGACCGGCAGCGGCAAGTTATTGTTTATGCCAATGTTGTCGGAACTACTCCTGGTGAAGTGATTGCCAAAGTTAAGGAACTTGTTCCCGGACTTAACCTTCCTATGGGTTATTCCTACAAACTGGTTGGTCAGGCGCAACAGATGCAAGACTCGTTTAAAGAGATTGCCAAAGCGCTGATACTGGCGGTTATCCTGATCTATATGGTGCTGGCAGCCGAATTTGAAAGCTTTATTCATCCGTTGACCATCATGCTGTCACTGCCGTTTTCCCTGGTCGGAGCCATATTAGGGTTATTAATTTCCGGCAATACCATTAACATTATGTCGCTTATCGGTGTAATCATGCTGATGGGCCTGGTAACCAAGAATGCCATTTTGTTGGTTGATTATACCAATCAGCTGCGGGCGCAAGGTTTGCCGATTGTTGATGCGCTGGTTGAGGCCGGCTCTGTCAGGCTGCGGCCGATATTAATGACTACCATGGCTATGATTTTCGGTATGGCACCGATCGCCCTGGGTATTGGCGCCGGGGCGGAAATCCGTGCCTCCATGGGCGTTGCGCTTATTGGCGGGTTGATCACGTCAACATTCCTGACACTGGTAATTATCCCGCTGGTCTATCTGTTAATTGACAGAATGAAAAACTATTTTAACTCTGATAATTATCAAGTAGAAAAAACCCCAGGCTGCTAGGCCTGGGGTTCCAATTTCTGTAAAAATTGCTTCACTGGCGTTCGCAATGACAATAGAGGAAAGGGTACTACTGTTGCGTCATTGCGAGCGTAGCGTGGCAATCTCAGTTTCTTTTAGGCAAGACGCCAACCTTCGATAACCAATTTTTTAAACCCTAAAAAACTGCTAAGGTCAATGGTGAGGGGGATTTCCGGCAGTTCATGCGGGACGTAGACTATGACTCCCTGGATGTTTTCGAGGTCATAGTTTTCCGGGTTATGCGGTTGCCCAAAGTTGACAGTCGGGCTTTCTGTTACATCAATACAGCAACTGATCGTCTGAAACATTTGGAGATATACCGGTTTGCCACGGGATTTAATGTATTCAAGGGCTTGGTCGGTAATGGTGAGCATTGACATTAATAGAGCCTCCTTGATGTTCAGTTTCCCGGTAAATTCGGTATTGAAAGCGCGATATCCTGCTGACGGAGTCTATCGTAATTTAATGAAATTTGGTAAAATATATACTGATTGTATTTTATTTACGCAGTACTATAACAAGGAGATGTTGACATGAAACAAAAAGTGTTTGTTTCGGGACTCATTCCCCAGATAGCGGCCGATATGCTGTCCAAGCATTTTGAGGTAACAATGCACAACGACCTCCGTCTGCTCAGCAAGCAAGAGATTATCGACGGTCTGGCAGGCAAAGATGCGCTTCTTTGCTTACTCTCCGATAATATTGATGCTGATATTATCAATTCTAACCCCAATCTGAAGATTATCGCCAATTATGGCGCCGGTTTCAATAATATTGATGTGGCTACCGCCACTGCCAAAAAAATCCCGGTAACCAATACTCCTAAAGTTTCAACAAATGCCACTGCCGATTTGACCTGGGGGCTTATTCTGGCCATTGCACGCAGGATTGTGGAAGGGGATAAAACTACACGTGCCGGTAAATTTACCGGCTGGGCGCCGCTATATCACCTGGGGGTGGAAGTTACCGGTAAAACACTTGGCATTGTCGGCATGGGCAATATCGGTAAAGCAGTGGCCAAACGCGCCCAAGGTTTTGACATGCGGATTATTTACCACACCCGTACCCGCCTGAGTCCGGATGTTGAAAAAGAACTGGGCCTTGAATACATGCCGCTTACTGATGTAATTACCCAGGCTGATTTCCTGACTTTCCACTTAAGCTACGCCCTGTCGCTGAAGCACATGATTGGTGCCAAGGAACTGGCCAGCATGAAGCCCACCGCGTTCCTCATCAATGCCGCCCGCGGCCCGCTCATTGATGAAGCTGCTTTGCTGGAAGCCTTGAGAAATAAGACAATTGCCGGTGCAGCCCTTGACGTTTACGAATTTGAGCCCAAAGTCACGGCAGGTCTGGAAGAACTTGACAATGTAGTTCTTACGCCGCATCTCGGCAATGCGACCATTGAAACTCGTGATGCTATGGCAGAAATCGCCGCCAATAATATTATTGCCGTACTTACCGGTCAAAAACCGCTTACCTGTGTCAACCCGCAGATTTACGAGTAGTTTCTTACATAGCAAAAAACCATGACCATCCGCTGGAGGCAGTTCTGGAGAACCGCCTCGCAGCGGCTTTTTTTTTCTGGCAGAAAGTATAACTCTCTGCCAGGATAAGGGCAACATCGGCTTCCGCTTTCGCCAAAGGCTCGGCGCAAGCCGTGTTTTCTTTATGCCAAGGTTATGATAGTGACATAATACTTGGAAACTGAATAGGATACACTGTAATGTTTTAGATGCGGCGCCTGGGGGGGATGCAATTGCTAAACCAGATGGAGGAGCAAAATAATTTGCTGGCATTGATGAAGTTACAAAATTCTTATATTCATCAATTTAAAAAACTTATATTTTCTGCTGCGGCCGATGTGACGCTGGCTAACAATCAGGATTTTTGCGAGTTTATAGCTCATTTTTTAGAGTTTACCCATTATCATTATAACAGTGAAGGGTATAGCCAAGCTGCACAATTAGTCCAGGCCTATCACTATATCCTGATGGAAAAGTTGCTTGACAGTCATGTGTTGGCAGCCGCCGAGCAAATGGAACTGGCAATCGGGCATTTGGAGATGGCTGTTCTTGATAAGCAGGTTAGGCTTAATCCGCAAATTATCATGCTTAACCAATGTATTTTATTGATGGAAGAAATTCAACTGAAAATTATCGAAAGCCTGGAAGCCATTTTGGCAAATTCCCGCCCTGCTCCCCAGTTACAAAACTAAAAAAATTATATCCCAAAACAGGACTTTGGCTATTGATATTGAATTCATATAAAGACATAATGCCTTTAGCGGACATTATGTCTTTATATTGTCTGTCGGTAAATATTAACTGGAGGCTGATGGTAATGACTATAGTACAAGAAAAAGTAAACAAACTTAACAATCTGCTTCTATCGCTGGAAAGTGTAGCCATTGCCTTTTCCGGCGGCGTGGACAGTACCTTTTTGGCTGCGGCCGCCTATCGGATTCTCGGCGACAGGGCGGTGGCAGTGACAGCCTGGTCAGAGTCGTCGCCGGTGCGGGAAAAAAATGATGCTCAGGCTATTGCCCGGGCTATTGGCATACAACACGTTCTTCTGCCGGCAGGGGAGATGAATAATGCTGACTTTATTGCCAATACGTCCCAGAGGTGTTATTATTGCAAGAAGGAACGTTTTTCCGCGCTTGTCGCCTGGGCTGAAGCGCACGGGTACGGTTGGGTGGCTGAGGGCACGAACGCTGATGATTTGGGAGATTTTCGCCCAGGCATGAAAGCTATTGCTGAGTTGCCGAAGGTAAAAAGCCCGCTGTTTACAGTCGGTTTTACCAAAGCCGAAATCAGAGCGGTGTCACGGGAATGGGGGTTACCCACCTGGGACAAACCGAGTGCTGCCTGTCTGGTTTCCCGTCTGGCTTACGGTTTGACGATTACTGCTGCGAGGCTGAAGCAAGTGGAGCAAGCTGAGGAAGTGGTGCGGCAGTATTGTCCGGGGCAAATACGGGTCCGGCACCATGATACGTTAGCCAGAATTGAGGTGCAGCCTGAAGCCATCCCGCTTTTGACTAGGCCGGATGTCCTGCCGGCTGTAGTGGCCGGTATAAAAGAGCTGGGGTTTACATATGTTACCCTTGATTTGAGCGGTTACCGTACCGGCAGCATGAATGAGACATTGGATGAGGTGTAAACGTGGATATTGATTATGTTAGCAACCTGCTTAAAGATTTTAAAGCAGGCAATCTGACCCTTAATGACGCACTTGAGAAACTTAAGGTATTGCCTTATGAAGATTTGGAATTTGCGAAGCTTGACCACCATCGCCTGATGCGGCAGGGATTTGCTGAAGTGGTTTTTTGTCAAGGCAAGACAGTAGAGCAGGTGCTGGCTATTGTTGACCGGCTGGCTGACTATAACCGCAGTATTTTGGCCACCAGAGCCAGCAGGGAGATGTATGAAGCAGTAAAAAAAACAGTGCCTGAAGCTACATATCACGAACTGGCCAGGCTGATTACCGTTGAACGGCAAAAACCCCCGGTTGACCAAGATCGGTTTGTTTTGGTTATGAGCGCCGGTACAAGTGATATTCCCGTGGCTGAAGAGGCTGCTGTTACTGCCGAGATTATGGGCAATGCCGTCAAACGGGTTTATGATGTCGGCGTGGCTGGCATTCACCGCCTGCTTGACCAGCGGCAGCTTATTGAAAAGGCTAATGTTCTTATTGTTGTGGCCGGCATGGAAGGGGCGCTGGCCAGCGTAGTGGGCGGTATGGCGGCGAAGCCGGTTATTGCTGTGCCGACAAGTATCGGGTATGGAGCAAATTTCGGCGGTCTTGCCGCACTGCTGAGTATGCTTAACAGTTGTGCAGCCGGAGTAGCTGTTGTTAATATTGATAATGGCTTTGGCGCCGGCCGGTTGGCCAGTATTATTAATCATATGAGGTGATACAAATTATGGCAGGAACAATTAATGCTCTATATCTTGATTGCTTTGCCGGTATTAGCGGCAATATGCTGCTCGGAGCTTTGCTTGACGCCGGGGTGCCGGAAGAACTGTTACGGGCAGAACTGGCTAAACTGCCGGTGCATGGATATGAGCTTACTATATCAAGAGTGGACAAAGGCGGTATCAGTGCAGTATATCTTGATGTCCGGGTGGACGAATCTGAGCATCATCACCGGAACTTGGGGGATATCATTACTATTATTGATAACTCAACACTTAAGCCTACGGTGAAAGAAACCAGCAAGCGGATATTTGCCCGCTTGGCTCAGGCGGAAGCCAAGGTCCATGGCATGACGGTAGATGAAATTCATTTTCATGAGGTCGGTGCTGTCGATTCTATTGTCGATATTGTTGGTGCGGCTTGGGCGCTTGATTATTTGGGTGTTGAACATATTTACGCTTCCCGGTTGCATGTTGGCAGCGGGTTTGTCAAATGCTGTCATGGACTTATTCCGGTGCCGGCGCCCGCTACTGCGGAACTTTTATGCGGTATTCCTCATTACCAGGGAGAGATTGCCAAAGAACTGGTGACGCCGACCGGGGCGGCCGTACTGGCAACACTGGGCAGCGGCTTTGGTTTGATGCCTGATAATTTTACCAGCCGGAAGATCGGCTATGGCGCCGGCACTTGGGATCTCGAAATTCCCAATGTCTTGCGGCTGTATCTGGGAGAATTGACGGTAGCTGCCGGTCAAGAAGGACTTGCTCATCAACCTGATGAGCAATATGTGGTAGTTGAAGCTAATATTGATGACCAAAATCCTGAGCTTTACAGCTACGTGATGGACAAGTTGTTTGCCGCCGGCGCTCTGGACGTGTGGCTGACACCCATTGTCATGAAAAAAAGCCGGCCGGCAACCAAGCTGTCAGCCATTATCACTAAGGAATATGAGGCGAAAGCGACAGAGATCATTTTGACGGAAACGACTTCAATCGGTATGCGTTTCTATCCTGTGACCAGAGCTATGGCGAATCGCGAATTGATTGTTGTGGGGCTGCCTTGGGGCGATGTAAAGGTAAAGATCAGTTCTTATCGGGGTAAGATATGTAATGTGGCGCCTGAATATGAAGACTGCCGGAAAATAGCTGAAGAGGCCGGACTGCCGCTGAAAGTGGTACAGCATCTGGCGCTTAAAGAGGCCATGTCAATTTGTTAGTTCCAGATTGCTTCACTGGCGTTCGCAATGACGATAGAGAAAGGGTATTCTTTCCGGTCATTGCGAGCGTAGCGTGGCAATCTCATCTCCCAGGGTAGCGGTAATATGGCAATTTCAACATAGAGGTATTGTAATGGATAAATTAAGCGAGAGACTGGCAATGTTATCAGACGGTTTTGCGCATGCCGGTCTCAAAATAACTGAAGAAAAACCGATAAATTACGGCCGGCAGCTTAAGATTTCTGATGGCAAGGCAACAGTAACGGTCAATATTTATAACGGTAAAAAAGGTATAAATATTGTGGTGGGAGGCTCGCAGTCACCGCTTAAAACATTAGTTGAGGCCATCACTCAGGGGCAAAAGCCGTCTTTAGTGACCATGGAGGCTGATAAAACCGAAGGGTGCCCCGGACGGCCGCCCGGCTTTGAACATGTGGCTGATTTTGACAATAAGTGGATTGGTCTTGACGAATCAGGCAAGGGAGACTTTTTTGGGCCGCTGGTGATTGCTGCCGTGTTGGTTGACGGGCAGGCAGTCGACAGGTTGGCGGCAGTAGGTGTTAGAGACAGTAAAGCGCTCTCTGATGCTAAAAACCGGGCGTTGGCTGAGCGTATCCGGGAAGAGTGCGCCGGCCGGTTTGTTGAACTTGAATGGACTCCCGCTGATTATAACGCTATGTACAGTAAATTTAGCACGACTGGCAGAAATCTTAATCATCTGTTAGCCTGGTCGCATGCCCGGGCGCTTGAAACTTTGCTTGCCAAGGAACCGGCCCGGTTTGCCTTAGCCGATCAATTCGCGCCTGAACGGTTTATTCAAGCTGAACTCCAAGAAAAAGGCCGGATGATCACTCTGGTGCAAATGCACCGGGCCGAGCGGAACATTGCGGTCGCGGCCGCGTCCATACTGGCGCGCGACCGCTTTTTAGTCAGTATGGCCAAGCTGGCGGCGCAGTTTGGCATGGAGTTTCCCAAAGGCGCAGCACATGTTTTGTCTGTTGCCAGGGCTTTTGCCGAAAAGTATGGTAAAGATGCGTTAGGACAAGTTTGCAAGCTGCATTTCAAGACTTTTGATCAGATATAGGTAATTTAGCAATTTTCTAGCAGGAAAAAATGAAATGGTGTAAAATTATATTGTTAATATTATAACTTTTTCATAATCTATTAATAAAGGAAGTATTGCCAGAGCGGGGGCGAGAGCAACATGGCAGTAAAGTACCAGATTAAACCGTACCGCCTTAGCGATGTGAGGCCTGGTCAGGAAATTGGGCGTCTGGTGCTGACACCGGATAACAGGGTTATTTTAAGCGAGGGTACCATTCTTTCCGAAAGTATGATTGAAGGTCTAAAGTTTTGGGAGATTAGTACGGTATTTATCAAGGAACCCTTGTCATCTGGGATCGAAATTGATTTCTCTATTCCCGAGACTCTTCACCAAAAAAAGTTTTACGCTGATTATGACAATACGGTAGCAGCCATTAAATCTGCATTCTCCCAAATCCGCTTTTTCAAAGAAGTTCCGCTCACTAACATGCGTGAATTAGCCAATAATTCAATTGAGCCGCTTGTCAACTCAAACGGTGTAATTAATCATATGCACATGGTGCGCCGGCAGGACGACTATACTTTTCACCACTCTGTTAATGTAGCTGTTATTTGCGGGGTGCTGGGAAAATGGCTGGGTTATACCGGGAAAAATTTGAAAGATCTGATTTTTGCGGGTTTGCTGCATGATGTGGGTAAGACGCAAATTCCGGTAGAGATATTAAATAAACCTGGCAAGCTTTCGCACGAAGAGATGGACATTATGCGGCTGCATACAATCAGAGGGTATCACCTTGTCCGCAGTACACCCGGAATTCCGGTCGGAGTGATCTACGGAGTTCTCCAGCATCATGAACGTTTTGACGGTAGTGGCTATCCGTTTTCGGTGCGTGGGGACAAGATTCATGAATATGCAAAGATCATTGCTATTGCCGACATATATGACGCCATGACGTCCGACCGCGTGTATCATCGCAAAGTTTCGCCATTTGCTGTAGTTGAGATGCTTGTGGAAGAAATGTTTAACAAGCTTGACCCGGCTATTTGCACATTTTTTTTAAATAATGTCCGGGATTATTTTGTCGGCAATATTGTTGAATTGAATGACGGCCGTCAGGCCGAAGTCATTTATCTGGGCCAATTTATGGCTTCAAGGCCGGTAGTGTTGACCCAGGACGGTGAATATATTGATTTGGAACGTAATAAAAGCCTGAGTATTGCTAAAGTTATCCAGGCATAATCATAAAATAAATGATAGAGATAAGGGGAAACGATTATGAACAGAAAGGCAGTTGTGCTGCTGTCAGGTGGCTTGGATTCTACTGTTTGTATGGCTGTCGCCAACAGTCAGGGGTATGAATTGTTGCCAATCAGCTTTAATTACCACCAGCGGCACAGCCGGGAGCTTGCCGCCGCCGCCAGCGTAGCCCGTCATTACAATGTTGGTCGCCACTTGATTATTGAAACAAATATGGATGCTATCGGCGGCAGCGCTCTTACCGATACTAGTTTGCCTGTACCGGACGGCCAGATCGGGGCCGCTGGCGTGCCGGTTACTTATGTGCCGGCCAGAAATTTAATTTTTTTAAGTTATGCGCTGGGGTACGCTGAGGTGACAGGAGCTGACCGGGTATATATCGGGGTCAATGCACTTGATTATTCAGGTTACCCCGACTGCCGGCCCGAGTTTATCGGCATGTTTCAGCAACTTGCCGACTACGCTACCAAAGCGGCTACCGAGGATGGACGGAAGATAATAATCGAGACACCGTTGATACATCTTACCAAAAAGGATATTGTGCTGTTGGGGGACAAGCTGGGAGCGCCGCTGCACCTGACTACAAGCTGTTATCAAGGCGGCGACCGGGCGTGCGGGCACTGCGACAGTTGTCTCTTGCGCCTTAAGGGGTTTGCTGAGGCCGGCCTGAAGGACCCTATTTTGTATCGTGACTAGGAGTGAATAGTGTGAAACAAATGACTCAAGGACGCAACAGCAACATTAAAGATGTTCAAAATAGTTGGGACGAGCGTGGTATTGCCATTCAAAAAGTCGGGGTCAGCGATGTTCACTTACCGTTTTTAATTAAGACTAAAGCTGGCTCTTTTCAAAGTGTGCTGGCTAAAATTAAGCTTACCGTCGATTTGCCGCAAGAGTTCAAGGGAACGCATATGAGCCGGTTTATTGAAATCTTAAGTGATTGGAGTCAAAAACCGGTATCCTACCGGGAAATTGAGAATATACTGACAGATACTATTGACCGTCTCCATGCCAAGCGGGCTCATATTGATATTAATTTTAAGTATTTTATCGAAAAAACGGCCCCGGTAAGCGGGTTTAAAAGCATGCTGGATTATGATTGTATGTTTTCCGGCAGTCTGGCCCGGGGTGAACATTTAGACTTTATGTTTGGCATTATTGTGCCGTTTACGTCATTATGTCCTTGCAGCAAAGAAATATCCCGGTACGGTGCGCATAACCAACGGGGAATCATGCGGGTAAAGATTAAGCAGCAGCCAGGCAGATTTATTTGGATTGAGGACTTGGCCGAGCTGATGGAATGCCAGGGGAGTTGCCAGGTATACCCGCTCTTAAAACGCGAAGATGAAAAATATGTTACGGAAAAAGCCTATGAAAATCCAAAATTTGTGGAAGATGTACTCAGGGATCTGGTGTTAGCCTTGCGTCAAGTTGACAGTGTTCAGTGGTTTGAGGTGGAATGTGAAAACTATGAATCCATCCACAATCACAGCGCTTATGCCGCTCATATTGAGACTGTTGACCGGTAAGTTAATAAAGGCGGTGCCGGCTATTCGCGGGAATAGTCGGCGCCGCAACTGTTTTTTAGAAATTATTCAGCGCTGTAGTCGCCGTTGACATCATACTTGGCGGTCATGGTTTGGTTGGCCAATTTGCTGGCTGAGGTATTGGTGCTGGTTTTGCCGGTGGTCTGGGATTGGTTGGCCAGTTTGCTCAATTCGCTCAGATTAGCAGATGTGCTGGCAGTAGTGCCAGAAGTACCCGAAGTGCCTGAAGTAGCGGTAGTGCTGGAATAGTCGTTATTGGCATCCATTTTAGCAGTCAAGGTGCCATACTCGCGTTTGCTTTGTGCTTGTTTGGACTGTGTGGACTGTTTAGATTGTTCCATAATGCGTATACCTCCCATGTTAATTATTATATTGGTCGATTATGCGACCAATATTAGTATCAGAAATCACAGATCAAGTCATACCAGGGATTTTTTGCCCCGCTTGATCTGCGGAGCTATGAAAAATTTGCCTAATTAAGTTCAACATGTTATGATACATTTTGACATAGTTGTTTCCAAATGATGAAGTAGGGTTGAGGTAATCATGAAGCGGTTAATTGTAAATGCAGATGATTTTGGACTGCATGAAAACATTAATTATGGCATCATCAAGGGACATACTAAAGGGTGTATTACAAGCACGTCACTGATGGCCGGCGGCAAAGCTTTTGAACATGCTCTCAGTCTGGCTGAGGCTCAGCCGGAACTGGGCATCGGTGTCCACCTGACACTGGTAGGAGCATACCCGGTAACAGACCCGGGACGGATTCCAACGCTTGTTGATGGTGAGGGCTTATTGTGCCGGGATTATCCGGCTTTTTTAAAGAAATTTTGTTTTGGTAAAATCAGGCTTGAGGACATTCGTCAGGAGCTTGCCGCTCAGGTTAAGGCCGTGCTGGCTGCCGGGGTTACCATTACGCATTTGGATAGCCATCAACACATGCATATTGTACCGGGAATCATTGATGTGGTGCTTGATATTGCCAAAGAATTTACTATCAGGGCTATGCGTATACCCGCTGAACCGCTGGCATTCTTTGGCGGATTTAAACCATCGGCAGGACGGGTAATTGGCCGGTCAGGACTCACTATCTTGGCGCGACTGGCTGGCCGGAAGGCGCGTCAGGCCGGACTGGCTGTGCCTGATCATTTTTTTGGTATGCTGGCCGGTGGCAGTATGGAGGAAAGGCTGCTGCTTACCGTAATGGACTGCTTACCCCCTGGTTCAACAGAAATAATGATTCATCCGGGGCTTGATGATGCAATATTAAATGCTTATTTTGGCTGGAATTATAATTGGCAGACTGAACTGGCAGCTGTTACCAGCAGTCAGGTGGCTGAAAAGTTAGCCAAAGGCAATATTGAACTTTGTTCATTTGCCGGGTTGGCCCGAAAATAGTAATAATTTTAATAAGGGGTAGATGAAATGAAAGCGTTAGTGACCGGTGGCGCCGGTTTTATTGGCTCACATACTGTTGATACTTTGCTGGCTAAAGCCTGGGAAGTTGTAGTTCTTGACAATCTTAGCACCGGTCTTGCCGGCAATATTAATCCAGGTGCAAAATTTATTAAAATGGATATATTAAGTAATGATTTGTTAGAAGTTTTCAGACAGGAAAAGTTTGATTATGTCGTTCACCTGGCTGCCCAAACGGCAGTGCCTTATTCAATGAATCACCCTGATGTTGACTGCCGGATCAATGTATTAGGTATGGTTAACGTTCTTGAGGCTTGCCGCCAAACAGGTGTAAAACGTGTGGCTTTTGCCTCAAGCGCCGCTGTTTACGGTGATGCGGGAGCGCTTCCCATCGTTGAAAACACCGACCTTAAGCCAGCCTCTTTTTATGGCCTCAGTAAGCATAGCGGCGAAAAATATCTGGAACTGTACAGCAAGGTGCACGGGCTTAATTATGTGGTGCTTCGTTATGCTAATGTCTATGGAGAACGCCAGGGTGATGGCGGCGAGGGCGGAGTTATCAGCATTTTTACCCGTAGAATTTATCAAAACCAGCCTGTGGGCATTTTTGGTGATGGCGGGCAAACCCGCGACTTTATTTATGTCGGAGATGTGGCTGAGGCCAATTATAAGTCCCTGATCGCTCCTCAGGCAGCTGTTAATAGGGTATATAATGTAAGTACTCAGACGCAGACTAGCGTTAACGACCTGGTTGCAATAATGGCTGAAGCTGCGGGGAAACAGGTGGAGAAAGTATACCTGCCGGCCAGAGAAGGCGATATTTATCATTCCATGCTGTCAAATCAGGCAGCCTTGAATCTTCTTTGCTGGAATCCGTGCATGCCCTTGGCCGAAGGTCTGAGGCGGACATATCATTCTCTAAAGAAAACCATGTAAGTGGAGGGCAGTTATGAATCGACGGTTCGACGTTGAATTTTGGTTTGTGGCCTTAATCGCTGCAACTATCATGTTTTTTTATTTAGGCGGTATCCCGTTGTTAGATCCTGATGAGCCGGTTTATGGTGAAACTCCCAAGGAAATGCTGAGGTTTAATGAATATTTATCACCGCGCATCTATGGTGAATACTGGTATGATAAGCCGCCGATGTACTACTGGCTGGTGGCCGGTGCTTTCCGGCTTTTTGGAATGAATGAGTTTGCTGCCCGGTTTCCTTCGGCTCTCTTGGGAGTGGCCGGGGTTTTGGCCGTGTATTTATTTGGCCGCCAATTGTTCAATAGACGCGCAGCTATGGCTGGGGCGCTTGTTTTGGCGACAAGTGTTGAGTATTTTTATTTGGGCAAAGCCGCGGTTACCGATATTACTCTGAATTTTTGCCTAATGCTTTCGTTGTTGGGGTTCATTACCAAACGCTACTCCCTAATGTACATTTTTGCCGGTTTGGCCACTGTAACTAAGGGGCCGGTGGGTTTTTTGTTTCCGGGAGCCATAATATTTTTATATTTAGCTGCTACCCGTCGCTTTGAGTTACTTCGCGAGATGAAAATTCTTAAAGGGATTATTTTGTTTGCTGTGACTGCCTTACCGTGGTATTGGTTTATGTACAACACACACGGCAGCGCTTTTATTGATACCTTTCTTGGTTTTCACAATGTAACCCGTTTTACCTCGCCGGAACATCCGGAAGGAGTATTGTGGTACTACTTTATCCCGGTGCTTATACTTGGTTTTTTTCCGTGGACGTCTATTTTAGTCCAATCAGTATGGTGTTCACTGACCAAGAGCAGTTTTGAGCAGAATAGGATACTGCTGTTCTTAAATATCTGGGCTGCTTTCATATTTACCTTTTTTACCATATCACAGACTAAGCTGGTGTCGTACATCCTGCCTGTGTATCCGCCGCTGGCGCTCATCGCCGGCTGGTATATTGACCGGATTTGGGACTCAAGAAGGCATAAGGGGCATTATACTGCCTGGGCGGCAGTGTTGGCTTGTCTGGTGTTGTTAATTATTGCCGGCATGTTATTCGGGGTAAAGGCCATGCCGGTACTGGTTAACGGAGTTATCGCCCTAATTGTGCTATTGGCCTTAATGACTCTTGGGGTCGTGATCTTTGTATGGCGCCACCAAAGAACCAAAGTTTTTTGGACGCAAGTGATTGCAATGATGGTTTTTTCCATGGTGCTTGTTGGCGTGTTGTTTCCGGCAGCGGCGCCACATTTTACCTCTAAGTATATTGCTGAACAATTTATTGCTAACTATGACGGTAAATCGCCGGTTTATGTTATCAAGTTTCTCCATCCCGGATTTACCTATTATACAGATATTTACGGAATAGAAATAACAGCACCGCAATTAACTAAGGTAATTAATACCCACGGCAAGGCATACTTGCTTATTCGACAGTTAGAATATAAGCAGTTGGCCGAATCTGACCGTCATAAGGTCAAAGTGCTGGCAGAATCGGCGGATAAACTGATTTTGGTCAAAGATTAGTATGGAGGAACAGGTATGCAGGGTATTAGATTGACTTTGATATTTTTAGTGGCGTTAATGTGTTATGTAACATTTAACGGCTCGATTGCTGTTACCGATCCGGTAGAGTCAAATTATGCGCTGACAGCTAAAGAAATGCTTGAAAGCGGCGATTGGCTCTCACCCCGGATTTATGGCCAATATTGGTTTGACAAGCCGGTAATGATTTACTGGTTAATTGCGCTTAGCTATAAGTTATTTGGAATTAATGAATTTGCAGCGAGGTTTCCGGCCGGGGTATTTAGCGCCGCCAGTGTAACTTTGCTGTACTGGTTTGCCGGTAAAGTATACAACCGTCAAACAGCGTGGCTGGCCGCTTTGGTCCTGGCAACCTCGCTTGAATTTTGGGTATTGGCCCGAATGATCATTACCGATGCCGTTTTACTCTTTTTCAATAGTGCGGCCATGGCCTTGTTCTTTCTCGGGCTTAGCGAGGGGGGGACAGTATGGTATTGGGCTGCTTATGCGGCCGCCGGTATGGCTGTTTTGACCAAAGGCCCGGTAGGCATTGTCTTGCCTGGGTTGACCGTCTTTGTATATATTGTGCTGACCCGGCAATGGCGGCTGTTTTGCCGGCTGCGTATCTTCTCCGGTTTAGCTGTGTTTTTGCTGGTTGCCGGTCCATGGTATGCGCTGATGTACTTTGCGCATGGACGAGATTTTATTGATACCTTCCTCGGGCTGCATAATTATCTCAGGGCAACAGTGTCGGAACATCCCAAAGACAATGTTTTTTATTACTATTTAGTGCTGTTTCCCGTTAGCTTACTGCCGTGGACAGGTCTTCTGTTTAAATTCCTGAAAGATATCCGGCAGGAGCTAAGTTCGCCGCTTGCCGCATATCTGGTGGTGTGGCCGGGGGTAATGCTGTTATTTTATACCCTTATGGCCACAAAATATCCGACCTATGTCTTTCCGGCCAGCTTTCCTGCCGCTCTGTTAATGGGCAAGCTTTTATATCAAATGCGCCAGCGGGAAAAACGCTCCGAGTGGCTGTGGCTATCGGTACCGGCTCTTCTGGTAGTGGTTGGTATGCTGGCTGGTCGCAGCTATATTGCTGACAGCCGCATACTATTATACATTTTGGCGGCTGTCACTATCGGCGCGTTGCTGTGGCTGCAATTTATCGGCAAATTCAGCCGTCTGCCTGAAATGACAGCTCTTGCCGTAGTTGTTCTCAGTTTGGTGTTGGTGAGTACAGCCCTGGCACCACTGGCGGCAACCCGCTCGGCCAAAGCGCTGGCCGGCGTACTGCCGCCAAGTGGCTATGCAATAGGGGCTTACGGCGAATACGCCGCCTCAATGGTATTTTACAGCGGCCATATTATGCCGTTGCTTGTGACAGGCCAGGAAGAAGCCGGTAAACAAAGTGTATGGTCAGGTAAATATACTATGCCTAAGGAAACTTTTGCCGACTATGTAGCCCGGTCTGAGCTAGAGCCGCAAGCTTTTATTCTTACTAAAGGCAGGGACGAGCAAAGTTTTCGTTCACAATCCTGGGCGAGTGATTATACCCCGGTTGCCGTCCAGCATGATATGATACTATATCAGCGCCAGGCGTACCGTTGACACCTAAATACCCAGACTTATGTCTGGGTTATTTTTTTATTATTTTTATAATTTTCAAACAGCAATGAGCAGGAAAATATTATGAATATATCCAATTAATATTAATTAATGAAATATGTGGTATTAGCAGGGGCGGAAGGAGGGGAAGGGTAAACCTGCTGACCATGATTTTTTAGGGGGGACATTATGAAAAAGGTTTTAGCCGTATTAGTAGTGTGTGTGATGGTGGCAAGTGTACTGGCTGGTTGCGGCGGCAGTCAAACAACAGCTCAGAAGACAACGCAAATGATCTTGGCTACTGGTGGGACGGCAGGCACTTACTATCCGTTTGGCGGGGCTATGGCGCAAATCTTTAACAGCAAGGTTCCTAACGTTAATGTTACGGCTCAGTCTACCGGCGCATCGGTCGAAAATCTGCGTCTTGTTAACAAGAAAGAGGCCGAATTGGCTATTGTTCAAAGCGACATGCTGGATTATGCCTATAACGGAAAGGAATCTTTTAAAGAAAAGCTTCCCAACCTAAGTGGTATTGCTGTATTGTATCCTGAGATTATCCAATTGGTAGTGGGGGCTGATAGTGGCATTAACAGTATTGCTGACTTGAAAGGCAAAAAGGTCGGCGTCGGTGCTCCCGGTAGTGGGACTGAAGCCAATTTCCGGCAACTCATTGATGTTTTTGGTATGGACTACACATCGCTTACTCCGCTGTACCTTTCGTTCGCGGAATGTGCTGACCAGTTCAAAGATAAGCACTTGGATGCTTTCCTGGTAACTGCCGGTATTCCTAATTCTGCTATCCAGGATATTGCTTCCCAGCACAATATCAAAATTTTAACACTGACTGATGATAAAATTGCCCAGCTGACTCAGAAATATCCCTTCTTGGCGCCGGTGACTATTCCGGCTAACACTTATAAGGGCCAGACTGAAGCGGTCAAGACAGTAGCCGTAAGCGCTACTCTTATTGTTAACCCGGAAGTGAAAGAAGATGTCGTCTACAACATTACGAAAGCCCTGTTTGAAAACCAGGCTGAGTTGGGCAAAGCTCATGCCAAAGGCAAAGAGCTTAGCTTAGAAGCGGCTGTCAAAGGCATGCCAGTACCTTTCCATCCGGGCGCGGCTAAATATTTTAAGGAAAAAGGAGTACTGAAATAAGATAGGCTAATATGCGCAAAAGTTTACTTGTGGCCGGCGGCGTTGCAGCATTACTGCTGTTTATTGCCGCCGTCCCCATTCATACCGTTCTTGCCATAACGGCTGCAAAAACTGCCAGGCCTGTACTCTATGCCCGCGTAGAATCAGGTCAGGAATTTGTTATTAAATTTATCCATTCAGTGAATAAACGCCCCGTATATGACTATATTCGGGTAGAAGACGACCACTTTCGCGTGGTTAAATCGGTTTATGATTCTTTCGGTGCTGGTATGCCGGAGACTTCGGTTGCTGGCATGGAACTAAAGTTCAATGCTCAGGGGCTGCTTGAACTTACCAATATTAACCGCACGCTGGATAATTTTACGGTATTTGTCGGTACTGTTGCCGAACACTCGCTGACAATTAATAACCAAGAGGTTTATCTGGCCGATTTGGTTGCCCCGGGGACAGGGCTGCAATTTGCAATTGCCAAAGTTTCTTATTATGAATTGTGGAAAGGCAGGTGTCTTAATTGAGTAATCTACATGACAGCAAAAACACCGGGAGCAGTTCTGAGGTTGAACCGGAAATATCGCAAACCGAACTGGAAGCGTTAATGAAGAAAGTTGATAAAGAGTCGACTTTCCGCAAGCTTGAAGGATTTCAGTATAAGTTGGTATACGTGATTGCCGTGCTTTTTTCCTGTTATCATTTGTATACAGGAATGTTTGGCATGTTTGCCGCTCAAATCCAGCGGTCAGTGCATTTGGCGTTTGCTTTTGCATTGGTATTCTTGCTGTATCCGGCAAGGCAGAAGTCGTCAAACCGGATCGGCATCGTTGATTACATTACTGCCGCGCTGGCTGTTTTTACCGGTCTTTATCTGACCATCAATTACCAGCATATTATGACTGCGGCCGGTAACTATACCCAAACGGATTTGCTGTTTGGCATTTTGGGGGTGTTGTTTACCCTGGAAGCCGCCCGCCGGGTTGTTGGCACACCGATTGTGGTTATTGCCGCATCTTTTTTGATTTATGCTTATTTTGGCAATTATTTTCCCGGTTTCTTATCCCACCGCGGTTACTCGGTGGAACGGATCGTAACCCATATGTACTACACTACTGAAGGTATTTTGGGCATTCCGTTGGGAGTATCCTCTACTTTTATCTTTCTGTTCCTCTTGTTTGGCGCTTTTTTGGAGCGTACCGGCATTGGCAAGCTGTTTATTGATATTGCCAACGCTATTGCCGGTTGGGCTTCAGGCGGCCCGGCCAAAGTTGCCGTAATCACCAGTGCCTTGGAAGGTACTATATCGGGCAGTTCTGTCGCTAATACTGTTGGATCAGGCAGCTTTACTATTCCCATGATGAAAAGACTGGGCTACCGGCCGGAATTTGCAGCGGCGGTCGAAGCTTCGGCTTCGACCGGTGGCCAGATTATGCCGCCGATAATGGGTGCTGCCGCTTTTTTGATGGCGGAGTTCATCGGCATGCCCTACATTGAGATTGCTAAAGCCGCCGCTATCCCGGCTCTCTTGTATTTCCTCGGTGTATTAATTTCCGTGCATTTTGAAGCCAAACGCCTGGGATTGAAAGGAGTTAGCCGTTCGGAATTGCCTACAGTTTGGTCGGTAATAAAAGAACGCGGACATTTATTTGTGCCGCTTGTCGCCATCATTTATGTGCTGACTGAAGGTTCTACACCTGTTAGGGCGGCGCTGGTCGGCCTGGCATTTTCAGTAGCGGCCGGTATGATAAAAAAAGAGACGCGCATGAGTCTGGCTGATATCATCAACGCGCTTGAAGCCGGAGCCAGAAGTGCGTTGGGGGTGGCTATCGCTTGCGCTACTGCCGGTATTATTGTCGGTGTTGTTACTTTAACCGGGGTAGGACTCAAAATGGCCAACGGACTTGTTGATCTAGCAGGTGGTAATTTGCTTCTAACGCTTATGTTTACAATGGTTGCATCACTCATTTTGGGCATGGGGGCTCCGACTACCGCAAATTATGTAATTACATCGACCATTGCCGCTCCGGCGCTTGTTCTCCTTGGCGTACCGGTCTTAGCCGCCCATATGTTTGTCTTTTATTTTGGCATCGTGGCAGACATTACACCGCCTGTGGCGTTGGCAGCCTACGCTGGGGCCGGGATTGCTAAAGCTGACCCGTTTAAGACAGGGGTAACGGCCACCAAGCTGGCCATCGGTGCGTTTATTATTCCGTATATCTTTGTGTTTAGCCCTCAAATAATACTTATTGGCAGTACTAGTCTGGGTATTGTGCAAAACCTTACTACCGCTATTTGCGGCATGACAGGGATTGGTGCTGCCATGATAGGGTATTGCTTGGCCAATATGTCTCTTGCTGAACGGATTTTATTCTTTGTAGGTGGTTTAATGCTTATTGACCCGGGTATATGGACTGATATTGCCGGTGTAGTCATGTTAGTGACCGGTATTATCATTCAGATACGGAAAAAGAAGGTTTCTCAGTCAGCGTCTTTGGGCGCTTAAAAGAAAGCCGTGGTAATTGACCGGCAAATATTGAATAAATTATTATTATGTCTTATAATATTACGGTATATACTAAAATCTGTTCCATTGAGACATGGGCTATAAGAGGAGTGAAAAAACTAACATGGCACTGACTGTTAACCCTAAACTGTGTAAGGGCTGTGGTATCTGTGTGCACTTTTGTCCAAAATCAGTCCTTGCTCTGGACGATATGGGCAAAATTTATGTAAAAGATATTGATAAATGCGTTGCATGTGGTCAATGTGAGATTCGCTGCCCGGATTTTGCCGTGAAGGTGACAAAATCCGAACAAACTAAGGCAGAGTATGATGGGAGTGATACCAAGTGACTAAAGCGCGGTTAATGCAGGGGAATCAGGCTTGTGCCGAAGGCGCGTTGGCGGCTGGTGTCCGTTTTTTTGCCGGATATCCTATTACCCCGAGCACGGAAATTGCTGAAATACTTGCCGAAAAGCTGCCGCAACTCGGCGGCAAGTTTATCCAAATGGAAGATGAAATTGCCAGTATGGGAGCCGTGTGCGGCGCATCCCTGACAGGGGTGAAAGCCCTTACTGCCACCAGTGGCCCGGGATTTTCCTTAAAGCAGGAGCTTATCGGTTATGCCGCTATGACGGAAATTCCGCTCGTTGTTGTTAATGTGCAGCGGATGGGCCCAAGCACCGGCTTGCCTACCTCGCCTGGACAAGGTGATGTAATGCAGGCCCGCTGGGGAAGTCATGGTGACCGCGGTGTTATTGCGCTGTCGCCGGCTTCGGTGCGCGAGTGTTTTGACGTGACAGTTAAAGCCGTTAATTTTGCTGAAAAGTTCCGGACACCGGTTATTCTGCTGTTGGACGAGGTTATTGGTCATATGCGCGAGCGGGTTGAACTGCCGGCAATGGATGATATTGAGATTATCAACCGTAAGCTGCCGGTCGTGCCGCCAAGTGAGTATCAGGCCTATAAACCGGATGCTGACGGCGTCTCGGCCATGGCCCCCTTTGGTTCCGGCTACTATTATCATGTAACAGGCCTGGTTCATAACCACCTAGGTCAGCCTACGCAGGCCAACACTATTACTGCCGAACTTATTGAGCGGCTGCATACTAAGATTGATAATGCCAAAGATGAATTGACGCTGTATACCGGGCACTATCTTGATGATGCTGAAGTGCTGGTAGTTGCCTACGGGGGTTCAGCCCGGGCGGCTATTGCTGCTGTTAAGGCTGCCAGAGAGCAGGGTGTTAAAGCCGGTTTACTCAAGCTAATAACCATCTGGCCGTTCCCCGGTCATGTGCTTGAGCGGGTAGCGCAACAGGCCAAGAAAGTTATTGTTCCAGAGCTTAATTACGGCCAATTGGCTGGTGAAATTGAGCGGTATGTAGGCAAGGACAGAGTTGTAGCGGTAACCAGGGTTGACGGTGAATTGTTCAAGCCGGATGAGATACTGGCGCCTATTATTACAGCAGCTGGAGGTGCTAAATAATGGCAGACATCGAAAAATATTTGCGGCAGTCAGCATTTCCCCATATCTGGTGCCCAGGCTGCGGTAACGGCGTTGTTTTGGCCTCTATAATCCGCGCTATTGATAAATTGGGCCTTGAACAGGACAAAACAGTTATTGTGTCCGGTATTGGCTGTTCGTCGCGGGCGTCCGGGTATATGAATTTTAATACTGTACATACGGCGCATGGCCGGGCTCTGACATTTGCTACCGGTATTAAGCTGGCCAAGCCTGAACTAAATGTATTGGTTATCACCGGCGACGGCGATGCTACCGCTATTGGCGGCAACCATTTCATTCATGCTGCCAGACGGAATATTGACATTACTACGATTATTTTTAATAACAGCATTTATGGTATGACCGGCGGGCAATCGTCGCCGCTTACTCCGCTGGCGAGCAAGTCGACAACCGCGCCGTTTGGCCATATTGAACGGTCATTTGATATTGGCGCATTAGCTATTGCGGCGGGCGCCACTTATGTGGCCCGCGCTACCGCATACCATGCCACCATGCTGACCGACTTGGTGGCCAAGGGGATCGAGAATAAAGGTTTCTCGGTGATCGACGCCATTACTCAATGCCCTGTTTCCTTCGGACGGAAAAACAAAATGGGTTCGGCCGCCAAAATGATGGAATGGCAGAAAGATCATGCCATTTACGTCCAGGCGGCAGCTAAGCTTTCGGCGGAGCAACTTAAAGATAAGTTTGTTATCGGCGAACTCCACCGGTCGGAAGCCCCTGAATATACGGCTGAATATGATAAACTTATAGCCCAGGTGCAGGCCAAAAGGGGGAATAAGTAAATGTGGCAAATTAGCTTGAGCGGTACTGGGGGCCAAGGCCTTATCCTTGCCGGCATCATCTTGGCCGAGGCTGCGATTATTGACGGAAAACAGGCGATTCAGACCCAGTCATATGGTCCGGAAGCCAGGGGCGGGGCCAGTAAATCGGAAGTTATTATCAGTGATGAAGAAATTGATTATCCGAAAGCAACGGCTACTGATATCATGCTGGCTATGAGCCAGGAAGCGTGCAATAAATATATTGGGCTGCTTAAACCGGCAGGGCGTCTTATTGTCGATACTACGCTGGTAAAAACCGTACCGGCTGTAGATGCACAGAAACTTGCGTTACCCATCACCCATATTGCCAGGCACGAACTGGGCAATGTAATGGTTGCCAATATCGTTGCCTTAGGTGCGTTGGCCGGGTTTTCCGGTGTAGTCGGTATTGATTCCCTGACTAAAGCTGTATTGGCCAGAGTACCCAAAGGCACTGAAGAACTTAATAAGAAAGCGCTTGAAACCGGCTTTGTGTTAGGGCAGGCTGAGCGATAAGCGATATTAGGAGAAGGAGTCTTCCAAGTTAACGGAAGACTCCTTCTTTTATGGAAATGGTGTTACTTAAAAAAGAGATTGCTTCACATTCGTTCGCAATGACGGTTAGTCATCGGTCATAACGAAATAGTACTTGCATCCAGTTTTTACCAACTTTTTTTCAAACTTTTCACTCCCCCAATAGAAGTTTTTATCGGTATGATGGTCTGACCGGTATAACATTTCGCAATAAACCGCTAAAATCCTTTTCCAATTTGCGAAAAACGCATAATTTACAGAAAAAAATTTAAATTATTTAATTTTATTATAATTAGGCTGGCTGAGCAGGAAAACATACAAATATATGGAATATAGTTATTGTTATAACATAATAAGTGTAAGGGAATAGGTGCTTCGTGCTTAATAGGGAAGTCCGGTGTAATACCGGTACGGTCCCGCCACTGTAATGGGGATGCCGCCTAAATTATGCCACTGGGAAACCGGGAAGGCTTAGGTGGGCGATGAACCAGAGTCAGGAGACCTGCCTATTCTAGCACACGCCGTTAGGACCTACGGAAGATAGGCAGGTGTGGGTACAATAATCAGACATATTGTTGCTAGTGTTTGGTGTTATACCCCCTGCTCAAGGGGGTTTTTCTATTGTCTGACAAACCGATGCGCAAAGGAATTACTACCGGGACCTGTGCGGCTGCGGCCGCCAAGGCAGCTGTTATGGCTTGGCAGGGGCAGCATGTTGCCGCAGTTGAGGTAATTTCACCACAAGGAATAACACTGGTAGCACCGGTGGCTGAAAGTCAGGCCATTGCCGGTGGCGGTGTCGCTTCGGTAATCAAGGATGCCGGCGATGATCCGGATATTACTCATGGTGCGCAGATAGTCGCTGAGGTTATTGTTACTGATGACCCGGAAATTGTCATCAAAGCCGGCGAAGGAGTGGGTACTGTTACCAAACCGGGGTTAGCAGTACCGGTAGGTCAGCCGGCGGTCAACCCCGGGCCGCGCACGATGATAACCAAAGCGGTATTTGATTGTTTGCCGCCAGGCAAGGGCGCGGTCGTAACTGTTTCTGTTCCCGGTGGGGAAAAGCTGGCGGCAAGGACACTGAATCCAATATTAGGGATAGTCGGCGGGCTCTCAATCATCGGGACTACCGGCATTGTTGAACCAATGTCGGAAGAAGCCTTCAAAAATTCGTTGGTACCACAAATCAGTGTAGTAAAAGCGTTGGGGTATCAAGACATAGTATTTGCTCCGGGGAAAATTGGACAGGATATCGCCGTAAACCGCTACGGTCTGCCAGCCGCAGCCGTTGTTCAGACCAGCAATTTTATCGGTCATATGCTGGAAAACGCTGCTAAATATGGTATGCACCGGGTACTGCTGTTTGGTCATCTCGGCAAAATTGTTAAGGTGTCGGCAGGAATATTTCATACGCATAATCGCATGGCTGACGCCCGGCTCGAAACGATTGCCGCTTATCTGGCAGCCAGCGGGGCACCTCAGGCAGCCATCGAAGAGGTACTGGCTTCGACTACTACAGAAGCTGTTATGCCAATTATTGCCCGTTATAACATGACTGGGGTATATAACTTGCTGGCCGAGCGGGCCAGTATGAGAGCCACGCGCTATGTGTTTGGTGATTTGACGGTGGGAACGGTTATTGTGACTTTGCAGGGAGAGATACTGGGTCTTGACCGGACAGCCCGGGAAATTGGAGGCCATCTAGGATGGAATGTAAATATCAAATAATTGTTGTGGGTATTGGTCCTGGTTCGCCAGATTATGTGTTGCCGGTTGCCAGCCGCGTGATTGCTGCGGCTAAAGTTCTGGTAGGCAGCAAACGGGCGCTTGATACTTTTTCGTCCGTTGGCCAGGTTACTAAAATTATTGATAAAGACATTAACGGTGTGCTGGATTTTATCGCCGGCCAGCTTGCCAGCCATGATGTAGTGGTTATGGTGTCAGGCGATCCGGGATTTTATAGTATGCTGGCTGCGCTCAGGCACCGGTTTGCTTCTGAACGCATTACTGTAATTCCTGGTATTAGCTCAGCGCAGTTGGCATTCGCCCGGCTGGGTGAAGTATGGCAGGATGCGGCTTTGATCAGTATGCACGGCCGTCAGGCTGCCGATGATGTACTTGCTTACCGGCCTGGACGCAAGTTGGGTATTTTAACTGATACCAGACATAATCCCGCCCATATTGCCAGCATTCTCTTAAACCATGGTTGGCCGGAAACAGCATGTGTGTGGTTGTGCGCTAATCTGTCTTATGACAATGAAGTTGTTGCGGCCATGACTTTGGCCGAGGCGGCGGTGACGCCGGGATTCGACCATAGTGTAATGGTGGTGAAAGCATGAACCATAATTTGGGTATACCAGACAGTGAGTTTATCAGGGGCGATATCCCCATGACTAAGCAAGAAGTCAGGATATTGACCTTGGCAAAAGCAAAAATTGGTATGAACGACACGGTAATTGATATTGGCGCCGGCACAGGTTCGTTGTCAATTGAAGCCGCTCTGTTAGCAAGTAAGGGCCGGATTATTGCCATTGAGCGTGAACCTGAAGGTTTTGAACTCATTAAGGCTAATGCCGCCAAGTTTCGAGTCGCTCATGTTGAGCCGGTACTGGGGGCAGCGCCTGCAGCGCTTGATGGTTTACCGGCTGCTGACGTAATTTTGATCGGCGGCAGCGGCGGTATGCTGCCTGAAATTCTAGCGGGGGCTGACAAACTGCTAAAGCCGGGCGGACGCCTGATAGCTACTGCTGTTACTGTTGAGACGCTGGCGGCCGTGCTGGGGATTATGCGGCAAAAACCTGAATACACCATTGAGGCCAGTGGTGTGCAAATCACTAGAATTCAGCCGGTAGGCGCCAGTAATATGTTTAAGGCCCTTAACCCGATATACATAATCGCGTGTACTAAAGAGGTTTAGGTCGCTCATTGATCTTAACCGCGTAAAAGAAGGGAGAATATTAATGAATGTATTTTTTGTAGGCGCCGGTCCGGGAGACCCTGAACTCATAACTGTTAAAGGCCAACGCTTATTGGGACAGGCTGATGTCATTATCTACGCCGGGTCGCTGGTTAATCCGGCCCTCCTGTCACTGGCTAAAAACGGCGCCGCCATCTATAATAGTGCGTTGATGACGCTTGACGAAGTTATTGCGGTCATGGAACGTGCGGCAGCCGAAAACAAGCTGGTAGTCCGCCTGCATACCGGTGATCCCAGTATTTATGGTGCAATCCAGGAACAAATGGACGCGCTGGCCGCTAAAAATATTACTTTTGAAGTTATTCCGGGAGTTAGCTCTTTTTTGGCTACAGCTGCCGCACTCAAACAGGAATATACGCTGCCTGATGTGTCGCAGACAGTGATTATCACCCGCCTGGAAGGACGCACACCGGTGCCTGAAAAGGAAAAGCTGGCTAAGCTCGCCAGCCATGAGGCCACTATGTGCATCTTTTTAAGTGTTCATATATTGGACAATGTTGTTAAAGAACTCATAGACGGCGGCTATACGCCTGATACGCCGGTAGCTATCGTACAAAAAGCTTCTTGGCCTGACCAGAAAATTTTCCGCGGTACTTTGGCTGCCATTGCGCAAATTGCCAAGGATAATCATATTGACCGCACCGCCATGATTGTGGTCGGTAAAGTTTTAGGCTCCGATTATGCACTGTCACGGCTGTATGCTCCTGAATTTGGACACATGTTCAGACAGGCGCAGGAGGCCAGGTAAGTTGTGAAGCTGGCAGTAGTTTCGGTTACCAGTAAAGGGGCCCGGCTTGCCGGACGGCTAGCGCCGTTATTGGGATCTGATGTAGATATATATGTTAAGGCCGGACGTAATCCGCTCAATTGGCCTAATACCTATACTTGTTTAAGCGGTTTAGTCAGCGAAATATTTTCATCCTATGACGGTTTGGTATTTATTATGGCCACCGGTATTGTTGTCCGGGTTATTGCGCCGCACGTCAAAGACAAACGGTTTGACCCGGCTGTGGTGGTTATAGATGACGGCGGCAATTTTGCCATCAGCCTGCTATCAGGGCATATTGGCGGCGCCAATGATTTAACCCGGATGATAGCCGGTGCTGTCGGCGCTACGCCGGTCATAACTACGGCCACTGATGTGGCCAGTTTGCCGGCGGCTGATGTGCTGGCAGTCAAACTTAACCTGGCGATTGAGCCGTTTAACTCTTTAAAAACAATTAATTCAGCTATTGTTAACGGTGACAGGGTAGTCTTCTTCATTGACCGGTTATTGGCTGATTACGAGCGCTACGAGTGTTTGGCGCACGAACAAGGAGTTGCGCTGGCTGATGTCAGCGAACTAGGGCAAGCCGATAACTATGACGCCGCGGTAGTCATTACCGACAGGGAACTTAATATTACTAAACCGCATTTATATTTGCGGCCAGGGAGTCTGGCAATCGGACTTGGCTGCCGCCGGGGCACTACCAGCGCCGAAATTCTGGCAGCTATAAGTCAGGCTTGCCGGGAGGTTGGGCGCAGTTTTAAAAGTGTCGCTGTTATCGGCAGTACAGTGGTCAAGGAAGACGAAATTGGTTTACTGGCAGCGGCGCAACAGCTTGATGTGCCTATTGAGTTTTTTACTAATGATCAGCTCCGGCACTGCATCGAGAAATATAAGCTATCGTTATCAGATTTTGTCAATGAACAGATAGGAGTGGGGAATGTATGCGAACCAGCAGCTATTCTGGCGGGGCAGAACGACAACCTGATTTTGCCCAAAACCAAGTATCCCAAAGTGACTGTGGCTATCACGCCGGTAAAATATCGGTGGTGGGAATAGGTCCAGGCAGCCTTCATGATATGACCCCCCGGGCCCGGCAGGCTATTGAATGTGCCGAAGTTATTGTTGGCTATGATACATATTTGGATTTGATCAAAGAATTATTGACAGGTAAAACCACAATCGGTACCGGGATGATGCAGGAAATTGACCGTTGTCAGGCAGCGGTTGAGCAAGCCATGAACGGGAGGAAAGTGGCCGTTATTTCCAGCGGTGACCCTGGTGTGTATGGTATGGCCGGATTGGTGCTGGAACTTGTTGCCAAGTATCCGGCCTCTGTTCAACCGGAAGTGGCTGTCGTTCCCGGCATTAGTGCAGTAGGCGCCGCCGCTGCCATTCTGGGTGCGCCATTAATGCATGACTTTGCCGTTATCAGCTTAAGCGATCTCTTAACTCCTTGGGAAGTTATTAGAAAACGGGTGGAAATGGCTGCTGCCGGTGATTTTGTCATTGCTATCTATAATCCGAAGAGCATCCGGCGGACAAGTCAAATTGAGACAGTGCGTGAAATTGCCTTGCAGCACCGCAATCCGGGAACCCCGGTAGGTATTGTACATCATGCTACCCGGGACAAAGAAAATATGATCATATCAACGCTTGATAAATTTACTAATGAACATATTGATATGTTTTCCCTTGTAATCATTGGGAACAGTCAGACCTATGTGGCTGACGGCAAAATGGTAACGCCGCGGGGCTACCGGCTATGATTTTAGTGCTGGCCGGGACGTTGGATGGCCGGGAATTGGCTATGCGCCTGGCTGCAAGCGGCTATGATGTGCTGGTATCGGTAGTCAGCGATTATGGCCGAAGTCTGGCTGATGCGCCCGGTATTACCGTACATACCGGGCAGCTTGATCTAAATGGCCTGCGGGAGCTAATAACCTCCCGGTCAATTAAAGCGGTAGTTGACGCCAGTCATCCCTACGCTGTCAATGTCTCATTAAACGCCATGGCGGCATGTGCAGCGAGCTGTGCCAAGTATATACGCTATGAACGGGATGAAGTCATAACTCCTGCTTATGACCGGTTATATCGGGCCGGTGATGCTGCGGAAGCGGCCAAGCTGGCCGCCGGTCTGGGCAAGGTTATATTTCTGACTACCGGCAGCCGCACGCTTAAAATATTTAAAACCGAACCGTTACTAACCGGCTGCCGCCTAATTGCCAGGGTGCTGCCGCAACCTGACGTGCTTGCCGAGTGCATCGCATTGGGCTTTAGTCCCGGTGATATTGTGGCGGTCAAGGGACCATTTTCGCACCAACTCAATGTGGCTTTGTTTACAGAGTATGCCGCTGAGGTCATTGTAACCAAAAACAGCGGTACAGTAGGCGGTGCTGATACTAAAATATCGGCTGCTGTGGAATTGGGTTTGCCGCTGGTCGTTATTGGCCGACCGGATGTTGAGTACAGGAATTTGTGCCGGACTCAAGAAGCTGTATTAGCGTTGCTTACATAATTTATTTGTTCAGAACAAGCCGAGCAGGAGGAAAAATAATGGAGTATATAAAGGATCCTATGGCTATTGAGAAGCGCAGCATGGAAATCATCGCGCCGTATTTGGCCGGGTTTAACTTAGACGAACAGGCTGTAAAGGTTTATTCACGCATCATTCATGCCGCCGGAGACCCGGATTATGCCAATATCATCAAAATTCATCCTCAGGCTATTGAAGCCGGGCTTAACGCGCTTAAAGCCGGATGTGACATCTTTTGTGATGTGGAAATGGTGCGCACCGGCATTAACAAGCGTCGGTTGGCCGAATTTGGCGGGCAGGCTTACTGCTTGGTTGCTGACGAAACAGTGGCTGAGGAAGCAAAGGCGGCTAGGATTACCCGGTCGATGGCGGCTATGCGCAGATTTGGCGCTAAGCTCAACGGGTCAATTGTTGCTATTGGTAATGCGCCGACAGCATTGTTTGAAGTCTTGAAAATGATCAAAGAAGATCATATTAAACCGGCGTTAATTGTGGGTGTACCGGTAGGTTTTGTCGGTGCTGCCGAATCCAAAGAACTGCTACATAACACTTCGCCTGTCCCTTACATTACCGTGTTGGGAAATAAAGGCGGCAGCCCGATTGCGGCGGCTTCTGTCAACGCGGTAATGTACATGCTGGGCCGTTAAAGCAAATATGGCTGTAGAGTTGTCACAGGGCAAAATATATATTTTCACCGGCCCCGGCAAAGGTAAAACGACGGCGGCGCTGGGCTTGGCCGTTCGGGCGGCGGCCAGCGGCACACGGGCGGCCGTGGTTCAGTTTTTGAAAGGCGGCGGCTATACCGGCGAATTGTATAGCGCTACCTATCTTGCACCAAATTTTAGCATTAAGCAGTTTGGCTTCGGCTGCCCGATTGCGGCTGAGATAAAAGCCGGCCAAGCCTTATGCAGCAAATGTGGCCGGTGCTTCAGGGAAAACCGCAATCCGGCCAATAATTATGCGACACAGGCACTAAAATATGCTCAGGATTTGCTGAACGGCAGTGTTGGCGTGCTGATGTTGGATGAAATCAGCCATGCTCTAAAGCATAAACTGATAAGTCTTGACGCTGTTCTAAAGTTGGTAACTACCCGACCGCCGGGTGTAACATTAGTGCTTACCGGCCGCAATATGCCGTTTGAACTTATCGAGTTGGCCCACCAAGCCAGCGAGTGCCGGATAGTAAAACATCCTATTGACAACGGCATCGACGCCAGACGCGGCATTGAGTATTAGGAGGAAAACATGGGCGAAGTAAATATTCCCCGGGTGGTTATTGCCGGGGTTAGCAGCGGGGTTGGCAAAACTACTATTGTTACCGGTCTGCTTGTGGCTTTAGCCGAGCGCGGACTCAAAGTGCAATCATATAAAGTTGGTCCTGACTATATTGACCCGGGCTTTCACCGTCTGGCCAGTGGCAAGAGTGCTCACAACCTTGATACCTGGCTGGTGCCGCCGGAGACTCTGAGCGAAATATTTACTGATACGGCGGCAGGTAATGATATAGCTGTTATTGAAGGTGTTATGGGCTTGTATGACGGCGGGCGTTCCGGTGTCAGCAGCACGGCGGCCGTTGCCAAATTGCTAAAGGCTCCGGTAGTTTTGGTTATTGATGCGAAATCGATGGGTGAGAGTGTTGCTGCCATAGCTTTCGGATTTAAAATGTATGACCCGGAAGTTAATCTGGCCGGAGTTATTGTTAACAGGCTGGGTTCTGAGGGCCACCGCCTGATGGTATGTGAGGCCCTGGACAAGCTGGGGATTCCGGTAATTGGCGCTGTTTCCCGGAATAGTGAGCTTATGATGCCGGAACGGCATCTCGGCCTTACGCCTGTTACCGAGCATGATGCAGCGGCTGCTGTTGCCGGGATGGGACGGCAAGTGCGTGAGCAAGTCGCTATCGATGAATTGCTGGCGCTGGCAAAAACAGCCGAACCGCTTGCCAAACGCCCGGCTCCCGCAAGTAACAGCCGGCAGGTTAAGGTTCGCATCGGCATAGCTCATGACGATGTATTCACCTTTTATTATCCTTCAAGTCTTGATGTTTTGACTGAATACGGCGCTGAGATTGTTCCATTCAGCCCGCTTAAAGATAAAAAATTACCCGCAGTGGACGGAGTAGTCCTGGGTGGAGGTTTTCCCGAAATGTTTGTCCAGGAATTGTCGGCCAATAGATCAATGCGGAAAGATATCCTGGAGGCGGCAAGGCAGGGAATGCCTATGTACGCTGAGTGCGGCGGCTTGATGTATTTGTCGCGGCAGATCGTAGATTTTAATGGCCTGGCCTATGATATGGCGGGCGTTATCCCAGCAGTATGCCAGATGCAGTCCAAACTTGAAACTGTCGGCTATGTGGAAACAACAGCCTTGACTGATAATGTGTTGTGTACCAGCGGGGAAACTTTGCGCGGGCATGAGTTTCATTTCTCCCGGATGATCCCTGATGTACATCCGGAAGAGTTTCCGTGGGGGTTTGAATTTAAGAAAATGCGGACCGGAGTGAAATATCTGGGCGGCTATGCCTGTGGCAGCGTGTTGGCGTCCTATTTACATATGCATTTTGCCGGAAACAGGCCGGCGGCCAGGCGGTTTGTCGAGCGGTGTGTCCGCTATAGGCTCCTGCTTAATGGGGCAGGGAGGTAACGCCATGGCCGGGAAGATAATTTTAGTTACTGGTGGCGCCCGCAGCGGCAAAAGTGTGTTTGCCGAACGGTATGCCGCTCGGGGGGGCCGGAAAGTGGCCTATATTGCCACTGCGCAAATATATGATGACGAGATGAAAGAGCGGGTCGCGTTGCACCGGCAGCGGCGTCCAGCCAATTGGCCGACATTTGAAGCACCCTACAATGCTGAACAGGCGATGGCCCAGGCTGTCCGGTGCGCCGATGCCGTATTGTTTGACTGTCTGACACTGTATACCAGCAACCTGTTACTTGCGCCTGATGCGCCGCCCGACTGGGAAGAACGCCGACGGTTTGTGCTTGACAAAATTGCCAAGCTGCTGGCCAGTGCCCGGCAAGAATGCGCAGATGTAATTTTTGTTACCAATGAAGTTGGCTTAGGGATTGTGCCTGATAACGCGCTGGCACGGGAGTATCGCGATGTGGCCGGACTTATCAACCAGCAGGTGGCGGCATGTGCGGACGAAGTATATCTGGTGGTATGTGGCCTGGCGGTTGAACTAAAGAAACTGGCCGTTAACCTGGGGGAGGGTGATTTTAATGGCTAAAGCAATAATGTTGCAGGGAACAAGTTCTCATGTGGGAAAAAGTATTTTAACTACGGCTTTGTGCCGGATTTTCAAGCAGGACGGCCGGAAAGTAACGCCGTTTAAAGCGCAGAATATGGCGCTTAACTCATATGTGACCAAGACAGGCGGCGAAATGGGCCGCGCTCAGGTAGCCCAGGCCGAGGCCGCCGGTCTTGACCCGGCTGTTGAAATGAATCCGGTATTACTAAAACCGACAGGCAATTCATGTTCGCAAGTAATTGTGATGGGTAAGCCTGTTGGCAACATGTCAGCCAAGGAATATCATGCCGGTTACAGCCTTAAGGCGCTGGACGTAGTAACCGAATGTCTGCAAAAACTGCACCGTGATTTTGATGTAATTGTTATTGAAGGGGCCGGCAGTCCGGCTGAAGTCAATCTCAAAGCCAATGATATTGTCAATATGCGGATTGCCAAACTGGCTCCGGCGCCGGTACTCCTGATTGCCGATATTGACCGGGGCGGCGCGTTAGCTTCCGTGGTTGGTACGCTCGAACTACTCGACCCGGACGAACGCGACTTAGTCAAAGGTATTATTATCAACAAGTTTCGGGGCGATATAAACTTGCTAAAGCCGGCGTTGGATTTTCTTGAAGCTAAGACCGGCAAACCGGTAGTGGGAGTTATTCCTCATCTTGACCGCCTGGGAATTGATGACGAGGACTCAGTGTCGCTTGAAGATAAGCAGAAGGTGGCTCATACCGGAGAAATTGATATTGCGGTGCTGCGGCTTCCCAAAATATCGAACTTTACTGACTTTGACGCCTTGGCCAGCGAGAGTGATGTTCAGGTAAGATATGTCCGCCAGGGTGAAGTAATCGGCAAGCCTGACCTCATTATCCTGCCCGGCAGCAAGAATACTACCGAAGATTTATTATATTTACGGCAAAATGGCTATGAACAGGAACTTATCAAGCTGGTAAAAAGCGGCACACCGGTTATCGGTATTTGCGGCGGATACCAGATGCTGGGTCGGGAAGTCCAGGACCCTGACCATACTGAATCAAACCTTGATAAAGTGGTGGGCTTGGGTCTTATTGACAGTATTACTGTTTTTGCAGCCGATAAAGTTACCCATCAGGCAACGGCAACCGCCCGCAACCATAAGTTTTTAGGCATTAACTATAGCGGCGACAATCTGACCGGTTATGAAATTCACATGGGCCGTACTCAGTTCATGACGCCTGTGAGTCCTGCCTTTACTATTACCACTCGCTCAGGCAATGACGTGAATATGCCGGACGGAGCCGTTTCAGACGACGGACTGGTAATGGGTACATATATGCACGGCATTTTTGATAATGACGGTTATCGCAGGGCTGTGCTTGATGCGCTTAGGGTGCGTAAAGGTCTTGCGCCTTTGGGAGTTACCCAGGATACTCAGGCCCGCAAAGAAGCCGCCTATGACCGGTTGGCTGACGTTGTCCGCCAGAGTATGGATATGGATTTGGTCTACCGGATTATGAATGGATTTGACGGTAGGTAGGCATGGAAGAATATTTGGTGTTAGGCGCAGTGGTCATTGACCGCATAGTTGGCGACCCGCGTTCATCACTGCACCCGGTAGTTGTTGTCGGTAATTATATTGCCTGGCTGGAAGGGCGCCTTTTGGATGCCAAACATTCGCCAAGGCGCAAGAAACTGGCAGGAGCGGCGTTGGCTGCTATTGTGCTGTCAACAGTATTCACCATATCCTGGACGGCACTGGCGGCATTACAGGCTGTTCATCCTTGGGCGGCTTATATTGGCGGGGCGCTATTACTGTCATTTGCTATTTCGCCACGCAGCTTGGCTGAGGCCGGGCGCGAGATTGCCGGCTATCTTAATACCGGCAATATGGAACAGGCCAGGTATAAGGTGGGGTGGATTGTCGGGCGTGATACCGCCAACCTTGATACTGCCGAGGTTACCCGGGCAACTGTTGAGACGGTGGCTGAAAATATTGTTGACGGTATTATATCGCCGTTGTTTTATGCCGTGATCGGCGGTGTGCCGTTGGCATGCCTATACCGGGCAGTGAACACGCTGGACTCAATGGTTGGCTATAAAAATGAAAAATACCGGGATTTCGGTATGGTAGCCGCCCGGGTTGATGATGTATTCAACTATATCCCTGCCAGAATTACCGGCCTGTTAATCGTTATTGCCGCCTTGCTGCTTGGACGTGACGCCGGCGGTGCGTTAGCGGCAATCAGGCGGGATGCTGCCAAACACCCCAGTCCTAACAGCGGTATTACCGAGGCTGGTGTAGCCGGAGCATTGGGCGTTAGACTGGGTGGCCTCAATTATTACGGTGGCGTGGCATCTTTCCGGGCGCATATGGGGGATGACAAAGTCCAGCTCAGTCCTATTCATATTGAACAGACCATTCAGATCATGTATCTGGTTACCACACTTTTTATTGCAGCGGCATTTATGTATAAATGGCTGTTATTGCAGCCTTAATCTAAAGGTAACAGGTGTAATTATGAAGGATTTTTTTACCGGATTGCAGTTTCTTACCCGCATTCGGGTTATCAAGCAAACCGAATGGTCTCCCGAAAGCTTTGGACGCAGCGTAAAATACTTTACGCTGATTGGGACCGTTATTGGTCTGATTCTGGCCGGACTTAATTATGTACTGAGTCAGTTTTTTCCGCAGCATGTGTTGGCTGCCATCATCGTCGTGGCTGAGATCGTACTGACAGGCGGTTTGCACTGTGACGGCCTCATGGATACTGCCGATGGCGTGTTCTCAGGGCGGTCCCGGGAACGGATGCTGGAAATTATGAAAGATAGCCGGGTGGGCGCTAACGGTGTGGTAGCCTTTGGTATACTGCTATTGCTTAAGTACTCGCTTATTGTTGATATGACACCAACCATGCTGCCTGCTGCGCTGGTTGTTATGCCGGTAGCAGGTCGCATGGCTATGGTTATTAGTATTACATCTTTCCCTTATGCACGGCCTGACGGCATGGGCAAAGCTTTTGCTCAATACGCCGGCCGCACTACCCTGGTGATTGCTGCTGTTATTGCCCTCTTAATTGTTGCTTCGCTTGGAATTCAGGCGTCAGTCAGTGCCGGTGCGGCCGTCCTGATGGGGGTATTGGCTGCCCGCTATTTGACTAATGTTCTGGGGGGGCTAACCGGTGATACCTATGGCGCAGTTACTGAATTGACAGAACTGGCAGCATTGCTAATATTTGTTATTTAAAAATCACGATTTGTCTGTTTTGGACAATCTTCAGACAGTAAACTGAAAGGTAGACTGCCATATGACAATAAAGGTAAAAGCGCCTGGCTCATGCGGTGAACTGGTGCAGGGCACAATAAATGGGGTTAACTTTTTAATTACCTGCCCTATTGATTGGTATTCCGAGGTCTCAGTGATCCATGCCGGGGGTATGACGCTTACAAAACCCAAAACAGCGGCGGCTGTTGCGAAAACATTCGAATATCTAAATGTTTTGGGGAACTTTGGTTTAGCCGTGGAATCCGATTTGCCTGTAGGCAAAGGCATGGCTTCCAGCAGTGCAGACATTAGCGCCGCCTGCCAAGCGGTAGCGGTGGCAGCAACAGGCAAACGGTTGTCTTGTGATGAAATTGCCGATATTGCCTTACAAATTGAACCGACTGACGGTATTTTTTATCCGGGAATTATCATGATTGACCATGTGCGCGGCAAAATCCGCCGGCAACTAGGAGCGCCGCCGCCGATAAATATCCTGGTATTTGATGTTGGCGGTCAAGTAGACACATTGGCGTTTAACAGACGTGAAGATCTGGCGCGCCTAAACCAAGCAAAAGAACCGCAAATAGCTAACGCTGTCGAGCTGGTAGTAAAAGGTCTTCAGACCGGAGATGCCCGGCTGATTGGTCAGGGAGCTACGCTGAGCGCCATAGCCAATCAACCAATATTATATAAACCCTGCCTTGACATGGTGATAAATATCAGTAGGGATTTCGGGGCGGTAGGCGTTTGTGTTGCCCATAGCGGCACGGTGCTGGGCATAATGTTCAGTGCGGCGGCTGCATCTGGTCAGGAAGCTTGCCTTAAGGAGATATACAGAACCTGCCCGGAAGTTGCTTATTTACGAACTGTGCAGCTTATTGCCGGCGGACTTATAATAACAGGAGATGATGGCAGTGAGCGCTGATAGCCAGGTTGATAATTTTATTCACGGCGGTAATGTGCATGCCTGGGCGCGGGAGCATGGGGGCTCTTTGACAAGTATACTTGACTACAGCGCCAATATTAATCCGCTTGGTTTGGCTGACAGTGTGCGGGAGGCCATAACCCAGGCTATGGATCATGTTATTCATTATCCGGATGCCCGGGCGGTGGCGTTAAAAGCAGCTATAAGCAATTATTATCAGGTGGATGTTGAGCAAATTACCGCCGGTAATGGCGCTGTCGAATTACTCTATGTGCTGACTAACACCCTGAGGCCTAAACGGGTGCTTATTCCGGCGCCTGCTTTTAGCGAATATGAACGGGCGGCCAGAGCAGCGGGTGCTGAGATTGAATACGCGTATTTATTACCAGAAAATAATTTCGCCGTTGACGTAAGCTTAATTACCCGCCGTTTTAACGCTGTCGACATGGTGTTTATCGGCAATCCCAATAATCCGACCGGCACACTGCTAACAAATAGGCAACTTGAGTGTGTACTGGCGGAGGCGCGCAAAACCGGGGTAATGGTCGTTGTTGATGAGTCTTTTATGGACTTTATTGTTGGTGACCAGGCGTATACTTGCCGGCCGCTGCTCAAACAATATAATAATCTGGTAGTGCTGCATTCTCTTACCAAGTTTTATGCTATTCCCGGGCTTAGATTGGGATTTGCTCTTTGTGCTCCTGAATTGGCCGATAGGCTGCATGCTGCTAAAGATCCGTGGAATGTTAATTTGCTGGCGCAAGCTGCCGGAGTGGCGGCTTTAGCTGATAAAGAGTATCAGCTAAGAGGCCGTGAATTAATAAATCTGGAGAAAAATTTGTTGTACGCCAGCTTAAAAACTCTGCCTGGATTAAAACCATTTTCGCCGTCGGTTAACTATATATTAATAGATATTAGCGGGACTGGACGCACCGCAGGGATGTTGCGGCAGCAATTAGGACAACATAACATTTTGATTCGCGACTGCGGCAACTATCCCGGACTTTCCCCTTATTACATGCGGGTAGCTGTCAAGCTGCCGGGACAAAACAAGATCCTGCTTAATGTGTTGGATCAGGTATTGAGGTGAATCTATGACCAGACTGATATTAGTGCGCCACGGTGAAACATTATGGAATTTGGAACGAAAATACCAGGGACATAGCGATATTGCTTTGACAGATAAGGGACTGCGGCAAGCTAAATTGGTGGCAGAACGTCTTAACGGGGAAAAGGTGGATGCCGTCTATGCCAGTGACTTGTCCCGCGCTCTTAAGACGGCCGAATGTATTGCCGCCAGGCATAACCTGACAGTAAATGTTGTACCTGAACTCAGGGAAATAAAGTTTGGCGAGTGGGAAGGTCTTAATTATGAACAAATAACTGAGCGCTGGCCGGGTTTGCTGGGCAAACTGTGGTCCACTCCTGATGAAATACAAATCCCCGGCGGTGAGACTTTCCATCAGTTGAAAGAGCGGGCTTACACCGCCATCAAAAAGATCGTGGATACTCATCCGGGGCAAACAGTAGTGGTGGTAGCTCATGGTGGTACTATTGGAACCATTTTGTGTGCTATGCTTGACATTCATTTGAACCATGTGTGGAGTATCAGGCAAGATAATACGGCTGTTAATATCATTGATTATTATGATGGCCGGCCAGTAATAAATCTGATCAACTGCGTCCGTCATTTAGTGGATTAACCGACCTTAGAAGATATTTTAGCGGCGACAAGTTCAAGACTTGCCGCCGCTAATTACAAATAGAAAAACTTATCCGAATGATTTACTGCAATGGTTACCTATAGGAGGTACACGTGAACCGTAATTTACTAACAATGGCAATTGGTTTTGCCGCCGGTATTCTGAGTGGGCTTATTGGTATTGGCGGCGCCATTTTAATGGTCCCTGGTATGATATATTTTCTTGGCATCTCTCAACATATGGCTCAGGCTACGTCCTTGGCTGTTATTATTCCTGGCGCTGTCGTCAGCGCCGTCGTGTATTACAGCTACGGGCAATTAAACATTCATTTATCTCTGTTATTTGCTGTAGGTGGTGTTGTGGGGGCGTATATAGGCTCAAGCATTATGCCGCTGATAAAACCAGATGTGCTTAGAAAAATTTTTGCCGCTGTTGCGATGGCCATGGCGATAAAAATGGGGGTATCATAATGCTGACAGGTGTGATTATTGGTCTAGTGACCGGAGTTTTAAGCGGGTTGCTGGGGATTGGCGGCGGTGGTGTTTTGGTGGCGCTGTCTGTGACTTTTCTGGCCCTTACTCAGCATGCTGCCCAGGCTGCTGCCATTGTTGCCACTATTCCCACAGCCTTGGTTGGTGTAATAAATTTGCACCGCAAGCGGTTGGTCAATTATCAGGTAGCTGGTTATTTGGCTATTGGCGTAGCGGCCGGCGGGATGGTGGGGGCCTATCTGGCCAATATTATTCCCGAGGCGGCACTGCGTAAAGTATTCAGCGTATTTTTTGCCATAACCAGTATTCAACTATTTTGGTCGTCGCGCGGGAATAAAAATCGCCAAAAAACAAATAAGTCAAATAATTAACGACTACGTGCGGTCAAGGTTGAAACTGAATTATTCGGATAGTTTCAGGCTAATGCTAAAAAATCGCTGTTTTTTGACTAATTTCCACCCTTGAGCTAATCGCGCCGGCGTGATATCATACATAATGTCAAACGACGGTAATGCCTGAGGTGCGCGTCAACCTTTTTTATGTTTAACCGACTCATTTACTTGGGGAGTTTGAAGTTATGCGGCTGTCAAGCCTCCTTAGAGTGGAAGGCAAAAGCATAAATATAAAACGCCCACCTGCTGGGAAGCGGGTGTGAACATATAAGGGAACGGTACCATGGGCTTACGTAATGTTGTTACTAGCACTCTTTTTCGTGGCGAAAAGGAGTGCTTTTAATTTTCTCAAGGCAAATCCAATTTTGTCAAAATATGCCGAGCATGTTATAATATATAAAACTGGTCAAGAGAGGGAGATAATTTGAAAAAAGCGATTATCGAAATGGATAAAGGTAAAGTTGTTATTGAATTGTTTGAAAAGGATGCACCCAAGACGGTAGCTAACTTTGAGAAGCTTATTAACGAAGGTTTTTATGATGGCCTCAAGTTTCACCGGGTGATTAAAGGCTTTGTTGCTCAGGGCGGCTGTCCGCACGGTACCGGCACCGGTGGCCCCGGGTATACCATTCCGTGTGAGACTAAAGGCAACCCCAATAAGCACGAGCGGGGGGCGGTGTCCATGGCTCATCGCGGCCCTAATACCGGCGGCAGCCAGTTCTTCATCGTATATGAGCCCCAGCCGCATTTAGACGGCGTACATACGGTATTCGGCAGGGTAATTGAAGGTATGGACGTAGTTGACCAAATTAACCAGGGCGATGTAATGAATAAAGTGACTGTTGTTGAGGAATGATTTAACGGTCGGCGTAGTAAAATGACGGTAGGGAGGATGCTCTATGAATAATGTCGCCGCCATGCTCCAAATGAAAAACTGGGCAGTCGTGGGAGCTACCAACAACACCGACAAGTTCGGCTACAAAATTTTTAAAGCCCTGAAAGAAGCAGGGTATAATGTTTATCCGGTCAACCCTGGTATCAATGAGATATTGGGTGAAAAATGTTATTCTGCGCTCAAGGACATTCCGGTTAAACCTGATGTTGTAAATGTTGTGGTGCCGCCCAGAGTCGGCGAGCAAATTATGAATAACTGCGCCGAATTGGGCATAAAAAACGTCTGGCTGCAACCGGGGGCTAATGCTGCAACCGTGGTAGAACTGGCAAAAAATCTTGGTCTTAATGTGGTTGATCAGAATTGTGTATTGGTTGAACTCCGCAACCACAAGTAGATAAACATCTTAATTATTAAGAAAAGGGGGACTGTCAGATATGGCAACTGTAGTCAATGCCAATGAGAACAATTTCCAGGAGGAAGTGCTTAATGCCGGTAAGCCGGTACTTGTAGATTTTTGGGCACCGTGGTGTGGCTATTGTACCCGGTTGGCGCCGATAATGGAAGAACTGGTACAGGAAATGGGCGACAAAATTCAGGTTGCAAAAGTCAATGTGGATGAGAATCGTTCATTGGCGCAAAAATATGGTGTTATGAGTTTGCCTACCATGATTGTCTTCAAAAACGGTGAGCAGGTTGAGAAAATGATGGGTTATATGCCTAAAGCTAACATTGTTGCTAAACTGGAAAAATTAATATAAACTTTATCCCGGCCTTTACGGCCGGGAATTTTATTTGGCGCTCACCGGTATATCTCCGCAAACCTTGGCATAGGAAATACCATAGATTACTAAAACAAGCGGGGGATATTAGTGGTGCGGAATCGAGCGGCAAAAGTAGTCTTAGTAGGTTCACCAAATGTTGGCAAAAGTGCAATATTCAATTATTTGACAGGTAATTATGTTGCCGTGTCTAATTATCCAGGCACTACGGTTGATATCTCCACAGGCAGTTTTAAGCATTGTGGCCGCCGGTTTGAGGTTATCGATACGCCGGGAATGTATTCATTAATTCCGCTTACAGATGAAGAAAAGGTTACTAGACTTTTGTTGAGTGGTCAGACGCCTGATGTTGTTGTTCATGTTATTGACGCTAAAAACTTGCGACGCATGCTTAATATGACAATTCAGCTTATTGATGCCGGGTTACCTGTCATACTCAATTTGAACATGATAGATGAGGCGCAAAATTTAGGAATGTTGATTGACATCGCCCTACTGGAAAACTTGCTTGGCATTCCGGTTATCGCCACTTCAGCTGTGAGTAAGACCGGCATGGAAATCTTAAAAAAGACTATTAGCCAATATACGCCGGTAAAGATAAGGGCTTTCAAATTAAGCGATGAGATTGAGCAGTCTATCGCCAGGATAAGCAGCAGGTTAACAGGCGCGTATGGCCTAAATAATCGAATTACAGCCATACTGTTATTGCAGGGCGATAATATGGCGCTTGATATTGCCCGGACCGAAGCGGGATGGGCGGACATAGCCGCTGAGATGAGACGATTATCGTCAGGTAAAGACAGCCTGAACTCTATTGTAGCGGCAGAAAGGCAGGCTATTATCGATAAATTTGTTGCCAGGGTTGTCAAATATGCCGCACCTGAGCGCAAGCGGTTGAAAACAGTAGGGAGTTGGCTGGGAAGAGTGACCAGAGAGCCGCTCACTGGGGTGCCGATTTTAGGTTTTGTACTATATTTCGGATTGTACAAATTTGTAGGAAATTTTGGTGCCGGCTATTTGGTCGACTATATTAATAACAGCGTGTTCGTGCCAGTTATCAACCCGGTGATCGAATTATTGGTCATCACCTATATTCCCTGGGAATGGTTACGGTCACTGCTGGCAGGAGAATACGGTATTTTTACTATGGGGTTCCGTTATGCGATAGCCATTATTCTGCCTATTGTTGGGACGTTTTTTCTGGCTTTTGCTGTGCTTGAAGATACCGGTTATTTGCCACGGCTGGCTATGCTGGTAGACTCGATTTTCAGATACTTTGGGCTTAACGGGCGGGCTGTTATTCCCTTGACGCTCGGTCTGGGGTGCGGGAGTATGGCCGTAATGGTTACCCGTACACTTGAGACTCGGCGTGAACGTCTGTTGACGACGTTTCTGTTGTCTTTGACCATACCCTGTTCTGCCCAACTGGGTGTTGTGTTGGCCTTGCTATCACATAATGCGGTCGCAGTTGCTGTATGGAGCTTATTTATGCTCACGGTGTTTGTTATCACAGGATGGTTTAGCGCTAAACTTGTGCCGGGCGGCCGGAGTGCGTTTTATATGGAGATACCACCATTACGACTACCGCTTGCCGGTAATGTAGTAAAAAAAGCATATACACGAATGGCTTGGTACTTTATGGAGATATTGCCGGTATTCCTGATCACTAGTGTTGTATTATGGGCAGGCGACCGAAGCGGTGTTTTGGATAAAATGATTAAATATGTCCAGCCTGCTATGGCCCTTATCGGATTGCCGCAAGAAACCGCTCAGGCTTTTTTATTGGGGTTTTTCCGGCGCGATTACGGTGCCGCCGGACTGTACGATTTGGCGGTTGCCGGGAAACTGTCTGATGCCCAGCTCGTGGTTGCGGCAGTAGCGTTAACCTTATTTGTTCCCTGCGTTGCCCAATTTGCCGTCATGGTTAAAGAACGGGGGATAATTACCGCGTGGGTTATGGTAGCACTCATCAGTATAATTGCGTTTGGTTCGGCATTTGTGATGCATAATGTCCTTAAATTGCTAGTACTTTAGTGTGTAGGAGGATTTGTATGGCACAACGGCCTGTTACTATGCTGGAAGCGGGTGAAAGAGCTAAAATTGTGGCGATAAAAGGTCAAGATGCCAGAAGTCTACGGAAACTTACGGTATTTGGGTTGTTGCCTGGTATGGAGATTGAGGTAATGCAAACTTTTCCCGTTTATGTGCTCAGAATTGATAATACGCAACTGGCGCTTGATCGTGAAGCAGCATCCGGCATTATGGTTATTAAAGTATTGAAGTCTAAGGGAAAATAGAAAAAACAGGGCATTATTGCCCTGTTTAATCAATTATTCGTTTACTGCTTTGTTTAAGTCGGCAACCAGCGCGGCTACGTCAATACCGTGGGCGGCAGCGCCTTGTTCGATGTTTTCGAAACGGGCAGCGGCGCAACCTAAGCAGCCCATACCGTAGTTGCGGAAGATTTGAACAGTCTGGGGATATTTTTGGACAACATCGACGATGCTCATTTCTTTGGTAATAGTCATGATCTGACGGCCTCCTTATGTTGAATGGAATATGTTGGTAAGCTTATTAATTATATCATACTTGACTAATGCTTGTCATGACTTTATTATGAATTTAGAAGAAATGTCACATGATGCTATTATTATCATCTGCTTTGTAATTTTTATTCGAAATTTGACGACATTTAGGAGTTCAAATGGGAAAATGGGCCTTTTCGATTGGGCCAGTTAATTTTAGCTGGTTTGGAATTATTTTGGCGACAGCTATTTTGGCAGCTTTTTCCATAAGTTGGTGGCAAGTCCGGCTACGAAACGAAAACTCTGATATCCTGCTGGATTTGACGTTATACAATATTCCAATGGGAATAATTGCTGCCAGGCTTTACTATGTTTGGATCAACTGGCAATTATATGTCGACGATCCAAGTGAAATTCCAAAGATTTGGCATGGCGGTTTAGCTATCCACGGAGCCCTCATTGGCATCATCCTGACCACCTTAATATATTCACGGATTTACAAGATATCTTTTTGGTATTGGGCAGATATTGTGGCTCCGGGAGTTATTTTTGGTCAGGCTATTGGTCAATGGGGTAATTTTGTGAATCAGGATGCGTTCGGCTATCCGACTGATGCTCCTTGGGGAATATATATTGATTATGCTTACCGGCCGCCGAGTTATGAACAGTTTGATTTTTTTCATCCGATTTTTTTATACCAATCTCTTTGGGATTTATTGGTGTTTGTCATACTTATCGCAATGAGCTGGTGGATGATTAAAAAACCCGGCAAACTGGCACATGGCAGCCTGTTTTTGATGTATATTATTCTTTATTCAGCAGGCCGCTTAGTAATTGAAAGCTTTCGCATTGACAGTGAAATGATTGGAAGCTGTCGTATAGCGCAAGTTATCAGCGGAATTGCCATAGTTTGGGCTGGGGTGTTTTTGTCTCAGCGTTATCATAAAATATTACATTGGTTCAAGCCTGATATAAGGAGGAAAGGTAGTGGCCCGCATTAGTCGGCGTCAGGGATGTTTTCTTGTTCTTGGCCTTATTTTTCTACTTATTTTATCATCATCAGTAGTAAGCACCACAGCTGTGGTAGCTGGACGCAATATGAACCGCGCCGCAAGCGTATCACTTGCTGATATTCCTGTATTGAATTACCATAAAATTGATTCTTTTTATCATTCTTTGTCAATACCGCCGGAAGAATTTGAGGAGCAAATGGCTTATCTTCATGAAAACGGATTTCATACCATTACGCCAGACGATCTTATGTCTTATCTTAATCATGGCAAACAATTACCGGAAAAACCTATTTTAATTACGTTTGACGATGGCTATCAGGATAATTATACCAATGCTTATCCTATCATGAAAAAATACGGTTTTACTGCTACTATTTTTCTTGTTACCAGTCTGGTAGGTCATGATGGGCGGTTTATGACTTGGGATCAGGTGCGGCAAATGAAGAAAGACGGCTTTATTTTCGGTTCCCATACAGTATCTCATGCGCCATTAACCAAGCTGACACGGGAGCAAGTTATGGATGAACTAGTGAATTCCCGCAAAGAAATTGAGCATCAATTGGGAACCCGTCCCCGGTATTTTGCCTATCCTACCGGTGCCTATAACCGGCAGATTGAAGAAATGGTAAAACAGGCGGGTTATAAGGCTGCATTCACCATTCGTTATGGTCAGGCCGGTACTGAGAGTAATCCGTATGCGCTTGAGCGCATTCCCATCTTCAGGGGGCCGCATACTTTCCGCAGTTTTTATATCAGGCTTAATGCTGCGCCTGTGCTGGAACGTTTCGGGCTAATAAGAAATTAAGTATAAATTTATCCAAAGACCCAGTGTTCTAAGCTCCTATTTTCTATAAGTAAAAGTTAAGTGGCTAAGTCCTTCTTTATAGGACTTTGGTCTCCATTTATTGGATTTTTTTATAATCCTGCAAATTTTAGGCAGGATTTTTTTTATTGGCCCAGAATACACTAAAAAGTGGTTGAATGTGGTGTAAAGTGGTGTGAATTTCTGCATGGTGGTGATAAACAGCCGTGTTTATGGGTGAGTACTTGCATACCATCGACAATAAAGGCCGGCTGATTCTCCCTGCCAAGTTCCGCGAGGAATTGGGTGAAACTTTTATTGCCACCAAAGGTCTTGACAATTGCCTATTTGTATATACCCGCAGCGAGTGGGCCATCCTAGAAGAAAAATTAAAGAAACTACCGTTAGCCAAGCCTGAAGCCAGAGCTTTTGTCCGTTTTTTCTTTTCTGGTGCGGCTGAATTGGAATGTGACAAACAGGGCAGGGTATTATTACCGCAGAATCTCCGCGAATATGCGCGGCTTGATAAAGATATCATTGTAATTGGCGTGTCGACCCGTATTGAGATTTGGGACAAGGCGGCATGGGACGAGTATAATCAGAATGTTAGTCCCACAGTTGCCAAAATTGCTGAAAACTTGGCTGATTTGGGCATTTAATATTTAATGTTTAACCAAAGTGAGTGGTTAATGGTGCAAGGAATAGAATTTGAACATACCAGTGTACTGCTGAATGAGAGTGTAGCAGGCGTTTTTACCAATCCGCAAGGTATCTATGTGGATTGCACCTTGGGCGGTGGTGGTCATTCAGCGCGGTTGGCTGAATTGTTAGCGCCGTCAGGGTGGTTGATTGGCATTGACCAGGACCCGGCGGCTATTAACGCCGGTAAGCAACGTCTGGCTGGTGCTGCCTGCCGGGTAAGCATTGTTCAGGATAATTTTCAAAATTTAGATTCGGTGCTGGAACGATTAGCAGTTGAGGTAGTTGACGGTATTTTATTTGATTTGGGTGTTTCGTCCCATCAGCTTGATGTTGCCGAACGGGGTTTTTCTTATATGCAGGATGCGCCGCTGGATATGCGGATGAACCCTGAGGCTGACTTTTCCGCTTATGATGTTGTTAACACCTATGACGAGCGACATTTGGCCGATATTATTGCCAATTACGGCGAGGAACGCTGGGCTAAACGTATTGCCCGTTTTATTGTCGAATACAGGGCAAAAGAAAATATTGAGACCACAAGCCAACTGGTAGATATCATCAAGCGAGCCATTCCCGCCGGAGCGCGTCGTGACGGGCCGCATCCAGCCAAGCGGACCTTCCAGGCTATTCGAATTGAGGTCAATAATGAACTGGGGATTTTACGGAATACGTTTATAACAGCGGTAGATAGATTGAAATCAGGAGGGCGCATGGGAATAATAACGTTCCACTCGCTGGAGGACCGGATTGCCAAACAGACACTGCAAGAGCTGGCTAAAGCATGTGTATGTCCCCCGCAACTGCCGGTATGTGTCTGCAATACCAAACCTAAAGTAAAGTTGGTCGGCAAGCCGGTTGTACCGTCGTCTGTTGAACTTGCGCACAACCCGCGTGCTCGCAGCGCCAAACTGCGGATTGCTGAAAAGTTATAATATATTGTTCTAAATTATGGGGAGGAACAATAAAAATGTTAGTACATAAAAAACAGGAATTGTATGTTTATGAACAAGAGGCCGCTTCACCTGCGCCCAGACCTGTACAAAAGGTTGATAAACGACTGCGCGTAAAGTGTTTGACCCTGGTAGCCATAGCTATTCTAATGGCTGCGGTAATAACGATACAGCGCGCCGCTATCGTTCAAGCCGGCTATGATTTGGTAAAACTCAAAGGTCAAGTAGCAAAAATCGAAAAAGAAAATGAGCTGTTGCGTCTTGATATTGCCAAACTTAAATCACCGCAGCGCATTGAAGAAATTGCCACCAAAGAGTTGGGAATGGTAGTCCCCAAAAATGCTTATTATGCATCGGCAGTTATGTCTGCGAGTAATGAGGATCAGCCGGTAGCAGCTACCAATGCCGGCATTACCGAAAAGATTCTGAGTGCAATCAAAGTTAACAAGGCGGAGGCGAGCAAAGGGCGGTAATTTAGACGATGGGGGAGATAAATGAGTGGCATCTGTTTCACATGTTACCATCAGGAAGAGGGTAGCTTTCCTTTTCCTTGTGATATCGGTAATTATGATAGGCTTGATTGGTCGCTTACTATATCTCCAGTTCTACAAAAGCGCCTGGCTGTCGGAAAATGCTGTTGACCAACGCATTCGTGAGATTCCGGTGGAAGCCAAACGAGGCATTATTTATGATCGGCACGGCCGGGAACTTGCGGTCAGTGTTAGCACTGAATCTGTGTACGCGATACCTGCCGAAATACGGAACCTAGAAGAAACAGCAGCCAAACTGGCTGCTATTTTGGCGTTAGATGAAAACAATCTTAAAAACAAGTTGAAAAAACGTCAAGCATTTACTTGGATAAAACGCAAGATTGACAGCGAAACAGCGCGGCAGGTCCAGTTGATTAATCTTCCTGGCATTGGTTTGACGCAAGAAAGCCAACGCTATTATCCGCATGACAATCTGGCGGCTCATATTCTGGGATTCAATGGCATTGACAGTCAGGGCCTGGATGGCGTCGAAATGACATTTGACAGTTACTTAAAGGGACGCTCAGGCAGCATTGTTGTCGAATACGATGCCAAAGGCCGGGAAATTCCTTATGCTTCTCATCGCTTTGTTTCACCTGTTGAAGGTAATAATATCTACCTGACAATTGATTTGGTTATTCAGCAAATTGTCGAGCGTGAGCTTGACCGGGTAATGAAAGAGACTCAGGCTAAAGCTGCCACCATAATTGCTATTGATCCGCGCGATGGCGGTATTCTGGCATTGGCGAACAGGCCGGATTATAACCCGAACAAATTCAGTGAGTTTTCACCAAAATTGTGGCGCAATATTGCTGTTTCTAATGCATATGAACCGGGGTCTACTTTTAAAATCATTACTACTTCGGCTGTTATGTCTGAGCACATTGTCAAACCTGACGAAAGATTTTTTGACCCTGGTGAGGTTGAAGTGCAAGGCCGCAATATTCACTGCTGGAAACATGGTGGTCATGGCAGTCAGACTTTTACGGAGGTAGTCCAAAATTCTTGCAATGTTGGTTTTGTCAATGTTGGGCTGCGTTTGGGACGCGAGCCATTCTATCAATATATAGATGCTTTCGGTTTTGGCCGGCAAACCGGTATTGATTTGCCGGGAGAAGCCAAAGGAATTATGATTGACCGCCCTAAAGCCACACCGATTAATATAGCGACCATGTCTATCGGCCAGAGTATAGCCGTTACTCCTATGCAACTGGTGACAGCCGTTGCTGCCGTGGCTAATGACGGCCAACTCCTGCGGCCGCAAATTGTGCGGGAAGTTAAGGATAAATCAGGGCAGGTTGTCAGGGCTTTCCAGCCTGATGTTGTCAGACAAGTGATTGATCCTGCGATAGCCAGACAGGTAAAGGAAATATTAGAATCGGTAGTATCGCAGGGAACTGGCAAGAATGCTTATATAGAAGGATTCAAGATAGCCGGGAAAACCGGAACAGCGCAAAAAGTCGGGGCAGGCGGATATTTGCCGGATAAATATGTAGCGTCATTTGTAGGTTTTGCGCCTGCTGACAATCCGCAGGTGGCAATGCTGGTTGTTATTGATGAACCTGTTGGATTGTATTATGGCGGGCAAATTGCCGCACCTGTGTTTGGGGCCGTTATGAAAGATGTGTTGCAGTATCTAAAAGTCAGCCCGGCGCCGGCTGGTTCTGCCAAAAATGGTGATTCGGAAGGTCATGTGCAGGTGCCCAGTGTTATTAACTTGAGTGTCCCTGAAGCTATGAAAGAACTGGAAAAAGCGGGATTGATGCCGCGTATCGAGGAATCAGGCGACAGGGTGGCCGACCAAATCCCCAAACCTGGCAGCCGTATGCCAATTGGCGGTGGTGTGTTGTTATATACCATGACGCCGCGTTATGCGGCAGGTGAAGTTACTGTACCTGACTTAACCGGCCGCACACCACGGGAGGCCTCAGATATGCTGGCGCAACTGGGCCTGGTAATCAACCCGGTTGGGGCCGGCGGCAAAGTCGCTAAACAAGACCCGCTGCCTGGCAGTAAAGTATTGTCGGGAACAAGTGTTTCTATCTATTTTGAATAAACGCGTTAAATTTAACAATTCTGGTAAAAATATAAACCGAGATTGTTGATTTCTGAACAGTCTCAAGTACAAAAATATAATTTTTTCGCAGTTGGGCAGGAGGAAGGATTTATGGCCAAGAATTTACAACAATTAGCGGCATTGCTGCCGCATGCCAAAATACGGGGATTGCTTGATAAAACCGTAGTATCTGTGGCCCATGACTCTCGCAAGGTAGTTCCCGGTACATTGTTTATTTGTCTTGCCGGTGCTCATGTTGACGGACACGATTTTGCCGCTGACGCTGTCCGGCAGGGAGCAGTGGCTGTGCTGGTGGAAAAAGATGTCCCGCAATTGGCAGGCCAGGATGTCACAGTCATTAGTGTTGCTGATACCAGGGCGGCTATGCAGGCCGTTGTGCCATTTTTCTTCGACTACCCAGGGCAAAAGCTGAGGATGATTGGCGTGACAGGTACTAATGGTAAGACGACTACTACTTATTTAATAAGAAGTATTTTGCGGCAAGCTGGCTACAAAGTCGGCCTGATTGGAACCATCCAGACGCTTATTGACAATACCGCGTTGCCGGTAAAAAATACTACGCCTGACGTTATTGAGTTGCAAAGTACGTTGGCTGAAATGGTTAAGAGCGGTATGGAATATGCAGTTATGGAAGTTTCTTCCCATGCTTTGGCGTTAAACCGGGTGGCAGGCTGTGAATTTGACGTTGGTGTGTTTACTAACATGACACAAGACCATCTGGATTTTCACCAAACCTTTAATAATTACATCGATGCTAAAGCGGAATTATTTCGGTCCTTGGGCCGGACCGGTAACAAGAAAACCGGTAAGACAGCGATAATTAATCTGGATGACAGTGCTGGGTCAATAATGCTTAATAATACTACCTGCCCGGTTATCAGCTATGGTATTAATACCACAGCTGATTTAACAGCAGATCATATTAATGTTGAAGCGGCAGGTGCCGGCTTTACTGTTAACGGACCGTTTGGGGCCATAGATCTTAAGCTTACTATTACCGGCATGTTTAATATCTATAACGTGCTGGCGGCGGTTGGAGCCGCTCTGGCTGAAAAAGTCGGCCCGGCAGTAATTAAACAAGCGCTTGAGAGTTTTACCAGTGTGCCGGGACGCTTCGAATTAGTGCAGGCCGGCCAGCCGTTTACCGTTATTGTCGATTATGCTCATACGCCTGACGGGCTGGAAAATGTGCTTAAAACAGCCAAACAATTTGCCAAAAGCAAAATTATCGTAGTATTTGGTTGCGGCGGCGACCGTGACCGCACTAAGCGTCCTATTATGGGTAAACTGGCTGTGCAGTATGGCGATATGGTATTGGCTACGTCTGATAATCCCCGGAGTGAAGATCCTGAGAAAATACTGGCCGATATTGAAGTTGGCATTAAGGAAGGATTGGCTGCATGCTGCTCTGATAAAAGCTATGAAATCATTCCTGACCGTCGCCAGGCCATTACTAAAGCTGTCAAACTGGCCGGGCCGCAGGATGTAGTGCTTATTGCCGGTAAAGGTCATGAAACATATCAAGTTCTAAAAGACAGGACGATTGATTTTGATGACCGGCAAGTGGCGCGTGAGGTCATCAAGGAGATGAGAAAATATGGCTGATTTTACCTTAACCGAGACACTAAAGGCTACCGGTGGCCGAGTTGTTGGTACGGCTGGCAGTAAACTGTTCCGTGGTATCTCTACTGATACCAGGACTGTTGAGCCGGGCAATTTATTTATTGCTTTAGTGGGCGAGCGTTTCGACGGACATGATTTCACCATGCAAGCTGCCGAAAAGGGTGCGGCCGGGGTGGTTGTCAGCAGACCGGTATGTGTGCCGGAACAGGTTGCGGTAATAGAAGTCGGGAACACCTTGGGTGCATTACAGGCTTTAGCCAGATTTCACCGTATGCGCTATCATATTCCGGTAATAGCCGTAACTGGTTCCAACGGCAAAACAACAACCAAAGACATGTTGGCTGCTGTGTTATCCAGCCGGTTTAAGGTGCTTAAGACTGAAGCAAACTTTAATAATGAAATTGGGTTGCCGCTGACACTATTAAAGCTTGAACCCGGCCATGAAGTTGCTGTAGTTGAAATGGGCATGCGGGCCAGGGGCGAAATCCGCGAACTGGCTGAAATCGCGCTGCCCACAGTCGGTGTGGTTACCAATGTGGGCGAGACTCATATTGAGATTCTAGGATCGATTGCCAATATTGCTGTTGCTAAGTCTGAACTTGTTGAAGCCATAGGCCAGGATGGCTTGGTAGTTCTAAATGCTGACGACCCAAATGTGCGGGCCATGCAAAGTAAGACCCAGGGGCGGGTAGTGTTGTACGGCCTGGAACCCGGTGCATTTGTCCGGGCTGAGAACATCAGCACTGAGACAGAGGGTGAACTTACGACCCAATTTGATTGCCATAGTCCACGCGGTTCATTTCCGGTAATTTTACATGCGGTAGGTATACATAATGTTTACAATGCGCTGGCAGCTATTGCGGTAGGATGGGAGTTAGGGCTAAAGCCCAGTCAGATTAAAGAGGGTATTAGCCGTTTTGTTCCTGGCGCAATGCGGCTGGAGGTAAAGAAATACGGCGAATATACCGTTATTAATGATGTATATAATGCCAGCCCGCTGTCGATGGCTGCTGCACTTAATACGCTGGCGGAGATTGCCAAAGGGAGAAAGGTTGCCGTGCTGGGTGACATGCTGGAACTTGGTGAAGCTGCGCTTGAAGCTCACCGGCGCATAGGGCGGCAAGTGGCCGAGCAAGGGGTTGAAATTATACTGACCGTTGGCGAACTGGCGAAAAATATTGCCGTTGCTGCCCGCGAGCATGGCGTTAAAACAGCACAAGCCTTTGCCGGGCATCAGGAGGCCATTAAAGCGCTGCATGACCTGCTGAAGCCTGGTGATTATATTTTGATCAAAGGTTCCCGCGGCATGAGGATGGAAAATATATTGTCAGTATTTCAAGACGAATCGCGATAGCGATTCAATTACAGGAGGTTATCATGCAGGAATTGTTGTATGCCGCCGCAGTGTCTTTTGCCATTGCTGTGCTGGCCGGGCCGCTGCTTATTCCTGTTCTGCGGCGGCTCAAATTCGGGCAAAGTATTAGGGAAGAAGGCCCTGAACGCCACTATGCCAAGGCGGGCACGCCTACTATGGGCGGAGTGCTCATTTTGACTGCGCTGACTATTACCAGTTTACTATTTGCAGGTAAAAACCCTGAGGTATTGTTGGCAATATTTGTTGCTCTAGGTCATGGATTAATCGGTTTTCTGGATGATTTTATCAAAGTGGTGCTTAAGCGCTCGCTAGGTCTTAAAGCCAGACAAAAACTGTTAGGACAGATTATTATGGCGCTGGCGCTCGCCTATATTGCCAGCATTTATTTTGGCCGTGGCACAGACTTATGGATACCTGTATTGGGTATTAACGTCGATTTTGGGGCCTTATATTATCTCTTAATTTTTCTTGTTCTTGTTGGCACTACTAATGCTGTTAATCTAACCGACGGTCTTGACGGCTTGGCCGCAGGCACGACAACGGTAGCTGCCCTGGCTTATGCCGTAATTGCTCTTTATTTCGGTAAACCTCACTTGGCAATTTTTTGTGTAGCCTTGGCAGGGGCCTGTCTGGGTTTTTTAAAATACAATGCTTATCCGGCCAAGGTGTTTATGGGTGATACCGGGTCTTTGGCTTTAGGTGGCGCGTTAGCGGCTGTTGCGGTAATGACTAAAACCGAATTTTTGTTGGTTATTGTTGGTGGGGTATTTGTGGTTGAGGCGTTATCGGTAATTATTCAGGTTATTTCTTTTAAATCAACCGGCAAGCGGGTATTTAAAATGAGTCCGATTCATCACCACTTTGAACTGTCCGGCTGGTCAGAGACCAAAGTGGTAACGGTATTCTGGCTGGCTGGTGCGGTGTTTGCCGCTGTGGCTTTGAGTATTTTAGTAGTTAGCCAGGCAGGAGGAATATAAATGACTAAACAGACCGAGTTTGCTAACAAAAAAGTATTAGTTTTGGGTGCGGGCGTCAGCGGTATTTCGGTGGCGCGCACCTTGCGGCAACTGGGTGCCGATGTTACTTTAAGCGATGCCAAGACTGCTGAACAAATCAATAAGGATTTTTCTCTGCTCAAAGCAGACGGTATTAATCTGGCGCTTGGCTGCCAAGATGAAAAATTGTTGACCGGTATTGATTATCTAGTGTTGTCACCGGGTATATCTATATATATCCCGCTTGTTAACGCTGCTAAAGAGCGCGGCATCATAGTAATGAGCGAAGTTGAGGTGGCCTACCGACTGAGTGATGCTCCTATAATCGCCATAACCGGCACTAATGGCAAAACGACTACAACAACGCTAATTGGTGAAATGCTTAAAACTACCGGTCGTCAGGTAACTGTTGGTGGCAATATTGGTGCAGCATTGTCCGACCAGGCACTAAAAACTGCTCCCGATGGCTTTGTTGTGGCTGAAATTTCAAGTTTTCAATTAGAAGGCGCGGTAAAATTCAGACCGATAATCGCTGCAGTGTTAAATCTGACCCCTGATCATTTAGACAGGCACCGTACTATGGCTGTTTATCAAGAGATGAAGGAACGGGTATTTGTTAACCAGCAGGCAACTGACTATTTAATTCTTAACTATGATGACGCTATTGTACGGGATATGGCAGAACGGGCTGCAGGCAAAGTTGTGTATTTCAGTCGCCAACACTGTCTGGAATCAGGAATCTATGTGGACCATGGATTCATAAGAATGAACTGGGAGGGCAAAGTTACCGATATTTGCCCGGTAACTGATATTAAAATAAAAGGCGGTCATAACGTGGAAAATGCCTTGGCTGCCTGCGCCGCCGGCTATTTTGCCGGTGTCGAACCTGAAGCCATGGCCGAAGTGCTAAAAACATTCCCAGGCGTTGAGCACCGTATTGAACCGGTTGCCGAGATTGGCGGTGTTACCTACTATAACGATTCCAAAGCCACCAATCCGGAATCTTCGATAAAAGCGCTTGAAGCCTTCCCCGGCCATATTATTCTGATTGCCGGGGGGCGGGATAAAAATACCGACCTTACTGAATTTATGCTTCTGGTTAAGGACCGGGTCGATCACCTGATATTGTTAGGCGAGGCTCAGGAGCGGTTTGCCGAGGCTGCTGTTCGGCATCAAGTGCGCGAAATTCATAATGTATCATCGTTGGCTGAGGCGGTAACACTGGCTTACAGTCTGGCTAAGCCGCCGCAGGTGGTGCTTTTGTCGCCGGCTTGCGCTAGTTATGACATGTTCAACAACTATGAGGAGCGGGGAAGAGTATTTAAAGACTTGGTATGCCGGTTAGGTTAAGGAGGGAGCGAGATTGGCGGTCAGACCTAAGTCGCCCGATTATGTCATCTTTTTTGCCATTATTGGTTTATTGGGTTTCGGGATAGTAATGGTCTATAGTTCGAGCGCGGTTTCTGCCTATGTTAACTACAGTGACAGTTACTATTTTTTAAAACGCCAGATGATTTGGGCTACATTGGGAATACTGGCTATGCTATTTACTATGAATATCGACTATCATGTTTGGAGGAAACTGGCAAAGCCGACAATGATAGTTACCCTCATACTTTTAGTGCTTGTTCTTATTCCGGGTTTAGGTAAAGTGGTCAATGGGGCGCGACGCTGGCTGGGATTTGGTTCACTGTATCTGCAACCCTCGGAAATTGCAAAACTGAGTATGGTACTGTTTTCTGCCAACAGTTTGGCCGGGTCTCAAGATAAAATCACCAGTTTTATTAAAGGGGTTGTCCCGCAACTACTCATGTTACTGGTGGTGTTCGGGCTTATTTTGAAAGAGCCTGATCTCGGGACCGCACTGGTTATCGGCGGCACAGTGTTTATTCTGTTGTTTGCTTCCGGTGCCAAAATATCACATTTGTCATCTTTAGGCGCGGCTGGTGTTGTGGCTATAGTTGCTGCTATTATTGTAGAACCCTACCGGATGAAACGGCTGTTGGCGTTCAGTGATCCATGGGCTGATCCTTTAAACAGTGGCTATCACATTATTCAATCACTATATGCTATTGGTTCTGGCGGCCTGTTTGGCGTTGGCTTGGGCCGAAGCCGGGAAAAATTTTTGTATCTGCCTGAGCCTCATACTGATTTTATATTTGCCATTCTGGGTGAAGAATTAGGGTTTATTGGTACGGTAACGGTAATCATACTATTCTTCCTGTTTGCCTGGCGGGGGTTTAAAGTTGCAATTTCCGCGCCTGACATCTATGGCAGCTTATTAGCTGGCGGCATAACCAGCATGATTGTGCTGCAAGCACTCATGAATATTGCGGTGGTTACAGCATCCATGCCGGTAACAGGAATACCGTTGCCATTTATCAGTTTTGGCGGTTCGGCCCTGATTTTTACGCTGGCCGGGGTAGGTATTCTTCTCAATATTTCCCGGTATGTCAGCATGAAATGAATATAGGGGGCAAAACATATGCGGATGATTATTTCTGGCGGGGGAACAGGTGGTCACATCTACCCCGCCATTACCATAGCAAAGGAAGTAGCCAAGTTAGCCAAGAATAGTGAAATACTATTTGTCGGGACAAAACACGGTCTTGAAGCCGATATTGTTCCTAAAGAAGGTTTTAATTTCGCTACAATTGAAGTGCGGGGGCTGGAGCGGCGGCTTTCCTGGCAAAATGTCCGGACAATAATTAGTACGATAGGTAGCGTATGGAGTTCGGCAAAAATCATTAAAGATTTTAAACCTGATGTTGTTATTGGTACCGGGGGTTATGTGTGCGGACCGGTACTGCTGGCTGCCAGTCTGCTTAAAATACCGACTCTGATTCAGGAACAAAACGTAATACCAGGAATTACCAATAAAATCTTGGCTCGTTTTGTTGATAAAATTGCCGTAGGGTATGCCGAGGCTGAGCGCTGTTTTGGCAGGTACAAGCCCCAGCAGATTGTATTTACCGGCAATCCCATCAGACCGGAAGTTATGTCGGCAACCCGGCAGGAAGGTCAGTTGGCGCTTCAGCTTGATGCTAACAAACTTACCTTGTTAGTAGTTGGCGGCAGCCGGGGGGCCCGCAGTATTAATAACGCTATGCTCGACGTCTATCAACATTTTGCTGGTAGCCAACGCATTCAAATATTGCATGTAACCGGGCAAAACGAGTATAATAGCATAGTTGGCAATATTAAGCAATCTGGTATAGACATTTCCAATGCTGGCAATATTATCATAAAGCCGTATTTATATAATATGCCTTTAGCGCTGGGGGCTGCCGATTTAGCAGTATTCCGGGCCGGGGCGGTAGGCCTGGCCGAATTAACAGCAAGAGGCATACCAGCGATACTTATACCTTATCCATATGCTGCTGAAAACCATCAGGAATTTAACGCCAGAGCGCTTGAAAAGCAAGGTGCGGCGGTAGTGATTGCCGATAAAGAATTAACAGGTGCTAAGCTAACCAAGACAATTGAGACTTTACTAAATAATCCTGCCATGCTTTCGGATATGGCTAAAAAAAGCAGAGAGCTGGGCCGCCCCCAGGCGGCAGAAGCAATTGCCCGCCTGGCGCTGGGACTAATAAAGCCGCAACGCAAAAGATAATTAGGAACACCGCTTGTAGGCAACGCATACAATATGGTATGCCGGAAGCGGCGCCGGATATAGGCAAAAAAGGAGCTCTTTCTGCCGGATGCGAACACCGGAGACGGGGTACGCAAGAAAGGGGAGAATGCTATTGTTAGATAATATTCAAAAAATCCATTTAATAGGTATTGGTGGCTCGGGTATGAGTGCCATTGCCAAAGTACTGCTCGACTTGGGGTATAGTGTATCTGGTTCTGACGCCCAAAAATCAAGTGTTACAGTTAAGCTTGAGCAGGCCGGGGCAGCGGTGTACATTGGCCACAATTATGAAAATATTGGCGACACTCAGGCGATAATTATTTCCACCGCCATCCCTGAAACCAATCCGGAGGTGCAGGCTGCGCGGGACAAGGGAATCCCCGTTTACCACCGGGCTGATATGTTGGCATTTTTAATGTCCAAACAGAAAGGCATTGCTGTGGCCGGTGCTCATGGCAAGACCACTACAACTTCGATGATTGCCTTAATGCTGGAAAAATCGGGTATGGACCCGACCATAATCATTGGCGGGGAACTGGAATCAATAGGCGGTAACGCTAAACTCGGCCATGGCCAGTATCTGGTTGCTGAAGCCGATGAAAGTGACGGTTCTTTTCTGAAACTTTCGCCGCAGATTGCTGTTGTCACTAATATTGAAAATGACCATATGGACTACTACAAGACCATGGACAATATATTGCGTACTTTCAACCAGTTCTTACATAAGCTTGATCCGGCTGAAGGATTGGCTGTGTTGTGTTTTGACAATGCTTATGTAAGAGATATGGCGGTTAAGCTTGAACGGCGTTATGTGTCGTATGCACTTAACCATGACGCAGATTATACTGCCCGCAATATAAAGTCTGATGGCCCGGTTACAAGTTTTAATGTATATTACCACGGTGAACTTTTAGGCGCAGTGAAGATTTGTGTTCCCGGGATGCACAATGCGGCCAATGCTTTAGCTGCTGTTGCTGTAGGTGTCGAAGCCGGTCTGAGTTTTGAACAGATCGCTGACGGTCTAGGTATGTTTCAAGGTGCCAAACGCCGGTTTCAGTCTAAGGGAAGGGTAAATGGCGTTTGGGTGGTAGATGATTACGCTCATCATCCTACTGAAATTATTACAACATTGCAGGGGGCCCGTCAGACAAAACCAAAACGGCTGATTTGCGTGTTCCAGCCGCACCGCTATACGCGGACCAAGTTACTGCGCCAAGAGTTCGGCACTGCTTTCACGCCGGCTGATTTACTGATTCTTACTGATGTTTATTCCGCGGGTGAGCAGCCGATACCGGGGATTGACGGGGAAGTTATCAAGGAGGAGGTAGAACGGCAGACCAATCAGCGCGTCACTTATATACCGGACAAAAATAAAATTTCCCGGTATCTTGCTGAGATTGTCGAACCCGGGGATTTGGTGATGACCATGGGAGCAGGCAATATTTATCAGGCCGGAGAAGAATTGGTGGAAAAACTTATGGATCAGCAATAATATGTAAGGTAGTTAATTTAGAGATATTTAAAAAAGGGTGATTGTACTTTTCTGGGAGGGAAGACGATGGAGAAATTTATCGTCAAAGGAGAAGTACAACTAAGTGGCAATGTCCGGATAAGTGGGGCGAAAAACGCCACCTTGCCTATTATGGCGGCAACACTTTTGTGTTCCGGCGTCAATGTGATTCACGACGTGCCCTATTTGCGTGACATCCAAGCCATGCAAGATATCTTGACACTGCTCGGAGCCAAAATATCCAGGCAGGGCCATACTATGTTAATTGATACTACCAATGTGAGTAAGGCTGAAATACCTGAGCATCTAATGCGAGAGATGCGGGCCTCGGTATTTTTGATGGGGCCGTTGTTAGGTAGATTCCGCAAAGTTAGAGTGTCTTATCCTGGTGGGTGCGCTATCGGTCCAAGGCCAATTAATTTACATATCAAAGCTCTAGAAAAAATCGGCGCAAAAGTTGACGAAAGCTTTGGGTTTATTGATGCGGAAGCGGCAGAGTTGACCGGCGGTGAAGTGAATTTTGACTTTCCGAGCGTTGGTGCTACCGAAAACGCCATGATGGCTGCAGTACTGGCCAAGGGTATTACTATTATCCGCAATGCGGCGCGCGAACCCGAGATCGTTGACTTACAAGCCATATTGAATAAAATGGGGGCCCAAATCAGCGGCGCTGGTACCGACACCATCAGAATCGACGGTGTGGAAAAACTTGTTCCTGCTGAGCATACTGTGATGTGTGACAGAATTGAAGCCGGCACGTTTTTAATGGCTGGTGCTATGACTCGCGGCGATATTGTGATCGAGAATATTGTTCCGGAATATTTGTTCTCCGTTACCGACAAACTTCAGGAAATTGGGGCTCAGGTGACTACAGGCAGCAATTATATCCGAATTAAAGCACGGGAACTTAGAGGTGTTGATATTAAGACCCTGCCGTTTCCAGGCTTTCCTACCGATCTACAAGCTCCAATCCTGTCCGTGGTTACCATTGCTAAAGGCACTAGCATCATTACAGAAACCATCTTTGAAAACCGTTTTAAACATGTCGACGAACTTACCCGGATGGGAGCAAAAATTAAAGTCGAAGGACGTACCGCCATTATTCGCGGTGTACCAAAACTAACCGGGGCTATTGTATCGGCGCCTGACTTGCGCGCCGGCAGTGCCTTGGTGTTGGCGGCTCTAGCAGCAGAAGGAACATCAGAAATTGAACAAGTATATCATATTGACCGCGGTTATGAACATATTGAGCAAAAACTACAGGCCTTAGGGGCACAAATTGTAAGGGTCCAGGGTAACTGAAGGGGGATTTTTATGAAAAATAAAAAAATTGCAGTGGTTATGGGTGGGCCGTCTGCTGAACGGGAAGTGTCTCTTAATACCGGGCGGGCTATTCTGGCGGCACTGCAGGAAAAAGGTTATAATGCTGTCGGCATTGACCTTAGCCCCCGGCATTTTGTCGAGCAATTGAATGTAGAGAAGATTGAAGTTGTTTTTAACGCTATCCATGGTCTTTATGGTGAAGATGGATTGATGCAGGGCACGCTGGAAATGTTAGGTATACCTTATACTGGCTCAGGTGTGTTAGCAAGTGCTATAGCCATGGATAAAGCGGTAACCAAACGCTTGTTTATGGCAGCGGAAATACCTACTCCACGGTCACGGTTGTACAACAAGAATAATGCTGGATACCACTTACCGGATGAAATTTTGACTGAATTTGGTGTACCGGTAGTGATCAAGCCAACTGCCCAGGGTTCAAGCATTGGAGTTGTGATTGTTGAAGACGCTGCAGAAATTGGGAACGCTGTAGCTGAAGCGTTTAAATATAGCGACCGTATTATTGTTGAAGAGTTTATTAGTGGCAAAGAATTGACAGTGTCTATACTCGGCAACGATAAGCCGGAAGCGTTACCCATTATTGAAATTGTTCCGCAATCAGGACGGTATGATTACAAGTCTAAATACACTAAGGGTGCTACTGAATATATAGTGCCAGCCAGGCTAGAGCCGGAAATTACCAGCCTGGTTCAGAAAATAGCGCTGGATGCTTATAAGCTTTTGGGATGCCGGGGAATCGGCCGGGTTGATGTCATGCTTGACAGCAATAACAAACCTTATGTTTTGGAAGTAAATACTATTCCGGGCATGACGGCCACTAGCTTAGTACCCAAAGCAGCAGCGTCTATCGGTATAGGTTTTGCCGATTTGTGCGAACGTATACTTCTGATGAGCGCTGAGTAGTCAAACAGTAATTTGGGCAGTATCGACCGATACTGCCCAAATTTTATATTTACATTATCAGATGATCATGTCATTGAAACTGAATGATTGTCTGATAAAATAAGAAGAACAACGATACCCTAACGAGGTACAGGAGGTCTCTGTCCCGGTTCTATGGGGCTTGTGTCAGCCAGTGTTTTCTTATTTACCTGACAATCAATCCGGTGTATAATACTTGCAGAAGATATCACAGGAGTGATTTCATGCAGACGGCAGATCGCTTAAGAGCAGCCAGGCAGCAGCGAGCATCAAGGCTGGTGGCATGGCTGGCAGCTTTAGCAGTGCTTATAGCCTTTTTTTTGTTTATTAATTCTACTTATTTTACTGTTGGGACAGTCGTGGTTGAAGGCAATAAATACATTACTGTTGAAGAGGTTTTGCGTATTGCCGGTATTCCTGAACGAGTAAATATATTCAGGCTAAAGACAGCTGAAATTACGGACAGGCTTATGCATGACCTCAGGGTGGCTGAGGTAAAGGTCGAACGAAGGTTTCCGGCAAGTATTGTCATTCATGTTAAAGAACGTCAGCCATTGGCCTTTGTCGCCAGCCAGTACGGTTTTGTCGAAATTGACCGGCAAGGTGTGGTTATGGTAGCATTAAAAAATTTAAAGCAGATTAAAGTGCCGGTTATCACCGGTGTCCGCTTAGGCAACGTGTATGTGGGCGACCAGGTAAATAATCCGGGACTTTCTAATGTTTTGACTTATTTGGCGGCGTTGGATGAAGATACGCTCAATAACTTGTCAGAAGTCAATATTAAATCCCCTGACGAGATTATTGCCTATACAGTGAATTCAGTACACATCCGGGTAGGCGACAGCCAGCGGCTTGCGGAAAAGGCCCGGCTTACAGGCGAGATTTTGCAAGAAATAACTACAAAAAAAATGGCTGTCGAATACGTAGATCTAAACTATACTTCGCCTATTATTAAAATACGTGATCGATAAGATAAATTGAAAGGAGACGATATTTTGCAACCTATCAAACAAGGGCAGTTTGCTATTGCCCTAGTCTGTGTTGTGCTGGGCGTTATGCTGGCGGTGCAATTCCGCACCACTCAGGATATTAGATCAAGTATTCCCTACCAGCGGGTGGAAGACTTATCCCAGCGGCTGAGTCAGACTGAAAAAGAGCGGGATGCGCTGATTAAGCAGGTTCAAGAGCTTAAACGCACATCAGGTGTTGAGGCTGCATCGAAAGAATTTGAACTAATCAGGATGGGAGCTGGAGTGGTGCCTGTCGAGGGCCCTGGAATTATTGTAACTATTGATGATAGCAAGCGTCCATCCAAACCGGGAGAAAACCCTAATTTGTATCTAATTCATGATGATGATATTCTGAAGGTTATTAATGAATTGTGGGCCGCGGGCGCTGAGGCCATATCGATCAATGAGCAGCGCCTTATTGCCAGCTCAGAAATCCGTTGCGCCGGTCCGACATTGTCAGTCAATAATTCCCGTTATTCACCGCCTTATGAGGTACGAGCCATAGGAGATCCGACAACGCTGGAAAATGCTCTCAAAATGCGCGGTGGTGTAGTTGAAACACTCCAGTTCTGGGGTATTCAGGTGGCAATCAAAAAGCAAGATATAGTAAACGTTCCGGCATATAAAGGCGCTTTCCGGTTTGAGTTCGCCAAGCCAGTTGTGGAGGGTGGTCGCTGATATGGTATTGCCGGTTATTGGACTTATTATAGGCGTCATTATAGGCGTATCTTTTCCTATTACCGTACCAGTTGAATATGCTAAATTTTTGTCAGTTGCGTTATTGGCATCGTTAGATTCAGTGTTTGGAGGACTTAGAGCCGGAATGGAAGAAAAATTTGATAACACTGTGTTTATTACCGGTTTTTTTACTAATGCGTTGTTAGCAGCCGGTTTGGTATATGTTGGCGAGCGGTTGGGAATTGATTTATATTATGTGTCGCTTTTGGTGTTTGGCTTAAGGATTTTCCAGAACCTAGCCATAATTCGACGGTACTTTTTAAAGAAGTAAGGGAAAGCTTCAAAGCCTGTTTGGTTAATGTTATGGCTTTGGAGCTTTTCTTTGGTCGCAGTAGGTCAAAAATTTATACTTTCTTGTCGGATAAAAAAGCGCGAATTTCGTAGTAAAAAAAAAAGGGAAAATGCTACTTTTGTTGAAACTATTGGGAAGAAACATAATACTGTGCTGAGAGGGAGTTATGGACAAGAAAACTATATTAGCTATTGATGTCGGCACAGGTATGGTCAAGGTGTTTTCCGGTAGACAGCAAGCTGATGGAAGCCTGCAACTTTTAGGCAGCGGAGCTGCGCCAACGGCAGGCTATACCAGAGGAACTGTTACTGATGTTAACGCTTTGGCACATTCTATCAGACAGGCAGTAGATTGTGTTGCTATGGCAGCTGATAACCAAGCTGCTGATTCTGTGTACCTGGGAATTAGTGGATCAATGCTTGTTTCGCAAAATAGTGTTGGCAGTGTTGCGCTGGCATCGCCTGGAACTGTAATTCCGGCTGATGTGGAGCGGGCCTGTCAGGCAGCTGTTTTTGCGGCGGCGAAAAATGATCATGAGGTTTTGCATGTTTTTGCGGTAAAAGAAAGTTTGGTTCGTGCAGGAGCAGCCCTTGAAGTCGAAACTCACATAGTTACAGCACCAAAGGCGATACTTCAAAGTCTTACTTGTGCGCTTACTGAGGTCGGTATTTGTTTAAACGGTATTGTTTCCAATGTTGTTACGGCGGCCGAGAGCATGAAGAGCGAGTTGCCTGGCCAACCGGCAAATTTTATCTATATGGATATTGGCGCAGGTACTGCAGATTTTGCTGTTTATGTGGACAGAAGACTTTGCTTATCAGCTTCATTGCCGCTCGGCGGGGATTATATAACAAGCGATTTGATGCAAGGGCTAAGTGTCAGCCGTGCCCACGCTGAAGAAATCAAACGTTATTACTCCAGGCTTTCTTCTGATTTGCGAAATCAGGGAGTAATACTTGACTGCAACGATTACGGCACTACTGATAAGCATATTCCTTTTGATTTTCTCTATGATATTGTCGAAAGCAGGGTAGATGAAATTGTAACTTTGGTGTACGATTATCTTAGTCCGCTACTAAAAAATTATTTGTCTCAGCCAGGGCAAGTTTTTGACGGCATTTATTTAACCGGCGGTTGCGGATCAATGCCCAGTGTAGCGGCTTGTGTCGCCAGAGTTTTTCAAATACATACCGAGGTGATTAAGCCAAGCCGGCTCGCGGTTGAGTATGCGCATCCGGCTAATGCTGTGTGCTATGGTATTATTAACTATGGCGCCAGAAAATTACCATGCGAATCGGCTACAAGCCGCAGTGCATGGAATGTGTTTGTCCGTAAAGTGAAAAAAATCTTGAAATTTGATAGACGTTAAGGGAGGAAAACTTACTCATGCTGGAATTTGATATGGACTTGGATCAGTTTGCTTCGATAAAAGTTATCGGCGTGGGCGGTGGCGGCAATAATGCGGTAAACCGTATGATTGGCGCCGGTCTGCAAGGTGTTGAGTTTATTACTGTTAATACAGACGCGCAAGCGTTAATTGGTTCGCAAGCCGCCTACCGTATTCAAATTGGCGAAAAACTGACTAAAGGTCTTGGGGCTGGCGCTAATCCTGATATTGGCGAAAAGGCCGCCCAGGAAAGTCGGGAAGATATAATAAAAGTACTCAAAGGTTCGGATATGGTATTTATCACTGCCGGCATGGGCGGCGGCACTGGTACCGGCGCAGCGCCGATAGTGGCTGAATGTGCCAAAGAAGTAGGTGCGCTGACTGTCGGTGTTGTCACCAAGCCGTTCACTTTTGAGGGCCGCAAGCGCCAGATGCAGGCTGAACGAGGCATTGCCAAACTTAAAGAGAAAGTTGATACGTTAATAACAATACCTAATGACCGCCTGTTGCAGGTAGTTGACAAACGCACTTCTATTATGGATGCCTTCCGAATTGTTGATGATGTGCTTCGTCAGGGCGTGCAAGGTATTTCGGACCTTATTGCAGTGCCTGCCCTTATTAACCTTGACTTTGCCGATGTCAAGACCATTATGAGTGATGCCGGCTCTGCGCTTATGGGTATCGGTTTGGGAACAGGTGACAACCGCTCAATCACAGCCGTTGAAGCGGCTATTAAGAGTCCGCTCCTAGAAATGTCGATTGATGGAGCTAAAGGCGTGCTGCTTAACTTTACCGGCGGCCCTAATACCACCTTGTTTGAAGTTAACGAAGCAGCCGATATTATAGCTAAGGCCGCTGACCCGGAGGCCACCATTATATTTGGCGCTACTATTGATGAACGTTTTGAAGACCAAGTACGGGTTACTGTCATTGCTACCGGTTTTGATCCTAAACCGGCCAAAATTAGACCAGGTGAAGGAAGAGAAACCCCAGTTATTGAACCGTTTAAAGGGCGCGATTTAGATATTCCTGCCTGGATGCGGCGCTAGAAGAATTTTGAATAATGTAAAAAAACCCGGTTTTATATACCGGGTTTTTTTATTTATTCGGAAATCTTAGCTTCTTTTTGATTATTAAGTACGAACAACTATACTTTAGCGGGGCACAGACAGCTTTTGCCGTCGTCCTACTTTGCGCAAGCCAAGCTTTTCTTATCTGTTTTTGGAATTATTTTTTTTGGCAAAAAATTACATTATTTTAAAAAAGGGGCTGTTATAATAGGAATAGTTATTTTTTTAGGAGCATATATTGCTATGTACAGGTATTCTTATGGTACAAAATACCATATAGGGAAGGTATAGCCAATGTACGTTTACGCTGATGTGATAATACTCATTAATTTCATTATGAATAGTATCATTTTAGCGCTGACAGCTTATGCTGCAGGCATTTCTATTAGGTGGAAACGTTTGCTGACTGCCGCTTTGGCCGGGGGGATATATGCGCTGGCTGGTATCATGCCGCAACTAGCGGTACTATATGGTATTTCGGGAAAATTTTTTGTATCAGTAGCACTTATTTTATTGGCTTTTGGCCGCAAGCCAATTAAAACAATATTAATACTCGTCGGTATTTTTTTTGTCGTTTCCTTTATTTTGGGAGGAGCAGTGCTGGGCTGGTTATACTTTGCTCAGACTGGAACGCCATATATGTCCGGTAATGTTGGCGGTTTGTCGTGGATCAATTTGGCGGCAGGCAGTATTATGGCAATAATTATTGTCACACTTGTTGCCAGAAGGATGTTCAGCCGGATGTATCGCCGGCAGATATTGTACCAAGCCAAATTTGAATATGAGGGACGGTATAGTGAGGTTACCGGTATGCTGGACACCGGTAACGGCCTTTATTCACTGCTTGGTCGTAGACCCGTTGTTCTGCTGGCTCAACAGGCGGCAGTCTGTTTACTCAGCCCTCAAGCGGCAGATTTTTTGAACCAGAACAGCCCGGATACGTGGCTGGCTAATCTTGATAAATGTCCTGACACGGCTTGGCTAGCCAGGGTTGAGGTTTTACCCTATCAGGCTGTAGGCAGTAGGAGTATGCTTCTTTGCTTCAGACCAGATAGCATTACGGTCATGACAGAGTATGGCCCGGTCAAAACAGCTAATGTACTTATTGGTATTTATGACGGTGTATTTACAAATGGCGGCAACTGTCAGGCACTTTTGCATCCGGCGCTTATAACCGGGGTAAATACTACAAAGGAGGCGGGTACATGCGTATTACCTGGCCAATAGTTAAGCTATACATCAAACTTAAAGCAATATCATTGCTTACGGCTATCGGGTGGCTTGAGCCTGATGAAGTGTTTTATGTCGGCAGTGCGGAGATTCTGCCGCCGCCATTATCAAGTGATGAAGAGGTATTTTTGCTTAATCGTTTGCAGAAAGGTGATAAATCGGTAAAAAGTGTCTTTATTGAACGGAATCTACGACTCGTTGTCTACATCGCACGAAAGTTTGAAAACACTGGGATAAGCGTTGAAGATTTAGTCAGCATCGGCACAATTGGACTGATTAAAGCTGTAAATACCTTTGATCCGGTCAAAAAAATCAAACTGGCTACATATGCTTCGCGTTGTATTGAAAATGAAATTCTTATGTACTTGCGTCGTAACAGCAAGACCCGGGCCGAGGTGTCGTTTGATGAGCCGCTGAATATTGATTGGGACGGTAATGAGCTTTTATTGTCAGATGTTTTGGGAACTGATAATGATATAATTTATAAATCGGTTGAGGAAGAAGTTGACAAAACACTGTTATACACTGCCATGAACAAGTTGTCAGGCCGGGAACGGCGCATTATGGAGCTTCGGTTTGGGTTGAATGATGACGGTAACGAGCGCACACAGAAAGAGGTAGCCGATATGCTGGGAATATCTCAGTCATATATATCGCGTTTGGAGAAACGGATCATAAAGAGGTTACGCAAAGAAATCAGCCGGATGGAATAATTATGTGGTTTGTAAAGAGCAATAGGCTCTTTTTTTTTGCCTTTTTTCTTATATTAGGCATCTTGGTATAAAACCTTCAAGCCATGGCAATAATGCTTGTGTGGGGTAAGTAGTTTTAGTAGTCTAGAAAAAACTGGGGAGGTAATAACATGATTGTCAACAAAGTCGAGATATGTGGTGTAAATACAGCAAAGCTCCCGGTGCTTTCTGCCACTAAAATGCGTGAACTGTTTGAAATAATGCAGGCTGGTGAAAAGTCGGCCCGTGAACAACTGATTTATAGCAACTTGCGTCTGGTGCTCAGTGTAATTCAGCGGTTTAACAACCGGGGCGAATATGTGGATGACTTGTTTCAAGTGGGCTGTATCGGCCTGATGAAGGCTATCGATAATTTTGACTTGTCGCAGAATGTAAAGTTTTCCACCTATGCGGTGCCAATGATTATCGGCGAAATTCGGCGTTATTTACGGGATAATAATCCCATCCGGGTTAGCCGTTCGATGCGGGATATTGCCTATAAAGCGTTGCAGGTCCGGGATTCCTTGGTCAACAGGTATTCAAGAGAACCGTCGATTAACGAGATTGCTGAAGAACTTCAGGTTCCACGGGAAGAAATAATCTTTGCCCTAGATGCTATTCAAGAGCCAATATCACTATTTGAGCCCATATACCATGACGGTGGCGACCCGATCTTTGTTATGGACCAGATTAGTGATGATAAGAATCTTGATTTAAGTTGGCTTGAAGGAGTTGCTATTAAAGAGGCTCTGCGCAAGCTAAGCGATCGCGAGAAGCATATTCTTACCCTTAGATTCTTTGAGGGCAAAACGCAAATGGAGGTAGCTGAAGAAATCGGTATATCCCAAGCGCAAGTTTCCCGGCTGGAAAAAGCGGCACTGGGGCATATGCGCAAATATATATAAAATTGTAAGCGCAAAAATTGGGAGGAATTAGAGTTGAGGAGAATTTTACCATTGTGGGTTAAGTTAATGATGTTAATTGTACTGTTCGGTTTTGTTGCCGGCGGTTGGATTATGTTGCTGTACCAACAACAAAGTGGCATACCTGTGGCCCCTAACCGCGGCGACTATGTACGACTGCATATTCTTGCTAACAGTGACAGTGTCGAAGATCAGCAGATCAAACTAAAAGTACGTGATGCTGTTGTCGCTTATCTGACTCCGTATGTAAAAGATGTAAGTGATGCTGAAACCGCTAAGAATATCATTGCTGGGCATCGAGATGATATTATCCTTATAGCCAGGGAAACGCTTGCTGCAAACGGTGCTGATTATCCTGTTACCGTGCAAATGGGTACTTTCGAATTTCCTGTCCGTTCTTACGGCAGTCTGGTGTTACCGGCTGGTGATTATCAAGCTGTACGTATTTTACTTGGCAAGGCGGCTGGGCAAAACTGGTGGTGTGTATTGTTTCCGCCACTGTGTTTTATTGAGGGCACAAATACTGCTTTAGCTCCGGTAAGTGCTACTAAAGAGGGGGCAGCAGAGCGGTCGGAGACTATTGTTCCAGAGGTTCGCTGGAAACTAGTTGAGCTATTTAATAAATAAAATATTTAGGCACACATTTATCCCTTGTCCTTCATATAATTATTGTAGAATCCAGGAGCTACATATTTACAAGGAATTTTGTAATTAGAAGGAGGGGGGATAAGTGCTAAAAACCAGTGACTTGAAGTTGAAAGAAGTAATAAATATCATTGACGGCAAGCGAATGGGTAATATAACTGATATAGAAATTGATATTGAGAGCGGTCGGCTTACTGCCATTGTTGTGCCAGGTGTAGGAAAATTTCTGGGATTATTTGGTCGTAACGAAGATATAGTTATTCCTTGGGATAAAATTAATAAAATCGGCATGGATGTAATTTTAGTCGAAGCCGGCAATTTTGCTGAACTAAAGCATGATTAACCCGTAAAAAAAAAAGCTCTAACCTTTTTAGGTTAGAGCTTTTTTTTGAAAAATTTACCGCAGTAGGCAGGAAATGCACAATATATGGCGTATATTTAGTATTATGATACAATATATAGTATCTGGCTCTGTTCAACCCTAAACTATTATATCATACTTAGCAGAGTAATCAAGGAGTGGGTGAGAATTGCGCTGTCCATTTTGTGGGGTGGCTGATAGCAAGGTTATTGATTCAAGATCAGCCGACGAAGGAAACTCTATCCGGCGACGGCGGGAATGTTCCGCTTGCGTTCGTCGTTTTACTACTTATGAAGTAGTGGAAGAAATACCATTGATGGTCATTAAAAAGGATGGACGCAGGGAAATGTTTGACCGAAATAAGCTGCTTGGCGGACTCCTGAAGGCCTGTGAAAAGCGACCTGTGCCCATTGATGTTATCGAAACAGCTGTTAACAAGGTTGAGAAAGATATTCGCAATAATATTGAACGGGAAGTTTCTACCCGCCAAATTGGGGAAACAGTAATGCAGTATTTAAAAGAGATTGATCAAGTGGCTTACGTAAGGTTTGCTTCAGTGTATCGCCAGTTTGCTGACATTAATAACTTTATGCAGGAACTTGAGATACTGATGAAAGCTCAGCATAAAGAGTAATAGAATAAATGGGGGAAAGCAATGTTTGTTAAGATAAAAAAGCGTGATGGGCGAGAAGTCGCCTTTGATGAAAGTAAAATAACTGAGGCAATTTATAAGGCCGCCAAAGCAGTAGGTGGGGCTGACCGCCAGCTGGCTTTGGAACTTACACTTGATGTTCTGCGGTTTTTAAAGCAAAAATATAATGGAGGTTTGTTTGGCGTTGAAGATGTTCAGGATGCTGTTGAAAAAGTCCTGATTGAACACGGTCATGCGAAAACAGCTAAAGCATATATATTATACCGGGACAAGCGTACCCGTATGCGGGAAGCAAAATCGGAACTTATGGATGCTGTTGCTGAAATCTTAGTGGAAACAAGCAGGGAGAACGCCAATGTATCTAATTCACCGTCAGCAAAAATGTTGCAAATTGCCAGTGCAGCAAGTAAGGCCTATTATTTAAACCGGCTTATTCCGGAAAAATTTGCTCAGGCTCATGTCAAGGGAGATTATCATATCCATGATTTAGACTTTTATGGAAAAACACTGACGTGTGTCCAGATACCACTCGGAAAGTTATTACATAACGGCTTTAATAACGGTCATGGTTATATTCGTTCACCTAAACGTCCGGCTTCGGCCGCTGCCCTTGCCGCCATTATCCTGCAAAGCTCGCAGAACGACATGCATGGTGGACAATCGTTTGCTTTTTTTGACCGCGATATGGCGCCGTTTATGGAAAAAGCCAGTAACGAAGAAGTTTATCAGGCTATGGAGGCGCTAATTTATAATTTGAACAGTATGCATTCCCGGGCTGGTGCTCAGGTTCCTTTTTCCAGTCTTAACGTCGGCACCGATACTTCACCGGCCGGTAGGGCAGTGACTAAGAATTTGCTGCTGGCATATGAAAAAGGCCTGGGCCGGGGTGAAAACCCCATTTTCCCCAATATTATTTTCCGGCTAAAAGAGGGCGTCAACTTTAATCCTGGCGACCCCAATTATGATTTATTCAAGTTGGCCATCCGTGTTGCTGCTCAACGCCTTAATCCTACTTTCAGTTTTATGGACTCATCATTTAATAAACCATATGGAGATCAGGTAGGTTACATGGGCTGCCGCACCAGAGTAATGGCCAACCGCTGCGGTCCGGAAGTAACGGATGGACGCGGCAATTTGAGTTTTACCACGATTAATTTGCCCCGGTTGGCCATTAAGGCTGAGCGCAATTTTATGAAGTTTTACCAAAGTTTGGCTGAACTTATTGACTTAACCTGTGAGCAGCTTTATCACCGTTTCCAGATACAGGCCAAGCTGAAAGTACGTGATATGCCGTTTTTGATGGGGCAGGGGTTGTATCTAGATTCAGATAAGCTGAAATCTACTGACTGTATTGAAGAAGTAATCAAGCATGGTACACTCTCGGTTGGTTTTATCGGTTTGGCTGAGACATTGACTGCTTTGACCGGTTATCACCACGGTGAAAATGAAGAGGCGCAAATTATGGGTGAAGAGATTGTTGCCTTTATGCGGGACAAGCTTGATCGGGCGGCTGACCACTATAACTTAAACTACACATTGCTGGCTACTCCTGCCGAAGGCTTATCCGGACGGTTTCTCAAAATGGACCGTCGCGAATATGGCATTATTCCCGGAGTAACTGATAAAGAATACTATACAAATTCGTTTCATATCCCTGTAAATTATCCAATCAGTGTGTTTGATAAAATCCGTATCGAAGGTGTATATCACAAGTATGCCAACGCTGGACATATCAGCTATGTAGAGTTTAGTGCCCCGCCTGTTAATAACCTGGGAGCTTTAGAGGAAATTATCCGCTATATGCGACAGTGTGATTTTGGCTATGCCGGCTTTAACTATCCGGTTGATTTCTGTGAAGCTTGCGGTCATCTTGGTGTAATTGATACTGTGGAATGTCCGTCATGCGGCACTACCGCTATCAGGCGCGTCCGGCGTATTACCGGCTATTTAAGCACGGTTGACCGGTTTAATGATGCCAAATTAAATGAACTAAATGAGCGTGTGCGACATATTTAGGCAGGGATGAATATGAAAATCAGAATTGCCGGGATAACTGAAGAAAGTATTGTTGACGGTCCGGGATTAAGAATAGTAGTTTTCACCCAAGGGTGCCCGCACAAATGCCAAGGGTGCCATAACCCTGATACCCATGATGTAAACGGCGGTTATACCGCTGATATTGACGGATTGTATAACCATATTCAAAAAAATGCTGTTCGTAACAAATTGCTAAGAGGGGTTACTTTCTCAGGTGGCGAGCCGTTTCTCCAGGCTGGGCCGTTGGCCTGTCTGGCTAAGCGGCTAAGATCTCAGGGGCTTGACATTGTTACGTATAGTGGCTTTACTTTTGAACAGTTGGCGGCTATGGCGGTAGAACGCAAAAGTGTGGGCCAGTTGCTTAAACAAACTGATATTTTGGTGGACGGGTTATATCGTGAAACTGAACGTGATTTAGGGTTGGCGTTTCGCGGTTCCCGTAACCAACGGCTGATTGATGTTCCCGCAACATTTGCTGCCGGGCAAGTGGTACTGTGGGAAGACGCTGCGCAAAAGCAGTGGGCGTAAGAAATATCAGCTATTATTTTGCTTAAATATATAATTTTTCTAATTACTCGTATACTATTGTAATATTACCGGCTGTAATTGCCGGCAGACATTACAGGTGGATGTGATATTGTGTCATGGCATTTGATAGAGCGTTTGCAAAGGACTGTTGCCGCTGAACAAGGGACTATGGTGTATGCGCCAGGTTCACGCCGGCCTATGGCGCTCGTTTATCCTAACACCTACCATGTAGGTATGTCTAATCTTGGACTGCATATTATTTATGAGCAAATAAACAGCCGGGGCGATACAGCCTGTGAACGGCTGTTTTTGCCTGAAAAAAAAATATTTGATGAATACGTACGGACCAATACCCCGCTTTTGACTCTGGAAAATCAACTGCCGTTATACGAGTTTCCGCTTATTGCTTTTGCTGTTTCGTTTGAAATGGATTATTTTAATTTGCTTACTATATTAATGGCAGGCAAAATTCCGGTGCTAGCAGCAGAGCGGGGAGAAGGCGATCCGTTGGTTATTATTGGCGGACCTTGTTCAACCTTTAATCCTGAACCATTGGCTGATTTTATTGATGCCTGCATTATCGGTGAAGGTGAAGAAGTCATTCACGAGTTTTTAGACAGCTATTATGACAGCCGGGAACAAGGACTGTCCCGAGAAGAATTGCTTTTACGTCTGGCGCAAATTGAAGGAGTGTATGTGCCGCGCTTTTACCGGCCGGTGTATAACGGAAATGGGACTATTGACACTTTTGAACGGCATGAGTTGGTGCCGGCTAAGGTAAACCGCCGGTATATCAAGGAGTTAGGACGATACCCCGGCCAGACGGTTATTATGACATCTGATACCGAGTTTAAGGATATGTATTTAATTGAGGTGGCCAGGGGGTGTGGCCGGCATTGCCGGTTTTGTATGGCCGGTTATTGTTTCCGCAATCCGCGAGTGCGGTCATTGGCACAAATTGCTGAAGGTGTGAGTAACGCCAAAATATTTCAGGCTAAAGTCGGCTTAATGGGTGCAGCCATTTCTGATTATCCGGAAATTGACAAGCTGTGCCAGCTAATACTAGAACAGGGGCTTACTCTGTCAGTGGCTTCGCTTCGCGCCGACTCATTGACGCCGGCACTGGTTACAGCTCTGGCGGCCAGTGGCCATAAGACTATTACGCTGGCGCCCGAAGCCGGCAGCGAACGGCTGCGGAGGGTCATTAACAAACAAATTACCGATGAACATTTATATCAGGCGGTAGCAGCTGCTACCACGGCCGGCATTCCTCATGTCAGACTGTATATAATGGTGGGGTTACCGGGAGAAACCGAACTGGATATCGAAGCAATTGTCGAAATGGCCAAAAACATAAAAAAATATATGGAGAAAATGGGGAGCAGAGGCATGCTTACCCTAAGTATTAATCCCTTCATTCCCAAACCATTTACGCCTTTTCAATGGCTGCCTATGGCCCCGCTCAGTATAGTGTCTGCCAGGCTGAAATTTGTTCAAAATGAATTAAAGGCAATAAAAGGCATAGAAACCCTCATTGAACACCCTAAAGAGGCTTATATGCAAAGTATGTTGGCCCGTGGTGACAGACGGCTTGGTCAAGTGTTGCTTACCGCTGTGGCTGGTGGTGGAGCAAAAGGCTGGAAACAAGCACTCAAAGTCCATAAAGTGGATGAAGACTTCTATTTGTACCGCAATAGAGGCGATGCCGAGGTTTTTCCCTGGAATAATTTGAGCATGGGATTTGATCCGGCATATTTGTTGGCCGAATATCGGCAATCTCAGGCAGAAAAATACACCCCGTCATGTAGCCCAGGGTGTAAACGGTGCGGGGTATGCCGCTAAGTATGCTGCTTAAGATTTTGTGATTGTTCTTATCACGTCATCAAGTTCACTGTCGATTAAGCGGGAAAATTGCATGAGTATGCTGTCCATAAATCCTGATTTAGACTCAGCTTCTTTTAGCTGAGTTATTTTTTTGCCAATGAGATAATCGCGTCCTTGCCTACATCAAATAACTTAATATCAGCCGAAATGTCCAGCGGATGGAGTGTGACAAGCAGTACATACGAGACTTCGTTTGCTTGGCCGAAGTTTTTAAGTTTGAGAGGCTCGGCCGTATTAAGGTCGTCAAGGCGTAATCTGCAAATATATGGAACGAACCAATGATTTTCTGTCATGCAAACGACAACATTGGAAAAATCCTTATATGTTTTATTATAGTATATGAAACCCAATAAAGATTTTTTTCTAGGCGTGTTGTTAGTAACGCTCCACCGCTGGCGCTTGACTTACGCTTATACTAACAACACGCCTGTAAATCTTTATTGGATACTATATAGTTTATAGGCGTGCAAAAAGCAGAGCTTGAGCTCTGCTTAAATTACTTAATTATTGGCAGGGGCGGCTGGACTCGAACCAACGCATGACGGAGTCAAAGTCCGTTGCCTTACCGACTTGGCTACGCCCCTAATAATGATAAAAAAATGGTGGAGGGAGGTGGATTCGAACCACCGAAGTCGTCAGACGGCAGATTTACAGTCTGCTCCCTTTAGCCACTCGGGAATCCCTCCGTGGTGTAGATTCACTTCGAATTGTTTCGGGAATTGCTAACTGGTAGGGACAACAGGATTCCAACCTGCAACTTCTTGGTCCCAAAATTAGCTTTGCTGTACATTATATTGTATTTTATCATGTATATTCAGGAATTTCAAGCCCAATAGTTAAATTGCGGGTGGCGGCCCAAGGCGCGCCAGCCTTGACAGTCTATGCAGTGGATCATGTGCCAAGCGGCAAAAAAATGCGGCAGGGTGCCAGGAGGTGATACGCCATGACAACTGTGTTGTGACGTTACGTAACGTTTTGTGGTATAATGGAAAATAACGAGGCTATTTGTAAAGGTGGTGGGAGATTGCCCAGGTTTGACATTCCCATGAAGCGCCTGGTCCAGCGCCGGCCCGCCGATTGGGTGCGGTTTTTGCTCCCGAATTGCCGGACTGAGGAGATCAGGCCGTTTACAACGGAGAAAACGCCTAAGATACAGTCACGGATGGATGAAGTGTTTGCGGTACAGGATGCTATCGTCCACTTTGAAACGCAAAGCTACTTGGATACGCCCTTACCGGCGCGGATGCTGCGTTATCGCGCCGACATTTGGGAAGATACGCTGGCGGCGGGCTAGGGGACGCCCCGTATTTACCAGGCGGTAATCTTCTTTTTCCCGGAGCATGAAAATAAAGTGCACGGTCTTGACGATGACGGGATACACTATACTTACCAGGTGGTGCGTCTGTGGGAAGTGGCGCGGGACGCCGTGATCGGCCAGGGGCTGATCGGGCTGTATCCGTTGTTGCCGCTGATGAAAGATGCTGCCGGCGATACGCCGGACACGGTACTACAGCAGGCGCTGGCGAAGATTACCAATGCGGTGGAGGATACGGCACTACAGCAGGATTTGATTGCGGTGCTGGGGATTTTGGGCGGGGAAAAATACGGGCCGGAGGTCGTCCGGCGCTATGTAAGGAGGGAGATGCTGATGCAATCACAGGTGTACAGGGAATGGATTGAAGAGGATATTCGCGAGGCAGAGGCCAGGGCCATTTTGCAAACATTACGGGAGAACATCCTGGAAGTACTGGCCGACCGCTTTGAAGTGGTCAGGCAGCCACTGCGGGCTAAAATCAACGCAGTGGAGGATGTGGGTGTGCTGAAGGCGCTCCACAAACGAAGTATAAAAGTGGCCAGCCTGGAAGAGTTTGAACGCCAATTGGATGAACTGGTATCATAGTTAAAACAGCGCCTGCCCAGTACTGGGCAGGCGCTGCTTCAGAGAGGCGATGAGTGTTGATTGCTAGATGTATTGAAAAACAGCACTCGTTGACACTTGTGACTATATGGTTATCGTTTATGACTACCGCGCCGGGGCTTTTATTGTTCAGGGTTCCATTGGATGCTACTTATTGGCATTGGCAGCGATTATTTAGTAACGCGTGTGTGGACCATGTCGGCCGTTGTGGCATTGGAGCTGTATTTACTATTGGCATCAGCGTGTTTAGGTGAGTTGTTCGGGCGTGCTTTGCATAAGACTAAATAAGTTGTAACTCATAATTTCTCAGTGACCCTCAGTGCTTTTTCAAAGATAAGGTGGAAATAGGGTGGAGTAGGCAAAAAAAAAACAGCCTAGACGAAAATATCGTCCAGGCATTGTTATTTCAACTGGTCGGGGCGACAGGATTCGAACCTGCGACCTCTTGGTCCCGAACCAAGCGCGCTACCAAACTGCGCTACGCCCCGGCTCACATTTATTAAGTATACACATTCATAATAATATTGTCAACAGTGAAGATTGGAATTATATTAATTTTATTTAAAAAAATCACATTATAAATCTCTAGCTTTACAGGAATTTTGCAGGTAATGTCGAAATAAATAACGAAAAATCAAAGTAGTTGGAGGTATAGGTTTGAAAAGCCTCAAATTTGATTTATTTGCGGTTATTTGTGCATTTTCACTTATATTGATTTCACCGCATCCAGTTTCCGCTGCCGTGCAAGACATGCCCCTATTAAAACAGGGAGAAACGGGGGAAGCCGTTTATTCTTTGCAGACTGAACTTAAAAAGTATGGTTTCTATCAATATGGCATTGATGGCAAGTTCGGATTCTATACCAAGTTGGCAGTTATCGACTTTCAACAGGCTGTAGGCATTGAGGCAGATGGCGTTGTTGGGATAGGGACCTGGCAGGCGCTTAGCAACTATGCAGGCAATAGCGAAGTAAGTCGCAGTCAGTTAGCGCAAAGAACCGGTCAACAAATTGCCGGTCTTGCTCAAGAGTATTTAGGAGTTCCTTATGTATGGGGCGGTTCAAGTGCCGCCGGTTTTGACTGTTCAGGATTTACTTATTATGTGTATAGCCGTCAAGGCATTTTTCTACCGAGGGTTGCCGATGATCAATATAATTTTGGAAGGCGCATACCTCTGGCTGATATCCAGCCTGGCGATTTAGTTTTTTATAGTACCTATGCCCCTGGTCCCTCGCATGTTGGCATTTATGTCGGTAACGGCCAATTTATTCATGCTAGCTCAGGTGCGGGTCAAGTGACATTGACAGCTATGTCGAAGCCTTATTATCAAGCCAGATTTCTAGGAGCTTTTCGCGTTGTCCGATAAATATATGAATTTTATTAAAAATAACCGGGTACCCGGTTATTGTTTTGTTTGGCATTCATTACGCAGGGAATAATATATAAACCTGGATGTTAAATTATTTTTTAGCAAAAAGTGTTAATGACGCTTAAATGTGCTAAAATATTTATGTTAAACAGAAATTTAGTCACAGTTCGAGGTAAATATGCGGATTATAACCGGAATTGCTAAGGGAACCAAGCTTAAAGCACCAAAAGGATTGGATGTTCGTCCTACTGCTGACCGGGTGAAAGAATCGGTATTTAATATTCTTGCCAATATAAACCTTCAAGATAGTGGATTTTTGCTCGAAGGGGCAAGGGTGTTGGATTTGTTTGCCGGTACCGGAAATTTGGGGTTAGAAGCATTAAGCCGGGGAGCGGAGTATGCGTTGTTTATAGATCATAGTCCTGCAAGCCTTGCGGTTATTAAAGACAACATTGGTAGTGCTAAATTAAGCGACTTGGCTGAAGTTCGGCGTGCTGACTCAATAAGAGCGCTTGACAAGTTGGTTCAAGACGGTCGAACGTTTACGCTTATATTTATAGACCCTCCGTATAACCGAGGACTGGTCAACAAAGTACTGGGAAAACTTGATGCCGGTACAGTTCTGGAAAGCGGGGGAGTAATTGTTGTCGAGCATTCAAAACATGAACCGGTACACACCAAATGGCAAAATCTTGAATTAATTCGCACCGAACATTATGGTGAAACATTCATAACTTTTTTAATGTACAATACTACTAATTTGTCAATAGGAGGCAAATGAATATGCGAATTGGGGTTTGTCCCGGTAGTTTCGACCCTGTTACCAACGGCCATGTTGATATATTTTTTCGGGCCAGCAAAATGTTTGATTTAGTAATTGTCGCTGTTTTTCATAATCCTAACAAAAAGCCGCTATTTACTATGCAAGAGCGGGTTGAGATGCTGAATGTAGCTACCAAAGATATCCCCAATATCAAGGTTGACTGCTTTTCCGGCCTTCTGAACGATTATGTACGGCAACAGAACAGCAGCTTTATTGTTAGAGGATTGAGGGCTTTAACTGATTTTGAATATGAATTTCAACGGGCTCTGCTCATAAAGAAAATTGATCCGGGAATGGAAACAATTTTCATGATGACCAGTAACGAATATTCGTTTATTAGCTCAAGCGGCATTAAAGAATTGGCTAAATTTGGTGGTCCGATTACTGGACTTGTGCCGGAGTGTTTAGAAGAATTTATTTTGAAAAGAATTCGTGAAGAGAGTTAGACTTTTGCTTTATATGGGAGAGGGAGACAAGTATGAGTATTGAAAAGCTGTTGGACGAAATGGAAACTATGTTGGTGGAAGCAGCGCGCGTGCCGTTTACAAATAAACGGGTAATTGAAGAGGATGACTTGGCAAGATTTTTAGATGATTTTCGTGAACTACTGCCTAAAGAGCTTGATGAGGCTAAACGGGTTATCAGTGAGCGGCAGCGTATTCTTGATGAAGCGCAAAGAGAAGCCCAAAACATTGTCGATCAGGCCAAAGCCTATGTTGCTAAACTGACTGATGAAAACATCATTAATAAACAAGCTCAGGAGCAGGCCAACGAACTGGTTTTTCAGGCCCGTAAAGTAGCCAAGGATTTGCACAACGACGCAGTAGTGTATGCTGACGAAGTTTTTAAGCACGTTATAACCCATCTTGAGAAAACGCTGGAGGTAGTCCGACAAGGGCAGCGTGATTTACAGCAAACAAATAATCAAGGATAAAAGGAAAAGGAGCTAAGCTCCTTATCTTTTTACATACCCATATATACGTCTAGCCAGATGAACGGCTATTGACAACGCTAGCATAATGATGAGTAGAATCCCGATTTGATAAGTTGTCTGCTCAATTCTGGTAAGCCAAAAATTTATACTGTTGCTTTGTGCCATGCTCATAGATACCGGTATTGCCAAAAGTTTTGTAATCTGATGACCGGGTCCGAGAAGCAGCACAGTAATTATGGCGGCAAGTAGGGCATGGAGCAATCTGCCTACCATATATGGCGTCATACGAATGCCGGATTCAATGACAATACTAGCTACCTGGCCATGAACAGAAAGTCCGCTCCAGGCAATAATTGCACTGGTTACCGCGACTTTTTCAATAATAGGAGCGTCAGCCTGACTTGCTGCTAATGTTCCTAAGTCAATCTCTAATAGACCACTTACCAGTGATGGTGCCAAATTAGTGCTATAACCTATGAAGCTTAATATTGATGCGAATATGCCGGTAAGTGCCTCGGTAACACCGAGGACTGACATGATACGGATAAATACCGAGAACACTATGATAAAGCCGCCAATGAGCAAGATAGTATTCATAGATGATTTGACAGCATCACCTAATAATTGGCCTGTTGAGCGCTTATCTTCCCGTCTGGCGTTGTATAAAGCACGAAAAGCACGGATAATGATATTGCCGCTAGCGGTTGACTGATGGTCATTGGCGTAATTATCGCGGTCACGGCCATGGAATCTGAAAATAACGCCAACAAGAAAACTAGACAAATAGTGAGCCAATGCAATGGTTGCGCCTAATTCCGGCATACCGAACATGCCAACTGCTACTGCGCCAAACATAAATAGCGGGTCGGCAGTATTAGTGAACGATAGCAGGCGTTCGGCTTCGACTGCCGAACATAGTTGATTTTTTCTGAACTTGCAGGTTATGACGGCATCCATTGGATAACCGGAGGCCAATCCCATAGACATGGCAAAGGCTCCCACGCCGGGAACATTAAAGATTGGCCGCATTAACGGCTCAAGCAAAACGCCAATGAAGTGAACGACGCCAAGTCCCATAAGTATTTCTGACAAAATAAAAAAAGGCAGTAGTGCGGGGAAAACTACATTCCACCATAAATTTAAGCCCATGATCGCTGAATCAAAAGCATCTTTTGGGTATGTTACCATGGTAATAGTTATAAATACAGTGCAAAAAGCCATACAATATGCCAGTAGCCGTGCACGATAGCGCCTACCACTGCCCCAAATCCGCATATACTAATCTCCTCCTCCAAGCCTTGCGGTTTGATAATATATATATTGACAGGGCAGAGGTAATATAACTAAAATGCGGTTGTTAGACCATTTAGTTTGTATTTGGAGGGATAGCGATGCGCTCAAAAGTAGGTTTGGCCCTTGGATCAGGCGGTTTACGAGGAATAGCTCATATAGGAGTATTAAAAGTGCTGGAGAAGCATAATATTCCGATTGATTATATTGCTGGTTGCAGTATCGGCAGCCTAATCGGAGCACTTTACGCTGCCGGGCTTGACCCTGAGACTATGTTCAAACTAGCCAAAAATTTAAAAAGACGGCATTGGTTGGATTTTGTCATTCCCCAAATGGGTATTATTTCAGGTGAACGGGCGTTGGCTACTATTCGTTTGCTAACTAGACAAATGACGTTTGAGCAGCTTAAATTACCGCTGGCGGTGGTAGCCACTGAACTGAATCGTGGGCAGGAAGTTGTTTTTACCCAAGGGGATGTGGCTAAAGCCGTTCGGGCCAGTATTTCTGTACCGGGAATTTTTATTCCCTTTACGATGGACGACAAGTTGTATGTAGATGGTGCGGTGCTAAACCCTACGCCGATCGACACCGCCCGCAACATGGGGGCTGACATTGTTATTGCTGTTGATTTAGCGCATGCAGGTACGATATGCACTATTAGCAATATGTTCGATGTAATTATCCAATCAATTGATATAATGGAACGGGAATTGTGCAAGCACCGTCAGCATCATTGCGATGTTCTCATTCAACCTGACATAGGAAATATATCTCCAAGTTCATTTGAGAGTATGGATGAATGCTTATTGGCTGGAGAACTGGCAACGGAAACGGTTATTCCCGAAATAAAAAAGATTTTGGTTAGTCGGCAATATATAGAGGAGAAGTCTGATAATCCAGGCCGCCTATCCTCCATTGGCAGTTAGGCGATCCGAGAACATAGACGTCTGTGGCGGCAACATCATAGGACAACATATCTTTTAGCAGCGGCAGATTTTCTTGATACCGTTCTTTACTTGTAAGATGCTGAGAAAATTTTGTAATTATCGGTACAGTTGAACGTTTATTAATCGCTTTAAGCAACAAACGTCCATTTTGGTTAAATGCCAGTATCCGGGCATAGAGCGGGCCTGTCTGGTCAAAGTGCGCAAGTTTGGTTTTGGTTGTTCCCAAAAGCGCGTGAACTAGGATGCGCTGAAGGCGGGTCACTGTATAACGTTTGCTCTTAATAATTGATAACAACTCGCTAGCGGTGGCTGCTTTCAAAGCGGCATCGCTTATTTTATTATGTAGCCCTTCGGTGACATCAGGTAAATCAGCCAGCTCAGACGGACGCATGGTTCTAAGTTTTGCTAAAATAATATTACTAAAAGCGTCCAGTGTCACCGGAGCCCGTCCTGCGGAAATAAGCTTATTGATTTGGTGAGCGCAGACTGGTGGAACAGACTGATAGGCCTTACCGTCAGGAATAAGCAAACCATCTTTTATAATTGCCGTCCTCACAGCAGTAGCGCTGGCAATAGTTGAAGTGATGGAAGTGTCATGATAATTTGCCGAGCAGCGCTCTATGGGGAGTGGCACGAGGTGTGGGGCGTAAGCGGCAATGGCTCGCAAATATTCAATTGCCAATATGTTATTGGGTTTGCGGATTACAGCGGAATCAATCTCTGCTTCTGCATGCAGAGCCATGGCTAGGCTGGCGGCATAGGTTTTACCTGTTTTCATGTTCTGACGTAAGGAGTCGATAGTATTGCCTGTGGCTAATGCTTTTGCTGCAGCGGTGAGTACACTTAAATCGGCTGTTTCAGCGCCAAAGCAGACATAATTAACCACGCCCAGACGGCTCAGTAACTGTATTCCGCCGGTAGCAAAGTACTGGGCGCTGCGTACGGTGAAAACGGCAGGAAGCTCGAGTATAAGGTCGACACCTGCTTTAACAGCAAGAGCGGCCCGCGACCATTTATCGGCAATGGCCGGCTCGCCGCGCTGTACAAAATTGCCGCTCATAATGCCAATAGTAAACTGAGCTCCCGAAATTCGCCGTGCCTTGTTCAGATGGTGTAAATGGCCGTTATGAAAAGGATTATATTCAACAATCATGCCTACTGATTTCATTACACTTCACCCTGTACTAATTGTATACTAATTTTTCTATTTGTGAAATTTTTTATTAAATAATTTTGGTAGCTGAAGGGAAACTAAGTCAGGTGTCGAACACATAAAAAATGTTGGTAAGTTACGATATTGGGACGAGTGGTCTGACCACAACCAATACATACTTAAAAAAAATTAGGGAGGATTTTATTGTGAAAGTTTTGGTTGTCAACTGTGGTAGTTCATCGCTTAAGTACCAATTGGTCGATATGACTGATGAGACCGTTCTGGCTAAAGGTCTGGTTGAGCGCATCGGTTTGGACGGTTCAGTATTAACCCATCAGCCTGCCGGTAAAGACAAAGTGGTTATTAATGCCGACATTACCAATCATAATATCGGCATTAAACTGGTTATTGAGGCTCTGACTGATGTCCAGCACGGCGTTATTGCCAACATGCAAGAAATTTCGGCTGTTGGCCATAGAGTTGTACACGGTGCTGAGAAATTTGCTGATTCAGTACTTGTTACCCCGGCTGTTATGCAGGCGCTGGAAGAGTGCATTGAAATGGCTCCGTTACATAACCCGCCTAACATTATGGGGATTAACGCGTGTGCAGAAATTATGCCTGGCGTTCCGCAAGTAGCCGTATTTGACACCGCTTTCCATCAAACAATGCCCAAACATGCTTTCCTTTATGCTATACCTTATGAAGCTTATGAGAAATATGGTGTTAGACGTTACGGTTTCCATGGAACTTCCCATAAATATGTTTCCCAACAGGCTGCTGAACTTATGGGTGAACATGTGACTAACCTGCGGCTTATTACTTGTCACCTAGGCAATGGTGCCAGCCTTGCCGCCGTTAAATACGGTAAGTGTGTTGACACTAGCATGGGCTTTACCCCGCTCGAAGGTCTGGTAATGGGCACTCGTTCCGGCGGTATTGATCCGGCCATCATTCCTTTCTTAATGAAGAAAGAAGGTATGACAGCTGACCAGGTTGACAATTACCTTAACAAAAAATCCGGTGTACTTGGCGTGTCTGGCGTGTCGAGCGACTTCCGCGACATTGAAGAAGCGGCCAGCTCAGGTAATGAACGCGCTCAACTGGCGCTTGAAATGTTTGCCTATAGAGTGCGGAAATTTATCGGTTCTTATGTTGCAGCCATGGGTGGTGTTGATGCCATTATCTTTACCGCCGGTCTTGGGGAAAACTCTATTACCATGCGTGACAAAATTTGCAACGGCCTGGAATTCCTTGGGACTAGAATTGATCCGGTTAAGAACAATGTTCGCGGCAAAGCGCAAGAAATCAGTGTTGACGGCGCGAAAGTCAAAATTTTCGTTATCCCGACCAATGAAGAACTTGTTATCGCTCGTGATACTAAAGCTATCTGCAGTAATCTGGTATAAAGTTTTAGTTTAATAGTATAAACAGGGAACGCATTGTTCCTTGTTTTTTGTTTTCTTGACAAACTTCTGCCGTGTCGCTATAATAGATGAAGGTTGAGGTGGAAAATGATGAAAATTAACATCGGGCAGCTACGAAAAGATATCGGTGGGACTCAATCTTTTTCTTTTAAAACTTCGGCTGAAGACCTTGGAGTCGATAACCAACAGGGGCTTTGGTCTGACATTATCACAGTTGAAATTCAGGTCACTAATAAAGGCAATATCTACCAAATAACCGGCACTGTCAATACCGCAATCAATCAGTGCTGCAGCCGGTGTCTTGAACCTATGGTTCATGTACTTAATATTCCGTTCAGTGAAGATTATAAGGAAACGGAACTAGAAGAAATTGATAATTTTTCCAGTCGAGAGATTAATTACTTTACCGGTGACGAAATTGATATTACGGATTTGATCCGTGAGAATATTTTGTTGGCAGAGCCGCTTAAGCCGGTATGTAGTGAAAACTGCCGCGGGTTATGCCCGGAATGCGGCACCAACCTAAACATAGATACCTGCGGCTGCAACCCGATTAAAACTGATCCGAGGCTTGCGGTTTTAGAAAAACTCTTGTCCAAGGACTGAGATATGCAGGTCAGCCAATTTGGTTAAGGAGGTGGAAACAGATGGCAGTACCTAAGCGTAAAATGTCCAAATCCCGTCGCGATAAGCGTCGCGCTAATTGGAAGCTTACTATTCCTGGTTTGGTAGAATGTCCCCAGTGTCACGAAAAGAAAATGCCTCACCGTGTGTGTCCTGAATGTGGTCATTATAATGGTAAAGTTGTGGTGCAAGCAGAATAAAAAAATAGTGAGTGAGCAAGATAAAAGGCAATTAATACTTTATCTTGCTCACTTTTTTGCTTGCAATTTTGAGAGCAACTGGCTATAATTAATGCTATCAATTGGTAATATAACTTGCTGATAAAACTAGGTGATGTTATGGCGCGGGTTCAAAAAAAAATACGGCAAGAACGGTTACGGGAGAAATTGTCCAGTACACCTTTTCTTACTGATGAAGAGTTGGCAACATATCTTGGTGTCAGTGTGCAGACCATCCGCCTTGATCGGCTGGAACTCGGCATCCCCGAACTCAGAGAACGTACTAAACTTATGGCTGAAGAGGCCCAGAACAAGCTCAAGACAATAGCCAGCGCTGACGTTGTTGGTGAACTGATTGACTTAGAGCTGGGTAAATCGGGCATTTCATTAATGACTGTAACATCTGACATGGTGTATGAAAAAACCAAGGTAGCTCGGGGGCACTACATATTTGCGCAGGCCAATTCTTTAGCTTTGGCGATTATTGACGCTCCTATTGCCGTAACCGGGGTGGCTAATATCAAGTATAAGATTGCCGTGCATGAAAGTGAAAAGCTGGTGGCTAAAGCCGAGATCATAAAAAAAAGAGGCAATAAATATTTTATTTGGGTTAAAACTAGGAATGACAGCCAGGAAGTTTTTCGCGCCAAATTTATTATGGTATCACTTGAATCTGATCTACATAAAGAATAGATGTTTAATAGATATGCGTCATTCTGGCGGTTGGTGAAGGGAGATATTGGATGAAGGTTGCCATTGATGCCATGGGCGGAGATTATGCGCCCGGAGAAATTGTTTTGGGCGCGATTCAAGCTGCCAAAGAGTATGTTAATCAAAACCTTGAAATTATTTTAGTTGGCGACCAGGCTCAAATTATCCAAGCGCTTGACCATCAGGGAGACTGGAAGAGTCTTAGGATTAGTGTGCATCATGCTGGTGAAGTAATAGACATGCATGAGTCACCAGGGGCTGCCGTAAGGAAAAAAAAGGATGCCTCGGTAGTGGTTGCTACTAAACTAGTCAAAGAAGGCTACTGTGATGTGGTGATATCTGCTGGCAGTACTGGTGCGGCAGTAGCTGCGGCATTATTTGGCTTGGGACGAATAAAAGGTATTGAGCGTCCAGCCATAGCTACACCTATGCCCAATCTTACCGGTACAACAGTTCTCTTGGATTCGGGAGCCAATGTGGATAGTAAGCCTAAACATTTATTGCAAAATGCTATTATGGGTGCTATTTACGCTGAATATGTGCTTAATATTCCTCGCCCTCGTGTAGGCCTTTTGAATATTGGCGAAGAAGAATGTAAAGGGAATGAACAAGTTCACGCCACATATCCGCTCTTAAAACAACTTAGTACGGTAAATTTTATTGGCAATGTTGAAGGGCGTGATATTCCGAAAGGAACAGTTGACGTTGTAGTTTGCGATGGTTTTGTTGGAAATATTGTTTTGAAACTGGGAGAAGGTTTGGCCAGTGCTATTTTGCAGTTGGTTAAGGAAGCAATTAAAGACAGCGGTTTTTGGACCAAAATGGCGTCCATGTTAGTCCTGCCAGCTTTAAAAGGGCTAAAGAAAAAGCTTGATTATGCTGAATATGGTGGTGCACCATTATTAGGTGTAAACGGGGGATTTATTATTTGTCACGGAAGTTCTAGGGCAAAAGCAATAAAAAATGCTATCAGAGTAGCTAAAGAATTTACCGAGCAGGATGTCGTCTCCCATATCCGTGAAAACATTGCCAAAGAGGGGGTTGTGACCAATGAATGATAATATAGCTGTGGGCATTATTGGTATCGGTACATATGTGCCTGATAAAATAATGACTAATAAAGATTTGGAACGAATAGTAGATACTTCAGATGAATGGATTGTTGAACGGACTGGCATCCGTGAACGCCGGATAGCCGAACCGGATATGGCCACTTCGGATTTGGCAAGCCGGGCGGCTCAGAAGGCTCTTGAAGATGCCGGCGTAACGGCTGAAGAAATTGACCTTATTATCGTGGCTACTGCTACGCCTGATATGTTTTTTCCATCGGTTGCCTGCCTGGTGCAGGCAAATCTGAAGGCCAATAATGCTGCCGCTTTTGACCTGGCGGCGGGCTGTTCTGGGTTTGTCTACGGTCTTGTAACAGGGAGCCAGTTTATTAAGGCTGGTTTATATAAAAAGGTGCTGGTTGTCGGTGCCGAAACTCTTTCCAGAATACTTGACTGGAGTGACCGTAATACATGCGTGTTGTTTGGGGACGGTGCTGGTGCAGCCGTATTGGCTGAAACGGCACCAGGTTTTGGTATTTTAGGAGCCGATCTTGGCGCTGACGGCTCAGGCGGTGATCTGCTAAAACTGCCGGCCGGCGGCTCGCGAAACCCGGCAACTCAGGAAACAATTTCACAAAAAATGCATTTTGTACATATGAACGGCAATGAAGTATTTAAGTTTGCCGTTAAAGTCATGGGCGAAGCGGCCGTTAAAGCTTTGGACAATGCCGGACTGGTTGCCACTGATGTAGACTGCCTTATTCCACACCAAGCTAATATCCGTATTATCCAATCAGCAGCAAAGCGGCTTAAATTGCCTATGGATAAAGTCATGGTTAACGTTGATAAATATGGGAATACTTCGGCGGCATCCATTCCGATTGCTTTCGAAGAGGCTGTACACAGCGGAAAGATAAAATACGGTGACATTGTTGTCCTTGTCGGCTTTGGCGCTGGTTTAACCTGGGCATCAGCGGTTATAAAATGGGGCAAGGGGGCCGACGCTATTGCTTAATAGTACGCTCTGCCAGCTTTTAAATATAAAATACCCTATTCTACAGGGGGGAATGGCCTGGGTGGCCACTGCCGAATTGGCTGCCGCGGTTTCCAATGCTGGCGGATTAGGACTCATTGGTGCTGGCCATATGCCGCCAGATGCTCTTAGAGCCGAAATACGAAAAGCTAAGGATTTAACAGAAAAACCGTTTGGCGTCAATATTATGCTCATGTCGCCGTTTGTCAAAGAAGTAATGCAGGTTGTTCTTGAAGAACGCCTACCGGTTGTCACGACAGGGGCGGGCAATCCTGGGGAATATATTCCGGCATTAAAGGAAATAGGTACTAAAGTTATTCCGGTAGTTGCTTCAGTGGCGCTGGCAAGGCGCCTGGAACGGGTAGGTATTGACGCTATTATCGCAGAAGGCATGGAAAGCGGCGGTCATGTTGGCGAAGTAACAACTATGACGCTTGTTCCGCAGGTTGTTGATGCCGTTAAAGTACCAGTTATTGCGGCTGGGGGCATTGGTGATGCCCGTGGTGTTGTCGCGGCTTTGTCTTTAGGCGCCCAGGGAGTTCAACTGGGAACATTATTTGCTGCATCTGCTGAATGCACTGCCCATCCCAATTATAAAATGGCAATTATTAAAGCTAAAGAGCGCTCAACAGTAATTACTGGCGTATCTACCGGTCATCCGGTACGGGTTATTGCCAATAAGCTGACTCGCGATTATGCTGAACTGGAAAAGCGTGGTGCCACAACTGAAGAACTTGACCGTCTGGGTGCGGGTAAGCTCAGATCGGCCGTGCGCGAGGGTGATATAGACTACGGATCAGTGATGGTAGGTCAGGTAGCAGGCATGATAAAATCAATCCGTCCAGTCAATGATATTATGCAAGATATTATTCAAAACATCCCTAAAATTATTGGCGAACTTACGCGAAAAATATAAATGATCGACAAATACATAAGGAGGGAAAGAAATGGGAAAACTGGCATTTGTTTTTCCCGGACAAGGCTCGCAAAGTGTAGGCATGGGGAAAGAACTGTATGACAATTTTGAGGTAGCGCGGGCGATATTTACATCTGCCGATGAGGCGCTGGGTTTTTCAATTACCGATATGTGTTTTAACGGCCCGGAAGAAGAGCTTAAAAAGACTTTTAATACCCAACCGGCAATATTGACGGTCAGTGTAGCTTGCTATGAGGTACTCAAGCAGCAGGGCGTAAAACCTGACATTGTAGCCGGGCACAGTCTGGGCGAGTATTCAGCGTTAGTTGCCGCCGGTTCCCTATCTTTTAGTGATGCTGTGCGCCTTGTAAGAAAACGCGGCGAATTTATGCAGGAAGCTGTACCGCTGGGCGAAGGCAGTATGGCAGCTATAATGGGGCTGGAACGTGATACAGTTGTCGAAGTTTGCAGACAAGTAGAAGCTGAGCTTGGTGCCGTGCAGGCGGTAAACTTCAACTGCCCTGGGCAGATTGTTATCGCAGGAAAAACCCAGGCTGTTGATAAGGCAAATGAATTGTTAAAAGCGGCGGGAGCAAAAAGAGCAGTATCTTTGCCGGTAAGCGCTCCATTTCACAGTACCCTTATGCAGCCGGCAGCTCAAAAGTTAAGTGCTGAGCTTGACAAAGTTAGTATTAACAGCGCGCAAATTCCAGTAGTAGTAAATGTAAACGGACAAATTGTAACTGAAGGCGCAGCCATAAAAGACCTTTTGGTCAAACAAGCTGCCAGCCCGGTGCTTTGGGAAGATTGTGTAGCGCAAATTGTACAATTTGGCGCAACTACTTTTATTGAGGTTGGACCAGGAAAGGTTTTAACAGGATTTACCAAAAAGATTGCTAAAGGTATGGAAACCTTAAATGTAGAGGACATGACTTCCTTGGAAAAAACCCTTGATTATTTCAAGGAGGTTCGTTAAAATGCATTTAGATGGACAAGTGGCAATTGTTACCGGAGCATCCCGCGGTATTGGTCGCGCAGTAGCCATTGCTCTGGCAAAAGTTGGTGCAAAAGTTGTAATCAATTATGCCGGTAATGCGCAAGCTGCCGAAGAAGTTCGTAAAGTTATCACTGATAATGGTGGCCAGGCCATTACCGTTCAGGCTGATGTTGCCAACGCAGAGGCAGTGGAGGCTTTGGTCAAACAGACTATTGACACTTATGGCAAGATTGATATTCTGGTAAATAACGCCGGCATTACGCGTGATGCGCTGTTGATGCGCATGAAAGAAGAAGACTGGGATGCCGTTATAAATACCAATCTTAAGGGCATTTTCTATTGTACCAAGGCGGTTGCCAAAATTATGATGAAACAACGAAGCGGCAAGATCATTAACATGACGTCAGTTGTGGGAATCAGGGGCAACGCCGGGCAGGCAAACTATGCTGCAGCTAAAGCCGGCGTCATTGGCTTTACTAAGTCGATGGCCAGAGAATTGGCCTCCCGGGGGATTACGGTTAATGCGGTTGCGCCAGGATTTATCGCTACTGATATGACCCATGGCTTATCCGACCAGGTTAAAGCTGATTTATCTGCCCAAATTCCGCTCAATAGATTGGGTACGCCTGACGATGTCGCTGCTGCGGTAGTATTTTTTGCGACAGATTCGGCAAATTATATCACCGGACAGACTTTAAATGTTGACGGCGGTATGGTAATGTAATATATGGTTTTAGTCTGCCTTGGAAGGAGGTGAACACCATTATGACAACTTTTGACAAGGTTAAAGAAATCGTGGTTGAACAGCTCGGCGTTGATGAAGCTGACGTTACTATGAACTCTACTTTCATTGACGATCTTGGCGCTGATTCACTGGATATTGTTGAACTGATTATGGCCTTTGAAGAGGAATTCAGCATTGAAATTCCGGACGAAGTAGCTGAAAAAATCAAAACAGTAAAAGACGCTGTGGAGTACATAGACAAGGAAAAGCAAGCGTAACGGAACGTTTTACCGGCGTCGTAATGATGACATTACCTTATGCAAAACGAAGAAAGTCCCGTGGAATCTTTTTTCGCGGGACTTTCTTAAAGGTAATGGCAGGTATGCAGTTGCAGGTATGGTTATTGATTGGAGGAGTTGTTAGTTGAAACTTCCGGAGCTTAGAATTGGCCAGCATGTGGCTAAAATACCCATCATCCAGGGGGGCATGGCAGTAAGGATTTCGACCGCACGTCTGGCTGCTGCAGTGGCCGAAGCTGGTGGTATTGGACTCATTGCGGCATCCGGCATGACATTTGATGAGTTGCGACACGAAATTCGGTTGGCGCGAACCTTAGCAAAAGGAATAATTGGTATAAATATTATGGTTGCGGCAAGAGAATTTGCGCGATATGTGAACACTGCCATTGATGAGGGCATCGATTTGATCGTGGCAGGAGCTGGGTTTTCCCGAGACATATTCTCCATGGGAAAAAAGTCTGGCACTCCTATTGTACCCATTGTTTCCACGGTTAAAGGGGCGAAAATTTCCGAAACGTTAGGTGCTTCGGCAATCATTGTTGAAGGAAAAGAAGCGGGAGGTCATTTAGGAACTAACCAATCGGTGCGGGTATTGTTGCCTGATATCAAAAGAGCCGTGAGCATTCCTGTGATTGGCGCCGGGGGAATTATGTCCGGCCGGGACATTGTCGAAATCATGAAACTTGGTGCTGACGGTGTGCAGATGGGCACAAGATTTGCTGCCAGTGTTGAATCCAATGCTGCTCCGGCGTTAAAAGAATTTTATTTAAAGGCCAAGCATGACGATGTAGTGTTAATAAAAAGTCCGGTTGGATTACCCGGACAAGCTATTAAAAATCCTTTTGCCAAGAAAATACTTGAATGTACTACCGATGGTCCAAGTAAATGCATAGCCTGTCTGAAGCATTGCGCGCAAAATTTTTGTATAATTAATGCACTTATTCGGGCTCAGCAAGGGGACGTTGATACCGGGTTGGTATTTACTGGTGAGTATATTCATAAAATAGATGAAATATTGCCTGTAAAAGAAATTTTCGCACGGCTTCTAAAAGAAATTGAAGAAACAAACTAGTGAGGTGACTTTATTTGAAAAAACGAGTCGTAATTACAGGTTTAGGCGCGATCACGCCTATTGGCATTGGTAAAGATGCATTTTGGCAAGCTTTGCTGGCCGGAAAATCAGGTATTGGCCGTATTACCCGTTTCGATCCCAGTGACTATACTACCCAAATTGCCGGAGAAGTAAAAGACTTCGATCCTGCCAAATATATGGATAAGAAAGAAGCCAAGCGTATGGACCGTTGTACTCAGTTTGCTATAGCTGCAGCTAAAATGGCTTTTGAAGACGCTGGCATTAATCTTGAACAAGAAGACCTTAGCCGTATAGGCACTTTAATTGGTACCGGTATTGGCGGCATGGACACACTGCATGATCAGTATAAAACTCTGTTTGAAAAAGGTCCTGGCCGTATCAGCCCGTTTTTTGTGCCAATGATGATTGCTAACATGGCTGCCGGTCAAACTTCTATTACTTTTGGTCTGCAAGGTTCGTGCAGTTGTGTGGTTACTGCCTGCGCAACCGGCACCAATGCTATTGGTGACGCATTTAAAATTATCCAACGCGGCGATGCCGATGTTATGGTTGCCGGCGGCACTGAGGCGGCTATATCACCAGCCGCTGTAGCTGGATTCTGTGCTATGAAAGCTATGTCCACCCGTAATGACGAACCGCAAAAAGCTTCCCGTCCTTTCGATAAAGAGCGTGATGGCTTTGTTATGGGGGAAGGCGCCGGTATAGTTATTATGGAAACGCTTGAACATGCTGTTGCGCGTGGTGCTAAAATTTATGCTGAAATTATTGGCTATGGTTCTAATGCTGATGCCTATCATATTACTGCGCCGGCACCTGAAGGCGCCCAAGCTGCTAAATGCATGGCTATGGCACTTAAAGACGCCGGGGTTGAGGCTAGCGGTATAGACTACATAAACGCTCATGGCACCTCGACGCCGCTTAATGACAAAAATGAAACTCTGGCGATTAAGTCGTTATTCGGTGATCACGCCAAGAAGCTTAAAATCAGTTCTATAAAGTCTATGACCGGACACCTTTTAGGTGCGGCTGGTGGTATTGAAGCAATTGCTACTGTGCTCACGATAGCTAATGACATTGTCCCACCGACAATTAACCTGGAAAACCAGGATCCAGAACTCGACCTGGATTATGTTCCGAACACAGCGCAGAAACATGTGGTTAACATGGCGCTTTCCAATTCATTTGGCTTCGGTGGCCACAATGCAACCATTCTGGTGAAAAAATACCAGGCATAGCTGCTACCTATGAGAGAAGTAAAAGGGATGCTTGATAGTACCCGGTTGCAGGCATTAGCCGAGTTATGCCGCACTTTGGGTGTTGCGTTCAGCGATTATAAACTGTTGCACCAGGCCCTTATCCATACTTCATACGCCAATGAAACTAAAGGTGCCACTGTCAGGCATAATGAGCGTCTGGAGTTTTTAGGCGATGCCGTTCTGGACCTCATTATCAGTTCTTATTTGTTTAGCCGGTGTCCACATCTACCGGAAGGCGAACTGACTAAAGCTAGGGCTCAGGTTGTTTGTGAGCAGACGCTTGCTAAGCGGGCACTGGAACTAGGTATAGGCGAGTATCTCCTGTTAGGTAAGGGTGAGGCGTTATCAGGCGGTCGGGAACGTATATCAATCCTCGCTGATGCGTTTGAAGCTATTATTGGCGCAGTATATCTTGATTCGGGGTTTAAAAGTGCTGCCAAATATGTTTTAAGCCAGCTTAAGTCTGAATTGGCGCTGGTTGAGCGCGGCGACTATTTTAAAGACTATAAAACATGGCTACAGGAAATAGTGCAAAAAAACAACGATAGTAAAATTGCTTATGAAGTTATTAGCGAACGTGGGCCTGACCATGATAAATCTTTTGAAGTCGCCGTTTTTGTTACTGGTGAACGTATGGGTTCCGGTTGGGGTAAAAGTAAAAAAGAAGCCGAGCAGCAGGCCGCTAAGCAGGCATTGGTAAAGCTTGGAATATTAACTGAATCGTAGTCAAAATAGAGGCGGCCATTTTTGGTCGTCTTTGTTATATTTAGGAGCGTTATGAAACATTACATAATACCCGTGTTTATTCCGCATCTGGGGTGTCCGCACCAGTGCATATTTTGTAATCAGAACAAAATAACCGGACGGCAAACTCCGGTTACGGCCGAACAGGTGGCGGCAATTATTGAAGAAAGATTAGCTGCCATTACCCAAAATCGCCGGATTGAAGTAGCCTTTTATGGAGGCAGTTTTACCGCCTTGCCTGAGGACATCCAAAATGAATTGTTGACTCCTGCTACCCAGGCTTTACGGAGTGGCCGCATTCACGCTATTCGCTTGTCAACTCGACCTGACTGTATTACCGGCCCGATTGTTGATAATTTGACCAAGCAAGAGGTAAATATTGTTGAGTTAGGCGTGCAGTCGCTTGATGACAATGTGCTGGGGAGATCAGCCCGCGGCCATAACAGCCAGGCTGTTGCTGATGCTGTTAGACTGTTAAAGATGGCAGGCATAAGCTGTGGCTTGCAACTAATGCCAGGTTTGCCGGGCGAAGACTGGCTAAGTCTAATTGGGACTGTGCGTCAGGCAATTTTACTTAAACCTGATTTTGTCCGCATTTATCCGGCTGTTGTCATTACCGGCACTGTGCTTGCGGAATTATATAGCCGGGGTGACTATTGTCCTCTTTCGTTAGCTCAGGCTGTAGCGCGCTCGGCTTATATGAAGCTAGTATTTGAACGTCAGGGGATTGCTGTTATCCGCACTGGCTTACAAGCATCTGAGGAACTTGATAGCGGAGAGAATGTTCTTGCTGGGCCGTATCATCCGGCTTTTGGTGAACTGGTGGATTCACATATTTTTTATCTCATGATGACTACATTTATTGAGCAGGCGGCTTTGCACCATACAACCTGCCTATTTATCCGCCATCACCCCCAGGACTGTTCTAAAGTACGGGGGCAGCATAATATTAATTTAAGTAGGCTTAAACATAGATATAGCTTGTTAACCGTCAACCTGCACGCAGATTCGGCAGTTACTAGAAGCAGTCTCGTACTGGAGTATCAAGGAAGTCGTTATATACTTAACAAAAACATGATAAAATCAATTTAAAAATCATGTAAAAGAAGGAATTTTTAGGAAATATGCAGAATACCTTTATAGCATAGGCCCTGGAATTCAAAGGAGGAGAGCGAAAAATGGAAGTGCTGAAAGTATCTGCACAATCAAATCCCAAATCCGTAGCAGGCGCTCTGGCTGCAGTTTTGCGTGAAAAAGGCACTGCAGAAGTGCAGGCAGTAGGGGCAGGGGCGGTTAATCAGGCTATCAAGGCTATTGCGATTTCACGTGGTTTTGTCGCTCCCAATGGCATTGATTTGGTTACCATACCGGCTTTTGCGGAGATCGCTATTGACGGGGAAGAGCGTACTGCTATAAGATTTATTGTCGAGCCTCGTTAATTAAAATTACAGTTTTTTGTGAAAAAGCCTGCTTGCGCCAACTGCAGGCTTTTTTTATATTGCTTGTATTACTATAGTCTGCATGGTAAAATTTTGATTGACTTAAGTAATTGGTAAGGGTGATTGTTGTGTTGCTGCGCAGACTAGAGGCTTATGGATTTAAATCATTTGCCGAAAAAACTGAGTTGGAATTCGGTCGAGGCATAACAGCTATTGTTGGTCCCAACGGCAGTGGCAAAAGCAACATTTCTGACGCTATCCGCTGGGCATTGGGGGAACAAAGCCTGCGTACTTTAAGGGGCACTAAAATGGAAGATGTCATTTTTGCAGGGAGTGTTAACCGCAGGCCCTTGGGAGTAGCTGAGGTATCGCTGGTTTTCGACAACAGTGACGGACGATTGCCGTTAGATTATAACGAAGTAACAATTACCAGACGGGTATTTAGATCAGGCGACAGCGAATATTATATTAATAAGACTGCCTGCCGGCTAAAAGATATCCACGATATGTTGGCTGATACAGGTCTAGGACGTGAGTCGATGACCGTAATCGGTCAGAATAAGGTTGATGAGATACTAAGCAGCAAACCCGAGGAACGCCGGTTACTGTTTGAAGAAGCCGCCGGAATAACCAAATATAAGCAACGCAAACGGGAGGCCTTGCGCAAGCTTGAAGACACCGGACAAAATTTGATCAGGGTTCAAGATATTACCTCTGAGCTGGAAAGCCAGCTTGAGCCGCTCAAAGAAAGCGCTGCCCGTACTGCCAGGTTTAATGAGTTAAGTACCGAATTGACAGCCTGTCAGGCGACATTGCTTATTGAACGCCTGGACAAAGCTGAAAAAATGCTGGAGAGTGCCGGCCTGGAACAAGTTCATCTGACTGACCAAAGCATTGCCGTTACAACCCGGTTAACAGCGGCTGATACTGAAAAAGACGCTATGACGTTAAAAGTTGCCCAAAATGATGAGCAGATTGCCTCTACAGACACAATGATAAGCGCAATAGTAGCTGAAATTGATCGCCTTGACAGCCGTAGCGGGGTGTTAACTGAACGCATTGACCAGGGACGTAAAGCTGAAGACAGACTTAATACGGAGGCTGCTCGTCTTGCTGACGAACAACATATGGTAAGTGAAAAGCTTGCCGAGTTACATAGTACTTTAGAAGCTAAACAACAACAAGTTACTACTGCAAATATATTACTAGCTGAAAAAAATAGCTATAATGAAAAGCTTCTTGCCAGCATTAGGCAGATGGAACAACAGATAGAGACCGGCAAGGAACAAGTGTTTGATCATTTACAGAAACTAATCAATGAACGCAATAACTTTCGAATACTTGAACGCGATTTAGCCGCCTTAACAGCCAGGCAAGGCAACCTTGCTAAAGAACATGCGGAATATCTCAGGCAACTAGAGGATTTGCATAGCCAAAAAGATCAACTACAAAATGAGGCGGAACAGCTTGTTACCCGGAGAAGAGAGTTTGAAGAACAAACCGCCGGCCTGCTTAAAAATAAAGCGCAACAGGAATGTGAACTAAGAAACCTGATTGACATAGGGCAAAAACTAACTGACAAATTGACCGAAACTTCGTCCCGTCTGAATGTATTGACCAGTATGCAGCAAGAAATGGAAGGTTTTGGACGGGCGATAAAAGGCGTTCTGAAAAGCCAAAGTTCCTGGCGCGGCGGTATTTACGGGGCTGTTGCTCAGCTATTAACCGTGCCTGATAAATATGTTAATGCGATTGAGATAGCGCTGGGAGGAGCCGGGCAACATATTGTCACTGATACTGATCAAACAGCTAAGCAAGCTATTGGTTTTTTAAAAACGCAGAATCTAGGCCGGGCAACATTTTTACCATTAAATACAATTAAGCCTTCTAAACCGCGGGAAGCCGAGTTATTAGCCGCTAACCAGGAAGGAGTGTTAGGTTTTGCCGCTGATTTTGTCAGTGTCGCTGACCGGTATCGACCGGTCGTGGATTATTTGTTAGGCAGGGTAATTATTGCCAGAACCATTGATGATGCACTAAAAATTGCCCGAAACTGCGGCTTTGCGGTCAGAGTCGTTACTCTTGAAGGAGAACTTATTAATCCCGGCGGATCATTGACAGGCGGCAGTATGGGGCGCAAGGAAGCCAGCTTTATTGCCAGAAAAAGTGAAATTGAAGCGCTTAAGCGCAATCAAGTAATTTTTAAAGAGAAGCTAGCGAAGATTGAAAAAGATAAAGTGGCTGTTGGTGCTGAGATATCAAAAGTTAACAGTGAGCTTGCTTTTCTTGATGCCCAATGTAAAGAGACAGAACTTCGGCAGGCTGAATTGGTCATTCACATGGAAAAGATTAAGACAGATGCTGAACGCTGTAATCTGGCGCTGAAGACTATTTCCTCTGAACTAAAAGGTTATGAAGCCGAAGCCGTAGAATATCAGCGAAAGATCGAACAAAGCAAAGCAGATATTGTCCTATTGGAAAATCAGGATATTAGTCAAAAATCTCAAGTAACCGACTGGCAAAATGAGCTTAAAGTTCTTAAAGACGAACAGCAAATACTAAGTGAAGAGATAACTAATGGTAAAATACAATGTAGCGCCTTTAATCAAGAGGTAGCTACTGTCCGTTTAGCTTGTCAACAATATGAACAAACTAAACTTTCGTTAGCTGAACAGCGCGCGCGTATTCAAGCAGAACAGACGCAGCTTAGGTTGGAAATTGAACAAGCGAAAGCCGAGCTTACTTCAATTTCTTTAAGTAAGGAAAAGCTGACAGCCGAGAGAAGGCAATTAGACGAAGCGCGTAAGAATTATTATGCGGACAAGGTTGAATTATTAGCTGGCATGCAAAAATTGGACAAAGAACTGAAGGATTTACGCCGTCAGAGTGCCGATTTACAAAACCGGCTTCATGAAATCGAGCTTCTTGTTGCAAAGTACGGTTATGAAGCTGCCAATTGCCGTGAACAGATTTCCGGACAACTTTCTCTGACCATTGAGGAAGCTCGTTTGTTAAAAAGGCAGGAAAGTGTAGAGCAATTGCAACAAATAATATCACGGATCGAAGGCCAGATTACCGCTTTAGGAGCTGTCAATCCGGCTGCTATCGATGAATACAACCGGGTCCATGATCGTTACAATTTTTTGCAGGAACAAACCGGAGATTTATTACAGGCTAAGGAGTATCTGACATCGGTAATTAAAGATATAGATGCTACTATGTCACGTGAGTTCAATACCGCTTTTAAAGCTATTAATCAATATTTTGGCGATGTGTTTGTCCGCTTGTTTGGCGGCGGACGGGCCGAGCTTGTGTTGATTGAGCCTGGTAACCTCCTTGAAACAGGCATAGATATCGTTGTGCAGCCACCAGGAAAGAAATTGCAAAATCTGGCGCTTCTGTCAGGTGGTGAAAGAGCGTTGACAGTAATTGCACTTTTATTTGCAATTTTGACCTACCGGCCGGCGCCGTTTTGTGTAGTTGACGAAATTGACGCAGCTTTGGACGAGGCTAATGTACAGCGATTCAGCGAGTTCCTGCGGGATTATGCGCAGAGTACGCAGTTTATTGTTGTTACACATCGTAAGGGCACTATGGAAGCTGCTGGTGTACTGCATGGTATAACGATGGAAGAATCGGGAATATCACGGCTGGTTTCTGTAAAATTTATGGATAAGGCCGGATAAAGTAATATTTAAAATATTTTTTTGGGGGAATAATGAGTGGGCTTTTTTGATAAATTGAAAGCCGGTCTGGAGAAGACCCGGAAAAGTTTTACGGAAAAGATTGAACAACTGATTGTTGGCTATGCTACAATTGACGATGAATTTTTGGACGATTTGGAAGCTGTGCTGCTGTCAGCCGATGTCGGTGTACCGACTACCGCCAAACTAATGGCTGAAATCCGTAAAGGCATCAAAAGCAAGGAAATAAATTCACCTGACGACTTAACGCCGTTTCTCCAGACCAAAATCAGCGCCATGCTGATTGGTGAGCCTGAGCCTGCGGCTGCTCCGCCTGAGCCGCCCACAGTAATGCTTATTGTTGGTGTAAACGGAGTTGGCAAAACAACCACGATTGGCAAGTTAGCCAACTATTATCGCGAAGCCGGGAAAAAAGTACTCATCGCCGCTGCTGACACCTTTCGGGCGGCAGCGATTGATCAGCTTGAAATTTGGGGAAAGCGAACCGGGAGTGATATTATTAAGCATGACGAAGGTTCTGACCCGGCGGCAGTAGCTTTTGATGCCGTGCAAGCCGCTAAAGCCCGTAAGGCAGATATTGTTATTATTGATACCGCCGGGCGTTTGCATACCAAATCTAATTTAATGGAAGAGCTTAAGAAAATTAACAGGGTAATAGCCCGGGAAATTCCGGCTGCGCCGCATGAAACTTTGTTGGTGCTTGATGCTACTACCGGTCAAAATGCCATTAATCAGGCTAAATTATTTGGCGATGCCGTTAAGCTCTCAGGGGTAGTACTTACCAAACTTGATGGTACCGCCAAGGGTGGTGTGATCATCGCTATTAAAAACGAGCTTGGCCTTCCCGTGAAATGGGTGGGTGTAGGCGAGGGCATCAATGACCTTCGTCCGTTTGTTGCTTCTGAATTTGCGGCAGCGCTATTTACCGACAAGTAATCATAACCGACAAGTAATAATACTTGACATGTTCTGTTTTTTTTTATATAATCTCTTATGTGTAAAGGATTTTTCCTTGTCATATGAGTAGGTGAATTTATGGACCGCATGTTGACCAAAGTGCTCCGGGTCGGTCAGCTTTACGACTTTTACAATGCACTTTTAACTGATAAACAGCGTGACTGTCTTAATATGCATTATTTACAGGATTTGTCGCTGGCTGAAATAGCCGAGGAGTTTGGTGTATCCCGCCAAGCTGTGCATGACATTTTGCGCCGGGCTGAACAAACACTGGAAGAATACGAAGAAAAACTGGGATTGGTTGCACGTTACAGCGATGAGCGTAAGCTGCTTGCTGAAGTTATTGACAGTTTAGCGAAGCTGCCCCCTGGTGTGCGGGAGATGCCCGAAATAGAACAAGTTCTAAATAAGTTAAGTTCATTGCTAGAAGACACCCGGGAGGTGTGATACATAAATGGTTTTTGAAAGTTTAGCCGATAAACTCCAGCAAACTTTTAAAAAGTTGCGGGGGAGGGGCAAACTGTCGGAAAGCGATGTTGCTGAAGCGCTAAAAGAGGTGCGGATGGCCCTCTTAGAAGCTGACGTCAATTTTAAAGTAGTAAAAGACTTAATTGCCAAGATTAAAGAACGGGCAGTTGGGCAGGAAGTGCTTGAGAGCCTCACGCCGGCACAGCATGTTATAAAGATTGTAAATGAAGAACTTACCCAACTTATGGGAGGTACGCAAAGTCGTATTGCCATAGCTTCACGGCCGCCTACTGTAATCATGTTGGTCGGCCTGCAGGGCGCCGGTAAAACAACTACGGCCGGTAAGTTGGCGCATCTTTTAAAACGTCAGGGAAAACGCCCACTCATGGTGGCTGCCGATATTTACCGCCCGGCGGCAATAAAACAACTGGAAGTGTTGGGCGAAAAACTTGAGATACCGGTGTTTACCCTGGGGCAGGAAAATCCGGTTTATATTGCCCAAAAGGCTGTTGATCAGGCGCTAATGATGGCGCGGGATATCGTAATTATTGATACTGCCGGTCGTCTGCATATTAATGAAGAGCTTATGAACGAGCTCAAATCTATTAAACAGACCGTTAAACCGCATGAAATATTATTGGTGGTTGATGCTATGACCGGTCAGGACGCAGTCAATGTTGCCGAGACTTTTAATAATGATCTTGGCATTGACGGTATTATTTTGACCAAGCTTGATGGCGATGCCCGTGGAGGTGCGGCACTCTCAATTAAAGCTGTTACCGGTCAACCGATAAAGTTTGCCGGTATGGGCGAAAAACTTGACGCTTTGGAGCCGTTCCACCCTGACCGTATGGCCTCACGTATTCTGGGGATGGGCGATGTACTTAGTCTTATTGAAAAAGCTGAGTCGGCCATTAACTTGGAAAAAGCCCAGGAAATGCAGAAAAAACTGCGTAAAGAAGAGTTTACGCTTGATGATTTTTTGGAACAAATTGAACAGGTGCGCAAACTGGGGCCTTTAGATCAAATCCTGGGTATGCTGCCTGGCATGGGTAAGCTTAAACAACTGCAAGGCTTGGATTTTGATGATAAAGAAGTCAAGCATATTATCGCAATAATCCGTTCGATGACAGCCAAGGAGCGGCGCGATCCCTCAATTATCAATGGCAGCCGCCGCAAGCGCATAGCCATTGGCAGTGGTACCAGGGTTCAAGATGTCAATAGGCTTTTAAAACAATTTGGTGAAGCAAAAAAAATGATGAAACGCATTCAAGAAATGCAAAAAAGTGGCAAAAAGAGCGGCTTTAAGCTGCCGTTTATGTCTTAAAGATATTCTGTAAAGGAGGTGACTATCTTATGGCAGTTAAAATTCGCTTAAAGCGTATGGGTGCTAAAAAACATCCTTTCTACCGTGTAGTAGTAGCTGATTCCCGTTCGCCGCGGGACGGACGCTTTATTGAAACTTTGGGTCATTACGACTCGACCACTGAACCGGCGGTTATCAAGATTGACGAGGACAAAGCCATTGATTGGTTGCAAAAAGGCGCTCAACCTACTGATACTGTTAAAAACTTGTTCAGCAAAACAGGCATTCTGAAAAAATGGGATGAAGTAAAGCGCTCTAAGTAAAAGAACCGTAGAAACGAGGCGTGATAACTACATGAAGGAATTAGTCGAAGTTATCGCCAAAGCGTTGGTTAAAAACCCGGAACAAGTCAGTGTTAAAGAGACATCTGATAATGTGGGTACAGTCTATGAGTTACATGTGGCCCCCGAAGATATGGGAAAAATTATCGGGAAGCAAGGGCGTATTGCCAAAGCTATCCGCACCGTAGTTAAAGCTGCCGCCACCCGGGAAAATAAACGAGTAATGGTGGAAATACTATAACCAAAGAGGTGGAATAAATGGCTAGCCTCGACAATTTAACGATTAAGTGTCCGGTGACCATTAAAGCGAAAGTAACAGAAGACCTTAAAGCGCAATTGGCAGCTGAGATTCAAGAAGCCATAAAAAAGGCTGATATGGAATTGCAGCAGATTGAATTTCATGCCAAACGTATGATGGCCGAGCAAGCCAAGCAGGATGCGCAGGGACTTGTGAACCTACGTCAGCAAATTGATGCCGAACGGCAAAAACGCCTTGATTTTAAAAATCATATGCTGGAAAAGCTGAAAGAAACAGCACAACTGGAAATCGGTGCGGAAATAGTTCAAGGTACTATGGAAAGAATAGTTACGGTAAGTGTTGGCGATGACCTCCATAAGCTGATGGCAACCGAGATTTTGCTGGAAGATGGCAAAGTCATTGCTTTTCGCAACTAATATGCCTGAAACCGATCTGATTACCATCGGTAAAATTGTTGCCCCGCACGGTGTGCGGGGTGACGTTCGTATATTACCGCTTACTGATTTTCCTGACCGGTTCTATGATATGAAAGCCGCGTTTGTTGAGAATTGTGGTCAACTAAAGCTTGAGGCCGTTAGAAAGCATAAACAATTTATTCTGCTTAAATTTGCCGGAATTGATACCATGAATGATGCCGAGCGACTACGTGGCAAGTTGATCAAAATCGGGCGTGAGGATTTAGTCAAGCTTCCTGAAGGTCAATATTATATTTTCGACATTATCGGTCTCAATGTAATTACTGAAGATGGTGAGCAGCTAGGAGTTGTAACCGATGTGCTTCAACCAGGCAGCAATGACGTGTATGTCGTTGAGCAACAAGGCAAACGCGAGCTCCTGATTCCGGCAATTAAAGAGGTCGTTAAAAAAATTGATATTGCTGCCAAACAGATGGTGGTAAAACTTCAGGAAGAAATGGATTAGCAGAGGTCATCTATGCGTATTGACATTATTTCGCTGTTTCCGGAAATGTTTGCCGGTCCGCTGGGTCATAGCATTCTTAAGCGGGCTCAGGACAGCGGACTGATATCTGTTTATGTTACCAACCCACGGGATTTTACTTATGACAAACATCATATTGTTGACGATTATCCATTTGGTGGCGGTTCAGGCATGGTGATGAAACCAGAGCCTGTGTTCCGTGCGGTGGAAAGCGTTATTAACGCCGGTAATTCTTTAAACTGCCGGATAATTTTAATGTGCCCGGGCGGACAAGCTTTTGATCAGGCTAAGGCCCGGGAACTTGCCGGCTACGAACAGCTTATTCTTATTTGTGGTCATTATGAAGGAATTGATGACCGGATACGTCAGTATGTAGTTCATGAGGCAATTTCAATTGGCGACTATGTACTCACCGGCGGTGAACTTCCTGCCATGGTTGTAACTGACGCAGTAGCCCGCATGATTCCGGGAGTCCTGGGGGCTGATGATGGTGCTCAATATGACTCCTTTTATAATGGTCTTCTCGAATATCCGCAATACACACGGCCCCGTGAATTTAACGGCTGGGAAGTGCCGGAAGTTCTATTGTCGGGCGACCACGCCAAAATTGCAAGATGGCGACGTAAAGAGTCGCTTAAAGCAACGCTTGAGCGTCGGCCGGACTTAATCAGTAAAGTTGAATTAAGTTCACTTGATCAGAAACTTTTGCAGGAAATAAAGGCCGAACAGACCGGAGGCTAAATCATGGTGCTGCCTGTATACTTAGGGCTAGTTCATTATCCTATTTATAATAAAAATAATGAGATAGTAACTACTGCCATTACTAATTTTGACATTCATGATATTGCCCGGACAGCCCGGACATATAATTTAGTCAAGTATTTCATTATCCATCCGCATGACAGTCAGAAAGCCTTGGCTGAGGAAATTATCAGCTATTGGCGGGATGGTTATGGTGGTCAGTATAACCCTGACCGCAAAGAAGCATTGAGTATAGTGGAAGTTATGCCTGATATCGGGGCTGCTGTTGATTATATTACGGCCAGAGAAGGTGTGCGTCCACTGGTTATTACAACCGATGCCCGTAAATATGATAATACTGTTTCCTACATCAGGCTACGACAGGAGATAAATGAGACCGGCAGACCGTACCTAATATTGTTTGGGACTGGCTGGGGCATGGAAAATTCCGTAATGAAGCAGTTTGATTATATACTGGAACCTATCTATGGTTCGGGGACTTACAATCACTTACCGGTCCGGGCGGCGGTAGCGATAATTCTTGATCGGCTACTTGGGGAATTTTGGTGGCAAAATACCTAAATGTAGTATTCTTGTTGAGTTGCCGGGTTATATATGGTATAATATCTTTTGTGTAATACGGACGGTCCTCTGTGTACGGCATGAACGTCTGATATAAGGAGGAAACTAAATGAATATTATTCAAATCTTGGAACAAGAACAACTGCGGCAGGATATTCCGTCCTTTAAGCCTGGCGACACTGTGCGTGTACATGTAAAGGTTGTTGAAGGCAACCGCGAACGGATTCAGGTTTTTGAGGGTATAGTTATTAACCGTCAGGGCAGTGGCGTACGTGAGACCTTTACTGTGAGACGGGTATCTTACAATGTAGGCGTAGAACGTACTTTTCCGGTACACTCTCCGCGAATTGAAAAAATTGAAGTAATGCGTCGTGGTATTGTTCGGAGGGCTAAGCTCTACTATCTGCGTAACCTTACCGGTAAAGCAGCCCGTATTAAAGAAAAACGCTAAAAACCGATGTGTTCAGGGACTGGTTTCAGTCCCTGTTCTTCATATGTTCAGAAATACATTTTTGGATATACTTTCTGTAAATAAGTTTATCGAAAGGGGGAACCATGTGAGTAACACTAATTTAGGCGAAGAAATCAAAGACTGGATTATATCCATTCTCATAGCCATAGTATTGGCGTTTTTTATTCGGTATTTTATTGTAGAACTGTACATGGTCGAAGGACCATCCATGCGACCGACACTTGTTAATGGCGAACGGCTTGTTGTTAATAAGTTTATCTATCGTTTTAAGACTCCTGAACGAGGGGAAATTTTAGTATTTCGTTATCCCCGCGATCCTAGCCGTGATTTTATTAAACGGGTAATAGCAGTGGCCGGAGATACTATTGAAATAAAAGACGGCAGAGTTTTTCTCAATGGGCAGCTTTTGAATGAACCGTACATACTTGAGCGCACCCGTGGATCATATCCATTAGTTACTGTTCCTGAAGGTCATATTTATGTAATGGGTGATAATCGCAACAACTCCGAAGACAGCCGGTTTAAAGATGTTGGCTTTGTGCCCCTTGAGTTAATTAAGGGCAAGGCCATTACTGTTTTTTGGCCGCTTGACCACATAAAAACATTGCCGTAATTCTACACTATACATGAGGGTTTTAATTAAGGAGTGTGATTTAATGCACATTCACTGGTATCCAGGTCATATGGCCAAAGCTCAGCGCATGATTCGTGGGCAACTGGATCTTATCGACGTCGTGATTGAACTAGTAGATGCGCGGATTCCGCTAAGTAGCGCTAACCCGGTTATTGCCGAATTAATTGAGACTAAGCCCAGGGTGGTAGCGCTGAATAAGTCTGATTTGGCCGAACCCGCACGTACAGCTGAGTGGCTTAACTATTTCCGTAACCGAGGATTGACAGCAGTAACTTTAGACGCTGCCAGCGGTAAAGGAACGAAAGAATTGACCGGCAGAGTTGAGCAAGAAGCCAATGAAAAAATTGCTAAGCTTGTTGCCAAAGGTATAAAAGCGCGGGCCGTAAGGGCTATGATTTTGGGAATCCCCAATGTGGGTAAATCTTCGCTCATTAACCGGCTGTTAGGAACAGCAACGGCGAAAACGGGTGATCGTCCAGGCGTCACGCGCGGCCAGCAGTGGATCAAAGTTGGTAAAAATCTTGAACTATTAGACACTCCGGGCGTGTTGTGGCCCAAGATGGACGACCAGGAAGTAGCTTTCAAACTGGCAGTTACCGGTGCTATTAAAGATGATATATTTGATATGGAAAAAGTTATCCTTAAACTTCTGGGGGTACTTAGGGAAAGTTATAGTGACCGTCTGGTTGAGCGGTATAAATTAACTCAGCAGTTACCTGAAGATACGGTCGAGTTACTGGCGGCAATTGGCGCTAAGCGGGGGTGTTTAAGGAGCGGCGGTGTAATCGACTATGAAAAGGCCGGACGAATTGTTCTTACCGACTTTCGTACTGGCAAGCTGGGGCAATTTACTCTTGACCGTCCCGAACAAATGGTAACGTCTGAAGCTAACCCGGTGCCAACAAATGATAATATGTCTCTGGTGTAGCGGATAATAAAACGGCTAGCATTTTTGTTAGCCATTTTATTATTTATTGTTCAAAGAGGCAGGATTTGCCGGCTTTATCAAGAATATGACAAAAAAATATCTGCTGGATTGCGGAGGTCTTATATTCCTTATTCTTAATGTTTATCTTAGTATAAAATGTATGACTTATTGACTTATTAATGAAAGGTACTGAGGAATTTGTTATTGGAATGTGGATGTGACGAAGTTGGACGCGGAAGTGCAGTTGCGGAAATCTATGTATGTGCATGTATCCTTAATCCTAATTATGAGATCGATGGTCTTAGAGACTCTAAAAAGCTGAGTGCTAGGAAACGTGAATTACTTGCGGAGGAGATTAAACGGCATGCAATAAGTTGGTGTATAGCAACTGCTTCTTTAGAAGAAATAGAACTACTCAACGTTCATCAGGCTACGTTGCTTGCCATGAAGAGGGCTGTCGAGGGATTGCGAATACGGCCTGATAAGGTCTTTGTAGATGGCAACCATGTACCCAAGATATCTCTTCCTGTTGAAGCCATTGTAAAAGGAGATGATCTCATTCCGGCTATAAGTGCCGCGTCAATTCTTGCAAAAGTTGCTCGTGATCAAGCTTTGCTGGATTATCATAGGATTTATCCTAACTACGGCTTTGATAGCCATAAAGGATATCTTACTAAGGCACATATTGAAGCTTTACAAAAACACGGTCCTTGCCCTATTCACCGAAAAACATATGCCCCAATACGAAAGTTACTTGAAAAACCACAGTATGTTCAAGGCAAAATGTTTTAGTAGTACGTCAGCGCACCCGGGGAACTTTTTCATTTTGGTAACCATGCCCGTAGCAAAGCCTCCTCATAGATCATAACATATAATGTATAACCCTATTATGTAGCAAAGGAGGTATTTCCATGGGGGTTTTTTTTGTGGTGTAGCGGTCGCGGCAGTAATTGGTTCATAATGATTATTATAATTCTTCTGCTATTCTGCTGTTTGGAGGATGACTGCAGTACAATCTGCTAAAAAATTGCTCCGTCTGCATTACACACAGCCATTCATGAGATTTCTTGCTCAACTGTTTAGTTGTTCTGATGATAACCGTCTGCTTTAGGGTATGGCGGTTTTTTGTATTTATTATCGCGAATTAATGTCGGCTGATAGTTTATCTGCAATTTCTGCCATTACTCGTTCATCAGATAGCTTGGCAGGTTTATTTTTAGCAAAAAATGCTTGAGTTGCGGCAGTGACCGTCTTCGCTGGTATCAATAAATAATACGGATATTTGAACGGCTTTTTATATTGTCCTGAATTACTTGAACATCGTCCGGATATTTGTACTTTGCTGTATTTATTGGCGGCAAAATGGCTACTTTGAGGGGGGTTATAGCACAGGTAGAAAGAGCCGTACTTGTTGTATAGAGGATTGTAAGTAAACATATAAGAGTCCTAAATATTTTCGTATGAATCATCTCCTTGATATCATCGGCATATATTTACTTTTAACCAGCCTATGAAGATGAACTTTTATCACTACTCCCGAATACAATTTTCCACGCCAACCAGCTCCAGAGTAGGAGTGGTAAACTTGTGTACTGGGATACATCCTCAGGCGGGATATCTAACTGGTTACAGATAGACGCAACTACAGCCGATCCTGATATCCACAGGACAAATACCAATAAAACAAAGCTAATACATCTTGTTACTAAAGGCATGCTATTCACCTCCTGGCAGTGGCTATGTTTCGCTCGATGAGATCTAAGTGGTCTTCCATCCGTTCAAGCCGTTTGTTGACATTCTAGTAGTAAGCTACAAGCAGGCCGCCAATCCTATGCTGTGGAGTCCATTCAACATCGCGGTATTCAGGGTTTGCTGAGCGCAAAACAATATGATCTTTAGATTCGATATAGAATTTGAGGTTAATTTCGTCGTCTTCATAGTCAATTTTGCGAGTGGCAACTACTTGCCCATTTTGCGCAGTTGAGTCCGTCCAGTTTCCTAATTTGCTAAAGTTGCACGGTTGGTGCCGAGTATTTTAGCAAAATTGTCTTGTGTCAAGTTTTTAGATAATGTGCTAAAAAAGCATTGCGGCAAGACCCATAATGCAAAATACAATCCGCCGGGGAAGGGTTCTAGCGGTAGGTCTAAAGATATTGTTTTTTACTAGCACTCATGGCGGTGGTACCCGGTTAAGTGCTGATGAGGCGGCTTTTGTTGCTGCGTAAGCATTCCAAGCAGTTGGTGGTTAATTTTGATAACAAAAAGGAATATTGGTGCTGTTAATTTTTAAGCGTCCTGCGGGGCGCTTTACTTATGCATAAATGGAGGTGTCAGATGAGCAAACAGAATGCAGAATTTCTGGTCGCTGCCGTCAAAAAAGCCGAGGAAGGCAAAATGCAGCTGTTGCATAAATCAATATCCAAGCGCTGACAGTGCAACAGGCTTCTGAAGATGTGGTGAAACAAATGTATGTATTTTTATTTATAAACGGCCCAAATTTAGTTAAACCTATAGTGATGGAGGTGAGTGCATGCCAGAGAATCGAGACATAATGGCTTCCAAGGGTATTCCTGCTGAAAGCCAAGTAGTTTCCGAGATTTCGGTTAATGACGGCAAATTTCTTAGGCATTCTGATCTCGGATACAGTGAAAAAAATGGTAAAGGGAGTGATAGGCGTTGATGGGTTACGGTTACGGCGGTTTTTTCCCGTTCGGGATGATATTCATGATTCTATACGGTGTTGTAGTTATCTATGCACTGATGCAGTTGACCGGCATAAATAAAGCGCTGCAACGGATTGCAAGTGCTTTGGAAAGAAAGCAAGAGTAGTTTGGCTAGTAAGCCCTCGGGAAACCGTGGGCTTCGTATATTTTTGTTATAGAAAACCAGACCATCTCGACAGTCACCTTGAATGGGAGAGTCAGTCTACTGTAGTTCGGCTTCAGTGGGCTTCTGCTATTTTAATAGTGCAATAAACTGTATGAGAAATTCTAAAAGAACTATAATAGGCATTTATTGAAATAATTATTCTTTAAAATGATAAGGTAATGTAGATACAATCACGTTTTCTCGCAGAATTAAAAGTGTTCTAAGAATCCAGCCGGTTTGATTGTGAAGTAACCTGTGCCATAATTTTGCCGGCTCAAATTCGGGAATTACAATCGTAATATAATGATAGATACTCTTGTGCATTTCTAATTCACTTACATATCCTAAAACTGGTTGAACAATTGACCTATATGGAGAGTAGAGCATACGGAGAGGCATGTTTAAATTTAGGTTATTCCATTTGTCTTCAAATATTTTTCGTTCTTCCTCATTTGTATAAACATACAGAACAATAACGTCTCCCCCAAGAGACTTGGAATACCTCAGTGATTCAGCAACTACTTTGGTAATACCTGATATCGGAACTATAACGAGATTCTTAGGAGTGTGAATTTGCAGATGGTCAGCAAAATCCTTTGGTGAAATACGCAACTGTTTTGCGGTAGTTGTATAATGCTGGTGAATCGTTTTTAATATATAAATCATAGTCGGAATAAAGATAATAACAATCCATGCGCCATGAGTGAACTTTGTTATAGCAATGACTAACACAACTATACCCGTGACACAAGCGCCGAAGCCATTCAGAGCGATGCGTGAAACCCATCCCGGAACTTTTTCGCGTCTCCACTTTACAACTAAACTAGATTGAGCAATAGTAAAAGAAAGAAACACTCCAATTGCATAAAGGGAAATCAAGTGCTCGACATTGCCGTTAAAAAGGACAATCAATGCTGCTGAAATAAGACTTAACAGTAAAATACCTTTTGAGTAGCCGAGACGTTCCCCTTTTTCGCCTAGATAACGTGGAACGTAGGAATCACGAGCCATTATTGATAGTAGAGGTGGTAATCCATTGTAGGCAGTATTTGCAGCCAAGTACAAGATGAGCATTGTTGTTATTTGTATGTAATAATAAGCCCATCCTCGCCCGAAAACCTGCTCGGCGAGCTGGGAGAGCATGGTTACATTTTCCACAGGCAGTAGGTGATAATGCATAAAAAGAAACGATATTCCGGAGATCATAAGACCGAGAAGAGCCGACATACAGAAGGTGGTTATTATCGCGTTTTTTACCCCAGGTTCTTTAAACATCGGGACTCCATTAGAAATAGCTTCTATGCCTGTCATAGAACTGCATCCATTCGCAAATGCTCTTAACGCTAGTAAGACAACCGCCCAATCAGCTGGTTGTCTTACTAAAGATTCAGAAGGAATAATCGGATCAATGCTGGTAAATGCCTTATAAATTCCGGTTCCGATTAAACAAATGATCCCTAGTATGAAAAAGTAAGTTGGCCAAACAAAGACATTGGATGACTCTCTGACTCCCCTTAGATTAATTACCATTAAGATTGAAAAAAGAACTACTAGGTTGATTGATACTTCCCATCCGATAAGGGCGGGGAAAGCCGATACTAGAGCTTCTGTTCCTGACGAGACGCTAACAGCAACGGTAAGAACATAGTCTGCAATCAGCGAGGCGGCCGCGATCAGTGCTGGAGTTTCACCTAAATTCTGCAACGCTATAGAGTACGAACCACCTCCGCCAGGGTTAGCTTTTGCAACCTGAACATAAGACAGAGTTACAATCGCGAGGAGAGTAATTACTGCAAGGGTAGCGTAACCGAAATACCCATAGATCAGCAAGCCTGGAACAGCTAATGTTACGATGATTTGCTCCGGGCCATATCCTACTGATGATAACGCGTCCGAGGAAAAAATAGATAATGCCTTCCACTTGGGCAATTTTTCATGTGCAGCTTCCTCAGTCCTAAGAGGTCTGCCAATAATGAGCCGGTGAAAATTTAACATATTTTTCTTTTGCCTCCCTGGTAATAAACAAATAACATAAATATAAATATAAATATAAATATACTATATCTTTGCTAACATTCCTTGTTGTTATAGCTGCTATGATATATTTGTACAATATTCGTGAATGAAGGTTTTCAATTGTTCTTTAGCTTTTTGATTAACGGCGATCTTCATTTTTGTGTATATCTCCATTAGTATTTTTTAAATAGTGTTGACAGTTATGATTGGCTCTATACTCTACCATATGGAGACATACCATTCGTAGAATTAACGAGAAGATTTTGTGTACCTAACGAAAACAAATATAAATTCCTTCCTTAAATAAATAGGATATATTATGGTGTTCCAAAGTGATCCATTCACATATAATAAATAACTGATAAATAACGTAAGCAGGAAACTTTGTTATTATAGAGAATCATTTAAAATGGAAGGGTAAGGCACTAGCTTTTGTAATGACTTTTCCGTAGGCTGCGATATATTGTTTTCCCAAACCTTTATGGTTTTTTCACGTACTCCTAGTGCAGAGGCAAACCCCCGCTTTGTCAGTCCATGGAATAGGCGACACTTCTGTATGCGTTGGGATAGGGTCTTCTCTGGGAAATTTTCTCTACACGCATGTGCGTGCGTAGATCAACTCTACTAAACATGTAATGGGCGGTATCCATCGGTTAATCGAACCTGATGACATTACTCATAGGCATTGGCAAGTAAAAAAGAGCCTACCGGCTCTTTTTTTGCCGTAAAGGAGGCGCGTGTATGATGGGGGCCAACTAAAGCATGAATCGACGCAGACTGCACTATTATGCATCTGCCGGTCAAGGCTGCAGCGAATTTTTGAATGGTATAAGGCGGCATATAGGCAGGTGTTGGCAGTTGGTCTGGTTGAAATTTAAAGTAATGAGGTCAACAGATAAGATATTGTTTCTGTTCTAAGGATCTAATTGAGGATAACAACAGTCAAAAGGACGGCATAATCGATAAGGGTGGCAATAATATGGACGACAATGATACGGACGACAATAGAATGGTACGCAGCAAAAGCGAGTCCCTTTTTGTTCATTCCAATCTACGATTTCCGGATACTCCACATTGAGTAACTTGAGTTTTTTCATAGTACAAGCCTCCATTGTTTTACCAGCCTAATCATATTACATAATATGCGAAGATTTTGCTAAGTTTAGAGTATGGTTTGTAGAAAAAATTACCTCGTAGTTATTTTTGATTTTTCTATGAGTCGATATAGGATTATAGGAATAAGAGTATATATTAGAGTAAGTGTCGCAAAGATGGGTATAAATTCGTTTATCGCACCAGTAGTGCTGATATCATTTGATATTATAAAAATTGCTAAACTAAAGGCAGGATATAGAATAAACAAGGCTCCGCATTTAATTGCTAGAGCAATCTCAAAATCAAAATAGTACAGTCCAATAGTGAGACCAATAATAAAATACAATACAATACTATATGAAATCCAATAAAGATTTTTTAGGCGTGTTGTTAGTAACGCTTCACCGCTGGCGCTTGACTTACGCTTATACTAACAACACGCCTGTAAATCTTTATTGGATACTATATAATAATAGTTGTTAAGTGTTTAATACGTGAATCTAGCTGCATAACAACACCTTCTTATCTATGTCTTTTCCTATAATTTACAATGTTGCAACAATATTTGGTATAGATCGTAAGTCCCATATAATAGACGGGTTACATATTCAAAAAAGGAGATTCAAAAAGTCACGAGTATTTGCCATATTACGCGAACTTATGATACTTATTCCAGAGGCTGATACAAAGGTCAATTATGATTGCAATAAAGGGGTGAAAGAAATATCCTATTAAAATACCAAATATGAAGCTAATCATGGTTGCCCTCCACAGAAATAATATCTTGGTATATATTATGTAATAATGAAGAGGGGGGTACCAGAATTCTTATTTGTGATATAGTTTTTACGTAGAAGTTGGCAAAGTAAATACATATTATGGAGAAGGAACTGTTAACTGAAGGAAAAAGGGCATCGATGAAGAATATAAAACTTAAACAGGTTACATTAAATATCCATATCTTTCAATTAGATTAATCCCCGTAATTTAGGAGGCTAACTCACAGGAGATGTTCCGATTCTGTTATACCTGGTAGCACTGAATAATATATTGCCACAAGGGGAGATGATGCTTTGCCAGACTCGAAACAGGACAAAGTACCAAAAGCAGTGGCTATTAAATATGACGAACAGGAGTATCAAGCCCCTAAGGTAGTGGCCAAAGGTACAGGTATTGTCGCCGATAAAATTTTAAGATCGGCTAAGGAGCACGGAGTTCCCGTATACCAAAATAAAACGCTGACAGGTATGCTCATGGCTGTTGAACTAGACCGCGAAATACCGCCTGAACTGTATCAGGCGGTAGCCGAAGTTTTGGCGTACATTTACCAGTTGGACCAGCGACTGGGCAAGCGCTTTAAGTAATTGCCTGCCGGAGGAGAGTATGAATCATATTGCTGTTGGTGATAAAGGCGAACAATTTGCCGTGAACTATTTAAGCAGGCTTGGTTATCACATTATTGTCACTAAATATCGCGCCAAGACGGGAGAAGTAGATATTGTGGCCAAAGATAAAGATTGCCTGGTATTTATTGAGGTTAAGACTAGACGTTCGACTGTCTATGGTTTTCCGGCCGAAGCAGTCAATTTTAAAAAGCAGCAGAAGATAATTAACACTGCACTTTGCTTTTTAAACCAGCGGCGACTTATTGATGTGCCCTGCAGGTTTGATATTCTTGAAGTTTATTTGCAGGCAGACTCAGTAAAAGTTAATCATATTATCAATGCGTTTGGCCGCTAAATAGTTGTGGGGGTAACCAGTGTTTGCACAAACTTTTGGTTCGACGACACTAGGTCTAAACGGTGTGCTAATAACAGTTGAAGTGGATATTGCCAACGGAATTCCCGGCTTTGACATTGTGGGATTACCTGATACGGCTGTGCGCGAATCGCGGGAACGGGTGCGGGCAGCCATAAAAAACAGCGGATTCGAGTTTCCAGGGCGCCGTATTACTGTAAATTTAGCGCCTGCTGATATAAAAAAAGACAGTTCAGGGCTTGATTTGCCTATTGCTGTAGGCATACTGGCAGCTAGCGGCCAAATTGCCCCGGAAAGCTGTTGTAAGCAGGTGTTTACCGGTGAGCTGTCGTTGGAAGGAAGATTACGAGGCGTATCGGGAATACTATCTATGGCGGTAAATTGCCAAGAGAACAATTTATTAGAAATGATTGTTGCTCCTGACAACACTCAAGAAGCTCTATTAGCAGGAAAACTAACTGTTTATGCGCCTGAAACCCTAACTCAAGTTGTTGCGCATCTTAACGGTGAAACCAAGCTAACAGCGGCAAAGCCTGAATTACCGGAATGCCAAGCAATGGATCCCATGCTTGATTTTGCCGATGTACAGGGGCAGGTTGTCGCCAAAAGGGCGCTTGAAATTGCTGCTGCCGGCTTTCACAATGTACTGATGATAGGGCCACCAGGCTCAGGCAAGACGATGTTGGCCCGGCGAATTCCGTCAATACTTCCTGACATGACAGCACAGGAAGCGCTTGAAGTAACAAAAATTTATAGTGTTGCCGGATTGCTTAAACATAACGTAGGATTAGTTACTGTTAGGCCGTTCCGCAGCCCGCATCATACCGTATCGACTGCCGGTATGATTGGCGGCGGCACTATTCCTCGACCAGGTGAAGTTACGTTAAGTCACAACGGCGTGTTGTTTTTAGACGAATTGCCTGAGTTTCCTAGGCCAGTACTTGAAGTGTTGCGTCAGCCGCTGGAAGATGGTGAGGTTACAGTCTCCCGTGTTAGTGCTACCTTATCTTATCCCGCTAAGCTGATGCTTATTGCTGCTATGAATCCATGTCCGTGCGGGTTTAGTTCGGACCCTTCCAGGGAATGCTCTTGTACCCCAGCGGATATTCGCCGCTACCAGAAAAAAATATCCGGGCCGTTACTTGACAGATTGGACATAACAATTCATGTGCCGCGCCTTGAGTACAATGATCTAATCAAAACTATGCCGCAAGAATCGTCGTCAGTTATCCGGCAGCGCGTGGAGAAAGCCAGGTTTGTCCAACAGGAACGTCTTAAAAAGTGGGGATTATATGCCAACGCCCAAATGGAGCATAAGCATATAAGAACTTTATGCCGGCTGACGCCTGATTCTGAGAGCCTCCTTAAACAAGCCTTTAGCAGAATGAACCTAAGTGCCCGAGGTTATGACAGGATAATAAAAGTTGCGCAGACTATTGCTGATTTGGATGGTGCGGCGCAAATTCAAGCAAGGCACATAGCCGAGGCTATTCAATTCCGCAATGATTTTCAAAGCATTTCCAGGAAATAATTTCCTTTTAAGAATACTAAATTACGTTAGATATAATTAAAAGGAATCTCTTTTTAATTAAGATTGGAGGGTTTAATGTGAACAAAACAGTATGGATTGTTGTTGCCATCGTCGGCGTGCTAGTGTTAAGTGCCATGTTTAGCTATAATTCCCTGGTTAGTATGAACGAAAATATTAATGGTAAATGGAGTCAGATTGAAAATCAATTGCAACGGCGTGCTGACCTAATTCCTAACTTGGTTAATACGGTAAAAGGTTATGCGGCTCATGAGCAGCAAGCCATTCAGGCTGTTGCCGATGCGCGCGCTAAGCTGGCCGGAGCGCAAGGCCCGGTAGGCAAGGCCCAGGCTAATGCCGAATTAAATTCAGCTCTTAGCCGGTTGTTGGTTGTGGCTGAAAACTATCCTAACCTTAAAGCTGATCAAAATTTTCGTGCGCTTATGGATGAATTATCAGGTACTGAAAATCGCATTGCTGTGGCCCGCAAAGACTATAATGACGCAGTGCAAAGTTATAACGTGAAAATACGTTCACTGCCGACAAGCCTGTTTGCCGGCATGATGGGTTTTGGTCCTAAAGAATACTTTAAAGCTGAAGAAGGCGCTAAACAAGTTCCCCAAGTAAAATTCTAATTTGCCGAACGAGGGGATAGCTTATGAATAAAAGGCTGGCTTGGCTGATTTTATTAATATATTTTGCAATAGCGTCTGTCGCGTGGGCTCAGCCGCAAATTCCTCCGGCACCAACCAGTAGCATATATGTTCAAGACCATGCTGGGGTGTTAGATACTGAGACAAAGAATAAGATTAATAGCTTAGGCGCTAATTTGGCTGCTAAAACCAAAGCGCAAATTGTCGTGTTGACGGTAAAATCAACTGAAGGGGTGCCAATAGAAGATTTTGCCCTTGAAGTCTTCAGGCGTTGGGGTATTGGTGACAAGCAGCTAAATAACGGTGTGCTCATGTTGGTTGCCGTAAATGACCGTCAGTCGCGGATTGAGGTCGGTTATGGCTTGGAAGGTGCATTAAACGACGCCAAAACCGGCGCCATTCAAGATAATTATATGGTGCCCTACTTTGCTGCCGGTGATTATAGTAAAGGTATTTGGAGCGGCTATCAAGCATTGGTCAATGTGACGGCTAAAGAATACAATTTAGATATCAACACCAATGTCAAACCGGCCAAAGTTCGTTCTTCCGGTAATGAATCATGGTGGGACAATCTGCCATGGTGGGTCCAGCTTGCTTTAGCAGCCGGCGTATTAGCACTGGTGATTTTTGATTGGTTGTTTCTTGGTGGCAGTATTACTTATTTCATTCTTTCGCTTCTTAGATTCCGCGGTGGCGGTGGTGGGGGCGGCGGTTTTGGCGGAGGTTCAGGCGGTGGTGGCGGCTCGAGCCGTAAATGGTAGCTATAGCACGAGCAAAGGAAGTGTTTTATGTGACAGAAGTTTCACTACTGGAATGTTTTGTTCAGGTTGCTAAATACATACCTCAACTAATAAGCGGCAAAGTGGGGATGGTTGTCAGCGACCGGGAAAAATGGTTGGTATCTTATTCTATTCCTGAACTTGAAGGTCATGTAGTTGTTGGTGAACCGATTAAGCCGGGGTCTGCCGCGTATAAGGCAATGCAGCAGAAAAGCCGGGTAGTTACTGAAGTGAGTAGTGATGTTTACGGTATTCCCTATGTTGCCATCAGCCTGCCGGTCATCAATAATCAGGGCGAAGTTATCGGTGCGGTGGCTATCCATGAGTCACTGGAACGGCATAATACGTTAGCAGCGGCGGCTAAACAACTCTCAAATTCGGCCGCTCATTTGTCTTCCTCTATCCAATCTATATTGGCCCAAGCGGAAGAACTGGCAGCTAGTAGTCGTTTTCTTAAAGAATTGTCGGTAGCTGCCAATAAGCAGGTGGCTGATACTGATTCAGTTGTTGGGTTTATCAAGAATGTGGCCAGTCAGACAAATCTGTTAGGACTTAATGCCGCCATTGAAGCTGCCCGAGTGGGTGAAATGGGACGAGGATTTGGTGTGGTAGCAGAAGAAGTGCGTAAACTTGCTACCAATAGTGCCAGTTCGGCAACCCAAATTACAACAATCTTAAATAATATAAAACAGTCTATTGAAAAAATTACTGCTGAAATCGGCCAAATAGACTCGGTTACCGAGCACCAGGCCAATACCATTCAAAATCTGACAGCGCACAGCCAGATGCTAATGGCTATGTCAGAGCAATTGGCCAGCTTGGCTTCCAATTTAAATACCCAAAAAAAATAAAAGAACCCGCGAGGGTTCTTTTTTATCACTAATTTATTTTACCAAAGTCAGCCTGGAGTTTGGACGATAACTTCTCCCAACTTTGGCGCAGGGTTGTCCATTTACCATAACTATATCTGCTGTGAAATTAATATTGTCGTTAAACAGACTACCGCCGACAGCATAGATATCAACAGGCACGTTGGCAGCCTCAAACTGGGTGATGCGTTCAGTGTTAAAACCACCTGACACCATAATTTTTACATGGTTGAATCCTTCACGGTCAAGCGCCTTGCGGACATTTATAACCAATTGCTGACAGACACCGGTAGGTTTAAAAGTACCCATGTGAGGAAGTACTGAAACATCCACAAGGTTATCAGCAGTATCAAGCCGAACTGCCCACAATTTGTCACCCATTTCTCTGGCTACTGCCAAAGAGGTTCCCACACAGTCATTGTCAAAATCAACAAGCGCTACCCGATTTACCTGTGGGTCAATATGAAGATCAAAAGCTTTGGATGCCCGGACGGTATCGCCGTTGTAGGCGGCAATTAAAGCGTGCGGGATGGTGCCAAGCGCCTCCGCACCCCAAAGCGAGCCGTTAGCCGGAGTTGATACGCCGTAAACGCCGCCAATATGGGCGGCATAGCCGTCAGAAGCTTGTACTGCATAGTGGTCAAAACGAGAAGGAAAGAATAATACCGGTTTGCCATTAGCGGCTTTAACTACTTGGTGCACGTTAGTGGCAATTTTAGTTTGCCGGGATAGTACCCCTAAATAAACTGTCTCCAGATGAGAAAAATTTGCCAAATCGCCTTCAATCGTCATAACAGTTTCCCACGGTTCAATATGATCGCCATCATGCAGCGCGTGAATAACCAAACTGTCAGGATGGTAGGCGCACTTTTTGATAATGGCAATAGCTTCGTCAATACCGCAGACAACGGCGTGTTGGCGCTGAAAGATTTGCATGAGAACTTTAGGCCGGTGATTGTCCTTGATTAAAATCTCCCGGGTACGCAAAAAATAACTGTCGCTAAAAAAACCGTTTTTTATTTGTTCAACAGGAATGGTGAACAAATCAGGCGATAGGCGTTGTTTCATTATAGAAAGCCTCCTAGATATTGCAAATCCTATGATAAATTTCTAAAATTTGCATAATGATCTTTATTCTACATAATTTTATGATACAATAAAATTACATTTTGTCGCAATAGGGGAGGATACTGATGAGATATAATCTACGAGTAATTGAGATAAAAAATCAGGAGCAGGCCCGCAAAGAACTGGCGAAAATAAATTGTGATACTGCCGGGGCTGGTATCATGTCCGGCAAAGCTGTGTATAAAACTATTAAAATTGAAAATATAATGAGCAAAGCTGCTCTTATTTTAAAACAAACCTTTCTCTCTAAAGGCGGTGAAGCTTCAGTAACTAGGGGGACGGCAGACCTTAGCGCCGAATATACCGATGTTTTACTTTGTGGCAGCCTGAAGCATTTTAAACAGGCTATACCTCAGCTTAAAGTTCAGCCGTGGGGTTTAGCTAAACTGGCTGAAGAGCTGGAGGCTGTAATAGCCGCTGACGAAAAATTCCCTCACCGCACATATAAATTAGGACAGCATACATTAACAATCAGTCCGGAGAAAACGTTGGTCATGGGGATACTTAACTTTACGCCTGATTCTTTTTCAGACGGTGGCAAGTTTAATAATATTGATGCTGCGCTAAGGCATGCTGAGGAAATGATTAGTGAAGGTGCTGATATTATTGACATTGGCGCTGAATCTACCAGACCGTACGGTTCAGAAAAAATATCTGCTGAAGAAGAGTTGGACAGGCTAATGCCTGTGCTGGAAAAAGTTTTGGCCATTTCTAGTGTGCCTGTTTCTATTGATACTTATAAAGGTAGTGTCGCGCGGGAGGCACTGAAAATTGGCGCGCATATTATTAATGATATCTGGGGATTGCAGTATGACAATGAAATGGCTAAAGTAGTTGCCGAGTATGATGCTCCTATTGTAATTATGCATAATCAGGAAGGCACCGTATATCAGCGGGATATAATGTCCCATATCCTTGAGTTTTTACGCCGCAGCATAGAAATAGGCGAGGCTGCCGGCATAAGCACTGATAATTTTATTGTCGACCCAGGCATTGGCTTTGGCAAAAAACCGGCAGATAATCTGGTGGTAATGGCCAGGCTTAATGAGCTTAGGTCACTTGGCTGCCCAATACTCTTAGGAAGTTCGCGTAAGCGGTTTATCGGTGAGATTTTGAATGCTCCGCCGGACGACCGGGTGGAAGGAACGGGCGCTACCGTAGCCCTAGGGATAACTAAAGGTGTCAACATTGTCCGGGTGCATGATGTAAAAGCTATAGCCAGAATCGCCAAAATGACAGATGCAATGGTCAATGCCAAATATCAGTAGGGGGTATTAGTATGAGTGATAGAGTGTCTTTGAAAAATATGGTTTTTTATGGCTTTCATGGAGTATATGAATTTGAACAGGAATTAGGACAGCGTTTTTATGTTGATGTTGATATGAAAGCTGATTTAAGTCAGGCTGGTAAAAGTGACCGGCTTGAAGAAACAATAGATTATGTATCAATTTATAATCATACCAAGGATATATTAGAAAATCAACGGTTCCAACTCCTTGAGGCACTGTCTTACCATGTTGCTGAGGAAGTTTTACGGCTTTTCCCTAAGGTAGAAGAAGTGACAGTACGGGTGCGCAAACCGTCGGTGCCTATTGCAGCTGCTCTTGATTATGTTGAGGTCGAAGCCGTACGGAGACGGGACCAATGATTGCGCTGGGACTAGGATCAAATATTAGTGGCAACAATAATACCAGAGAGGAAAATATCGCCGGCGCGATTAAGTTGCTCAGTAATCACCCCTGTATTACTGTTACAAAAATATCTTCACTATATGAGACTGAGCCGGTAGGATTAAAGGAACAGCCTAGTTTTCTCAACGCAGTGATAGCTATTGAAACTGATTTGCCGCCACAGGAACTACTTGACGTTTGTTTAAGTGTTGAGCGACAAATGGGACGGGTGCGGGAAGTGCGCTGGGGTCCTCGCAACATTGATATTGATCTTTTAATCTACCATGATGAACAAATGAATGCCGAAAAACTTGAGCTGCCGCATCCGCGCATGCCTGATAGAAGGTTTGTCTTAACTCCGTTGGCTGAAATTGCCGGCGACATTCTTGTATACAAAGGCAAGACGGCAAAAGAGTTGCTGGCTGCCACCAGCGATAATAGCGAAGTAGTTTTATACGGTAAGATAAAATTATCCTAGTAGGAGAAGGATATTGGCGAATCATAGGGTTTTATTTATCAGCGCACCAATTGGTGCCGGCCATATTAAGGCTGCGCAAGCTGTCAGCCGAATGATGGAAGTAAGCCTTCCGGACACAAAAACTGAGTTATGCAACATATTCGATTTTTTCAGTCCAGCCATCGGCCAGACTATCCTTAATACCTATTTGAAAATTCTTGATGTTTTGCCTCAGGCTTATGGAACTCTGTACAGTTGGGGGAATCAGAGCCGTTTGGCTCTCTGGGGCCGGGAGTTGATCAGCCAATTTCTCGCCCGTTATATGTTAGATTATATTGAAAAATTTCAACCGTCAGTGATAGTCTGTACCCATGCGACTCCCGCCGGGCTGGTGGCTTGGCTAAAAAAAAGGCAGTTGCTTACCATTCCGGCTGTAGCTGTTATTACTGATTTTGTTGTACATCGCTTGTGGGTATACTCAGAATTAGACCATTATTTTGTCGCTCACACCGGTATGGCGGAATACCTGGAACAATACGGTATTTCTCCCCAAAATATATCTATTACAGGCATACCGGTGAGCCATAGTTTTAATCAATCATGGGACAGACGGCAGCTATTAAACAAGCTCGAGCTGGCTGGCGACCGGAAAAATGTTTTGATTATGGGGGGCGGCGCCGGAATTTTGCCCATGGAGGAAATATTCACGTTATGTGCGCAAATTGATATTCCCTTGCAACTCATGGCCGTTACCGGGAAAAATCAACATCTTTACAGAAAACTTAACTGTCTTAAACAAACAATGCCTCATCCGGTCAAAGTTTTTGGTTATGTAGATAATATATATGAACTCATGGCCGCTGCCGATTTATTAATATCCAAGCCTGGTGGTATGAGCGTGTCCGAGGCGTTGGCGTTGGGGGTTCCGCTAATTATTTATCGCCCCATTCCAGGCCAGGAAGAGGCAAACACTAATTATCTACTAAATAGTGGCGCAGCACTTAGGGCTGATTCAGTAGGAGAACTAAAATTTATCTTAACCAGACTGCTATTACCAGACAGTAATGAGCTTAGTATTATGCGCCGCCAGGCCTTAACAATTGGACACCCAACTGCCTGTAAAGATATAACAGGAATTATCGCTAATCGTTATTTTTCTTAAAATAAAGTCTAAAATTTTGTAAAAAATTGTTTAAATTGGGACTTAAGGGTCTTGACCTTTAGAATTTATCCCATGTATAATTGCTAGTATTACGATTTACCAAGTATTTACTACGATGTGCTATTGGGGTATCAAAGTTAGCTAATGTGGAGGAACTGGACATGGAGAATTTATACTTGGCGGCCTTACAGATGGTGCCAGGTATTGGCAGTTCACGCATTAAGGCCTTGGTCAACTATTTCGGTAGCGCCCGGCAGGCTTGGTTGGTTGACCAGGGCGATTTATTTTTATCCAAGTGTCTTGATAATACTGTTTGTAATAATTTACTTAGCTATCGGGACAAGATAGATATACATAAATTGGCTGAAGTTTTATTAAAAAAAGGTATATGTCTTTGCTGCTTGAAGGACGGCAATTATCCCGTATTGTTGCGAAATATTTTCAATCCACCGTATATTTTGTATTACCGTGGCACCTTACCACATAATGATAAATTAATCGCTGTTGTTGGTTCGCGTAAAGCTACGGTTTATGGCAAAAATGCGGCAAAGATGCTGTCTTCAGGTCTAGCTGCTGCCGGCGTAGGCATTATAAGCGGCGCCGCCCGAGGCATTGATACTGCAGCTCACCAGGGAGCACTGGAACTGGAGCAAGGTTACACCCTGGCGGTGCTTGGCTCAGGGGTAGATGTATGCTATCCACCTGAGAATGCCAAATTATTAGCTCGAATTGTTGAAAGAGGCGCCATAATATCTGAATATGCGCCAGGTGTAATGGCTCATCCGGGTCATTTTCCTGCCCGGAACCGTATAATCAACGGCTTGGCCCGTGGAGTGGTTGTAGTGGAGGCTGCAGAAAAGAGTGGGGCATTAATTACTGCCGACTTTGCCTTAGAGGAGGGTCGTGACGTATTTGCGGTCCCCGGAACTATTTTTGCGGCTAATAGTAAAGGCACCAACCGTCTGATTAAGCAGGGCGCTAAACTTGTTGACAGTGCTGCTGACATACTGGAGGAATATGGCTGGCAAACAACAATACCGGGTGAGCAGCCGGTCCTTAAGCTAACTACTGATGAACAAGCTGTATATCATTTGCTAAACTATGAAAGTCCTGTTGGAATTGAAGAAATTGTGACAAAATTGAATGTACCGCCCGCGACAGTCGCATATATATTATTGCAGCTTACATTACGGGGTTTGACGGTCGAACATAGTGGTCAACGCTATACTTGTGCCGCCAGGGAGGGAATTGAGTGACCAAAGCTCTAGTTGTCGTAGAGTCCCCGGCTAAAGCCAAGACAATCGAAAAATTTCTTGGAAAAAATTATTTAGTTAAAGCTTCCATGGGGCATTTGCGTGACTTGCCCAAAAGCCAGTTTGGCGTAGATATTGAGCATGGCTTTGAACCGAAATATATTAACATCAGAGGTAAGGGCGAACTGATAAAAAGCCTGAAAGAAGCTGCCAAAAATGCCGATACAGTTTATCTCGCGACTGACCCTGACCGAGAAGGCGAAGCGATTGCCTGGCATTTAGCTCACATCTTAAATATTCCAGAACAAACTACTTGCCGGATTGAATTCAATGAAATCACCAAACCGGCTATTCAACAAGCGGTTAAAAAACCGCGACCCATCAACATGCCGCGAGTGTATGCCCAGCAGGCCAGACGCATACTTGACCGGATCGTTGGTTACAAACTGAGCCCGCTTTTATGGCGTAAAGTGCGCAAAGGTTTGAGCGCCGGGCGGGTACAGTCGGTAGCTGTCAGGTTAATTTGTGATCGGGAAAAAGAAATCCAAGCGTTCATTCCTGAAGAGTATTGGACAATTACCGCTAAACTCAAAGAAAAACCTAATTCCAAAGCATTTGATGCAGAACTGGCAACAATTGACGGCAAGAAATTAGACGTCAATAACGAAGCTCAGGCTCAGCGTATTGTTGTTGAACTAAATCAGGCTGAATTTATAGTCAGTGATGTTAAACAGCGGGAGAGAAAACGCAATCCCTATCCACCATTTATCACCAGCAGCCTTCAGCAAGAAGCAGCTCGTAAATTAGGATTTACCTCCCGCAAAACCATGATGGTTGCCCAACAACTATATGAAGGTCTTGACATTGGCCAGGCCGGGCAGGTCGGCCTTATTACCTATATGCGTACCGATTCGACTCGGGTGGCTGAAACTGCTCAACAGGAAGCCAGAAATTATATTGAGTCCAAATTTGGTTCAGATTATCTGCCAGACAAAGCGCCGGTTTATGCCAATAAGAAGTCTCAGGATGCTCATGAGGCCATTCGGCCGACTACTCTCGGTTTGCCGCCTGAAGCCGTTGCGCCAAGTCTCAGTAAAGACCAACTAAAACTCTATACGCTTATATGGGAAAGATTTATTGCCAGCCAGATGAACCCAGCCATTTATGATACACTCACTGTGGAGATTACTGCTGGTCGCTATAAATTTAAAGCGACTGGATCACAGCTTAAATTTCCTGGATTTTTGGCGGCTTTTAGCGGTGCTATTGGCAAAGGTAAAGAAGTTGAGCAAAATTCCGATAGTGATTTGGATAATGAAGCTACTCTACCTGAACTTAAATCTGGCCAAATTTTAAAGCTGTATAAGTTGCTGCCCAACCAGCATTTTACTGAGCCGCCGCCCCGGTATACTGAAGCGTCGTTGGTCAAAGTGCTTGAAGAAAAAGGTATTGGTCGTCCTAGTACTTATGCTCCGACGATTGAGACTATTGTCGAGCGGGGTTATGTTGAACGTATTGATAAAAAATTCCAGCCAACTGAACTTGGCTTTGTCGTACTTGACCTCTTAAAGCAATATTTTAACAAAATTGTTGATGTCGAGTTTACGGCCGGAATGGAAGACCAATTAGATGACATAGCTGAAGGGAATGTCTCGTGGTTCGAGGTTTTAGAACAATTTTACGGTCCGTTTGCTAACGACTTGAGTTTTGCCGAAGAAGCTATCGGTCATGTAGAGCTGCCGGTAGAGGTATCTGATGTTGCCTGTGAAAATTGTGGCCGGATGATGGTCATAAAACAGGGACGCTATGGTAGCTTTTTGGCCTGTCCGGGATTCCCCGCTTGCCGCAACACCAAACCTGTCTTAAAAGATATCGGTGTAAAATGTCCAAAATGTGGCGGTGCTATTGTTGAGCGGCAGACTAAGAGGCGTAGAATCTTTTATGGTTGTGAAAACTATCCGGAATGCGATTTTACTACTTGGGATATGCCTTTAAAAGAAAATTGTCCTGTGTGTGGGGCGTATATGATTAGGCACAAATACAAAAATGGCGGTTTTGCTACAATATGCAGCAGTGAATCCTGCTCTTCAAGGCAAACTTCTGATAATAAAGAGTAGTAAATAGCCTAGAAGCTGATAAAGAACAGGCAGATACAAAGGAGCCTGCAACCAACCGGAGGAAAAAAAGTGGCTAGAGTTACTGTGTTAGGAGCCGGTTTAGCCGGCAGCGAAGCTGCTTGGCAGTTAGCTGAAGCCGGTGTTGATGTAGATTTATACGAAATGCGCCCTAAAGTCATGACTCCTGCCCACCATACAGGCATGTTTGCTGAATTGGTGTGCAGCAATTCGCTCAGGGCGGCGGCGGTAGAAAATGCCGTCGGACTCTTAAAAGAAGAGATGCGGCGATTAAATTCACTGGTTATGAAAGCAGCCGATACCCATTGTGTACCAGCTGGTGGAGCTTTGGCTGTGGACCGGAATGATTTTAGCCGGTTTATTACTGAAACCATAAGTAACCATCCGCGTATTTCCGTATTTAATAATGAAGTTACCGAAATACCTAATGCCAGGCCCCTGGTTATTGCCACCGGGCCGCTGACTTCTCCAGCCTTGTCCAGCGCAATCGCCAGTCTTACCGGCAATGACTATTTGTATTTTTACGATGCGGCAGCGCCGATTGTCACTGCTGATTCGCTGAACATGGATATAATTTATAGAGCATCCCGTTACGGCAAAGGGGATGAGGATTACCTTAATTGTCCAATGACCAAGGAACAATATGAATATTTTTGGCATGAGCTCACACATGCTGAAACAGCTCCGGTCAAAGAATTCGAAAAAGTAGTGGTTTTCGAAGGCTGTATGCCTATAGAAGCCATGGCTGCCAGAGGAATTGAAACCATGCGCTTTGGTCCCATGAAACCGGTTGGCCTAAAACATCCTAAGACAGGTGAGCTGCCTTATGCTGTTGTCCAACTCCGTCAGGATAACTTTGCGGCAACACTATATAATATTGTAGGGTTCCAGACTCACCTTAAATGGCCGGAGCAGCAGCGAGTTTTCAGACTTATTCCAGGCTTGGAGGATGCCGAATTTATCCGTTTCGGCGTAATGCACCGGAATACATTTATTAATTCACCTAAGATACTCTTGCCTACCTTGCAGATGGTTGATCAGCATGATATACTGTTTGCCGGTCAAATTACCGGTGTTGAAGGATATGTTGAATCAGCGGCAAGCGGCCTGATAGCTGGATTTAATGCCGGTCGTTTAGCTCACGGCTTGGAGCCGCGGGTTTTTCCGGTACAGACAGCTCATGGGGCATTATGCCGGTATATTACCCAAGCTGATCCGGGAAATTTCCAGCCTATGAATATAAATTTTGGTTTGTTGCCCCCTTTAGGTCAAAAAATAAAGGATAAAAAATTAAAGAACAGAATGATTGCTGACCGGGCCCTAAAGACACTAGGGGAATTTATTTGAATAATATGACAATATTATTGCGAAATTTTCTCAAGTATGTTAGTATAAAAGTAATTTCCTCAAGATAAGGATATTTTACATAGCACGAAAGAATGGTTAGGATGCCTGAGAGCAAGGAAATGCATCAAATTGACCAATTGATAGAGCAATTTGTACTCTATTTAAAAGTTGAGAAAAACGCCTCCCAGCACACGATTCATAGTTATCAGAAAGACATTATTCAGTTTGTAGAGTTTGTGTCTAGTCAAGGTGCTGGCAAGGAGCTGTTGGCAAGAGTTACTCCGTTAATAATTCGCAGCTATTTGGCTTATCTTAATTCGGAACAGTATGCCAAAGCGACTATCATGCGGCGGATTGCGGCGCTTAGGTCGTTTTTCCGGTTTTTATGCCGGGAAAGCATTGTAAGTGAGAATCCGTGCAATGCTGTTAGGACCCCAAAACTGGAAAAAAGATTGCCAGTTTTTCTTGACAGTAATGAGATTAGCGGGTTATTGGCCTTAGCGGATAGCACTCCACTCGGCTTACGTGATAAGGCTGTTCTAGAGATATTATATGCTACCGGGGTACGGGTAAGCGAACTTGTCGGGATTTGTTTACCAGATATTGACTTCGCCGGTCGAACAATTATTGTTTCTGGCAAAGGCGCCAAACAGCGAATAGTGCTTATGGGCCGGACAGCGGTTAATATTCTGGAACAGTATCTTTACAAGGCGCGACCCGAGTTATGTGCCAAAGCTGGCGAATACGGCAGGCAAGCGGCGAAGCCTCATAATCGTCTATTTGTTAATAGTCGGGGTGGGCCGTTGACAGACCGAAGTGTCCGGCGGATTATCGAAAAGTATATTGATGTGCTGGCAATTAAAAAAAATGTCAGTCCTCATACTATCCGCCACACTTTTGCTACTCATCTTTTAGACAATGGTGCTGACCTCAGGTCAGTGCAGGAACTTTTGGGGCATGTTAATTTATCTACTACTCAGCTTTACACACATGTAACTACAGAAAGGCTCAAAGCTAGTTATAAAAAGTCTCACCCGCGTGCTTAAAATTCCTCGGAGGTGATTGAATCATGTTTCATGCTACAACTATTGTTGCTGTTCGCCATCGGGGGAAAACAGCCATTGCCGGTGACGGGCAGGTTACTTTTGGTCAGAATACCGTTATGAAGCATAATGCCAAAAAAGTCCGCCGTCTTTATCATGGTAAAGTATTGGCTGGGTTTGCCGGGTCAGTGGCTGACGCGTTTACTTTATTTACAAAGTTTGAGGGAAAACTCGAAGAGTTTAACGGTAACATGATGAGGGCAGCAGTAGAACTTGCTAAGGAATGGCGTTTGGATAGAGTATTAAGACGGTTGGAAGCGCTCCTCATCGTTATTGATGCTGAACATCTTCTTATTATTTCCGGTAATGGCGAGGTTATTGAACCGGATGACGGGGTTACCGCTATTGGTTCCGGGGGGCCTTATGCACTTGCGGCTGCCCGGGCTTTAGTACAACATTCGACACTGGAGGCGGCTGATATTGTCCGAACTGCGCTTGAAATTGCCGCCGGTATTTGTGTTTATACTAACGACCATATTACGGTCGAAGAATTATAGTTTCTATAGGGGGGATGATTTTGCTAGAACTCACACCAAAAGAAATAGTCAATGAATTAGATAAATATATAATTGGCCAAAAGCAAGCCAAAAAATCGGTAGCTGTGGCTTTACGTAATCGCTGGCGCAGCAAAAAATTGCCTGCAGAGCTCAAGGAAGAAATTATCCCTAAGAATATTTTAATGATTGGTCCTACCGGCGTCGGCAAAACAGAAATTGCCCGGCGCTTGGCAAAACTTGTAAATGCGCCATTTGTGAAGGTGGAAGCAACTAAATTCACCGAGATAGGTTATGTTGGACGTGACGTCGAATCTATGGTGCGGGATTTGGTTGAGACATCAATTCGCATGGTAAAGCAGCAGAAGATGTTTGAGGTAAATGACAAGGCCAAGGATTTGGCCAATGAACGTATTCTTGATCATTTTGTTCCTGTAGCCAAAAAAGAGCCGGCGCGTAATCCCTTTGAAATGTTATTTTCGGGCGGCATGGGAAATGCTCAGGAAAAACCGGCAGAGCCGCAGGAACCGCCGCCGTTTAATACTGGTCGCGAATGGTGGCGTAAGCGCCTGGTTGCCGGTGAACTTGAAGATGAGCTTATAGAAATTACCGTAGAGGATACTACTCAGCCGGTACTGGGGATGTTCGCCGGGACTGGGATTGAAGAAATGGGCATGAATATTCAAGATATGCTTGGTAGCTTAATTCCCAAAAAACAAAAGAAACGCAAGGTAACAGTAGCTAATGCCCGGAAAATTTTCATCCAGGAAGAAGCACAAAAGCTGATTGACATGGATGAAGTAACAACAAATGCCATCAATGTAGCAGAAAACTACGGAATCATCTTTTTGGATGAAATTGATAAAATAGCCGGCAGAGGCCATAGTTCAGGCCCTGACGTTTCCAGGGAAGGAGTCCAACGCGACATATTACCAATTGTCGAAGGTTCTACAGTTGTTACCAAGTACGGGCCGGTTAAAACCGACCATATTTTATTCATTGCCGCCGGCGCTTTTCATGTTTCCAAACCGTCTGACTTGATACCAGAATTGCAGGGACGTTTTCCTATCCGGGTTGAACTTACTAACTTATCCAAAGAAGATTTTCGTCAGATATTAACTGAACCGGCTAATGCCTTGATTAAACAATATGTAGGCCTGCTGGAAACCGAAGGTATAAAAATTGAGTTTACCGAGGACGCTATTGATGAGCTTGCCGACATTGCTTGTAAGGTTAATACTCAGACTGAAAATATTGGCGCTCGTCGGTTACATACTATATTGGAGAAACTTTTAGAGGACTTGGCGTTTGAAGCTCCTGATGTTACCGGACAGCTTGTTGTCATCAATCGTGAATATGTTAAATCCAAGCTTGATTATATAGTTGTTAACCAAGACCTGAGCCATTATATTTTATAAGATTATTTGTTTTTATTATGAAAGGTGGATGAATATGTCATCATTATTAGAACGCACTCGTGCAATTAACAAATTGCTACAAAAATCAGAGAATGTTGAATACAGTGAAGTGTCATCTGTACTCAGCGCTGTTATGGCCGCTAATGTCTATATCGTCAGCAAAGACGGCACTGTTTTGGGATATGCCTTGCTTGACGATTTCGAATGCGATCTTATGCGTGACAAAGTGCTGCAATTAGGAAAATTTCCTGAGCGTTATGTGGAATGGCTGCAGAAGATTGACCAGACATCACCTAATCTTAGGTTGGAACATGGAATTTGTACTTTCAGCGCCGGCACTAATTGCTTATTTAACGACAAGTTTACTACTATTATACCAATTCACGCTGTTGGTGAGCGGATTGGTACACTCATTGTCGCTAAATTTAGCATCGAATTTACTGACGACGATTTAGTTTTGGCCGAATATGCCGCCACCGTTGTTGGTATGGAAATGCTCAGAGACCGCAGTGAAAAGATTGAAGAAGAAGCCCGGAAAAAGGCCACCGTGCAGGTGGCGCTAGGGACACTGTCTTACTCGGAACTTGAGGCCGTTATGCACATTTTAAGTGAACTTGAAGGCAATGAAGGTCTGCTTGTCGCCAGCAAAATTGCCGACCGTGTCGGCATTACCCGGTCGGTAATTGTCAATGCGCTGCGTAAGTTTGAAAGTGCCGGGGTTATTGAATCAAAATCGCTTGGCATGAAAGGAACCTATATTAAGGTACTTAATGAGCGGTTGCTTGATGAGTTGAAAAAATTGAAAAAATAATTTGTACATTTAACCAGCTACTGTTCGAGTAGCTGGTTTTTTGTTAAAAAAACTTAATAGCTTAACATCAGGTTTTTAAAGGATTTTTGCGAATTCTGTAGAAATATGCATAAGGTTACATAGCTAAAAATATGGTATTTTTGATTTATGAGCATAACTTTTTAGTTAACAGGAGGTTAGCGGATGCTTGACTCACTTTTAAACTCAACTCAATTGTCGGTATTGGAAAAAGCGTTGAGTGCAGCCGCACTTCGCCATGACGTAATTAGCAATAACATTGCCAATGTAAATACGCCTGGGTTTAAAAAAAGCGTAGTTAGTTTTGAAGACCAGCTTGAATTAGCCATGAGCATGCAAAAGCTGCCAATTGTCAGAACGCACGAACGCCATTTGACAATAAAATCTGCGTTTAACCCTGAACCGACCATAAACACAATCACCAATACTTCTTTGCGCAGTGACGGCAATAATGTGGATATTGACAGCGAAATGGCTGATCTGGCAAAAAACTCCATTTATTATGATGCTGTTGCGCAACAAATTAGTAAATATTTTGCCAACATTAAATCTGCAATAAATGAGGGGAGACGTTGATTATGGAACTGTTCCGGGCCATTGATGCTGCAGCCTCAGGAATGACGGCGGAGCGGTTGCGTATGGATGTTATTTCTAATAATATAGCTAATGCCAACACGACCCGCACTGCTGAAGGCGGTCCTTATCGTCGCCAGATGGTAGTTTTTGAACCCCGTTCAGGCCAGACTTCGTTTGAACAAGTACTTTCCCGCCAGATCGATGCAGGAACGGGTGTCCGTGTAACAGGAATTATTAAGGATAACAGTCCGCTAAAACTTGTGTATGATCCCAACCACCCTGATGCCAACCGCGAAGGTTATGTGGAAATGCCAAATGTTAATATTGTGTCGGAAATGGTTGACATGATTACTGCTTCCAGAGCCTATGAGGCCAACGTAGCGGCTGTCAATGCCGCCAAAAGCATGGCCATGAAAGCTCTGGATATTGGAAAATAGGAGAGTATAAATGAAGATTGAAGCGTTGAATTTAATGCCTGTTAAAGGCAAGCTGGCCGAGTTAAGCCCGGTTGATAAGTCGGAGAACCCGGAAAAATCTTTTAGTGACTTTTTAAAAGATGCCTTAAACAATGTTAATAGGCTGCAAAATGAATCCCAGCAGGCATCGATAAATCTAGCTGCCGGCAAAGTCCAGGATGTAGCTGAGGTTACCATTGCTGCTGAAAAAGCTGCAATTGCTTTGCAGCTTACAATGCAAGTGCGTAACAAAGTCGTTGATGCTTACCAGGAAGTTATGAGAATGCAGGTTTAATGCTTGGTTGAAAAAAGTGTTGTTGATAATACTGCTTATACTGTAATGTAGTCTAGGTATCTATTTTCCTTAACTGAAAGGGTGGAGACATGCCGGATTTGAAAGAACAGTCTCTGCGCCTTTGGCAAAATTTGAATAATAAACATCGGTACATTATTCTTGGCACGGCCGCATTTGTGTTTTTATCCATTTTGGTTTGGAGTTATTGGTGGGGCGGACGCCCTGATTATGTACCTTTGTTTACTACTCTTGAAGCTGAAGATGCAGGTAAAGTTACTGCAAAACTCAAAGAGATGAAGGTTCCGTATGAGGTTCAAACTGGCAGTAACGGCACTGACATTTTAGTGTCATCTAAAGATGTACACAGGCTTAGATTGGATTTGGCCAGTCAAGGTTTACCAAGGGGAAATAAAGGCTTTGAGATCTTTGAACAAAATAAATTTGGTGTAACCGAGTTTCAAAATAAGGTTCAGTTGCTACAGGCTATTCAAGGAGAGCTAACCAGGACTATTGAGCAAATGGACGAAGTAGAAAAAGCCAGAGTTCATATCGTTATGCCTGAAGATAGCCTCTACAAAAAAAGTGAAAAGCCGGCAACGGCATCTATTATGCTAAAGCTTAAACCATCCGCCCAATTGTCGCAACAGCAGGTAAAAGGTATTGTTAACCTGGTGGCTCATAGTGTTCAGGGTTTAAAACCGGAGAACATTACTATTGTTGATAATTTTGCCAGGGTTTTGAATGATCAGTCGGATGCGCCGCAAATGGCTGGTACTGCGGCTATGACCCAGTTTGAACTAACCAAAAAGGTGCAGGAAGACCTGCAGAAGAACATTCAAACATTACTTGATCAGACGCTCGGCATTGGCAAAGCAGCCGCCCGTGTTAATGTCGAGCTTAACTTTGATCAGCGTACTCTTGATCGCCAAGTTTTTGAACCTGTTGTCGATGACCGGGGAATTATCCGCAGTTCCCAGGAAGTCGACGAAAGCTACAAAGGCAATTCGGGAGCACCTGGGGGTGTTCCGGGAACTACGTCGAATATTCCGGGCTATGTGACCGGGAATAATTCCCAATCTAATTATGAAAAGAAAGAAGTAACCCGCAATTATGAAATAAATGAAACCAAAGAAAAAGTGATCAGTACACCTGGTTCCATCAAGCGGGTAACGGTAGCCGTGCTTGTTGACGCTGCAGTCCCTAAAACTCAACAGGATAGCCTGACCAGGACGGTAGCTTCGGCCATTGGTATTAATCCGGCCCGCGGTGATACTATCGCTGTGGAAAGCATACAGTTTAGCACCGAGCAAGCTGATAAGCAACGTAAAGAGGAAGAAGAATACGCCCGACAACAGCAACAAGCCTTTATGCTTAAAGTAGGACTTATTGTTATTGCTATTATCGCTATCCTTTATCTAATCCGGCTGTATGCCCGCCGTCGCGAGCAGGAAGAAGAATTTGTTGAGGTTGCTCCTGTTGAGCCACAGCCAGACGCTGATGCAGAATTGCAAACTGCCAAGAGAGAACTTACTGCTCAGGAAAAAGAACGGGCTGAGCAAAGAAGTTCAGTGGAAAAATATGCGAAATCACGGCCCGAGGATGTGGCCCAGCTTATTAAGACTTGGCTAGCGGAAGAATGAGAGGAGGTGTCTAGGCCATGTACCAGTCAAACGAATTGACAGGTAAACAAAAAGCAGCAATATTATTAATCGCTTTAGGACCTGACATCTCAGCCCAAGTTCTCAAACACATGCGTGAAGACGAAATTGAAAAATTAACACTGGAAATTGCCAATCAACGTAAATTGTCACAAGAACAAAAAGATAAAGTGATGGCCGAATTTCATCAAATGTGTTTAGCGAAAGAATATATTTCCAATGGGGGCTTGGACTATGCCCGCGAAGTTTTGGAAAAAGCGCTGGGAGCTGAGAAAGCGGTATCGATAATTAATCGCCTGACTACCAGCCTGCAGATTCGTCCTTTTGACTTCGCCCGGAAAACTGATCCTGGCCAACTGCTCAACTTTATACAAAATGAGCATCCCCAGACAATTGCCTTGATCATGGCCTACCTTCAGCCTGAGCAGTCAGCTGCTATTGTTTCGGCACTGCCGCCTGAACGTCAGGTAGATGTTGCCCGGCGAATTGCAACAATGGATCGTACATCTCCCGATGTTATCCGCGATGTCGAAAGAATTTTGGAGCGCAAATTATCATCGCTGGTAACACAGGACTTTACCGCTGCCGGCGGCGTAGATTCAATCGTTGAGATTCTTAACCGGGTAGACCGGACAACCGAGAGAACAATTATCGAGAATCTTGAGGTGCAGAATCCCGAGTTGGCCGAAGAGATCAAGAAGCGTATGTTTGTTTTCGAAGATATTGTGCTTTTGGACGACAGGTCGCTCCAGCTTGTGCTCCGGGAAATCGACAACAAAGACTTGGCATTGGCGCTTAAAGCGGCATCTAGTGAAGTTGCCAATAAAATCTATAAGAATATTTCCAAGCGTGCCGCTGAAATGCTCCGTGAAGAAATTGAATACATGGGTCCTGTGCGTATAAGAGATGTTGAGGAAGCTCAACAAAAAATTGTTAATAATATCCGTCGTCTTGAGGAGTCAGGCGAAATAGTTGTTTCGCGTGGTAAAGGAGACGAAATCATTGTCTAAGATTATAAAAAGTGTGTTGTTTGAAAAAAACTCGCCGGTAATTATTAAGCACCGGCCAGTACCTGAGCCGGTGCGCGAACAGCCGCAAAATATTGTGCCTGAGATCTGTCTGGATACTGTGCGAAAAGAAGCCGAAACTATTCTTGCCCAAGCCCGGACGGCAGCTGCCCAATGTTTGGCTGATGCTGAAATCCGGGCTCAGGACATAACGCGCCAGGCTCATGATGAAGGTCTTAGTCAGGGGTATCAGGAAGGGTTTAGTCAAGGCCGCCAAGCAGCGTTAACGGAAATGCAGCAAACTATGCAATTGTCTCTTGAAAAAGCCGAACGCATTATAAAAGCAGCTGAGCAGGAAGCTTGCCAAATGATAATTGATGCTGAACGGCAAATAGTGGAAATGACTTTTGCGATAGTCCGTAAGGTATTAGCGAGGGAGATTGAAGACAATCCAACTGTCATATTGCCGGTCGTCAAAGAAGCTTTGGCAAAAGTCCGCGACCAGGAACAAATTGTTATTAGAGTTAATCCAGAGGATTATGAAATGGTGTTGATGGCCAAGCGTGATCTGCAACTTATGGTCGGCCGGGAGCATGCCGTTAGCTTGTCGGCTGACCATACCATTGCGCCAGGTGGCTGTGTTATTGACACAGCTTTGGGTACCGTTGATGCCCGCCTGGACACTAAACTGGAAATGGTGTATAAAGCCATTCAGGAAATACTTCCATGAGCCAAGTATTTAGTGCTGCTAAGTATTTGTCAGCCATACATAGTGTTGACACCATTAAACTGAACGGCAAGATTACGCAGATTATTGGGTTAGTTATCGAATCTCAAGGCCCTAATGTTAATCTCGGAGAATTATGCTATATTCTTCCACGCAGCCAAAGGGACCCCATACCGGCTGAAGTTGTGGGATTCAGGGAAAAACGGGTGCTTTTAATGCCTGTTGGTGAGATGCAGGGCATAGGCCCGGGCTGTGAAGTAGTATCTGCTCACAGAACGCTCAGAGTCAGTGTGGGGCGACAGCTCTTAGGGCGGGTATTAGACGGCCTTGGTAATCCTATTGATGGCAAAGGTCCGTTAATCAGCAATACTCAGTATCCACTTACCACTTCACCGCCGCCGCCTTTGACCCGCCGCCGTATTTCCGAAAAACTGGCCGTGGGTGTCCGGGCAATTGATGGCCTTTTAACCATGGGACGTGGTCAGCGAATCGGTATTATGGCTGGTAGCGGTGTCGGCAAAAGCACTTTGTTGGGAATGATAGCCCGCAATACCGAAGCCGATATTAGCATCATCGCTCTTATTGGGGAGCGCGGCCGTGAGGTGCGGGAGTTTATTGAACGTGATTTGGGCGAAGAAGGCTTAAAACGGTCGGTTGTTGTTGTTGCTACTTCTGACCAGCCGGCACTTGTCAGGATTAAGGGGGCTATGACAGCTACGGCCATTGCCGAATATTTCCGTGATCAAGGCATGGATGTCATGCTTATGATGGATTCGGTTACCAGGTTTGCCATGGCTCAACGCGAAGTTGGCCTGACAATTGGTGAGCCGCCGGCTACAAGGGGGTATACCCCATCAGTGTTTGCTACGTTGCCCAAATTATTGGAACGCTCAGGTACAGGCGACCGGGGATCAATAACGGGAATTTATACTGTGCTGGTTGATGGTGACGACATGAATGAACCGATTGCCGATGCTGTTCGCAGTATTTTAGACGGTCATATTGTACTAACGCGGGAGTTGGCAGCGCAAAATCATTATCCGGCTATTGACATTTTGGCCAGTGTTAGCCGGGTAATGATGGAAATCACCGATAAAGAGCATGTACAGTGCGCCCAGCGCTTACGGACTTTATTAGCCACTTATCGTGAAGCGGAAGATCTGATTAATATCGGTGCTTACGCTCATGGCAGTAGTGCTAATATCGACAAGGCCGTTGCTGCTATTGGGGAAATAAAGAATTTTCTTCAACAGGACGTATACGAGAATACACCGATACCTGAAACACTGGAACGCTTAAAAATGATTGTTGCCTAACAACTATCAGGATGGTGAGCCATGAAGAAATTCCGCTTCCGCCTTGAGGCACTGTTAAAGTTCCGCAAAACGCAGGAGGAACAGGCGCAAATCAAACTGGCTGAGGCCACAAGCCGTTTGCAGGGTGAACAAGAACTGCTGGGTGAACTTCAAAATAAACTTGTTGCCAACTTTGCTTTGCTTAGTCGTCGGCAACAGGCCGGCAGCTCGACAATTGAAGCGCTTAAAACTTGTAGTTATTATATCGATAAAATAAAGAGAGATATTACCATTCAGGAAGAACAAGTTGCAAAGGCTACAGCCTATCGCCAGGAGTGCCTGGAAGAATTGACAACTGCTGCAAAACAGCGAAAGCTTGTTGCTAGCCTGCGGGATAAGCGTTTGGACCAATACTATAGCGAACTTTTGCAGGAAGAGCAAAAAATTCTTGATGAGCTTGGAACGCAGGTCTTTATACGTGACAAGGAGAGTGTATTATAATGCTACAAGGAGTTAATCAAGTTATTCAAAAAATTAATGATATTGAACGGCGTTTTTCGCGTGTTACGCCGGAACCTGCGCTGTCAGGTGATTTTGCCACAGCCTTTGCTTCAGCAACTGCTCAACAACAGGTAAGTATAAAAGCGGCGGCAGCTAATGTTAGTGCCGAAGGCGGCGATATATCCAAGATGGTTTATTTGGCTGCCGTCAAATATGGTGTTAATCCTAAATTGGCACTGGCTGTGGCGCAGGCTGAATCCGGCTTATCACCTAATGTTGTTTCACCTGCCGGAGCCGTTGGCGTAATGCAGCTTATGCCTGAAACTGCCCGTTCACTGGGAATTCGAAATATTAACGACGCTCGCGAAAATATTGATGGCGGTGTTCGCTACCTTAAACAAATGCTCACGATGTTTGATAATGATGTTACCAAAGCTGTGGCAGCCTATAATGCCGGGCCGCAAGCGGTAAAAAACTATAATGGAATTCCACCGTACCGCGAAACACGCGATTATGTTGCCAGAGTATTGTCACTGGCCAAGTAGAGGAGTCTATAACTATGGCTGTAAAAACTAAAAGTCCTGCTGCCAATTCCAAACAGCCGCCCTTATCTAAGCCTAAATCTGGCTTAGTGATGAAAAGTATGGCTATACTGGTAGCTTTATTGATACTAATAGCCATAGGCTTTGCGGTCGGGGTTTATTTAAAGTTAATTGATGTGGAAAAATTAGCTAATGATATGAACTTATCCCAATATCCGGTTGTTGGCAAGTTCTTTCCTAAAACCAATTTTGAAACTGTAAATATTGAAGATGATACTTTAACTACTCAGCCGGCAGTGCCGCCAAAACCAAACCAGGCTCCGTCTCAATCAATGCCGGTAGCACAGATACCTCAGCCTTCTGATCCTAACATAATAACTAAGGAAGATTTGGAGAAGCAGGCTAAGTTAAAACAGCAAGAGGAAGCTAAACGTATTTCCAAACTGGCACGGTTGTATGGTGGTATGAAACCGGAAGAAGCTACAGCAATCATGAAAGAACTTGATGATGCCACCGTACTTGCGATCTTTGGAAAAATGGATGAAGAGCAAGTGGCGAAAATTTTAGCATTATTTGACCCTAACCGCGCCGCCCGTTTGACTCAAGATATGCTTAGAGGACCGGCCAAGCCGTCTAGCCTATAGCATATAGATTACGTTGGTTTTGAAAGGAGGTGAAATAATGAATTTAGCGCTTAATATGTTGTCAGCCAATCTGGCGATACCATCAGTTTCTGCCGATAGAAGTGCCAACGGCAAACTAAATAGCGAGCAGGGGATTAGTTTCATTGATTCACTAAACAGTGTAATTTCCCAGTCTGATATAACAGATGCAGTAGAAACGAAGCAAACTATAGTGCAACCAATAATTTCTGCCAATACGAAACCGGTTAATCGGTCCCTTGTTTCCGGTATGCCAGCAGCCCTGGTAAAAAAAGGCGGCAACTCAGACGGCGGACAGGCGATAACTGAGTTTTCCGGTATACTGGCTGCTGAAACAGCCAAAGCTGACGATATTAATACAACGACGCAACCAGGTCAAGATTTATTGGCAACTATCAACAATTCAGCACTGGCTGCACCAATGTATTTCATTCTGCCGACAGCCAATCTATTGCCGGCTACTAAGGCTCAGTATGCAGTAACAACCGAACCTTCCGCTACTTCTATTGACGCACTGACATTCACCCAGTCCAGGATTATGTCCAATATGCCTGAATTACCTTTAGGTCCTACGCCTATAAGTTTAGGGCAGACCGATTTCTTAAACCCAGCAGGTGACAGTATTGTAGTTAATAATCAGGTTGAGCAAAATCAAAGATTGTTGTTCAACATACCAGAGTCTGCTCAGCCTCAAGTAGCTATACCTGTTCAGATCTTGAACGCCAATTTGAACAAAAGTCTTGGACAAATACCACTTCCCGAGCCTAATCTTACTGCTGATCCAACACTATCCGGAGCAGTGGTTGCCAATCCCCCAAAAGACATAAGCAGAATAACTGCATTATCCGGGAAGGAGACTGATCTTACAAACTCTAATCTCATTGCTGACCCAACACTATCCGGAAAGGTGGTTGTTATTCCCCAAAAAGATGTAGCAGCAATAGCTTCAATTTTTGATAGGATAACTGACGAGCCTGGACGGCAAGTTGCAGAAGACCGACTTTTGATGATTATTGGCAATCAGCAGGTTGATGATGTAAGCAGTTTCATTGATGGCGGGGGGAACGGTAACTTACCGGCTGAAGAATCATTGTTAAATCAGGTCGAGGGTGCTAAGGCGCCGGCTGTTGGCAGTGTAGATCAGCCTAATACCATGAGTCGCATTGCTCAATCCGTGTTACCTGGAACGGTAAGTAACAGTCGTGCTACCGATGCGGCGTCACCATCCAAAACATCTGGGAGAATAACTAACGAGCCTGAACGGCAAGTTATAGATCAACTCCCATTAGTCAATGTTAATCAGCAGGCTAAAGGTTTAAACAATAGTCTTATTGGCAATGAAAAGAAAGATGGCTTAACAGATGAAGGCTTGTTGTCGACGCAAACCGGGGTTGCCAAAGACTCAACTGCTAATAATGTTGATGGAACATCTTCCACCCCATTTGCTCATCGACTGGAAAATCTAATGCTGCCTACAAGTGATGCAAAGCAGGCGATTCCTGGGGAAATTCAGCATCAGCAGCAGGCTGATCCTCCTACCGATGTTCATCAAGTTATTAGCCAGATCATTGAGCAAGCAAGAATTATCAATAAACCGAATAACACAGAAATGGTTATCAAGCTCAAACCTGAGCATCTTGGCGAACTTACCCTTAAAGTTGTTGTAGATAATGGGACGGTAAATGCCAGCTTTCACTCCGGCAATACTGAAGTGCGCAATATCATTGAAGCTTCTTTGCCGCAACTTAAGCAAGACTTGGTCAATAGCGGTTTAAAAGTGGAAAACGTAACTGTTTACGCTGGTTTAAGCCAATTTTTGCCTAATCATGACCAGGACCGTGGCTCACGTCAGCAGCAAGTTAAGTTTACCAATAAGAAACCGGCAGACGGTTTTATCGAGGCTGTTGAGAGTGAGCTTGAACCAGGTAAAATGAGCGGGTTTGGTAGCCAATCTGGTGTGGATTACCGCATTTAAGGAGGAGGAGGTGTGCAATATGTCTAGTGTAAATGCTGCGACCGGCACGAGTCAGAGTACGGCTAACTCTGCCCAGACTACCCGTACCAAAAATGATAATCTGGGTAAAGATGATTTTTTGAAGCTATTAGTTACTCAGCTCAGATATCAAGATCCTATGAAACCCATGGAGGATAAGGAGTTTATCGCTCAAATGGCACAATTTTCAACTCTGGAACAAATGCAGAACATGAACTCGACTATGGAAATGACTCAGGCCAGTGGCTTGATCGGCCTGAAAGTAACCTGGCGTAGCGATAGCGGGCAAGAAAAATCAGGAGTGGTAAGCGCTGTAAGGTTGGTTAATGGACAACCCAAACTTGTTATTGGCGATACCTCCATTGAAATGAGCCAAGTAAGCGCTGTTGAGATTCCGAAAGGAAGTTAAGAACATGGCTGACAATCGTATTTATCATCCCTATCAACCATTATCTCCTGTCAATGCACCGGCACAGTCAACAGGTTCTCAGCCGGGAGCAGCAACCGGCAAGCAGGCGTTTGGTCCTAGTTTTGAGCAATTGTTACAACAGGAAATTGCCGGTGTTAAGTTTTCGCAACATGCGTTGCAACGTTTGAATAGCCGGCAAATTAAGCTTGACAGTAATCAACTTAACCAGCTCAGCCAAGCGGTTAATAAAGCGGCGCAAAAAGGAGCCAAAGAATCACTTATTTTAATGAATAACAACTTGGCGTTTGTGGTAAGCGTTAAAAACAAAACGGTAATAACGGCTATGGATGGCGCCAGTATTAAAGATAACGTGTTTACCAATATTGACAGCGCGGTAATTGTCTAGGGCTGGACCTCTCAAGGAAGCCCTCCAAGCTGCCGACTGATAGAGGCAGCTTACTTAAAAGTTTTATAATCAGGAGGTCGTTTATTTATGATGCGTTCTTTGTTTGCCGCTATGTCGGGTCTAAAAAATCACCAGACCCGCATGGATGTTATCGGCAACAATATTGCCAACGTCAATACGGTTGGTTTTAAAAGCAGTACTGTGAACTTTCAGGATGTGTTAAGCCAGACATTGCAGGCGGCATCGGCAGCGCAAGGCAACCGTGGCGGCACCAACCCGATGCAGGTCGGCCTGGGCATGGGCCTGGCCAGTATTAGTACTGATTTTACCGACGGTAGTCCGGAGGCTACCGGCCGGCTGACTGATTTAGCCATTTCCGGCTCCGGCTTTTTTATGGTTTCCGATGGTACTAATCAGCTATATACCAGGGCGGGTAATTTCGACTTTGATCCGAACGGCAATTTTATTGATATCAGTACCGGTTATACGGTTTACGGCTGGCAAGCCAACTCGAGCGGCATTATCAATACCAATACGCCGGCCACTCCGATTTCGATCGGTGCCAATATCAATATGCCCGGATTGACAACGACTTCCATGGAGTTCAGCGAAAATTTGGCAGCAGACGCCCATATTGGCAGTACGGTACAAGGAACAATTAACGTCTATGATTCTCTGGGGGTAGCTCATAAAGTTACTACCACTTTCACTAAAGTAGGTACAAATACGTGGGTTTATAATAATACGGTGCCGGATGCTACGGCAGGATCAATAACAAATGGCATTGGTGAACTGACATTTGATAGTACAGGAGCTCTGCAGAGCAAGAAGATCGTCGATCCTGCTTCAATTACGTCAAATACGATCAATGTTAGTGCTCTCACTTTAAATAACACGGCTGATTCAAAAGATACGCAGTATGTCACCGTTTTTGACGCAAATAAGAATTTGCATACCTTAAAAATAACGTTTACCTATAATGGCCTTGATGCAAACAGTAAGCCTAATTGGAGTTATACACTGACTGAAGAGGGGGGGACCGGTTCTCCGGTAAGCGGCACAATTGGGACTGCCGGACCAGGGGTAACATATACGGGTTTACCAACAACATATGATTACAGCGGTGGTACGGCAAGCATTACATGGCCCGCATATACTGTAAGCAGTGCTCCTACGCTCCTTACTGCTAATGCTGCCTATAGCCCATATACCACCCAGCCTAATCCGCCTGATCTAAAATTTGCTACGAACAACGGCGCAAATCCGTTAGCCGTCGGCCAAGATATGAGTGCTCTTACTCAGTACGGTGCTGACGGAAAGTCCACCGCGTGGATTAAATCACAAAACGGTTATCCCCAAGGTGAGCTGCAAAAATATTCTATCAACGTGGATGGTATAATTCTAGGCACATATTCGAACAACCAATCACGCAGTCTGGGGCAGGTGGCCTTGGCCAATTTTGCCAACCCGGGCGGCCTGACACGTACCGGGAGTTCCTTCTTTATGCAATCAGCCAATTCCGGTGAAGCACAAATCGGTACTAGTGGGACTGGCGGGCGCGGGTCTCTTCTTCCCGGCAATCTGGAAATGTCTAATGTGGATTTGGCCAAAGAGTTTAGTAATATGATCGTTACTCAACGCGGATTCCAGGCTAACTCCAAGATTATTTCGACTACCGACGAAATGCTGCAAGAACTGGCCAACCTTAAACGGTAATTAGTGGAAGGTAGCGGGGGGATTGCCTCCCTCCCGCTACCTATTTTTTAGAAATATAGTAAGGAGGGACTGTCATGATAAAGGTTACCAAGCTTAAAGCGCAAGGCTGCGATTTTGTGGTTAATGCGGAGTTAATAGAAACGATTGAAGAAACTCCTGATACTGTCATTACGTTGACCAGTGGCAAGAAATTGATTGTCGAGGAGTCAATGGATGAGGTGGTGCGCAAAGTAATGGATTATCGCCGGGCGTTGTTTAGAAATATGCGGTAAAAAATGACACGAACATAATGTTTGCGTGTTGGCACGCAGGTCATTAATCAAACACGCTAAATAATGGAGTAATGGAGGTGTGCCAGTGGCTGAAGAGGAAAAACCTAAAAAAATGTCGATGATGGTAGTCATCATCTTGATTGTGGTTGGTTTAATTTTAGCCGGTGGTATTTCGTATTTGATTGCGACCCGGGTTGTGTCTGATAAGACTGTGGAAAAAAAAGCTGCCCAGCATGAACCGGGACAGTTTATTAAGCTGGGCGATGTCAAGGAGGGTCTTATTCTCAATATTGGTGGTGTTAATAGCGGACGCTATCTCAAAATTGGATTAATTGTGGAACTAAAACCTGATAAGAATGCGCCACCCAAAGAAGGCAAGCTGCCGTCGCCTGAAGAGATAAAAATTCAAGACACTGCTATATATGTTTTGCGGTCGCAAAAAATTGAAGATTTCGATCCGGCCAAACAAGACCAGCTTAAAGAGTTATTAAAAAATGAAATAAATAAAACTCTTGGTGAAGAGCGAGTCTATGATATCTATATTACCAATTTTGTTTTACAGTAGATTCACTACAGTAATTTTAGTATAATAAAAATGACTATTAGTTAACTATAGATTACTTTTGATAATTTACTGATTTCTGGTACGGAGGAGGGGGAGGATTGGCAGGGTCAGATGTTTTGTCGCAAGCCGAAATAGACGAACTTTTATCAGCTTTGTCTACCGGTGTTGTAACTGCAGAAGAAATAAAAACGGAAGAAAAACAGCGCAAAATCAAGACATATGATTTTAGGCGCCCAGATAAGTTTTCTAAAGATCAAATACGTACTATTTATATGTTGCATGAAAATTTTGCCCGGCTGATTAATACCTATCTGTCAGCACATCTTAGGACTTTAATTCATATTGATGTCGCGTCTGTTGACCAGCTGACTTATGAGGAGTTTATCCGGTCAATGCCAAACCCCAGCGTTATCAGTATTTTCCAGATGCGTCCGCTCAAAGGCAATGCAATATTCGAGATAAATCCTAATATTGTCTTGGCTATTATTGACCGGCTGTTCGGCGGTCCAGGCTTGCCACCCGCTAAGCCTCGTTCATTGACTGACATCGAGGAGGCCATTATTCGACGGGTCATTAATAAGGCTTTGGAGAGTATGCAGGAAGCCTGGAAACAGGTTGTGGCCATTGAACCCCGCATGGAAGCGCTGGAGACCAATCCTCAGTTTACTCAGATTGTTCCTCCTAACGACATGGTGGTGTTAATTACTCTTCAGGCCAAAATAGGTCAGGCTGAAGGCTTAATTAACATCTGTATCCCATATCTGGTACTTGAACCGATTATGTCGAAGCTTACAACAACGTTTTGGGTTGCTTCAGCAGCTGCCAAGCAATCTTCACCAGAAACCATGAATGCCCTCCAACGGAAGCTGGCGAGAACTCTCATTCCGGTTGTTGTTGAACTGGGGTGTGCTACTGTTACCGTCCGCGAGCTTTTGGATTTGGGGGTGGGTGATGTGTTACAACTGGAAACTAAAGCAGAGAGTGAATTAAGTGTAATTATTGGTAACAGGGAAAAGTTTAAGTGTAAACCGGGTTTGGTCGGCAATAAGAATGCGGTACAAATTACTCAAGTAATTTCCCAAGGAGATGATAATGATGAGTGACGGATTTCTGTCACAAGAAGAAATTGACGCTTTATTAAGAGGCGAACCAATGGCAGCCTCGCCATCTCCGGCTGGACCTGATTTGTCAGACATTGAGAAAGATGCCTTGGGGGAAATTGGAAATATTTCTATGGGTACCGCTGCTACAACGTTGTCTGTACTTTTAGGAAGACGGGTATCCATTACTACACCAAAGGTTTCTATATCGACTCTAAATGAAATAAAGCGTCAGTATCCCCTACCGTATTTGGTTATTGAAGTCGGCTATACCCAAGGTATATTGGGTACCAATATTTTGGCTATGCGTGAACAGGACGCGCTTATTATTGCCGACTTAATGATGGGCGGTGATGGAACTAACCCGCCATCAGAACTTAACGAACTGTATATGAGTGCTGTCAGTGAATCAATGAACCAGATGATGGGTTCAACAGCAACTTCGATATCCACAATTTTTAAGAAGAAGGTGGATATTGCTCCTCCTAAAGTTAATTTGTTAGATTTTGCCGTAGATCCTAACGTTACTAATGTTATCTCAGGTGAGGAAGCTTTGGTATGTGTTTCTTTCCGCATGGAAGTGGAAGAACTTATTGACAGTGAACTTATGCAAATATTGCCGCTCAATGTTGCCAAGGAAATGGTAGAAAATTTAATGACGGCTGTTCAACAGCCGGTAGCTCCACCATCGCCACCGCCGCAAGCAGAGCCCGCTTCGCCCAGAACGGTAGCTACACCACCGCCTGCACCAGCGTATGCCCAGCCGGCACCGCAACCTAAGCAGCAGACTGTTCAAAATGTTGCCGTTCAACCTGTCCAGTTTGCACCGCTAAAGCCGTCAGGAACGCCTGGTACTGACACTAATATCGGCCTTATCATGGATGTACCGCTACAAATCACTGTTGAATTGGGACGGACTCGTAAACTCATCCGTGATATTTTAGAATTGACGCCAGGTTCAATTGTTGAGTTAGATAAGTTGGCTGGCGAACCTGTAGATATTTTAGTTAATGGTAAGCTGATTGCCAAAGGTGAAGTTGTGGTAATCGACGAGAACTTCGGGGTGAGAATTACAGATATAGTAAGTCCGTTGGAACGTGCGAATAATCTTCAGTAGTAGTAAATTTTAATTCATATTTTGAGATAGGGGAGATAAGTTAATGGCCATTAAAGTTTTAATTGTCGACGATGCTGCATTTATGAGAATGATGATTAAAGATATTTTATCCAAAAACGGCTATGAAATTATTGGTGAAGCGGAAAACGGCCTGAAGGCAGTTGAAAAATATCAGGAGCTTAAACCTGATTTGACTACTATGGATATCACTATGCCGGAAATGGATGGAATTACTGCCGTAAAACAAATTAAAAAAATTGATCCGGGTGCGAAAATTATTATGTGTAGTGCCATGGGGCAACAGGCAATGGTTATCGAAGCAATTCAATCAGGCGCCCGTGACTTTATTGTAAAGCCATTCCAACCTGATCGCGTGCTCGAAGCTGTGCGCAAAGCGGTCGGCTAGACAGGACCATACCATTCGATGCGCAATAATTTACACTTTTTCGGCAGTAGTTTAGCGGTTATTAGTGCTTTATCATTATTAACCGTCCAGGTTTTGGCTGCCGGCGAACCCGGTGAATACCTGAAATACCAGGAACCGCAACCAACAACATCTTCTTGGCTTGTGACAGGTGGCTATGTTATATCGCTAATAGTAACTTTTCTCCTAGTTCTTGGTCTTGCATATTTTACTTCCCGTTTTTTCGCACACAAGATGGCTGGGCCCGGAGGATTTGGAAGCGGTAAAATTCATGCCACCTTGGCTTTAGGCCCCAATCGTGCCATCTATGTAGTGGAAATAGCTGGAAAATTTATGGTTTTAGGGGTTACCGAACACAATATTACACTATTACAAGATATTACATCCCAAGCGGATATTGATCAATTAAACGCTGTAAAAAATTCCGGCTTGCCATCCGAACAATTTGATACCGTTTTTCATCGCCAGCTTGTTTTGCTTAAACAGATGCCTAAAAAATTTCCTGCTGTTTTCGGGTCAGACACTCATGAAATAAACGAGAAGGAGCATGAGAACGACAATAGGAAGAGGTAAATAGGGTGTCACGAGATGTTATATATTTAAAATTATGGAAACACCGTGTTTTTTTGGTGGCTGCAGCTTTGATAATTTGTTTTCCAGCGGTGGCCGGGGCAGCACCGCTAATCCCTATCCCCAATATCAACATCGGTGTTGAACAGGCCAATAATCCTAAGGATGTTGCCTTGAGTCTGCAGGTTTTGTTGACTTTAACGGTGCTGTCGCTTGCCCCGTCTATTCTAGTCATGATGACATCATTTACGAGAATTATCGTGGTACTGTCCTTCCTGCGCAGCGCCTTGGCAACACAGCAAATGCCCCCAAACCAGATTTTGGTCGGACTGGCTTTGTTTCTGACTTTTTTTACAATGTCACCATACTTCGATCAGGTTAATAAGAATGCATTGCAGCCTATGCTTGCCGGGACAATAGATCAGGAGACAGCAATCACAGAGGCAATGAAACCCATGCGCGAGTTTATGTTTAAGCAGACCCGCGAGAATGACTTGGCTCTGTTTGTAAATTTGTCGGAAACGCCACGTCCTAATTCGCCTGAAGATGTTCCAACATCGGTATTAATTCCGGCCTTTATCATTAGTGAACTAAAAACAGCTTTTCAAATTGGCTTTTTAATATATATTCCGTTTATTGTAATTGATATGGTAGTCGCCAGTACCTTAATGGCTATGGGGATGATGATGGTGCCACCAGTAATGATATCGCTGCCATTCAAAATTTTATTATTTATACTGGTAGATGGCTGGCATTTGATTATCCGGTCATTAGTTACCAGTTTTAATTAAAAAAAGGGGGAGGTTTATGTCGGGAGATACGGCCATCCAGATTGGCAGGGAGGCGTTAACCATGGTTATGCTAGTATCAGCCCCTATGCTTGGGCTTGGCCTGATAGTTGGTGTCTTGGTAAGCATATTCCAGGCCACGACGCAAATACAGGAACAGTCGCTTGCTTTTATACCGAAAATTATCGCCGTCTTTGTTGCTGTATTGGTATTTGGACCTTGGATGCTTAGTTTAGTTGTTGATTATACTCGAGAAATATTTATAAATTTGCCGAATATGATACGCTAGTCGAAAGGAGGCCGAACAGTTTATAATTAGAATAGGTGGTAAAAATATTGGATCTTTTTACTTTAATGCAAAGCCAGATAGGTTTTTTTCTACTAATTTTTGCACGAATGAGCGGGCTTTTTTCGTCAGCTCCTGTATTTGGCGCCCGCAACATTCCGGTAATGGTCAAAGCCGGACTGTCTTTGATTTTATCCTATATTTTATTGCCGCTTTTAGTCCGGCCCAATATTATTGTTCCAGATGCTTTGCTGCCTTATGTGGCGTTAGTTGCTGGCGAGTTTTTAATTGGTTTAATCTTGGGATTTGCCTGTTCGTTTGTTTTTTACGGAATACAGATGGCTGGCTCACTTTTAGATACCCAGATTGGGTTTGGCATTGTCAATGTTATGGATCCTCAATTTGGCCAGCAGGTTCCGCTTGTCGGCAATTTTAAATACATTTTGGCATTGGTAGTATTTTTGGCGACCAATAGCCACCATATTTTTCTGTCGGCTGTGTTTTACAGTTTTAAACTTGTCCCGGTAACTAAGGGAGTATTTAGTCCTAATATGTCAAACATCGTAGTTGATATGGTTGCCGGTATTTTTATAGTCGCATTTAAAATTAGCCTACCGGTATTGGTGTCTTTAGTGCTTACCGATGTGGCACTGGGTATTTTGGCGCGTACCATGCCTCAGATGAATATTTTTGTTGTTGGCGTGCCGGGCAAGATCATTGTCGGCATTTTTGTACTATCTTTGGCTTTACCATTTTATATAGGTTTTTTGGAGGTAATTTTCAGTGGCGCTTTCCATGATATTTATCGCCTTCTGGATGGCTTCGCACCAATCGACAGATAGCCGGTATAAATTGGCTGGCTTCGATTTGCAGTTGTTTAGCGGCGAAAAAACAGAGGAAGCTACTCCTAAACGTAAAGAAGAAGCCAAGAAAAAAGGACAAGTGGCCAAAAGTACGGAAATTAGTGCAGTATTTGTAATCTTGGCTGCTTTCTATACACTCAAGCTGTTGGGGGCTAATTTATATTTAGAATTAGCAGGCTATATGACGGAAATATTTTCTACTTTGACTACAACAGATTTTACCATTAACTCTGTTCAAATATTATTTCTAAACTTGAGTCTAGTTCTTTTAAAAACAGTATTGCCTGTTCTTTTGGTTATTTTGGTAACATCGCTGGCTATTAACTACATGCAAGTTGGCTTTATTTTTTCGACTGAAACATTAATGCCGAATTTTAATAAGATTGATCCTTTATCTGGCTTCCAGCGGCTGTTTTCTAAGCGATCGCTTGTTGAACTTTTAAAGGCTCTTTTTAAGGTGACCATTATCGGTTACTTTATTTACCGGTTTGCGATTATCGAGACAGATGCTATTCCTAAATTTATTAGTATGGAGTTGATAGATTCCCTTAAATTAGCCGGTTCTTTAATAATTGATTTAGCATTTCAAATTCTTAGCGTAATGCTGGTCCTGGCTGCTTTTGACTATTTTTACCAATGGTGGGAGCACAACCAGAGTCTTAAAATGTCTAAGCAAGAAGTAAAGGAAGAATTTAAGCAGACTGAGGGCAACCCACAAATCAAAGGGAAAATTAAGGAAAAGCAGCGGGCTATTGCCATGCGCCGGATGATGCAGGAAATACCTAAGGCGGACGTCGTAGTTACCAACCCTACTCATTTGGCTATAGCTTTAAAATATGACAAGACTATGTCAGCCCCGGTAGTTTTGGCTAAGGGCCAAGATTTTCTGGCTGAGCGAATTAAACAAGTTGCGCGGGAAAATAGGGTGGCAGTGGTGGAAAACAAACCGCTGGCTCGTGCATTGTATCCGGTTGTACAAATTGGTGATGCTATTCCACCCGAATTGTACCAGGCGGTTGCAGAAGTACTGGCTTATGTATATCGCTTAAAAAAACGCCTGTCCTAGTTGAAGGAGCGAATAAATAATGGCTGCTCAACAACCAACGCTGTTTGCAGGTCTGGCAAAATACAGTGATATTCTCATAGCGGTGGCCATTATTACTATTGTAGTAATGATGATTATCCCGCTACCGGCGCTGCTTTTAGATTTGCTATTAACACTTAACATTACTTTAGCCTTAATTATTGTAATGGTAGCCATCTATAATGTAGAGCCTTTGGAGTTTTCCGTATTTCCATCACTACTTTTAATAACTACGTTATTCCGGCTGGCGCTTAATGTCTCCTCAACCCGTCTTATTTTGCTTGACGGCCATGCCGGGGAAGTAATTGCCGCTTTCGGTAATTTCGTAGTTGGCGGTAACGCCGTGGTTGGCTTTATAGTATTTATTATTTTAATTATTATTCAATTTATTGTAATTACCAGAGGCGCCGAACGGGTTGCCGAAGTTGCGGCCCGGTTTACATTGGATGCTATGCCCGGAAAGCAGATGAGTATTGACGCTGACCTTAACGCCGGCCTTATTAGTGATAAAGAAGCCCGGGAACGCCGGAAGAACATCCAGCGGGAAGCTGACTTCTATGGCGCAATGGACGGTGCGAGCAAGTTTGTTAAAGGCGATGCTATTGCTGCAATTATTATTATAGTGATTAATATTGTCGGCGGCTTTGTTATTGGCATGCTGCAGCGTAATTTGGATGTTGTGCAGGCGCTGCATACTTATACCCTGTTAACTGTTGGCGAGGGGCTGGTTAATCAGATACCGGCATTGTTAATTTCGACAGCTACCGGTATTGTCGTAACCAGGGCGGCTTCTGAAGCTAACTTGGGCAAAGACATTACCAGTCAGATAATCACCAATCCCCGTGTATTCTTTATAGCCTCCGGTGTATTAGCCATACTAGGCATTATTCCCGAGTTGCCGGGCATACCATTTTTTCTCCTTAGCATTATAACGGGAGGGATCGGTTATGCCCTTATCAAAACTCAACAGTCCGAGGTTCAGATGGAAATGTCGCAGCAGGAAGAAAAGGAAAAAGCAGAAGTGCGCAAACCGGAAAATATTGTTTCTTTACTGCAGGTCGATCCTATGGAACTTGAGATTGGTTACAGTTTAATTCCCTTGGTTGATGTCAGCCAGGGGGGAGATTTATTGGACAGGGTGGTTATGATTCGCCGTCAATGCGCGTTGGAACTTGGACTAATAGTTCCAACCATCCGGATTCGCGATAATATTCAACTTAAACCTAATGTCTATGTAATAAAGCTAAAAGGTATTGAAATTGCAAGAGGTGAATTGATGCTTGATCACTTCTTGGCTATGGATTCAGGTTCAGTCTTTGAGACGGTACCAGGCATTGAAACTGTCGAACCGGCTTTTGGTCTGCCTGCACTATGGATTCAGGAAGCTTATCGTGAGCAAGCGGAGCTTGCCGGCTACACTGTGGTTGACCCTGTGTCAGTATTGGCGACACATCTAACTGAGATTATTAAATTGCATGCGGCTGAGATTCTGGGTCGCCAAGAAGTACAGACTTTAATCGAATCTGTTAAGCAGAACAATACAGCAGTTGTTGATGAATTAACGCCAAACCTTATGTCGCTAGGAGAAATTCAAAAAGTACTTGGTAATTTATTGCGGGAAAAAGTATCTATTAGAGACTTGGTGACCATTTTCGAAACACTGGCTGATTATGCTCAATTAACTAAAGACACTGAGATTTTGACTGAGTATGTTCGTCACGCGCTGGCTCGTCAAATATCCCGGCAATTTGTTAATAACAATATTTTGACGTGTCTTACTGTTGACCCGCAGCTCGAAAATACAATTGTTAATTCTGTGCAACGAACTGAACAAGGCTCATATGTCGGATTAGAGCCACAAATGGTGCAGGCTGTCATAAAAAGCCTTACCAATGAACTTCCTAAACTAACTAATATGGGCTATCAGCCGGTAGTTCTTACAAGCCCAGGCGCCAGACTATATTTTCGTAAGTTGACAGAACGTGTGGCGCCAAATTTAGCAGTTTTGTCATATGCTGAACTCGAAGCCAAAACTGAAGTGCAGGCACTAGGGATGGTGAGATTGTAGCTTGAAAGTCAAACTATTTACAGCACAAAATATGGCTGAAGCAATGATTCAGGTTAAACAGGATTTAGGCCGGGAAGCTGTTATTTTGCATACTCGCCGTTTTAGAAAAGGTGGCATTATGGGATTTTTTGGCAAAGAAATGGTGGAAGTTATGGCTGCCGTAGATTCTCCCGCAGCTACCCCTGCTGAAACGAAGGTACCTGTAGTCATGCCGGCTATTGCTTCTGACGATACCCAGATAACGGCATTGCAGCTTGAAATGTCCAATATGCGCAAAATGATGGAGCAAATGTTATGTAAACTATCGAAAGGGGATAAACAGTCCTCACCGCTTATGGATTTATTAATAAAAAATGATATTGAGCCGGCTATTGCTGCTAATCTCGTGAAAGGATTGCCTGATGAAAAATCAATTGTTGGCAGCGACCAAGGCATTGTTCATAAACTTCTATTAGACCGGATAAGTAATTACTTGCGAAAAGTTGATGGTATTGATGTAACATCTGCAGGATGCAAAGCGGTAGCTCTAATCGGACCGACTGGCGTCGGCAAGACTACAACAATTGCAAAGTTGGCGGCAAACTTTGCATTAAAGGAAGGTTATAAAGTTGCGTTAGTTACAGCTGATACTTATCGTATTGCCGCAGTTGAGCAGTTAAAGATTTATGGTGATATCATTGGTGTGCCGATAGAAATTGTATATTCACCAGATGAGCTTAAAGCCGCGCTGTACCGCCACAATGACAAAAACTTGATTTTAATTGATACTGCGGGCCGTAGCCCGAGCAATCAGTACCAATTGGCCGAGTTGCAGGCGCTTTTGTCAGTAGATCCGTATATTGAAACACATCTTGTTTTGAGTACTACAACTAAATATAAAGATGCGCTGGAAATAGTAAATAAGTTTTCGATTTGTTCTCCGCAAAAATTTTTGTTTACTAAAGTTGATGAAGCAAGCAATCTGGGTACTATCTTGAATTTACTGTATCATTTTCCGGCAACTTTATCTTATGTGACTACCGGACAGAGTGTTCCTGACGACATTGAGTTAGCTAACTCTAACAAATTGGCAAATATGATTTTGAGGAATTGACATGAGTGATCAAGCCGAAAAACTACGTCAAATGACACTAAATTCTTCAACTCCCAAGAGTCCGATTATTAAGCAAAGCCTGAAAAGCCGGGTAATAACTGTTACCAGCGGTAAAGGCGGGGTGGGAAAAACCAATTTTACCGTAAACTTGGCGCTGGCTTTGGCGGCTCTTGGGCAAAAGGTATTGGTAATTGACGCCGACTTGGGTATGGCTAATGTTGAGGTTGTTCTGGGGTGTTCCGCTTCTTATAGCATTCTTAATTTGTTGGAAAATGGGTTGAAGCTTACTGATGTTGTCGCCGAAGGCCCACGTGGTATTAAGTTTATGGCCGGAGGTTCAGGCATATATCATTTGGCTAACTTGAGTGATGCCCATCTTAAGCATATTGTGTCTCAAATATCTTTGTTTGATCATTGGGCTGATTTCGTTCTGATAGACACAGGCGCTGGTCTTAGCCGGAACGTCCTTAACTTTGTTATGGCTGCTGATGAGGTTATTATTATTACTACTCCCGAGCCTACCGCCATTACCGATGCCTATGCCATGATGAAAGCATATGCAGGGCAAAATGGTGTTGCACCGCTGAGATTGGTAGTTAACCGCATCTTGGACCAGGATGAAGGACAAATGGTTGTTGATAAATTGATGCGGGTGTCACAGCGATTTCTTGAAATATCAATCAATAATCTTGGTTATGTTTACGAAGACCGCAATATGATTAAAGCGGTAAAAAGCCAGGTCCCGCTTTTGATGTCGTTTCCAGAAACAATATCGTCGCGTTGTATTGAAAATATTGCTCAACGTTTGCTTTATGGCGAAAACATTCCTCAGCCCCATGGCGTGAAAGGTTTTTTTTACAAATTTTTGAAGTTTATGTGGTAGTTCCTCAAAAATGAGGAGGGATTTTTTATTAGTACTAAAATTGAAGATATATTTAAAGTTAATCAGCGGATAGAAATTATCGTTCCTACCCAGAGTGGACTTGCCGAGCAATACCGCAGCCGAATTGAGGATATCAATTCTGACAGCATGGTTATCGCCATGCCGATGAGTAAGGGGATACCAGTTATACTGCAACGGGGTGAAGTGTTTTTCGGACGGGTGGTAACTGACGGTGTACCGTTTGAATTTACCAGTACTCTACTTGGCAAACAACTTCAGCCACTGCCTGTGTGGACTATAGCTATCCCCTATAACATAAAAAAGATCCAGCAAAGGGCGTTTGTCAGGATTGATACAATGTTGCCGGTGAAAATTGCCGAAATTGTGGATGACAAAGTGATTGAAGACCAGATAGTTACTGCTGTAACCAAGGATATTAGCGGCGGCGGAGCGCAAATAGCAGTGAATCGTCCCTGGCAGATTGGTACCAAATTAATGGTTACAGTTACTTACCCTGAGATTGGTCCAATTACCGTAAAAAGTGAAGTTGTCAGAGTCCAGCAGCCCCAGCCTGACCGGATGATATTCTGGGTAGGAGTTAAATATCTCGGAATTAGTGAAAAAGACCGTAGCAATATTATTAAATTTATTTTTAGAAAGCAGCTCGAGCAGCGTCGTAAGGGTTTGTAACGATTTTTTATGGTATGGGTGGTGAGTTTTAATGATAAAGGTGTTGGTTGTCGATGATTCAGTATTTATGCGCAAACTATTAAGTGACTTATTTGCAGGTGAATCTGATTTTACTGTTGTTGACACTGCCCGTAACGGCAAAGATGCAATTGATAAAGTAAAACGGCTAAAGCCCGACCTTATTACCCTGGATGTTGAGATGCCGGTTATGGACGGTATTACAGCGTTGGAATCTATTATGAAAGAAAATCCTACGCCGGTAGTCATGATTAGCAGTTTAACCCAAGCTGGAGCCGAAGCTACCTTACGGGCACTTGAGTTAGGAGCCGTCGACTTTGTTGCCAAAACGGCCGGCCCCATTTCTAATATCTCTGGCATACGGACTGAAATATTGAGCAAATGCCGGGCGGCAGTCAAAGCCAATGTTTCTCAGCTCAGAAAAGTGCTGACTACCGGTGTTTCAACGGTGTTACCCAAGGTGTCCTTGCCCTTGGGCGTGTCAGCTGACGAATGTATTGTTGCTATTGGCACTTCTACCGGTGGTCCGCGTGCTTTGCAGGAAGTTATTACCAAGCTTCCTGGTAATATTTCTTGCGGGATTGTCATTGTCCAGCATATGCCGCCAGGTTTTACCAAATCTTTAGCTGAACGCTTAAATTCGCTATCTTCGATTACGGTTAAAGAAGCTGAGCATAATGATGTTATCTGTCCTGGACTTGCGCTCATTGCACCCGGAGATTACCATATGCTGGTGGTAAGGGAAGGGGGTAAGGCAATTGTTAAGCTCAATCAAAATCCCCCTTTGGGCGGACACCGTCCTGCTGTAGATCCAATGATGGAATCGGTGGCCCGCGCTTTTGGCAGTAAGGCAATAGGCGTTATCTTGACAGGCATGGGGCATGACGGGGCCAAAGGTATCCAAGCCATTAAGCGGCAGAACGGCCGGACTATCGCTGAAGACCAATCAACGGCAGTAGTATTCGGGATGCCGAAGTCAGCTATCGAGTTGGGTGTGGTTGATAAGATCGCACCTATTACCGGTATAGCTGCCGAAATACTTAGAGCCTTATCTTAGCAACAAAATTAATATGTAATACGGGGGTGTAGGATAAATGGACATTAGTCAATATATGGGAATGTTTTTGGAAGAATCGCGCGAACATCTGCAGACGTTAAATAATTGTTTGCTTGATCTCGAAAACGATCCCGGCAGTCTGTCGGTGCTTGATGAAATATTTAGAAGTGCTCATACCATTAAGGGCATGTCTGCTACCATGGGTTTTACTACCATTGCTGAGCTTACTCACGAAATGGAAAATGTTCTTGATTTGCTGCGCAAAGGAACGCTGTTTGCTAATGATGACATCACTGATATTTTATTTAAATGTGTTGATACACTGGAGCAACTTGTAGAAAATGTAGCATCAAACTCGGATGCGGTCGTTGATATTAAGCCGCTTGTTGCTAAACTTGCGGCTCTAGCTAAAGGAGAACCGGTTCCAGTAGTTAAAAGCCAACGGGTTCATTCTGTGGCAACCGACCAAGCTGAAGTACAGTCACCTCCAATTGAGCATATTGAACTTGACGATACTGAGATTAATGTTGTCAAAGCTGCTAAAAATCAAGGTATTGAGTGCTATGAAATTCAGGTTAGCCTGCGGGAAGGATGTCTACTTAAATCGGCCAGAGCTTATATGGTAATGAGTGCCTTGGAAGAACTCGGCGAGGTGATCAAAAGCATACCGAGTGTTGAAGATTTGGAAAAGGAGAATTTTGACAATAGCTTCCAAGTTGTCATTTTAACTAGTGTTGATCCTGAGAAAATCGAAGCCACTATCTCCAACATCTCCGAAATTGAGAAAGTAATTGTTGTGCCGTCAATAATTCCAGGAAACGAGCAAAAACTGCCCAAAGCTATTGAGTCTAAATATGGCAAACCAGATGCTGGGAACTTCGAAAAGAAACCTGTTGGCGATAAGGCTGATAGATCGTCAACTATTGAACACAATACTTCCAATACTGACAAAAAACTTAAAAGTGGACAATCGGTCAGGGTTGATATCGAAAAACTAGATACTTTGCTTAATCTTGTCGGCGAATTGGTAATTAATAAAACCAGGCTGGAACAAATTGGTCTTACCCATCGTCTTAGCGAACTTGTCGAGACGATTGAGCAAATGGACCGGGTGACTACCGACTTGCAGGCAGTAGTTATGAAAGTCCGCATGGTACCAGTAGGACAGGTGTTTAACCGCTTCCCCCGGATGGTTCGGGATTTGTCACGCGAATTGAATAAAGAAGTTAACCTTATTATCCAGGGTGAAGAAACTGAACTTGACCGTACTGTTATTGATGAAATCGGTGATCCTCTGGTACATCTTTTGCGCAACTCGATTGATCATGGTATTGAGCATCCGGCTGAGCGTCAGGCCAAAGGTAAGAATGCTATCGGGGAAATTCGTCTGATCGCCCGTCATGAAGGCAACAATGTCATCATTATGGTTGAAGATGACGGCAAAGGGATTAATCCTGATGTTATTAAGCAAAAAGCGTTGGAGAAAGGGCTTATTACTCAGAGCGAAGCTGACAAGATGGAGCCGTCTGAAGCAATTAGGCTTGTATTTTTACCGGGATTTTCCACGGCTGAAACAGTTACTGATGTTTCGGGGCGCGGCGTAGGTATGGATGCTGTTAAGACAAAAATTGAATCACTTGGCGGGATGGTTGATGTTGAAACTAAAATTAATGAGGGCAGCAAGTTCAAAATCAGGTTACCGCTAACGTTGGCCATTATCCAGGCACTGCTCGTAAAAGTATGCGAAGAGATTTATGCTATACCGCTTGGCGCAATTGACAGCACTATTAATGTTACTTCGAATGATATAAAAACCATTCAGAATCAGGAAGTTATCCTGCTTAGAGGACAAATTATTCCGATAGTACGTCTGGCTAACGTACTTAATGTTCCTAATACTTGTGTTCACAGCCAGGATGAATTGTTTGTTGTAATTGTCCATATGGGAGAACATCGTGCCGGGATAATTGTTGATACATTAATTGGTCAGCAGGAGATAGTAATCAAATCACTGGGCAAATTGCTGGCAGGCATTAAGGTCATCGCCGGCGCTACTATCTTAGGCAATGGTCAGGTAGCTCTTATTTTGGACGTTGGTGCATTAAAGCAATAAGCAGGGGGGGACGAAATGTGTCGGAAGTAACTTATTCGGGCAATGAAATTCAACTGGTGGTATTCAAACTGGGACGGGAAGAATATGGTATCAGTATTCTGCAAGTTCAGGAAATTAAGCGAATGACGGAGATTACCCGAGTGCCCCATTCTCCTGATTATATAAAAGGCGTAATGAATTTACGCGGTAGCGTTTTACCCGTTATTGACCTAAAGAAAAGGCTTAATTTGCCGCCACAGGAGTATAATGATGATACGAGAATCATCATTATAAAAGTTGAAGACATAACTGTTGGCATGATTGTAGATGCTGTTTCAGAAGTAACTACTATTGATAAAAATAATATTGAACCGCCGCAAGCTGTGGTAGGAGGTATTGCTGCCGACTATTTAAGCGGAGTAGGGAAAACCGAAAACCGGCTACTCATATTACTTAATGCTGATGCTATAATTGGCATAGGCCAGGAAGTTAAAGCCGGCTAATTATTTAGGTTAGGTATAGATGTAAAAGGGGTGGAGAAATTTGTCTGAAGACATATTAAAACTATCACCGTTGCAGTTAGATGCATTAAGGGAAATTGGCAATGTAGGCGCCGGTAATGCCGCAACAGCTTTATCCCAAATTATTAATCACAAAATTGATATGACAGTCCCGGAAGTATCAATTCTTCCTCTCGGTGATGTGCCGGAAGTGGTAGGTGGTCCTGATGCAATGGTCGCAGGTGTCTATCTTAGGGTATTTGGGCCGGCGCCTGGCAGCATCTTATTCCTCCTTCCTCGCGACAGTGCTTTTTGCCTGGTTGATATGCTAATGGGCCGCAAGCAAGGCGATACTCAACTCCTTAATTCTATGGACGAGTCGGCTTTAATGGAAATTGGCAACATATTGGCGGGAGCTTACTTAAATGCCTTGTCGTATTTTACAAAATTAACATTATTGCCGTCTATTCCTGCTTTGGCCATTGATATGGCTGGGGCTATCTTAAGTGTAATTTTGATTCAATTGGGTCAGATGGGCGATCATGCACTGGTAATTGAAACCGAATTCACCACAGATAATGATGGTGTTAAAGGCCATTTTTTCCTTATTCCTGATCCCGGCTCACTCGGCACAATTTTGGCGGCAATCGGGGTGAAGGAATAATGGCAGAACTAATAAAAGTAGGAATGGCTGATTATAAGGTTGGGCGTAGTCCTGACAGTTTAATTAGTTATGGATTAGGGTCTTGCGTAGGTATAGCTTTATTTGACCCCATTGCGAAAATCGGTGGTTTGGCTCATATTATGCTTCCTGATAGTACCCAAGCCCGCTCAGCTGACAACCCGGCTAAATTTGCTGATACGGCGCTTCCGTTAATGCTTAACGAAATAATTAAGCTTGGCGCAGTTAAGTCACGGGTTACGGCTAAGATTGCCGGTGGCGCACAAATGTTTACTTTTACCAATACTACCGATATCATGCGGGTAGGAGAACGGAATGCTGAGGCAGTACGTTTTGTACTTAAAAAACTTGAAATAAAACTAATGGCGGAAGATACCGGCGGTAATTATGGCCGGACTGTTGAATTAAAGCTTGATAATGGAATTTTTCGGGTAAAGACTATTGATAAGGGTGAAAAAGAACTATAAAGGAGGAAGGACTATGACGCTAAAGTTGCGGTTTGGTTTATATCTGGCGCTTGGAGCCGGTATTCTAACCTTATTGGTTGGTGCTTTTAATAGTGTCACCCTAGTTACTGTTTTATACCGCACATTAGTATCGTTAGTCCTTTTTGCAGTTTTAGGATACACGTGCGGTCAATTTGCGGAACGCTTTTTGCAAGAAAAACTTGCTGAAACAATGCCTAAAGGCCGGAATATTGACATTGTAAGCCATAATGAACATGGGGATGAACTGTCTGTGCCTGCTGCCGAATTTAAACCCCTGAATCCTGACAATTTTGAAAACATAACACTGACGCAAAAGTAAGGAGGGAGGGGTAAGCGCCAATGGTAGGTAACAACACTGAACAGAAGGCTGCTAACACACTCAAGCTTTGGCGGGAGTATACGATTAACCGGAGCCCGGAGATTCGGGAAAAACTTATTGAAATCTACCTGCAATTAGTTAAACTAGTAGCGGGACGTATTGCCGTCAGCCTCCCTCAACATGTTGATAAAGATGATTTGATCAGCAACGGTTTTTTTGGCCTGATGGAATCAATTGACCGGTTTGATCCTGATCGGGGGATTAAATTTGAAACCTATGCAGTAGTACGCATTCGGGGAGCTATTCTGGATTCGTTACGAGCTCAGGATTGGATTCCGGCTACTATTAGGCAAAAAGCTCGGCAGTATGAGCAGACTGTTGCTAAACTAGAACATGCGCTGGGGCGTTCTGTAAGTGATGAAGAGATTGCTATGGCAATGAAAATCTCGCTCAATGAACTTTATACACTTATTAATCATTTAAATTCCAGCACACTTATTCCGCTGGAAGAGTTTGCCAAAACCGAAACAGCTTCCCAACATACGCCGAATCCTGCTCAACGCGTTGAGGAGGAAGAAGTAAAAGCCATGCTAGCAAAAAGTATTGACAAATTACCGGAAAAAGAACGTTTGGTAATAAGCCTTTATTATTATGAAGGACTAACTTTAAAAGAGATAAGCTTAATACTAAAATTGTCTGAAGCACGCATCTCGCAGCTTCATACTAAAGCCATATTCCGCTTGCGTGGGGCCTTATCAAGATTAAAATCAAGCCTAGTTTAATTTTTTCCTTAATATTTATATCGACGTAGCGGTATTGGAGTGGGGGAGAGACATATGGATAGCAATGAACGCTTTCTCAAACAGGCAGATGGTAAAACTAGCTCGCTTGATGGTTATTTTACTATTTCAACTGAGGCCGATGGTATTTATATAGCTGTTTATCCACCGCTAGATGAAGGGCAGCCGGTAAAAGCCCCGCAAATCATCCAAAACTTAGCAGAGCGGGGTATCAGCAAAGTAGATAATGTTTTACTGACGCGCACTATAAAGGATGCCTTGGGAACTCCGGTAAAGATTGCTGACATACCTGTTAAAGTCGAGCCTGATGTCCAAGTGCTTGTTTCCAGGGATAGGATGGAGGCTTCACTACAGATTCATTTGCCTAACGGTTGCCGACCGGTGGTTATTGATGATGTTATGGATAAAATTAAGAATGCAGGTATTGTTTATGGAATTGATAGTGCAGCAATAGAAAATGCGCTTGCACGTCCTGGAATTACTGTAACCTGTGCAAAAGGACTAAGACCTGTTGATGGGAATAATGCCTATATCAAATATCATGTTGATTTAGAAAATAAAGGACGGCCTGTAGAGATGGAATATGGCCGGGTCGACTTTAAGAATCTTAATATGTTTACTATTGTTCAAAAAGATGAACTATTGGCCGAAAAAATTCCCGCTACGCCCGGAACGCCAGGAATTGATATTTTGGGAAATGAAGTTCCGGCCAAACATGGCAGGGATTTGTTGTTACCAACAGGAAAAAATGTTTATGTTGTTGAGGGATTGAAGGTGCATGCCGCCCAAGCCGGCCAGCTTGTTATTGCCAATAATAAGATCAATGTAATACCGGTTATTGAGGTTAAAGGCGATGTTGACTTATCTACAGGTAATATTGATTTTGTTGGTAGTGTACTCGTACAGGGGTCAGTTCAAACCGGCTTTACTGTTAAAGCTGAAGGTAATGTGGAGATTGCCGGAAATGTTAGCGGTGGGGTTGTCGAAGGAAAAAATGTTATTGTGCGCATGGGTATTCAGGGAATGCACCGTGGGTATATAAAGGCAGTTGAAAACTTAGTTACTAAATATATTGAAAACGCAACAGTTTATGCCGGTAAAGACGTTATTGTCAGCGATGTTATTTTACATAGTCAGGTAAGTGCCGCTAAGCGGGTAATTGTGGAAGAACGTCGTGGTCTTATTGTGGGAGGCCAGGTATCGGCTGGTGAGGAAATTAGGGCAAAAATAATTGGTACCAATTCAGCCACTAATACAGATATAGAAGTCGGTGTAAATCCACAATTGCGGGAAGAATATCAAGTGTTGCGCAAAGAAGCTCGAAAGTTAGAATTTAACCTTGAGCAAACGCAGAAAGCTCTCAACATATTACGGGCTATGGATCAGGCTACTTTGGCACCTGATAAACGTCAGATGTTGCTTAAACTTACTAAAGCTCAGTTCCATTTAATGGGTCAGACGGAAACTATACGTAATAGGATTGCTGAAATTGAATTAGCCTTGGAAGAAATGCGATATGGAAATATTAAGGTAGCAGATACTGTTTATCCTGGAGTTAAACTGGTAGTAGGCACTATGGTAAAGCCGGTCAGAGATGTTATTAAGTTTGCCAATTTTTATGCGGAAGACGGAGAAATCAAAACAGGTCCTTATAAATAGTAGTATCTACCAATTTTAGTGGAGCTTTATTTTATATATTGGGGCGGTGATGTAATGAGCATTAGGTCAATTGATATGCAGGTGCTTATTCCAAGGGCAACAGAAGTCGGTAAGCACCAGCAGAATATTGCTCAACAAAGTACGGTGCAGCAACAGCAGTTTGCCGAACAAATGCAAAAAACGGCCGAAGTGCGTCAGCATCAAGTTCAAAGCCTGGTTAAAAGCCAGGGTGGAAAAGTTGAACGAGATGAGACAAAAGAAAAGCAAAGCAAACATCGTTCTAATGGCTATCTTCGGCAGGACACCGCTATAGACCGGGATGATACAGCTGACCACGAAAATACAGAAAATACTACTGTAGGTCGGGACCCAGCGCTTGGACATATTATTGACATAAAAACATAATAATTAGTGAGGTGCCGCCCGTGCTTAGCGGTGTTATTGTTTCAGTGCTTGTCATATTGCTCTTGGCTTTTTTTTTAATATATAAAAAAGAAATGATTATCAAGATGTTTGCCCTTAATGTGTCGACACCGGCAAATGAATTTGCCCAGCAGCTAGAACAAACGGCTGATTCTGTAATCAAACGGCTTGAAGATGAGGCAGCGCATCTTGAATTATTGCTGGATGAAGCGGAAGCTAAAATAGCTATGCTCGGTCAACAACTTGAATGTGCCAATCGTATTATTGAACAGTTAACTGGCTTAGAAAACAAGCAGGATACGGTCGAACAAAGCCGAGAAACCATTAAAGCCGTTGACACTCGAAATCTGCCGGCGATTGTAACGGAGACGGATAAGACCAAATCCCTGAATATAATTGAGAAAAAACTGCCGGGTGCGGTAGCTAAAAAGCCTATAATTGGTGAAAAGCACAGGCTTATTATTGCTATGGCCGAGCAGGGGTACACTGTAACAGAGATTGCCAAAGCTACTGGTATGGGCAGAGGCGAGATAATGCTTTTGCTACAATTGAATAATAAATAGGGCAGTTGGTATAATAAAGAGCGAAAAAGAAGAATTAATAAGTATTTTGACTTGTTATTAACGCCAAATTATGCTATACTACTTTTCGGTGTTATTCCACACGCAATCTAATTTTGCTACTGTGCCAGAAATGGTGGAGGCAAAAAATGCAGGTTGCGGCGGTAATTTAACAGGAGGTGCTTATTTTGTCAGTAATTTCTATGAAACAACTTCTGGAAGCTGGTGTGCATTTCGGTCACCAAACCAGAAGATGGAATCCCAAAATGGCTCCATATATTTTCACGGAGCGAAACGGTATCTATATAATAGACCTGCAAAAAACAGTAAAAAAAGTAGAAGAAGCGTATAATTTTGTGCGCGACCTAGCTGCCCAAGGACAAACTATGCTGTTTGTAGGTACTAAAAAGCAAGCTCAGGAAGCTGTCAAAGAAGAGGCTATCAGATGTGACATGTTCTATGTCAATGAAAGATGGCTTGGTGGTATGCTGACCAATTTCCAAACCATTCAAAAGCGTATTAATAGACTGCGTGAATTAGAAGACATGGAAGCAAAAGGCATGTTTGAAGTGCTGCCTAAAAAAGAAGTAATTACTTTGCGCCACGAGATGGAACGGTTGCAAAAATTCCTCGGCGGTATCAAGAATATGCATAAACTACCGGGGGCTTTGTTTATTATTGATCCGCGTAAAGAGCGTATTGCTGTGGCTGAAGCCCGTAAGTTAGGTATTCCTATTGTTGGTATTGTTGATACTAACTGTGACCCTGATGAAATTGACTATGTTATTCCCGGTAATGATGACGCTATTCGCGCTGTTAAATTACTTACCGCGAAAGTTGCTGACGCTGTCCTGGAAGGCCGCCAAGGCGAACAAATGGCAGAGTAAACTATTATGTACAGAATAAAGGTAAGGGGCTTATTACCCTCTTACCTTTAATAATAGTTGGGAGGATTTAAAATGATAACGGCTGAAATGGTTAAAGAATTGCGTGAACGCACTGGCGCCGGCATGATGGATTGCAAAAAAGCGCTGACCGAAACTAATGGAGATATGGACAAGGCCATTGATTATTTACGGGAGAAAGGACTGGCTGCTGCTGCGAAAAAAGCTAGCCGGGTAGCTTCCGAAGGACTTGTTGAAGCTTACATACATGGGGGAGGGCGTATTGGTGTTCTCCTTGAAGTCAACTGCGAAACAGACTTTGTTGCCAAGACTGACGGTTTTAAAGCATTGGTGCGCGATGTGGCCATGCAAATAGCTGCTGCCAATCCAATTTATGTAGCCCGCCAGGAAGTACCTGAGGAAGTACTAAACCATGAACGGGAAATTTTGCGGGCTCAGGCGCTTAATGAAGGTAAGCCGGCTCATATTGTTGAAAAAATGATTGAAGGTCGTTTGGAAAAATATTATAAAGAAGTATGCCTGTTGGAACAACCTTTCATTAAAGATCCAGATAAAACTGTCTCACAGCTGATTACTGAGAGTATTGCTAAAATTGGTGAAAATATCTCAGTGCGGCGCTTTACCCGCTATCAACTGGGTGAAGGCATTGAGAAAAAGGCCAATGATTTTGCGGCTGAAGTAATGGCTGCTGTGAAGAAATAAGAGAACACTAAGTGTTCTCTTTTTTCTAAAAAATGTTGTGGCAAATAAAGGATTTAGGCACTGTTTGTAGAAATACAAATTTAAAGGAGGTTCCCCTACTTGGTCGGAGGTAAATACAGACGCGTTGTCTTGAAATTAAGTGGCGAAGCTTTAGCCGGTACTAAAGGTTATGGGATAGATCCTGCTGTAGTTGATTCTATCGCCAAAGAAATTAAGGAAATTAAGGCTAATAACCTGGATGTTGCCATTGTTGTTGGCGGCGGCAATATTTGGCGCGGTCTTGCCGGAAGCGCTAAAGGCATGGATCGGGCCACAGCCGATTATATGGGTATGTTGGCTACTGTGATGAATTCCCTGGCTTTACAGGATGCGCTTGAACATTGCGGAGTTGACTCCCGGGTACAGAGTGCCATTAACATGCAACAGGTAGCTGAACCTTATATCCGGCGCCGGGCAATACGTCATATGGAAAAGGGACGCGTAGTTATTTTTGCCGCTGGTACGGGCAATCCCTATTTCTCAACCGATACCACAGCTGCGCTCAGAGCAGCTGAAATTGAAGCTGACGTCATTTTGATGGCTAAAAAGAATGCCGATGGCGTTTATGATTCAGACCCTCGTCACAATCCTGAGGCCAAAAAGTTTAAAGAACTTGAATATATTGAAGTATTGCAGCGCGGTTTAGGGGTTATGGATTCTACGGCAACCTCACTTTGCATGGATAATAAAATTCCGATTATAGTATTTAGTATTGATGAGCCTGGCAATATTTTAAAAGCAGCGCTGGGCAAAGATATTGGAACCATTGTTGGGGGAGAAAAGAAATGACAGTAAAAGAAATCCATTCTACCCATGAAGATAAAATGAAAAAGGCTTTGGATGCTCTGCGGAAAGAATACGGGAGTTTACGTGCCGGAAGGGCTACCCCTTCACTTTTGGAAAAGGTTATGGTAGACTATTATGGTACGCCAACACCTATCAACCAGGTAGCCAATGTTTCAGTTCCTGAACCTAGAATGATCGTTATTCAGCCGTGGGAGAAAACAATGTTAGCCGCTATTGACAAAGCTATTCAGAAATCAGACTTGGGTTTGATGCCCAATAGCGATGGTACTGTTATTAGGCTGAACATTCCGCAGCTTACTCAAGAGCGTCGTTCGGAAATTGTGAAAGTCATACATAAAAAAGCTGAAGAGTGCCGGGTAGCCATCCGAAATCTGCGGCGAGATGCCAATGACGCCATAAAAAAGGTTGAAAAAGATAAAGTTATTTCCGCAGACGAAGCTAAAAAAGCTCAGGATGATATTCAAAAATTGACCGATAAATATATTAAAGAAGTAGATCAGGTAATGACTGCAAAAGAAAAAGAAATTATGGAAGTGTAACAGAGTGGATACAGTTGCGCAACCGTTAGCAGATGTTATTGTCCGGTTGGAGCAGGCCAATATTAAGTATACTGTAACAATAACCCAACCTACGCGGAAAGCCTTTCAACTGGAAGATACTCTTTATGTTATTAGGCAGCAATTAGATGCTGATGGTATTTATAATTTAATGGCTGCTGCTAAAATGGGAAAGGAGGTGTTCTAAGTAATGGCCTACAAAATTACAGACGAGTGTGTTGCTTGTGGTTCTTGTGCTGCCACTTGTCCAGTTGGCGCTATTCAAGAAGGTGAGCCTACCTACAGCATCACTGATGAATGTGTTGAGTGCGGCGCCTGCGCGGCGGTTTGCCCGACTGGTGCGATTAAAGCTCCAGAATAATTTAAATCCCCCTCGCAAGAGGGGGTTTAAATTTGATATTTGATATTTGTTGGCTAAATTTACTAAATTCGGGGGATAATTTTGGTAATACAGTTGCAGGTTGGCGGAGGGGCTTAGAGTGTGGAAGAAATGGTTCGGAAAAAATAGCACTACACAACAAAACATTTATTGTAATATTGATTTTACAAGGCTACCCCGGCACGTAGCGATAATAATGGATGGGAATGGACGCTGGGCGCAAAAAAGAGGATTGCCTCGTACTTTTGGCCACCGTGCTGGTGCTGAAACTTTGCGGGATATTGTGAAAGCCGCATCAGAAATCGGTATAAAAGTGCTTACCGCTTATGCATTTTCCACTGAGAATTGGCGGCGGCCGGCTGATGAGGTAGACTTACTCATGCGCTTGTTGTCTGATTATCTTGATAACGAGATCGATGAACTTGACCAAAACAATGTCCAGGTAAAGTTTATCGGCAAGATCGACGAGCTAGCTAAAACATTACAGAATAAGATTGAAAAAGCTCAGGCGCAAACTGCTCAAAATACCGGTTTAATTTTGAATCTTGCCGTCAACTACGGCGGACGGGCTGAGCTGACGCGCGCTGTTAAAATAATTAGCGAAAAAGTACTAAATAAGGAACTGACTTTAGAAGATATCACTGAAGAAATGATTGAGAGAAGTTTGTATACCGCAGATTTGCCAGCTCCAGATTTATTGATCAGGCCGAGCGGCGATTTTAGAATCAGTAATTTTTTACTGTGGCAATTGGCATATACGGAATTTTGGTTTACTGATATTAATTGGCCGGATTTTAAACCAGAGCACTTAGTCCAGGCTATCTTAGATTTTCAGCAGCGAGAACGAAGGTTTGGCGGTATTAAAAATACAAAAAAACGGTAGGTGCCTACATTGCTTGGTATGCGTATTTTGACAGCAGTTATTGGAATACCGGTAGCTATATATATTATCAATTACGGCGCATGGGTATTTGCTGTAGCTGTAGTATTACTGGCCTTGATTGCCTGGCATGAATTTTATAAAATGATGCAGTTCAAAGATATAAGGGTTCATTACAGTACCGGGCTTATTGGTATTATTTTAGCACTCGGCTGTACCTGGTTGGGTAATGCTCAAGAATTAGTTATGGTAATTCTGCTGATAGTATTGTTGACCATGGTTAAAACAATACTATCCCATGCAATTTTTGGTGTCAGCGATGCTGCTTTCACTATTTTAGGGACACTCTATGTCGGTTTAACTTTTGCTCATTTACTGCTCCTCAGGTTCACTGACCAGTATGCATACATATCTACTGAATTAGGCAGCTTATCGGCTGGCGCAATCTATCTTTGGCTAGCATTTGTCGGGACATGGGCTAGCGACACCATGGCGTATTTTGTTGGTTCGCAGCTTGGTCGGCACAAATTGTGCCCGGCGATTAGCCCAGGGAAAACTTATGAAGGGGCGGTAGGGGGACTGATTGGCAGTGTTATCGGTGTTACCGCTCTTGGCGCATTCGCCGGTTTGCCGCTTATACATACTATAGTTATTGGATTATTAGTAGGTATTGCTGCTCCATTTGGCGACCTTGCCGAGTCGGCTTTAAAGCGTTTTACCGGAGTAAAAGATTCGGGCAACATATTGCCAGGACATGGCGGTGTGCTTGACCGGTTTGATGCTATCATGTTTGCCGTGCCGGTAGTATATTATTATATAAAGGCTTTTATCATAGCTTAGAACAGGAGATTTCCCATGCAACATGTTGCAATTTTAGGAAGTACCGGGTCAATTGGTACGCAAGCGTTAGATGTTATTGCCGCCAATCCTGACAAATATAAGATAACTGCTTTAGCTGCTTATCAAAATGAAAGATTGTTGGCTGAACAGATTGAGTATTTTAAGCCTGAAATTGCCGTTTTGATTGATAAACAGGCGGCTGACCGCTTAATTCGAGCTTATAATTGCCAAACGCAAGTCCTCACCGGTGAGGATGGACTGGTGGAAGCGGCTACAATGTCCCGCACTGATACTGTACTGACATCACTTGTTGGGTTTGCCGGACTGAATCCGACTGTTGCTGCAATTAAAGCCGGAAAAACAATCGCCTTGGCTAATAAGGAAACGTTAGTAGCCGCGGGCGAACTAGTCATGTCGCTAGCTAAACAATATAATGTTAGTATATATCCTGTTGATAGCGAGCACAGTGCTGTATTTCAATGCTTGCAAGGAGAAAACAGGCAGCAAATCAGTCGGATTATTTTGACAGCGTCCGGCGGTCCGTTTCGGGGACGAACGGCTGGTGATTTGGCAAATGTTACTGTGGAGGATTGTTTAAAGCATCCCAATTGGTCTATGGGGCGTAAAATTACTATTGATTCTGCTACGTTGGCCAATAAAGGCCTGGAAGTAATCGAGGCCAGATGGCTTTTTGGCGTAGACTACGAACAAATTGACGTTTGTATTCATCCTCAGAGTGTAATCCATTCAATGGTTGAATTTATTGACGGCAGCATTATAGCCCAACTCGGTATGCCGGATATGCGGTTACCTATTCAATATGCGTTGTCATACCCCGCCCGACTGTCTTCCAATTTTCCCCGTGTTGACTTTAATACTTTGTCAGCACTAACTTTTGCTGCGCCAGATACTAATACTTTTCCGGCATTAAAGCTGGCATATGCAGCTGGCAAAACTGGCGGCACTATGCCCTGTGTTTATAATGCGGCCAATGAAGTAGCCGTCTACGCTTTTTTAAATGGTGAAATTGGGTTTCTTGATATAGCGCAGGTAATAGATTACACTATGAGAAATCATGCAGTACTTGCCAATCCGGACTTAGTCCAGATATACTCAACAGATTCCTGGGCCCGCCGCTATGCCTTGCAGGCAATCGATGATTTGAAAAGAAAACGGTAACCAATTACTTGAAGGGTTGGTGAAATTTTGTCTACAGTTATTGCGACAATTTTTGTATTTGGCCTATTAGTTTTGTTTCACGAGCTTGGCCACTTTATTACAGCCAAATGGGTTGGTATGAGGGTTGATGAGTTTGCCATAGGGTTCGGGCCTAAACTAATAAGCCGTAAGGTCGGGGAAACAGTCTATTCTATCCGGATTATTCCTTTAGGCGGCTTCAATAAGATTGCCGGCATGGACCCGGATGAAGAGAAGGATGAACGGTCATTTAGCGCTAAATCTATTTGGGCCAGGATGTTGGTTATTGTAGCTGGTTCAGTTATGAATTTTGTTTTACCTGTTATTTTGCTGTTTATCGTATTTATGAGTGCCGGTATTGATACTCCTTCCAATCAACCGATGATCGGTACTGTTTTTCCTAATAAACCGGCTGCGGCTGCGGGGCTGTTACCTGGTGACCATATAACGGCGGTAAACGGGGTTCCCATAGATTCCTGGCGGCAATTTGTTAGTGTTATTCAAATAAATGCCGGCAACAAACTGAACATCACTTATTCACGCGGTACTGAGACTGGCAAAACAGCGATACTTACACCCGAGTATGACGAAAAAGGCAAACGCGGTGTAATTGGCGTGACTCCACAAATTGATACATATCAGCCAGGAGTATTGGAATCAGTAGGCTTGGCGGCTAAACACACTTTTACTGTGGCCCAAAGCATGCTTATTGGTATTGGTGAGATGATTACCGGCAAGGCGGCAGCTGATGTAGCCGGGCCAATTGGCGTAGCGCAAATGGCAGGTGAAGTAGCTCAATTGGGTATTATCCCGCTATTGCAATTTGCCGCTTTTTTAAGCATTAATCTAGGTCTGATTAATCTGTTGCCTGTTCCGGTTTTGGACGGCGGACATGTTGTCACACTGGCTGTTGAAGGACTGAGAGGCAAACCGCTTGACAGAAACCAAATGCAGTTTATTCAGATAATTGGTTTTGCCTTGTTGATGCTCTTGTTAGTGGTGGCAACATTTAAAGATATATCCCGGTTAAAACTGTTTTAAACTGGTGGTGTAAAATGCAGCGAAAAAAGACATGTCCTGTTCGGATTGGTAAAATCCGTATAGGTGGAAATGCACCTGTATCGGTTCAATCAATGACCAATACCCGCACAGAAAATATTGCAGATACCGTAGCGCAAATTAAGCGTCTTAGAGCGGCAGGGTGCGATATAGTCCGCGTTGCCGTGCCCAATATGGAGGCAGCTCAGGCAATCGATAAGATAAAGGCAGCTGTCGATATGCCGCTTGTTGCTGATATCCATTTTGATTACCGTCTGGCCATTGCCGCTATAGAGCGCGGTGTTGACGGTCTCCGCTTAAATCCTGGCAATATTGGTGATGCCAGCCATGTAGCAGCAGTGGTCAGAGAAGCCAAAAAGCGGCAAATACCGATTCGCATTGGTGTAAATGCCGGATCGCTTAGTAAGGAGATGCTGGCGAAACATGGTGGCCGTCCTACCGCCGAGGCCATGGTAGAAAGTGCTTTGAGCCATATCAGTATTTTGGAAAACTATGATTTTTATGATATAAAAATATCGCTGAAAGCCCATGATGTACCACTTACTATGCGGGCTTATCAACTTATGTCAGAAACTGTTGATTATCCGTTGCACCTGGGGATAACTGAAGCGGGTACGGTGCGGTCAGGGGTAGTCAAGTCAGCAGTCGGGATTGGTGCGCTGTTAGCGCAAGGGATTGGGGATACTGTCAGGGTGTCACTGACTGGCGACCCGGTGGAAGAAGTCCGTGTTGCTAACGAAATTCTCAAATCATTAGGATTAAGACAATATGGTCCTACGCTTGTGTCCTGCCCGACCTGCGGGCGTTGCCAGATTGATTTGGTAGCCATTGCGGAAACAGTGGAAGGTAAGCTTAAGAACATGGATAAACCACTTACTGTAGCGGTGATGGGGTGTGTTGTAAATGGGCCGGGTGAAGCCAAAGAAGCTGATGTTGGTATTGCTGGCGGCAAGGGTGAAGGACTGTTGTTCAGCAAAGGCGAAATTATCCGGAAAGTGCCGGAAAGCGAGCTTGTAAGCGCACTATTTGCCGAAATTGACAAACTTAATAAGGAGGCTAATAAATAATGCGTGTTTCCCAGTTATTTGCACCTACATTAAGAGAGACTCCGGCCGAAGCCGAAGTAATAAGTCACCAGCTTATGCTAAGGGCTGGCTTTATCCGTAAAGCAGCAGGCGGTATATATTCTTATTTGCCGCTGGCTTGGCGAGTGCTAAAAAAAATTGAAACAATAGTACGTGAAGAAATGGATGCTAAAGGCGGCCAGGAACTGGCCATGCCGGTGATTCAGCCGGCAGAAATGTGGCAGGAAACGGGCCGCTGGAGTGTTTACGGCGATGAAATGTTCCGTTTAAAAGACCGTCATAACCGTAATTTCTGTTTAGGCCCAACCCATGAAGAAATGATTACGACGCTTGTTCGCGGCGATGTCCGTTCTTACCGGCAGTTACCGCTCATGTTGTATCAAATCCAAAACAAGTACCGGGATGAAATCAGGCCTAGATTTGGCCTGATGCGGGGCCGTGAATTCATAATGAAAGATCTGTACTCATTTGACCGGGATGAAGCCGGCCTTGACGAAAGTTACAATAAGATGTATGACGCTTATACAAAGATTTTTACCCGTTGCGGGCTAACATTCCGGGCAGTTGAGGCTGACTCCGGGGCCATTGGCGGCAGCGGTTCGCATGAGTTTATGGTTATTGCTGAGTCGGGGGAAGCGGCCATTGTTTATTGCGGCGACTGTGATTATGCCGCTAACGTTGAGAAAGCCGAACTCCATCCTATCACTGGTCAAGTTGAAGAACGCCTGCCGCTCTCGGAAACAGATACACCTGGCACTAAATCCATTGCTGCGCTTTGCCAGTTTCTGGATATTTGCCCGGAAAAAACCATTAAAACATTGGCCTATCGCACCGACACCGGCGCTATTGTGCTGGCGCTTGTTCGCGGTGACCATGAAGTAAATGAAATTAAGTTATTAAATAAGGTCGGATGCCTGCGACTTGATATGGCTAATGAAGAAGCGCTCGCCGGTATAATGGGCAGCTGCGCCGGATATATTGGTCCTGTTGGTTTTGACGGCCGGGATGATATAATTATCGTTGCCGATGCCACAGTTATGAATATGGTTAATGCTGTCTGCGGCGCTAATAAGTTGGACAAACACTATATAAATGTTAATCCTGGCTATGATTTTACACCGGATATTATCGCCGATATCCGCCTGATTCAGGAGAATGATCCTTGTCCGCGCTGTGGTGCGCCGGTTAAAACTGCCCGGGGGATTGAGGTTGGTCAGATATTCAAGTTATTTACTAAATACAGTACTTCGCTCCAGGCAACCTATATCGACGATGACGGCAAGGAAAAACCGATGGTTATGGGTTGTTACGGTGTTGGTGTCAGCCGTACTATGGCGGCTGCCATTGAGCAAAACTATGACCAAAACGGGATTATCTGGCCTGCGCCTATTGCTCCATATCATGCAGTAATCGTACCGGTCAGCAGCAAAGATGAAGCCCAAATGGCTTTAGCGGAAAAAGTATACGGTGATTTAAATGCTAACGGCGTGGAGGCTGTGCTTGATGACCGCAACGAGCGTCCTGGTGTTAAGTTTAAAGATGCTGACCTTATCGGCTATCCGCTTAGAATTACTATTGGACCCAAGGCAATTAATGATAATCTCATTGAAATAAAAGTGCGGCGAACAGGTGAAACATTGTATTTTAGCTCCGCCGATTACCTTAGCAAAGTTAAAGAACTGCTAGCCAAGCTGTAATTTATTAGTCAATTTCTACTAAAAGCGTGATAAACGGCTATCACGCTTTTTTCTTATTATCGATCAGCAAGTTAAATTTTGGCTGCTTGCTAACCGCGGATAGAATAATCTAAGGCTTTTGCCAGCGTCCTGGAGGACTTGGCACAAGCCAAGTTTTTCTTATTGCATATAAAAGGTGGTGATGGCATGGTCCCAATCAGCGAAATGGATATCATTCTCCGGCTGGTAATTTCTGCTATTCTTGGTGGGTTAATCGGTCTTGAACGCGAGAGCCTGGAACGTCCGGCCGGGTTGCGCACCCATATTTTAGTTTGTATCGGCTCAAGTTTGATGATGATAGTATCTATTTACGGATTTGCCGGTTATGAATCGGTAAGTAAAGATCCTGGCCGTATTGCCGCCCAAGTGGTCAGCGGCATTGGTTTTCTGGGGGCCGGCACTATCCTAAGGGAAGGGTTAACGGTCAAAGGTCTTACTACTGCGGCCAGTTTGTGGGTGGTAGCCGGCATTGGCTTGGCAATTGGGTGCGGTTTATTTTTTGCTGGCATCGCGGTAACTGCTCTGGTATTTTTAACATTAGTGCTGTTCGGTCAAATGGAACGCCGTCACTTGAGCAGTAAATATTATGACCGGATTAAGATGGTTGTGCGTGACCAGCCAGGCCAGCTTGGAGCGATTGGAATGCTTTTCGGCAAGCATGGTATAAGCATTAAAAATATAACTATGCATCATATCCCTGAACAAAAAGTAATAAACTTTGAGTTTGTTTTAAAAATCCCGGCAAATGCTGACATGATGCAGATATTCGCTGAACTGACCGAATTTGACGGGGTGCTTTCGATTGATAAATCATGTTAAAATATTTTATGACCTGTTATTGATGGGAGAGGTTTAATGCCTAGTTATTGTATTATACCAGAAAATTGCCAAAGCTTTTTTCGGTTTATTGACCAGCTGCCGATTGATACGGCGCACCGGGATTTATTTAAAACAGCTCAAGTAAATAAAGTTGAGGTTGATGTTTGTGCCGGGGCGTGGATAATACATATGGCGGTTGCTAAGCCTATTCCGGAGCCTGTGCTTAACACCGCAGCCCGGCACCTGTGCCAGCAATGCGGACTAAGTACAGTCATTTTTAACCAGCAGGTTGAAAATTTGAAGGAGTATCTGACAGATAACTGGCCGTATTTTGTTGGACAAGTTGCTCAAGGCCATTATGCCACCAAACACTTACTGCTTAATGCTTCCTGGTCGTATGACGAGGAAACGCTGACAATTGAGACGGTTGGCGGCCTGTCAACAGCTATCTTGACAGAACGGGGTATTGAACGTGAGATAAAGTCATTCATTATTCAGAAATTTGGCAGAATCTGTGAAGTTAAGTTTGTTAGTTCGGTTCCTGAAGAGCCAGTTGATTGTGATGATGCACTATTAACCCCTGAATATAAAGAAGCCCTTACTGAAGCAGTTTCGCCTGCTAAACCCAAAGTCAATGACAGCCCGGTGATATTTGGCCGTAATATCCGGGGGGCAACTGATACTGTGCAACCAATAAGCGCTATCCAGGATGAAGCCCGGAATGTTATCCTTACCGGGCAGATCACTAATTATGAACTACGGGAATTGAAATCAGGCCGATTCTTGTTAACCTTTGATCTGGTTGATCATACCGATGGGATTAGCGGCAAAGTATTCTTCGATAATCAGGAACAGTTTAACAAAACTGCCGGGCAACTTAAAAACGGCATGCAGGTTACTGTTAAGGGTACTGTACAATATGACAAATTTGCAAACGAACTGGTTTTGTTTGCTGACAGCATGTGCCGTGCGGAAAGAAATGAGCGCCAAGATAATGCTCCTGTACGGCGGGTAGAGCTTCATGCGCATACCCGTATGAGTATGTTGGACGCCGTTGTTTCTGCTAAAAACTTAATTAAAACTGCTGCCAAATGGGGCCATCCGGCTGTTGCTATTACTGACCATGGTGTAGTACAAGCCTTTCCGGAAGCATATGAAGAAGCAGCCGGCGCCGGGATTAAGGTTATTTATGGTATGGAAGGCTACTTATTTGATGATGACATTAACCAAGCCCGTCATATTATTATCTTGGCGAGAAATAATATTGGCCTGCGTAACTTGTACAGGCTGGTATCAATATCTCACCTTAGGTATTTGCACCGTACGCCGCGCATACCCCGGAAAATCTTGGACGAACACCGGGAAGGACTGATATTAGGTTCGGCTTGTGAAGCCGGTGAATTAATTCATGCTATGATTAATGGCGCTACAGATGCAGAACTGTTAAAAATTGCCGCTTACTATGATTACCTTGAAATTCAGCCAACCGGCAATAACGAATTTTTACTGCGAAAGGGTAAAGTTACTGATGAACAGGGTTTGCGTGACATAAATATAAAAGTATGTGAGCTTGGCGTAAAACTGGATAAACCGGTGGTTGCCACTTGTGACGTACACTTCTTAAATCCAGAAGACGAAATATATCGCAGAATTCTCATGGCCGGCCAGGGGTATGATGATGCTGACTATCAGCCGCCCCTCTTTTTCCGTACAACCGATGAGATGCTGGCTGAGTTTAGTTACCTCGGGCCTGATAAGGCCTATGAAGTGGTGGTAGAAAATCCCCGGCGCATAAACGACCTTATCGAGATAATCAAACCTATTCCTGAAGAACTATATTCACCCCAAATTCCGGGGGCGGAAGAAGAAATTAAATTCATGTCTTACCAAAAGGCCGAATCCTTATATGGAACACCTCTGCCCGAGATAGTGACCGAACGCCTTAACTATGAGCTTAACTCTATCATTAACAATGGTTTTGCTGTATTGTATCTTATTGCTCACAAGCTGGTTAAAAAATCAATGGATGATGGCTACCTGGTAGGGTCCCGGGGGTCAGTAGGTTCATCATTTGTTGCCACTATGACCGGCATAACTGAGGTTAACCCGTTACCGCCGCATTGGCGCTGTCCTAACTGCAAATACAGTGAATTTATAACTGACGGCAGCTACGGAGGCGGTTTTGACCTGCCTGACAAACAATGCCCGCATTGTCAGACTGCGATGGAAAAGAACGGGCACGACATTCCGTTTGCCGTATTTATGGGTTTTCATGGAGACAAAGTTCCTGATATTGACCTTAACTTTTCCGGTGATTATCAGCCGGTAGCTCATAAATACACTGAAGAGCTGTTTGGCCGCGACAACGTGTTCAGAGCGGGTACAATTGCCACTATTGCCGAAAAGACAGCCTATGGATTTGTCAAAAACTATTTAAATGAAAAGGGTTGTGCCGCCCGTAATGCCCATATCAATCGCTTGGTTAGCGGTTGTACCGGAGTAAAACGCACTACCGGACAGCACCCTGGCGGTATTATGGTTGTGCCGCGGGATATGGATGTGCACCATTTTACGCCGATTCAATATCCGGCTGATGATAAAAATTCCTCGACGATAACTACCCATTTTGACTACCACTCGATTAGTAGCCGGTTAGTTAAGCTTGATATTCTGGGTCATGACGACCCGACAGTAATAAAAATGCTTGAAGATTTGACCGGGATTGATGCAAAAACCATTCCTTTTGACGATAAAAAGACCATGAGTTTGTTTTCGTCAACTGATGCCTTGGGGCTTACACCTGAAGAATTGAACAGCACTGTCGGGACATTTGGTATTCCTGAATTTGGCACTAAGTTTGTACGACAAATGCTTGAGGATACTAAACCCAAAACCTTTAGTGAGTTAGTACGGATAAGCGGTTTTTCGCATGGCACCGACGTATGGCTCAACAACGCCCAAGATCTTATCAGGAACGGCACTGCCAAGTTGTCTGAGGCTATTTCGGCACGTGACGACATCATGGTGTACCTTATTCATAAAGGCGTTGATCCGCAGGCGGCGTTTAAAATTATGGAGGGTGTTCGTAAGGGGAAAGGCGTCAAACCGGACGATGTCGAGAAGATGCGGGCAAAAAACGTGCCTGACTGGTATATTGAATCCTGCCAAAAAATTAAATATATGTTTCCTAAAGCCCATGCTGTGGCCTATGTCATGATGGCTTTCCGTATAGCATACTGTAAGGTACATTATCCTTTGGCTTTTTATGCTTCATACTTCACCGTCAGAGCCGACGACTTTGATGCCGATCTGATTGTCAAAGGCGAAAAAACGCTCAAAACAGAGCTTGCTACTTTGGAACAAAAAGGAAATACACTGTCAGCCAAAGAAAAAAGTATCCAGACCATATTGGAAATGGCGCTTGAGATGTATTTACGCGGTTTTGTCTTCCACAGAGTAGACTTATACAAATCTGATGCTACCAAATTTCAGATTGTTGATAACGGGCTGCTGCCGCCACTTGCTGCGCTACAAGGGTTAGGAGCATCCGCCGCTCAAAGTATTGTAGCCGTCCGGCAGGATAAGCCTTTTTCTTCAATTGAAGATTTACGTTCACGCAGCCGGGTTTCCAAAACAGTTATTGATATCTTAAAAAACCACGGTTGTTTAGAAGGTTTGGACGATACCGATCAAATTATGCTATTTGCGTGATTTTTATCAAATTGACTAAAGCTGGTTGTAAGATTGCCATTTCAATGGTATAATAATTGAAGTATAAAAGTATTGGACTTTTTTCAAGAGTGGGTACCGGCACCCACTCTTTCATCTTATTTTACTGCTGATAGTTTTCATCATTACCATAATTAGGGTATGAGGGGTAACATATCAGGTAACAATAAAAAGTAAGAGACTGTTATGGCGGCGTTTGAGCAGCCATTACCGGAGGTGTCAACAAGTCATGTCTAAAGAGAAAATAGAAACAGTTGTCGAGAAACTTGTTTCCGATATTATTGCTGACAGCCAAATTGAACTGGTCGATGTTGAATATGTTAAAGAACGCGATTGGTATCTAAGGGTTTTTCTCGACAAACAAACAGGGATTGAGATTGACGATTGCCAGTGGGTGAGCGAACGGCTGGAAGCTAAGCTGGATGAGCTTGATTTAATTAAGGGTCACTACTATCTTGAAGTTTCTTCTCCTGGCCTTGACCGCCCGCTAAAAAAGGAACGCGACTTTATCCGCCATGCCGGTGATAAAGTAGAGATAAAAACTTATGAGCCTATCAATGGTCAAAAGTTGCTTGTAGGAACGTTGCTTGGAGCGGTTGGCCACGATATCTGTATTGATGTCGACGGGCAACCCTTGAGTGTTCCACGCGATAAAGTAGCGCAAGTAAGGTTACATATTGAGTTTTAAAGCACTGAAAATTGAATAGGGGGAATGTTTATGAATGCAGAATTTATGCAAGCATTTGAACAACTGGGAAGAGAAAAAGGTATTGCGCCTGAAGTACTGTTTGACGCTATCGAAGCTGCTTTGATTTCAGCGTATAAACGCAACTTCGGCTCGGCGCAGAATGTGCGGGTATCATTAGACCGGAGTACTGGAGAAATACATGTGTATGCCCGGAAAAATGTTGTTCAAGATGTAAGCGACCCGCGTCTTGAACTGTCATTGAATGAAGCTAAAATGATTGATCCGCGGTATGAGCTTGACGATATAGTTGAACTTGAGGTTACGCCTAAAAACTTTGGCCGTATTGCCGCCCAGACGGCTAAGCAAGTTGTTGTTCAGCGCATCAGGGAAGCTGAGCGAGGAATGATTTATGAGGAGTTCTCTAACCGGGAAAGCGATATTGTAACAGGTATTGTCCAGCGGATTGAGCAAAAAAATGTATTCATTGATTTGGGTAAAGCCGAAGCTATCTTAGCACCATCTGAACAAATTGCTGATGAGATATATAAACACGGTGACCGGCTAAAAACTTATATAGTTGAAGTTAAAAAAACTACCAAAGGGCCGCAAATACTGGTGTCTCGTACGCATCCCGGCCTTTTGAAGCGTCTGTTTGAATTAGAAGTGCCGGAAATCCACGATGGAGTTGTTGAAATAAAATCGGTAGCGCGTGAACCTGGGCTAAGGTCTAAAATTGCCGTTTACTCCAGGGATGAAACCGTTGATCCGGTAGGGGCGTGCGTAGGCCATAAAGGAATGCGGGTACAGACCATTGTCAATGAACTTAAAGGTGAAAAAATAGATATTGTCAAATGGAACGCTGATCCGGCGAAATATATAGCCAATGCCCTAAGTCCGGCTAAAGTAGTTTCGGTCGAGGTTCAGGAAGCCGAAAAAATGTCAAGAGTAGTTGTGCCAGACTACCAATTGTCATTGGCGATTGGCAAAGAAGGCCAAAACGCCCGGCTGGCTGCAAAACTCACTGGCTGGAAAATTGATATAAAGAGCGAATCACAGGCTGCTCAGTCACCAGCGTTTTCTCCCAATCCATTGCAGGAGGAATTAGTGTGAAGCCGAAAAAAATTCCTCTCAGGATGTGCGTTGGCTGCCAGGAAATGAAATCTAAAAAAGAATTACTGAGGGTTGTCAGGACGCCAGAAGGAGAAGTTGTACTTGATCCTACCGGTAAGAAATCCGGGCGGGGTGCATATATGTGCCGCAGTGAACAGTGCTTGACCAAAGCTTTTAAAGAAAAACGACTGGAACGGGCGCTTAAACACCAAATCGGTGATGATGTGTATAATGCTCTTAGAGCCGGGATTGTCGAATGAATGAACAAAAGTTCATGCTAGTTCTGGGGCTGGCTCAAAAAGCCGGTAAAGTAGTATCAGGCGATTTTGCTGTGCAGGGTGCTATAAAATCCGGCAAAGCTAAATTGCTTATTATTGCCAGTGATGCATCGGAAAGTACCAAAAAAGAGTATCAGTATCAGGCAGAATATAAAAATATTGCTATTTACAGCGCATTGTCCAAGGAACAGTTAGGTAGCGCTATCGGCAAAGCATTACGAGCTGCGGTTGCCGTTACTGATGAAGGGTTTATCAAACCGCTTATTAGGGCTCTGAAAGAGTAAGTATTGCCGTGGGGGAGAAAGAAAATGGGGGTGGATCAATGTCCAAATACAGAGTATATGAATTAGCCAAGGAATATAATACTACCAGCAAGGTTATCATAGATATTTTAGGACGCCACAATATCGCTGCCAAAAATCATATGAGTAGCGTCGAGGAAGATGCCAAAGTAGCAATTGAACGAGCCTTTGCCCGTAAAACAGGGGCACCGGAAGCAACTGGAGCTGATCGCGCCGGTCAGGAAGATCAGCCAGTTCAGCCGGCAGCTAAACTAGAAAATCGTGATACATTAAAATCAAAAGATATACCTTCACATACCCAGCAACAAAACCGGTCTAACAATAATAACCGGCAGCAACAAAACCGGTCTAACAACAATAACCGGCAGCAACAAAACCGGTTTAACAATAATAACCAGCAGCAACAAAACCGGCCTAACAATAATAACCGGCAGCAACAAAACCGGCCTAACAATAATAACCAGCAGCAACAAAACCGGCCTAACAATAATAACCGGCAGCAACAAAACCGGCCTAACAATAATAACCAGCAACAACAAAACCGGCCTAACAATAACACTCAGCAGCAACGCTCTCAAGCTGCTCAGCAGTCTAATCAGCAACGTCCGCAATCAAATCATCGACCAGTAAGTATGGATAACAGGTCTGCAGGACAACAACAAAATTCACACTTCTCAAATAACCACCGTCATTCAGCTAATAATAATTCAAGAAATAACGGCGGCACAGGCCACGGGAATAAGAATTTCCAACAGCGTTCTAACCAGCATAGGCAGCAGCCTGGCAGAAATCAGTCTACCCAGCCTAAAGCTGAAATGCCTAAGCCTAAGAGTATTAAAATTGGCGAATCCATTACTGTTAAAGAACTTGCCGGAAAAATGGGCCGGGAAGTTGGCGAAGTTATTAAAAAATTGATGATGTTGGGAACTATGGCCAGCATTAATCAGGAAGTTGATTTTGACACTGCCAGCATACTCGGTGGCGAATTCGGCGTTGATGTTGAAGCAATTCCACCGGAAGAAGATCCTACTGAAATTCCTGAAATTGAAGACGAAGAAAAAGATTTGGTTTACCGCCCTCCGGTTGTAACCGTTATGGGCCATGTTGACCATGGGAAAACATCACTGTTAGATTCTATACGGCAGACTCACGTTACTTCTCAGGAAGCAGGCGGCATAACTCAGCATATTGGCGCGTATCAGGTTATGTGCCAAGGAAAGAAGATTGTTTTCTTAGATACTCCCGGGCATGAAGCCTTTACCGCCATGCGTGCGCGCGGCGCTCAAGTTACCGATATAGCTATTTTGGTGGTTGCTGCCGATGATGGTGTAATGCCCCAGACTATCGAAGCTATCAATCATGCTAAATCGGCAAAAGTTCCGATTATTGTGGCGATAAATAAAATAGACCGTCCCGGCGCAAATCCTGATAGAGTAAAGCAGCAACTGGCTGAATATCAGCTTATCCCCGAAGAATGGGGTGGCGATACAATCATGGTTCCGGTTTCTGCCCACCAAAAAACCGGAATAAGTGACCTCTTGGAAATGATTTTGTTAGTAGCTGAGATGCTTGACCTCAAAGCCAATCCTAATCGATTGGCTTACGGGACAATTATTGAAGCAAAGCTTGACAAGGGGCGCGGTCCTGTTTCCACCGTTCTGGTGCAGAAGGGTACGCTTAGAATAGGGGATTCCATCATAGCCGGTACCGCCTACGGTAAAGTGAGAGCAATGGTTAATGACCGGGGTGAGAAAGTAAAAAAAGCCGAACCGGCTACCCCGGTGGAAGTGCTTGGTTTGGCAGATGTTCCTCAAGCCGGGGATATTTTGGTAGCTGTTGACGAACGGACAGCTAGGGCCGTAGCTGAAAAACGGATGGCCAAAAAACGTACTGAAGAAATTAAACAGTCACAGAAAGTTTCGCTTGACGATTTATTTAAACAGATTCAGGAAGGTAATTTGAAAGATCTCAATATTGTCATTAAGGCTGATGTTCAGGGGTCAATAGAAGCACTCCGCCAGTCATTATTAAACATCAAAAATAAAGAAGTCCGGGTAAATATAGTTCATGCGGGTGTCGGTGCTATTAATGAATCAGACGTAATGCTGGCTGCAGCGTCAAATGCCCTCATTATCGGATTTAACGTCCGCCCTGACGGCAATGCCCGGAAAGCCGCTGACAGTGAAAAAATCGACATCCGGACTTACCGGGTTATTTATGATGCAATTAATGATGTTGAGGCCGCTATTACTGGCATGTTGGCCCCTGAGTTCAAAGAAGTAATTTTAGGACGGGCCGAAGTGCGGCAGGTAATTTCTATTCCTAAAACTGTTGTTGCCGGCTCTTATGTAACTGAAGGGAAAATAACCAGTACAGCCCAAGTCAGACTTATCAGAAACGGCATTGTTATCCATGAAGGAAAACTTGAATCACTGCGTAGGTTTAAAGATGATGTTAGAGAAGTCGCGCAAGGATATGAGTGCGGCATAACGATTGAAAAGTTCCGCGACATTAAAGAGGGCGATATTATTGAAGCATTTACAATGGAAGAAGTCGCGCCGCGGGCTTAAGCATATGTTTTGAAATAGCGGAGGAATTACGATGGGACAATTACGGGTAGAAAAAGTCCAGGAATTCATTAAGCAAGAAATTAGTCAGATAATCTTGACTGAACTTAAAGATCCCCGTATTGGTTTTGTGACGGTTACCCGGGTAGAAGTTACAGGTGACTTACGCAGTGCCAAAATATATATCAGTCTGATGGGCAGCGATGAGCAAAAAGCGGCAACATGGGCTGGTTTAACTCACTCTTTAGGTTATATGCGCACAGAAATCGGTAAGCGCATTCGCATGCGGTTTACACCCGAGCTTACGCTACACCTTGACGAGTCGCTTGAATACAGTGCGCGTATCCAGGAACTAATTACTAAAATCAAGCAGGAAGAAGGCAATCTGTAACGGTATGGAAGTGTCAATCGCTCGCAGTGCACAGTTGTTAGATCAAGCAAAAAGTATTATGCTGACAACTCATATCAGTCCTGATGGTGATGCTTTGGGTTCGCTGCTCGCGCTTTACGCATACTTGTCAGCTCAAAAGAAACAAGTACGAATGTTGCTTGACGATGAAATACCCAGAACTTATAAGTTTCTCTCAGGCTGGGAGAAGATAGAGAAGCCGGCGAGCCCGGAAAGCCACGCGGATTTATTGGTAGTACTTGATGCCAGTGACTTATCCCGAATTGGTAAGGTCAGTACTGTTGTTAAAGCGCCAATCCTTAACTTGGATCATCATATATCAAATGTTAAATTTGCTGACTATTGGTATATAGACAGTCAGGCAGCGGCTACCGGGGAAATAATCCTAAAGCTGTTCAATGAAGTTAATGCTGATATTACGGCTGATATGGCCACGGCACTGTTTACGGCAATTGCTACTGATTGCGGTTTTTTCCGGTTTGCTAATACTTCAGCCGATACGCTCAAGTTTGCTGCTGAGCTGGTGGCCTTAGGAGCAAAGCCTCATATTATATCCGAACATCTTGACATTAAGCCGCGGGCTGTTATTGAAGCTTTGCCCAAAGTACTCGAAACGCTGGAGATAATTGACGGCGGCCCTGCCGGCCAAATAGCGACATTGACACTAAAACAGGATATAGTGTCAGAGCTTAAAGAGGATACCGAGGGTTTTATTAATTACCCCCGTAACATTGATGGTGTCGAAATAGCCATTATGTTCAAAGAAGTTGATAATAATAATGTTCGAGTTAGCTTGCGTTCACGCACAGCCGATGTTAGCCAACTGGCCCTATCTTTTGGCGGCGGCGGTCATGCCCGTGCTGCCGGATGTACTGTAACCGGACAGCTTGACCAGGTTAAAGCCCGGGTTATTGAGGCTGCCAAAAGGCAATTATCCCATAGTAGGGGAGCAACATATGCCTAACGGTATCATTAATGTACTAAAGCCTCCAGGCATGACATCACATGATGTTGTGTCTTTTGTTCGGAGGCAATACGGCATAAAACGCGTTGGCCACGCGGGCACCTTGGACCCTGCGGCTGCGGGGGTTTTGCCGGTATTTCTAGGTAACACCACCCGGCTTATTGAATATTTGGCCGATGCTGACAAGAGTTATCGTGCCGAGATTACTTTTGGTTTTGCGACCGATACTGGTGACGACACAGGTCAAATTATTGCCAGTCAACCGTATACCCGACCTGAAGCGAATAAAATAAAAGAAGTATTAGCTTCATTTATTGGCGTAAATGAACAAATTCCGCCCATGTATTCGGCGATCAAGGTTGATGGCAAAAAGTTGTATGAACTAGCGCGTTTGGGACAGACTGTTGAGCGTAAACCGCGAAAAATTGTAATTAGCAATATTGCGCTTGTCAGAGAGTGCGAAAAAGGTATTGTGTTTGACGTAACCTGTTCTAAAGGAACGTACATTCGGACGTTATGTGCTGATATTGGCCGCAGGTTAAACTGTTTGGCAGTAATGAGCTTTTTAGTCAGAACGCGAGTTGGCAACTTTTATTTGAACCAGTCATTAACGCTCGAAGAAATTATCGCCCGAAAAGAACAAGCTATTCAAAACGCGGATAGCGTTCTTACTCATATTCCTGCTATAATTTTATCTGAGCAAGATTCTTTGGCAGTAAAAAACGGGCGCAGTATTCAGTGCGAAAAAACAGGTGCCGATTTAATAAAAATGTATGATAAGCAGAACAATTTTATTGGTATCGGCCGGGAGATATGTCAGGCTGAAGGTCGTGCAATGCTGGCACCGGTAAAAATACTTAGTCCGGGCTAGTAATGGACCGGACTTTTCATACAGGCGGTTATGAGGAGAAACAGAAATACTATGAAAGTTTTTACCCGGATAGAAAACCTGCAGCAGTATCCGTGCATTTATATGGCCTTAGGAACTTTTGACGGCATTCATTTAGGACATCAGGAAATTATTTCGCGGACTGTTAGTCAGGCAAAAAATGAAAACTGTATTAGCGCTGTGTTTACTTTTAGCAATCATCCACTTGCTGTTATTGATGCTGAACGCTGTCCACCTCTAATAATAACGAATCAGGAGAAAGTCGATTTAATTGCAGGGCTTGGCGTAGACATATTATTTAATATTGCGTTTACTCCTGGATTCTTACAGTTAACTCCCGAACGGTTTGTTGAAATGCTAGTTAGTAATCTTAATCTGAAGCATGTTATAGTTGGCGAAAACTTTACCTTTGGTTACCGGGGGGCGGGCACTCCTTCGGTATTAACAACTGCCGGTACTAAGCATGGATTTACTGTTGATGTGGTAAATATGGTGGGGGTGAAGGGGATTGTTGTAAGCAGTACGGCCATTAGGCAACTTATTGCTGATGGTGCTGTCAAACAGGCATCAGATCTGCTTGGACGGCCTGCCGCCATTACCGGAAAAATTATCAAAGGCGACCAGCGGGGACGCAAACTAGGTTTTCCTACTGCAAATCTGGCAATTCCTGCAGGTCTTTTGGTTCCAGCTGACGGCGTTTATGCTGTATATGCCATTGATGAAGCCGGAGTCAAGTATAAGGGGGTTGCTAACATTGGTAACAATCCGACATTTATTAGGCAAACACGACGCATTGAGGTGCATATCTTAGATTTTGACCGAAGTATTTACGGACAGATATTAAAAGTACAATTTATCGACCGTATTCGCGGTGAGATAGCGTTTGCCAGTGTAGAGCAACTACGGCAACAGATGGCTGCTGATATCGAATTTGCTCGGAAACGCTATTTTCACTGCTAATCAAGGTTTACACAGCATAGAGTTTATGGTAAAATATGATACAGTGATTAAATCACTCAATTAACCATAGCGAGGATGATCGAGTCTCCGACGGTCGTCTTGGCTAACGGGGATAAAGCAATAAAAGGAGGTGAACCATTGTGTTGACGCCTGAAAATAAGCAAAAACTTATTGAAAAATATCGTGTACATGCAAATGATACCGGGTCTCCTGAAGTTCAGATTGCTATTTTAACTGAACGTATCAACTACTTGACCGAGCATTTAAGAGAGCATAAAAAAGATCACCACTCCCGCCGGGGACTGTTAAAAATGGTTGGTCAACGCAGAGGTCTTTTGAACTATCTGCGTGAAAACGATATTGAACGCTACCGTTCAATTCTGGAAAAACTTAACTTAAGAAAGTAAAAAAGCGGATTTTCCGCTTTTTTTATTTATTTTCCAGGTTAAAGCAAAATAAAAAAGGGAATAATAAGAAAAATGTCGAACAGTTAATCTTTGTTAAAAGAAAAGGGGTTTACAGAGGAGGAAAACAAAATATGGAAAAATTCCAGATGGAGCTAGGTGGCCGGACCTTGGTCATTGAATCAGGCAAAATGGCCAAGCAAGCCAATGGCGCCGTGTTGGTACGCTATGGCGATACCGCTGTTCTGGTAACTGCGACTCAATCGGCTGAGCCCCGGTTGGGTATCGACTTTTTTCCCTTAACAGTCGATTATGAAGAACGCTTATATTCGGTAGGGAAAATTCCGGGTGGATTTATCAAACGAGAGGGACGTCCGAGTGAAGCGGCTATTTTAGCTGGTCGTTTAATCGACCGGCCTATTCGTCCGCTATTTGCCGATGGTCTGCGAAATGATGTTCACATTGTGGCTACCGTATTGTCGGTTGACCAGAATAATCCGCCTGACATTCCGGCTATGATTGGCGCGTCGTGTGCTTTGGGGATTTCGGATATCGTCTTTAATGGACCAATTGGCGGAGTTCGCGTTGGTCTTATTGATAATCAATTTATCTTAAATCCTACTGTTGATCAACAAGAAAAAAGCGACCTCAATCTGGCTGTAGCTGGTACAAAAGATGCTATTTTGATGGTTGAAGCAGGAGCAAATGAATTGCCTGAGGAAACCATGCTAGAAGCTATTTTGTTTGGTCATGATGTTATTAAGAAAATTGTGGCTTTTCAGGAAGACATCATTGCTCAAATTGGCAAACCCAAAAAAGAGAAGCCACTTTACGAAATTCCGGCCGACATCGACGCTGCTGTGCGTGAATACATAACTGATAAACTAAAGGCAGCTGTATCTAACCCGGACAAACTTGAGCGCGAAGAAAACATTAAAAAGGTGAAAGACGAAGCCACAGAGTATTTTCTGGCCATTTATCCTGATAACGAAAAAGATATTGGCAACATGATTCAAAAGATTCTTAAGGAAATTGTCCGGAAAATGATTACCGTGGATAAAATTCGCCCAGATGGTCGCCAGATTGAAGAAGTGCGTCCCATTACCTGTGAAGTCGGACTCTTTGCCCGTACTCATGGTTCAGGACTGTTTACGCGTGGACAGACCCAGGTGCTTACTGTCACTACATTAGGCGCTATTGGTGATGAACAGATTCTTGACGGCCTTGGGGTTGAAGAATCTAAACGGTATATGCATCATTACAACTTCCCTTCGTTCAGTGTGGGTGAGACTAGGCCGTCCCGTGGCCCTGGGCGCCGTGAAATTGGCCATGGAGCTTTGGCTGAACGGGCGCTCTTACCTGTAATTCCTTCCGAAGCCGATTTTCCGTATACCATTCGGTTAGTTTCGGAAGTATTAGAATCCAATGGCTCAACTTCAATGGCCAGCGTATGCGGCAGTACATTGTCATTGATGGATGCCGGTGTACCAATAAAAGCGCCGGTGTCAGGTGTAGCTATGGGGTTGGTAAAAGACGGTGATAACTATACCATCCTGACTGACATTCAGGGTATGGAAGACGCTCTCGGCGATATGGATTTTAAAGTTGCTGGTACTGCTCATGGCGTGACGGCTATGCAGATGGATATGAAGATATCGGGTATCACCAAAGAAATTTTTGAAGATGCTTTGGCACAGGCCAAACGCGGTCGGATGCACATTATGGGCAAAATGCTTGAAGTTATTAACGAGCCGAGAAAAGAACTGTCGCCTTATGCGCCCCGTATTATTACGATGGAAATTGACCCGGATAAAATCCGCGATGTTATTGGCCCCGGTGGCAAGACCATCAAAAAAATTATTGAAGAAACCGGTGTTACCATTGATATTGAGGATGATGGCAAAGTATTTATTGCTGCCGTTGATGTCGAAGCCGGGCAAAAGGCAGTCCGCATTATTGAAACTCTGGTGCGTGATGTTGAAGTTGGCGGTATCTACATGGGGAAAGTTACCCGATTGATGAATTTTGGCGCGTTCGTGGAAATTCTTCCTGGCAAGGAAGGACTTGTACATATTTCGCAATTGGCACGGGAACGAGTTGCTAAAGTTGAAGATGTCGTTAAACCTGGTGATGAAATCATGGTAAAAGTGACTGAGATTGACCGTCAGGGACGCATTAATTTATCACGCAAAGAATTGTTAAAAGCCGAGCCACGGGAGCCTCGTACTGAAGGCGGCGATCAATAGTAAATAAGTAAAGGTGGAGAACATAAACTGGGTGAGCTGGTTTATGTTTTCTTTATTTTACTCATAAATTAATGTCTGCACTAATACAATTTACTATATGCAATTTGCAGGCAGGAGTGATTCGAATGCAGTGCAAAGTGGTAGTCGTAAGCAAAATTCGCCGCTGGTATGTATATTTTGCTGTTGGTGTATTTATGACTGTAGCTATGCTGTCAGGCAATCTCCAGCCACTGGTCGTTATTACACAGTCGCTGTCAGTGCCGCCGCCGGTTTTCCATGGTAATTCGGCGCAGCCCAAAGTTGCTCTAGCGTGTAATGTGTTTTGGGGGGAGGAGTATCTTCCGGACATGCTTAAAACCTTAGATGAGCATAACACGCACATCACTTTTTTTATTGGCGGCAGCTGGGCAAATAAATATCCGGAAATGCTTAAAGACTTAGCCAATCGAGGACATGAACTGGGTAATCATACTTATAGCCATCCGCATCCAAACAATTTGAGCAAAGAAAAAAATAAGGAACAGATATTGCGCACAGAAGAACTGGTAGCTAATATTACCGGAATAAAAACTAACTTATATGCTCCGCCTTACGGCGAGTACAATAATACTGTATTGCTGGCTGCCCAGGAACTAAACTATACTACCATTATGTGGAGTATCGATACTGTTGACTGGAAACGGCCACCGCCGGAAGTGCTAAAAGAACGGGTGCTGAAAAAACTTCATAATGGCGCAATTATTCTAATGCACCCGACAGCGCCAACTGCCCGGGCTTTGCCCGGACTATTGACAGATATACAAAACAGAGGATATACAATTACTACGGTATCTGATATACTTAAATAACAAAAATAGGCAGACGAAAGTCTGCTTTTTTTTATTGCCTAAAACCTGCAATGTGTGGTAGTATATTGTTTACGTAAGAAGATAACTTTTAGTTATCATACTTGTTTGCTGGAATGGAGGCTGAATCATGAACAAGTATAAAAAATTAATGTCGTTACTAATAATGACGGTTTTTACAATCACCATTATGTTGCCTGTTACTCCTGCATACGCCTTCTCAGTGTCGGATTTGTTGGGACAAACTACTGGTTCCAATGATTCTAGCGGACTCACTAACATGGGGACCGGTAAAGGCTTGATAGATATTTTGCTTGGTTTGGTGCTGAGCAAGTTTCTAGGAAGCGCGTTTAATAGCCCGGCAGACGGACCTACCAAAGATAGTCCGGCCAACGGGCTGTCAAATGCTTTGTCGAAAGAATTTGTCGGGTTTTATGCCGAGTGGTGGGACACAGATGTTTCTTCTTATAATTCCATGGTGAAAAATGCCGATGTAATCAAGACTATTGCGCCGTTCTGGGCCACAATGCAGGCAGACGGTACAATTAATGACCGTGGTGGCAATGATCATGCTTCAGTGGTTAAGACAGCCCACCAAAACAACATAACAACATTGCTTTTGGTCAATAACGCCAAACAAGACAGTGCAACCCCACCTGTTCACACCGTGCTGGCAACTCCTGCGCTCAGGACTACAACCATTAACAACCTTGAGGCTTATATTAAAAAGTATGACCTCGATGGCATTAACATTGACTTTGAAATGGTGCCTGCCGAAGACCGGGATAACTTGACGGCGTTTATGCGGGAGCTTTCCGCCCGCCTAAAGCCTCAGGGCTATATTGTGTCTATTGATGTTTTCCCAAAACAGGACGAGAGCAATGATGTTGCGGCAGCGTATGATTATGCCGAGCTAGCAAAATATGCCGATAAGATTATGATTATGACTTATGATAATCACGGCATGTGGAGTGGTCCAGGTCCAATTGCAGACATTCGTTGGGTGGAAAACAGCTTAAAGTATGCTCTGAAATATATCCCGAAAAACAAGCTATATCTTGGTATTGCCGCATATGGCTATGACTGGTCGGCCAACGGTGTTCAGTCATTAGAATTTAAGCCGATCATGGATTTGGCTCAGCGCTATGGTGCAGCAGTGAAGTGGGATGATGCATCCAAATCCCCATACTTCAGCTATACCTCCAATGACGGCACGGCTCATACCATTTGGTTTGAAAACAGTGAAAGCTTGAAGTACAAGCTGGCGCTTGTTACCAAGTATGATATTGCCGGCGCCGCCATGTGGAAACTTGGCGAAGAAGATCCGGCTTTTTGGCCGGTGCTGCGGGACAAGTTCCTTAAGAAATAAAAAAATAACACGGGAGGTTAGCAGTGTATAATAAAAAGATATTGTCATTAGTCATGCTTTTGGTCTTGGTGTTAAACATCTTAGGCCCAGTGCAAGTAAGTCATGCAGCAGCTTTGGACAGCGTTATTGGCACGCTGGCCGCTTCGACTGTACCTTCGAACGATGTCAGTTCAGGCGGTTCTAATGTGTTTGATAAACTGTTCAGCCTATTATTTGATAAGATTCTTGGACCGATATTGAACATTTTTGGGGGGGGCAAAGCCGGGACTGCTACACCGGACAATCCGGTGAGGGTAATACCGCTCCCGTCAAAAGAACCCAATGATCCTATTACCGACAGCGGTGTATTGCGCGGCAAAGTTATTGTTGTCGACCCAGGTCATGGTGGCAGCAATCCTGGCGCAGTTGCCAACGGCACCCGGGAGTCCGACAATAACTTGGCAGTTAGCCTAAAACTCAGGGACAAGCTGGTTAAGGCCGGGGCCAAAGTAATTATGACCAGGGAAACCGACCGTACCGTGGCAACGGAAGACAGTAGTCTTGGACAAGAACTGGAGGCACGGGTTAATATTGCTAAAAGCAACCAAGCAGACATGTTTGTTAGTATCCACTCTAACTCTAACCCTGACCCGTCAATTTACGGTGCTATGACTTTTTACCCAAGTGGCAAATCATCCAAACTGGCACTTGAGGTTCAAGACAGTATTGTTAAAGAAACTGGCGCTGTAGATAAAGGCACTTCTCCAGCTACTTTCTATGTGCTTCGCAATACCACAATGCCTAGCATTCTTGTTGAGATGGGCTTTGTGACTAACGCCAAGGAAGCTCAGATGCTCCAGGATGATAGCTATCGAAACAAAATGGCCCAGGGTATTTTTAATGGGATAGTAAAATACTTTAACAGCTAAACTAATAATTTATTTATTTAAGACAGAGATAAACGTTAAATCGAATATCTCTGTTTTTTTCTTTTGCAATTTTAGATATAATATGGAATATAATTAACTTGACAAATTATTTTTTATCCGATGACCAAGCCGCTCTAAGACTCCCATCTTCTACAAGTGGGAGTTAAGAGCGGCTAAGTCCCTGGATAAGTTCGACTAAACTTCAGATGGGGTAAAAACCCCACCTGAAGCTAAGTCTCTCTTTATTAGATTATGGTGTTGATGAAAAGGAGATTTTATGTATCAAAAATCAGTCTTGCCTAATGGGATTCGCATCGTTTCTGAAACTATTCCCTATGTTAAATCGGTTACTATGGGGATATGGGTTGGAACAGGCTCACGTTTCGAGGACAGTCATAACCACGGTATTTCTCATTTCATTGAACATTTAATGTTCAAAGGTACTGTCAAGCGCTCGGCCAAGGATATTGCCGAGACGGTGGATGCCATTGGCGGTCAGCTCAATGCTTTTACTGCTAAAGAATATACTTGTTATTACGTGAAAGTCTTGGACTCTCATACCGAATTGGCAATGGATATTTTAAGCGATATGCTGCTAACGTCAAAGTTTGCCGAGGACGATATTGAACGTGAACGCCAGGTAGTATTGGAAGAATTTCATATGTATGAAGACTCGCCAGATGAATTAGTGCATGATATTCATCTGGATACTGTGTGGCCCGGACATCCGCTGGGACGGAATATTTTGGGGACAGTTGATTCAATAAACCGGTTTGACCGTGATTTGGTATTAGAGTATTATCGGGATTTTTATACACCTGATAACTTGGTGATTGCTGCTGCCGGTAATTTAGAGCATGAAGTTCTGGTGGAGCTGGCAATCCGTTATTTTAGTGGGCTGACAGGGATAAGACGTAAGTTAACAATGACAGCGCCAGTACTGAACCCGACCCGGACAATTATCAGCAAGGATACCGAACAGGTGCATGTATGTCTGGGTACGTTGAGTGTACCTCAGGATTATCCGGAAATTTATCCGGTGCATATTATAAATAATATTTTGGGCGGGGGGATTAGCTCCCGGCTGTTTCAGTCTATTCGGGAAGAACGAGGACTGGCATATTCGGTATATTCCTATCAAAATAACTATAAGGATGCAGGCTTACTCACAATATATGCAGGTACCCGTCCCGGCAATGTCAACCAGGTTTTAGAGCTGATTAAGGAGAACTTGCAGGAACTAATAAAGAGTGGGATAAGTGAACAAGAATTGATAAAGTCTAAAGAGCAAATAAAAGGCAGTTTGCTGCTTGGCTTGGAAAGTTCAAGCAGCCGGATGTCCCGTATTGGCAAAATGGAAGTTACTTTAGGCAAGTTTGTGCCTCTGGATGAAGTTGTAAGCAAGATTGATAGAGTTATGTTGAATGATGTCAATCAGATGATTGTCCGGATGTTTGCTTCTGAAAACTTATGCTTCACAGCCTTAGGTCCTGTTGATTCAGGTAGTATTACTACTAATTTCAGTCTTTAATGGATAAGGAGAGATCATGGCTAGAGGGTTTGAAATCATTAAACAGTATCAAGAGAGCGGGATTATTTTACCGGTACGTAAGACGGCGCTGAGCGCCGGATATGATATTGCTGCCGGTCAAGACACCATTTTACTTCCTGGTAAGGTTACTTTAGTACCAACAGGACTCAAAGCTTACATGGAAAATGACGAATACCTTGGTGTGCACATCCGTTCCGGTTTGGCAGTAAGGCATAATTTAAGTCTGATAAATGGCCAGGGGGTTATTGATGCTGACTATTATAACAATCCAGATAATGAGGGTCATATTTTAATTGCCATATTTAACCACGGTACGGAGCTGGTGGAAATAACTAAAGGAACTAGAATAGCTCAAGGAATTTTTTATAAATATCTGAAAGCTGACCATGATTCGGCAGGCGCGGTCCGTACCGGTGGCTTAGGCAGTACCGGACACTAGAAGCTTCAAGGAGGGTATCCTCCTTGAAGCTTTTCTCATAACTCAGTACTGATGGCCATATATATTAATGAGATGTGGTTAGAGAGGGAGAGTGGGTTATGTATGCATGGGCGATGTTAGTCCTGATTATCCTGGTGGTCATGTGGTCAATTTGGCTGCGTGTCTGCTGTTCCCGTGTATCTTTGGACAATATGCCGCAAGTTGAACCAAGGCCCTCGCCGTTTTCCAATGCGGTACAGGATTTGGTGTCAACTGCGGGGGGCGTTTATCTTTCCTTGGTTCTGATTGTTTCATTTTTAAAAATTGAGCTGCCTGAACGGATAACGATAGGTATACTTTCTTTTGATCCTCTGGCAATGACGTCTATTGGTTTAGCGGTTATTCAGCCGATGTTTAGTAAAATATTTGGCAATAAGTAGGTGACGGTATGCGGATAAGTGAAATGACTGGCAAGGAAGTTATCAATTTAGGCGATGGCGCCCGTTTGGGCATAATTGGCGAATGTGAGCTGGTATTTGACAGTAAAACCGGTGTTATTAACGGTTTAATATTGCCAAAACGCAGGATGATATTTAATTTTTGGGGTGATAACCAAATATCCACAATACCATGGCAAGCCATTCGGCGAATTGGTGATGAAATTGTTATCATTGATTTAAATAACGCGTACGAACGTATGTATTCAAGATAAGCCGGGAATAAAAAATGTGAGGCTGGTTAAACCTAACATTAGCCTATATATTAGACTAATTGTTAGGAGGTTTATTTATGGCAACAAACAAAAACTATAGCAATAACCAAATAACCGGTCAAGCTGCAAGTCAGTCAGATACTGCCGTGGTTAATAGCTATACAAATGCGCAAACTCAGACTGGCGGGACGCAAAGTAGTGCTCAAGGCGCTAAAAGTGTAATTGGCGTTTTTGGTTCCCGCTCAGACGCCGAACAAGCTGTCCGTGCCCTCAGGTCGCAAGGCTTTACAACTGAAGAAATCTCCATTGTTTCTAAGAATAAGCAGGAAGAAAACCGCGATTACCACGACACCGAATATTTTGAAGACGATATTACAGATGGCGCGCTGACAGGCGGAACTTTAGGCGGGATTGGCGGCCTGCTCTTGGGTGCCGGCGCTTTAGCCATTCCCGGTGTCGGGCCAATACTTGCCGCAGGTCCAATTGCAGCAGCTTTAAGCGGAGCCGTAGCAGGAGGTATTGCCGGTGGACTTATTGACTGGGGTATTCCAGCTGAAGCAGGCAAACGTTATGAACAAGAAGTAGTTAAAGGTAGAACATTGGCAATTATCCGCTCTGACGCAGCCAAGATTAATCAGGCAGCCCAGATTCTTCGTCAAAACGGCGCCACTGATGTTGAAACACATACTATAAAATAAAACCGGGATTTTCCCGGTTTTTTCCTGAAGTACGCAGATTTTTAATATTTATTGACAATGTTGGAACCTTTGGTATAAAATGTGAGTAAAATGAATAAGCAACATCCTGTACAGGATGAAGTAGAGGTGCGGGAGTCAAAAGTACTTTCAGGGAGAGTGGCATCGAGGAACTGAGAGGAAAGGGGCGACCGCCGAAGTAAGCAAGGCTGCCGGGCCTACTTATTGGTCTTATATCAAATAGGTTTAAGACTGTCACCATTACTTGGTGGAGCGCTATCTCATCTGGTCAGGGGAAGATATATGTTTTCCTATGGTCAGAATCTGCTGTCTATTGACAGCCGGTGGAGAAAAGCGCTCACCGGCTGTTTTTAATTTAACAGGAGGTGGATAGCGCTTGATTAGAGTAATCGTATGCGGTGCGTATGGAAAGATGGGCCGTGAAGTTTTGAAGGCAGTATATAAAGACCAACATTTGAGCATTGTCGGTGCGGTGGACGTCAATTCTGATTTTGCTGATGTCGGGGATATAATTGGTGCTGGAAAAACCGGGGTTATTGTGGGTAATGATCTACAAACAGTGATCACTGAGACTAAGCCGCAAGTTATGGTTGATTTTACTAATCCCGAAGCGGTAATGGATAATATTAGAGTGGCTATACAAAATGGGGTTTGTCCGGTAGTTGGGACAACCGGTTTATCAGAAACCGATATTAGTAAAGTGCGTGATTTGTGCACATCAACCAAGGTTAATGCCATAATTTCGCCTAATTTTTCCATAGGCGCTATTTTAATGATGAAGTTAGCGCAGGAAGCTGCAAAGTATCTGCCGCATGTTGAAATTATTGAAATGCATCATGACCAGAAACTTGATGCTCCATCTGGCACAGCGCTCAGGACGGCTGAATTGATTGCCAAAGTACGGGGAGAAATGCATCAAGGTCATCCTGCTGAAGTAGAAAAACTGACAGGTGCCCGTGGCGGAGATGTATCAGGCATCAGGCTGCATAGCGTACGTCTTCCTGGCTATGTTGCTCACCAAGAGGTGATTTTCGGCGGGTTGGGCCAAACATTAACCATCCGTCATGACTCGATATCGCGGGAGTCATTCATGCCAGGAGTTGTGTTGGCTTGCAAAAAAGTGCTTACCGTTGACGGTCTAATTTATGGTCTTGAGCATATAATGGGCTAAATTTTCGCAAAGTAATGCAAGATAACGTCAATTATGGGGAGTGGTCTTAATGAAAAAGTATAATGTTGCAATTTTAGGGGCAACCGGAGCAGTTGGCCAGGAATTTTTAAAGCTTATTGAAGAACGGAACTTTCCGTTTAATGAGTTAAAGCTGCTGGCCTCTGAGCGATCAGCCGGTAAAACGATTGAATTTATGGGTAAAAGCTATATAGTTGAGGCAGCGAAGCCCGAATCATTTAACGATGTGCAAATTGCTTTATTTGCAGGTGGTTCGGCCAGCAAGACATTAGCGCCTGAAGCTGTCAAACGGGGAGCGGTGGTTATTGATAACTCCAGCGCCTTCCGAATGGACCCGCAAGTGCCGCTGATAGTACCTGAAGTTAATCCCGAAGCCATCAAAACACATAAAGGAATTATTGCTAATCCTAATTGTTCTACCATTATTATGGTCATGGCGTTAAAGCCTATTTATGATGCGGTTAAAATAAAGCGGATTGTTGTTTCTACTTATCAGGCAGTTTCAGGAGCCGGCAAAGAGGCAATTGATGAACTGACAAATCAAGTTAAAGCAGTAATCGAGGGCCGCCAGCCAGAAGCTAATATTTTACCTAGCGCCAGCTTACCTAAACATTATCAGATTGCTTTCAATCTTTTACCCCAAATTGACGTTTTTGTTGAAGGAAATTATACAAAAGAAGAAATGAAAATGGTAAATGAAACCCATAAAATACTCAATGATTATGAAATTGGGGTAACGGCCACAACCGTCCGGGTGCCAGTATACCGGAGCCATTCCGAGTCAATTAACATCGAACTGGAAGGTCCATTGTCTCCGGAAGAAGCAAAACAACTGTTAGCCAAGTTTCCTGGTGTCATCGTCGAAGATAATCCGGCCGAAATGTTATATCCTATGCCGCTATATACTTCTGACCGGGATGAAGTATTTGTCGGACGAATTCGTGCCGATAAAACTGTTCCTTACGGCTTGAACCTATGGGTGGTGGGTGATCAAATCCGGAAAGGCGCGGCCCTTAATGCTGTGCAGATTGCCGAGTATATGATCGAACATAATTTAATTTGAGGTGTAAAAAATGCGAATAATTGTCCAGAAGTTCGGGGGTACGTCAGTGGCGTCGCCCGAAGTGCGGGAACTTGTTCTGCGCAAGATTGAGAATGCGCGGGATCAAGGTTTTAATCCGGTAATTGTAGTATCAGCAATGGGGCGCAAGGGTGCTCCTTATGCTACTGATACTTTGATTGGTATCGCGCGTTCGGCGTATAAGGATATTGCCGCCCGCGAGCTTGACCAGATTATGTACTGTGGTGAGATGATTTCGGCTGTGATTATGGCCGGTACACTACAGGCCGCTGGCATGGACGCTGTAATGCTTACCGGCGGTTATGCCGGTATTGTTACCGATGCAAATTTTAATAACGCCCGTATTTTAAAATGTGATCCTACGCGGATAATAGGCTTGCTAAAACAGGGAAAAGTACCTGTTGTTTGCGGTTTTCAAGGGATGACCGCCGATGGCGAATTTACCACTTTGGGGCGGGGGGGCAGCGATACTACGGCTTCGGCGTTGGGGGCGGCACTAAATGCTGAGATGGTAGAAATATATACTGATGTAGATGGGATTATGACGGCTGATCCGAGAATTGTTGATAATGCCAAAATTCTTGATTGCATAAGCTATGGTGAAGTTTGTCAACTCGCCCATCAAGGTGCTAAGGTTATTCATCCCCGCGCAGTGGAAATTGCTATGCAAAAAAATATTCCACTGGTAGTAAAGTCGACATTCTCTGATGCTCCTGGCACACTTATCACCAATATTGCCAAAGAGGATACCGGCGGAGCGGTAGTATTAGACCGTATAGCTACGGGGGTAACATATCTAACCGATATTGTTCAGATCAAAGTCAGTCTTGATGAGAATATGACAAGTGATGCCAGCTTTAAAGTATTCAAGACTATGGCTGACAGCGGGGTTAGCGTTGATCTGATTAATGTGCACCCAGGACAAATAATGTTTACAATTAGCGCTGATCATGCTGAGCGGGCGGCTGCCGAATTAAAACGTCAGGGCTATGATATTGAAGTTTTAGAAAACTGTGCTAAAGTATCGGTAGTTGGCGGCGGAATGCGTGAAGTACCTGGGGTTATGGCAAGTTTTGTAGAAGCATTATCACACAACAAAATTGCTATCCTCCAAACAGTAGACTCTCATACCTCTATCTCGGTGCTTGTGCCACAAAGCGATGTGGGAACTGCTGTCAAGTCGCTCCATGAGAAATTTGGTTTATCAAATTAAGTAAGGGGGAGAGTTTTGTGAGAAATTTCGGACGAATTTTAACCGCTATGGTAACTCCGTTTAATGACGATTATAGCGTTAACTATACTGAAGCCGCTAAATTAGCACAATATCTTGTCAACAATGGGTCGGACGGATTAGTTGTTGCCGGCAGTACCGGTGAATCCGCAACTTTGACCAAAGAGGAAAAGTTAAAACTGTTCGCCACAGTTTTGGAAGCAGTAGGTGATAAAGCTACGGTAATTGCGGGCACAGGCTCGAATGATACCAGAGCTTCCATAGAATTAACCAAAGAAGCTGAAAAAATTGGTGTACACGGCGCTATGCTGGTAGGTCCTTATTACAATAAGCCGCCACAAGAGGGTTATTATCAGCACTTCAAAGCTATTGCCGAGTCTACATCTCTGCCACTTATCGCGTATAATGTGCCGGGACGCACCGGTTCAAACATTTTACCGACAACTATTGCCCGTTTGGCTGAAATAGAAAATATTGTGGCTGTCAAAGAGGCCAGCGGTAATCTCGATCAAATTTCTGAGATTATCCGCATTACTCCCAATGACTTTTTAGTATATAGCGGTGACGACGGATTGACACTGCCGGTACTGGCCGTGGGTGGGGTCGGAGTTATCAGCGTGGCGGCACATATTGTCGGTAAGCGCATGCAGGAGATGGTGGCCGCTTTTTATGACGGAGATATGGCCAAAGCCCAGGCTCTGCATTTGGAACTCTTGCCATTTTTTAAAGTTATTTTTATTACAACAAACCCAATACCCATTAAAGAAGCTGTTAATCTTATCGGTATAAAAGCCGGTCCGTTAAGGTTGCCGTTGGTGCCGCCTACTGCCGCTGAAGCTGAACAGCTTAGAAAGGTAATGACATCAATAGGTGCGCTATAATTGAGTCTGCCCGACAGCGAGAGCTGCCGGGCTTTTTGTATGCTAAGATAAGATTTGCATATAATATTGCAGAGCAAGCATGCCACTTGTTGTCAGCGGCAGTTAAATAGGGTATAATTATTCACAAGTGGACAGGACGGCCGGTTTTTTATTTTGTGTTAATGAACGGGCGGTTAAAACTTAATTTGTTTTACTATTTTAAATAATGTTGGAGGTGTATGTTTTTTTGGCAAGACAACCAAACAAAGTACAAATTATTCCCCTGGGCGGGATGGGGGAGATCGGTAAAAATATGACGGTAGTCCGTTATGGTGATGAAATCATTGTAATTGACTCGGGTTTGATGTTTCCTGAAGACGATATGCTGGGCATTGACCTTGTTATTCCTGATATTACCTATTTACTGGATAACCGTGACCTTGTAAAAGCCATCGTATTAACCCATGGGCATGAAGACCACATCGGTGCTTTGCCTTATGTATTGAAGCAGCTTAACGTACCCGTATATGGTACTCGCTTGACACTCGGAATTTTAGAGGGACGTTTGAAGGAGAATAATGTTGCTGCTAATAATTTAAATGCTGTTAAACCCGGAGATCAAATTCAAATCGGCAATTTTAAAATTGGTTTTATTCGGGTAAGCCACAGTATCGCCGATTCGGTAGCGCTGTCAATAAAAACGCCTGTTGGTGTCATTGTTCATACCGGTGACTTTAAGCTTGACCAAACTCCGGTAGACGGTAAAGTTACCGACTTTCATAAATTTGCCGAACTAGGTGACCAGGGTGTATTGGTACTTTTAGCTGACAGCACTAATGCCGAACGTCCCGGTTATACGCTTAGTGAAAAGTCGGTAGGAGTAACCTTTGACGAGACCTTCCGAAATGCGCGGGAACGGATCATTATTGCTTCCTTTTCTTCTAATATTCATCGTATTCAACAGGCTATAGATACTGCTTGTAAACACCGGCGCAAGGTCGCCATACTCGGGCGGAGCATGGTTAATGTTGTCAGCATTGCTCTAGAATTGGGTTATTTAAACGTTCCGGAAGGCGTTATTATCGATATTGATGAAATAAATAATTACCCTTCATCAGGAATTGTTATACTGACTACAGGAAGCCAAGGTGAGCCAATGTCGGCTCTAACACGGATGGCTATGTCGGACCACAAGAAGGTTGAGATTATTCCTGGTGACACCGTTATTATTTCAGCTACACCTATACCAGGAAATGAAAAACTGGTATCACGTACGATTGATTTTTTGTTCCGTCAAGGGGCGGAAGTTGTTTATGAAGCAACTTCCGGCATCCATGTGTCCGGTCATGCCAGTCAAGAAGAACTTAAGCTCATCCATAACCTTATTCGTCCGAAGTTTTTTATTCCGGTGCATGGTGAATACCGGCACTTGATTAAACACGCCAAGCTAGCTCAATCACTAGGTATGCCTAAGGAAAATGTTTTTGTTGCAGAAAATGGTCAAGTACTTGAGTTTACTACTGAGAAAGGGGCAATAACCGGAAAAGTTACATCAGGCAACGTTTTAGTCGACGGCTTAGGTGTTGGCGATGTAGGCAATATAGTACTCCGTGACCGGCGTCAACTTTCGCAGGACGGTATATTAATTGTCGTTGTCACTATGGACAAACAGCGCGGCCAGGTAGCTGCCGGTCCGGATATTGTTTCTCGTGGTTTTGTGTATGTGCGTGAATCAGAACAACTTATGGAAGACGCCAAAGAGCGGGTTAAACAGGCCCTGGAAAAATGCGAGCTAAATGGAGTCACTGAATGGGCTGCTATTAAGTCTAATGTTCGTGATACCTTAGGCAAGTATTTGTATGAGCGCACTCGGCGCCGCCCGATGATCTTGCCGATAATTATGGAAGTGTAATTGAAAAGCCTTGGTATTACCTGCTATAAAGCTAGGTATACCAAGGCTTTTGCCTGTTTTTGCTACAAAGTAGATGCTATTGTTCAATTTTGCGTTCCATAAATTTAATTTCATCTGTCTGCTCAAAAATCTTGAAATTAGCATTATAATAGAAATCCGGTGTTTTGGTAAATAATGCGAGCCTTTTTAATATAGCTAGTTCAGGATGGTTAACTATAGACTGAATCAGCCATCTGCCCAACCCTTTACCCCGATAATCGCGCAAAATAAAGACATCGGCGATATAGCCGAAGGTGGCTAAATCAGTTATAACGCGGGCAAAGCCGACTTGTCTTCTTGCGTTATCAATTTTCTGATATACACCAAAGCAATAAGCGGAGTTATTGATTGCTTTCTGCATAACTTCTCGGCTTCTCCCGAACCCCCAATAGGACTCCGAAGAGATAAATCTGTAGATTACCTCAAAATCCAAAAGGGATTTATCAGTTGAAATCATATAATCCGTTAATTGTTGACACAAAGTAATATCATCTCCTTTTTTTTAAGGCCTCTTTTGAAAAGCTTAGATACCAGATTTCTTATGCAAGTCAAGGTTTACTAAATGATTTAATTTTCTTTAGCTGTGAGTGGTTTGGTGCGGACTATTATCTATTTTATCGGACTGCTTGTCCATATTTCAATATAAAATAGTAATATATGTCTGAAAAATTAACACTGTACAATATGTGGTACCGGATATCGCCTACGAGTTTTCTCCTTTGTAAATGGGCAGTTTTTTGGTGCGATACAGGACTTAAGTTTCAAAAAAAGTAGGACTTTTTACCCAAGATATGATATAGTTAAAATACCATTTATAAAATTGGGTAGGAGAGATTGATTCATGGATTGCGCTTTTTACAGGGGAGGGAGAATAAATGCGGGTACTGGTAGTGGATGATTCAAAAATAAGTCGAGAACTTATTATGATGCATCTTCGGAGTATTGGTATCGAAAACATTGATACGGCAGAAGATGGTGTTGACGCAATTGGCAAAATAACAAAGCTTCCCAAAAATACAAAATATGACGTAATAATGCTTGATGTGGTCATGCCGCGGAAAAATGGACTGGCTACGCTAAAAGATATCAAGCAGTTGACTCCTGAATCCAAAATTATTATCTGCAGTTCTCTTCACGATTCACAAACGGTAAAAATAGCACTCGGATTTGGGGTAAACGGCTATATTATTAAACCGTTTACAAAAGAAAAACTGCTTGAGGCTTTTTGGTATAGTTTAAAAATACATTCTGAGGTGTAGAGTCGTCTGTTTTTTTTGATTGTATGAAATTCCGGTCAGAGCCAATACTATATATGATGTAAAAATGACTAGCTATTAGCTGGAGGGATACTAAAAAATGATAGTTAACGATAATCCGGTAGTGGCTCCTCCGGGGACTAATCCTGAAGAACCGCAAATAACCCAGCCTGCGACTGAGGTTCCCAAAAGAAGCCGGCAGGCTAAAAAAGCTGGGCCAGCCGAAAATATTCAGGAGTTAGGTTCACCAGAAGTACCAACAGCTAAGACAAACATTCATGTAATGACCATAATTGGACAAGTCGAAGGTCATATGGTGCTTCCACCTCAGAATAAAACAACAAAATACGAACATGTAATGCCCCAGCTTGTTGCCATTGAGCAATCGAATGAAATTGACGGATTGTTATTAGTACTAAATACCGTAGGAGGAGATGTTGAGGCCGGTTTGGCCATTGCTGAAATGATCGCGAGCATGTCAAAGCCGTCAGTCTCAATAGTATTGGGAGGAGGGCATAGTATTGGCGTGCCTATTGCCGTATCAGCCACTTGCTCGTTCATTGTAGAGAGTGCTACCATGACGATTCATCCTATCAGACTGACAGGCTTGGTGATTGGAGCACCAAGTTCATTTGACTATCTCGAAAAGATGCAGGAACGGGTTAATAAATTTGTTGTAAGCCACTCGAACATAACCGAAAAGAAATGGAAAGAACTTTTATATAAAACAGGGGAATTATCCAGGGATATCGGTACTTCGGTAGTAGGTAAAGACGCCGTTAAATATGGTCTTGTCGATGAAATAGGTGGTGTATCGCAAGCGTTGAATAAATTGGAAGAACTGATTGCCTCGTATAAAGAACATAAAGAAGGTAAGGGGCTGAAGCAGTAATGATTCTCTGGACAATTGTTCCGGAAGAAGCAATTTTCGTTAATCAAAACCAGTCGATTGCTGCTTATGAAGAAATTGAGTATTCGGGACAAAAAGTATTGGTGGAAAAAGTTTCAGCCAAAGAATTCCGCGTTGTTCGTTTGCTTACTACCAACCCTTCCGACTACCTGCGTAATGATCTGCAACCTGGAACAATTATTACTTATAAACCGGTTATTGAAACGCTCTCATACTGAGGGCGTTTTTGTTCGATATATGCGTAAAAATAAAAGGAATTTCAGTCATTATGTAGAACAAAATACAGTTAGAGGTGGTATGTTTTGCCTAAATGGTTGACTCAGTTAACTCCTGAATTGCGGCATGAGCTATTTGGCATAACACTAGTTACCGGGGGGCTGCTAGCGTTAATCAGCTTGCTTGGTTTAAACGTCGGGCCGTTAGGCATATTTATTGCCAAAATGCTTAAATATACTTTTGGTATTGGTGCAATAGTTGTACCGCTAGTCTTTTTTGTTGTGGGTCTAAGATACATTATGGTGAAAAGCCAAATTGTCTATTCGGTTAAGTTCTGGGGATTATTACTATTGTATGTCATGTCTTTAGCAATTTATCACCATATCAGAATCCCCGTTGGTCAGGAAATCTTGCCTGACAGTCTGGCTTCAGGCGGTGGCTTAACCGGCGGCATGCTGCTTTTTTCTTTGCGCAAACTATTGGGAGTACATGGTTCAATTATTGTACTTGCTGCCTTGGCGTTGTGTGCAGTGTTAATGTCAACAACCTGGTCGTTGGCAGCAGCGCTGTTAAATGCCAAAGAGAAAGCGGTAGAAAGTTTGGTTTTAGCCCGAGAGGCGATTGCGGCCTCGACTGAAATCATGTCTGAGCAAGAGGAAATAAAAAACCAGGCGGTTTTTTATGACCAGCAGCGCGATGTGAGGTCTAATTCTATTACACATACTAAAGAGAGTAATCATGCTTCCACTATATCTGAATGTATTTCGCCAGTAGAACAGCCTGAACCGCAGCCACTCACACTAACTCAACCTACAGCGACTGATATTAATCCGACTTATATGTTACCGCCTTTGTCACTCATAAAGAAACCGAACCGGCCGCGGTTGGCCAAAGTGTCAAAGGAGGTCTCCGACAATGCACGTATATTGGAGCAAACTCTTGACAGTTTTAGCGTTAGTGCCAAAGTAATAAATACGTGTCAGGGTCCGACAGTTACCCGCTATGAACTAGAACCGGCTCCCGGTGTAAAAGTAAGTAAAATAGTAAATCTGGCAGATGATTTGGCGCTAAAGCTGGCATCATCAGGAGTTCGCATTGAAGCGCCAATTCCTGGTAAGGCAGCTATTGGTATTGAAGTGCCGAATAAAGAATTATCCGGTGTGGCTCTGCGGGAGGTTTTAGAAGCTGAAGAATTTCAACGCTCTTCTTCCGTCCTGACAGTAGCTTTAGGCAAGGATATTGCCGGACAACCTATTGTTGCTGACCTGGCTAAAATGCCGCACTTATTAGTTGCCGGAGCTACCGGCTCAGGCAAAAGTGTATGCATCAATACTTTAATAACCAGTGTACTGTTTAAAGCGCGCCCTGATGAAGTAAAGCTGGTGCTGATTGACCCTAAAATGGTCGAGTTATCAAATTATAACGGCATACCTCACTTGCTGACCCCGGTAGTGACTGATGCTAAAAAGGCGGCGTCAGCTCTAAACTGGGCAGTACAGGAGATGGAACGCCGGTATGAAGTGTTTGCCACCGCTGGGGTGCGGGATATTGCACGATACAATGATATTCACCGTGAAGGGCGTTTGCCGCTGATCGTCATTATTATTGACGAGCTTGCCGACTTAATGATGGTGGCTCCAGTCGATGTTGAGGATGCAATTTGCCGACTAGCGCAAAAAGCCCGGGCTGCTGGGCTTCATTTAGTGTTAGCAACGCAGCGTCCATCTGTTGACGTTATAACCGGTACTATTAAAGCAAATGTTCCCTCACGGATTTCTTTTGCTGTTTCATCCCAGGTTGATTCACGCACTATCTTAGATATGGCGGGGGCTGAAAAACTGCTGGGAAAAGGCGATATGTTGTTTTACCCGGTTGGAGCTGCCAAGCCACTGCGAATACAAGGCGCTTTTATTGCCGACAGTGAAGTCGAAGATTTGGTAAATTATATAAAACATCAGGCTGAACCGGAATACAATGACGGCATTACTACAGTTGAAGCCGGTAGCCATAAAGATGAACAGCCTCAATTTGAAGATGAGCTGTTAGAAGAGGCCGTACGTATGGTTCTTGAAACAGGACAAGCTTCAGTATCCATGTTACAGCGGAAGTTTCGTATTGGCTATACACGTGCGGCCAGATTGATTGACACGATGGAAGAAATGAAGATTGTCGGGCCCAATGTAGGAAGTAAAGCCCGGGAGATTATTATGACTTCTGAGCAAATTTATGCAAGATATTTTAAGAAATAGGCCATTGATATGCTTATAGCATTTTGTGGCAGGGTAGAATAGTAGTGGTGATAAAATTGCATAACGTTATTAAAGTTGAAGAAGCAGTAACACTCAATAATCCAATTTATATAGATGTGCGTTCACCTGCCGAATATGCTGTAGGACACATTCCTAAGGCGGTAAATATCCCGCTATTTACTGATGATGAACGCGCTCAAGTCGGCACAACATACAAGCAAGTTGGAGTCGAAGAAGCTAAGCATTTGGGACTGACTATTGTTTCAGCTAAGCTTCCGGAAATAGTTAGACAAACCTGCCAGTTACATAAAGCAGGACGAAAAGTTATCGTTTATTGCTGGCGGGGTGGAATGCGTTCCAAATCGATAGTAAGTGTGCTGGAAATGATGGGAATTGCGGCTTCCCAGCTGTTAGGCGGCTATAAGGCTTACCGGCAATATGTTCTAAACCGGCTGAGGGATTTTAAGGTTAAACCGAAAATTTTTGTTCTTTGCGGTTCAACCGGGACGGGAAAAACAATAATCATAAATGGGTTAGCTGAGCATAATATTCCGGTAATTGATCTAGAAAAGCTGGCCAACCATCGCGGTTCGGTTTTTGGTCAAATAGGTTTAGGTAGGCCGGCAACAGCTCAAAATTTTGATGCTGAATTGCTAATTGAGCTAGAAAGGCTGAACGATCAGCCTTATATAGTTGTTGAATGTGAAAGCAAACGTATCGGTAATGTCTATCTGCCTGACGCTTTGTTTAATGCGATGAAACAAGGCAAAAGGTTGATGTTGTCTACTAATATCGAAATCAGAATAGACCGGCTAATTGCGGAATATGTAGACGTATGCGCCAGTAATCAGGCAGCGATAATTGCCAGTATCGAGTCATTACGAAAACGTTTGGGCAACAAAAAAACCGATCAATTGCTGAACGATTTTAACGTAGGTAAAATACGGGATGTTGTAAAGACATTGCTGGTGGATTATTATGATCCAATGTATGGTTATGAAAAGACAAACATGGCTGAGTATGATTTATGGGTGAACGCAGATGACCTGGAGCAAGCTACAGATACAATAATCCAATACTTACAACAGTTTGGGAGGTAGTTATTTTGCAAACAGTAGGGGAAATATTACGTGCTGAACGTGTAAAAAAAGGCCTGTCGATTAAGGACGTAGAAAGTGCCATTAGCATTAGAGCGCTGTATCTGAACGCTATTGAAGAAGGTAACTATTCCATTATCCCCGGTGAGGTGTATTTGAAAGGCTTTATCCGTAACTATGCTACTTTTTTGGGTCTTAACTCCCAACAAGTAATGGAAATATACCGTCAGAGTAAGGGACAAGTACAGGAAAATTCTCCTGCCGTTAATCAGCAAGAAGAACCCACGGCAAAACAACAAGGTAAAAGTGGTAGCAGACTGGCAACCTGGCTTACTATTGCGGCTATTGCCGCCGGGGTAGTGGTTGCTGCAGTCTGGTGGTCATCAGGAAGCCAAAAGCCAGCTCCTACCCCGCCGCCATCAACCGCCCAGCAGCAACCTGTCCCGGCTAATCCACAACCGGTTTTGCCCACAGCGCCTCAACCGCAACCTGCTGTACCGGCAAAACCTGCTTCCAAGGTAATTGTTACGGCTAAATATAGCGCTCCGTGTTGGACATCTATTACAGCAGACGGCAAGCAGATCTATGAAGGGATTCCCAAGGGCGGTGAATCGTTGACCTGGGAAGCTGCCAGTACTCTATCGGCTAAATTCGGCAACGCTGGAGCGGTTGATTTGGTATATAATGGTAGTCCGGTGGGGAAAATTGGGGAAAACGGCCAAGTAGTTTTAAAAATGTTTACACTGACTGGCATTACACAATAGAAACGAGGTAAATACCTGGTATGATTGATTTTTTGCCAATGACCCGGGAAGACATGGTTGAACGGGGATGGGATCAACTGGATTTTTTGTTTATTAGCGGGGACGCTTATGTTGACCATCCTAGTTTTGGCCCTGCTATTATCTGTAGGCTGTTGGAGAAATATGGTCACAAGGTTGGAATAATTGCCCAGCCCGATTGGCGTTCCACTAGTGACTTTAAACAGTTGGGGAAACCCCGCTTGGGGGTATTAGTCTCAGCCGGTAACCTTGATTCTATGCTTAATAAATATACTGCGGCCAAGAAATACCGCAGTACCGATAACTATTCGCCCGGGGGTCAGGCAGGACTTAGGCCAGAGCGGGCGACACTTGTTTATTGCAACCGAATCCGAGAAGTGTGGAAGGATGTTCCGCTCATTATTGGCGGTATTGAAGCCAGCTTAAGGCGATTTGCCCATTATGACTATTGGTCGGACAGTGTTCGTCGGTCCATTTTAATCGATAGTCGGGCTGATCTCTTGATCTATGGTATGGGGGAAAAGCAAATAAAAGATCTTTCCACTCAGTTGTCTACGGGCATGTGCATTAGAAATATCCGGGATATACCAGGGACTTGTTACCGGACAGAATCGCTTGAGCATCTTTGGGACTATATTGAAATACCAAGTTACCAAAATGTGGCTAAAAATAAACAAGAGTTTGCTAACGCTTTTAAGATTCAATATTTAGAGCAGGATCCCATTCGGGGAAAAACTATAGTTCAGAATCATGGTGAACAATATGTAGTACAAAACCCACCAGCTATGCCGCTTACTACCGGGGAAATGGATGAGATATACGATTTGCCGTACCAAAGAACATATCATCCTGTTTATGAAGCAGCCGGCGGCGTGCCGGCCATTCAGGAGGTAAAGTTCAGTATTGTCAGTCATCGTGGGTGCTATGGCAGTTGTTCTTTTTGCGCTTTATATGCCCATCAGGGCCGTATAATTCAAAGCCGCAGCAAAGAATCAATACTGCGTGAAGCCGGTCAACTTGTAAAACTACCTGATTTTAAAGGTTACATTCATGATGTAGGCGGGCCTACGGCTAACTTCCGCCAGCCTGCTTGCGAACAGCAAGCTAATAGGGGAACATGCCGGGGGAAACAGTGCTTATTTCCTAGTGCCTGTAAAAATTTGAATACAAACCATAGCGAATATTTGGAGTTACTCAGGGCGGTCAGGCAAATTCCCGGTATTAAAAAAGTATTTGTCCGGTCAGGATTGCGTTATGATTACTTGTTAGCTGCCGGCGATAGGGAGTTTTTACGGGAGTTGTGTGAACATCATGTTAGTGGGCAGCTAAAAGTAGCGCCTGAGCATGTTTCGCAAAAAGTTACACAATTAATGGGAAAAGCCGGTAAAGAAACATATTTAAAGTTTAAGAAAGCATACGAACAAACTAACCGGGATTTGGGCAAGGAGCAGTATTTGGTTCCATATTTTATGTCCAGTCATCCAGGTGCCGGTCTTAAAGAGGCTGTAGAACTGGCTGAATTTCTCCGGGATACCGGCTACCATCCCGAGCAAGTCCAGGATTTTATTCCAACCCCAGGTAGTCTGTCAACATGCATGTATTATACAGGCATAAATCCTCTCACCAACGAAAAAGTATATGTTGCTAAAACTCCCCATGACAAACAGTTACAGCGGGCATTGCTGCAGTATCGCAATCCCAAAAACTATGATTTGGTTTATGAAGCGCTTATAAAAACCGGACGCCGGGATTTAATCGGTTATGAGCAGCATTGCTTAATTCGACCGCCGCAAACTAAACAACTTAGTTCCCGGCAACCGAGGCCTGAGAAGACCGATAAGCCTGGCAAACAGCGCCGCTTAACCCCAACGAGAAACAAAACAGCAAAAAAGCAGGCTAGATAAACCTAGTCTGCTTTTTTTATAAGTCTAAAAGCGCGGCGGCATTCGTCAGATAAAAGGTAAACAGCAATTAGACCGTGCGGGACAATTGTTAAGACCCCCATAGTTATATTATAGCCAAGCATGACTATCAAGCCAATTATTACAAAGATACTTGACAGTACCAGTTCGAATAAGCGGGCCCAGCGCTTGAGTTTTAGTAATCCAAAGGCAGGAATAGCATATAAGAGTGATGCAGCCAATGAACTGAGCGCTTCAGGAAAATTGTTTCGTAGTAGCCCATCATATATACCAAAGCCATACCCAATCGCGATTAGCAATAAAAAACCTATAATGAGGAGCAATCTAAGCGTTAAGTCAGGATGAAGGAATGACCACCAGGAGGGCCTATCAGTCATAAGTTAAAACTCCTTTCATATTATTTAATTTTACCATACTACCCAGGATTTTAGAATAAGATAATTTCTTGGTAGTAATACTAAAAGTAAGCAGTAAGAGAGGGAGGCGTATTATCTATGGAACAGCATAATACACCCTATTTACAGTCGGCGTTGTTATGTGAAGGGGTTACTACTGATGCCAATGGCCGTCATAACATTTATAATGAATTTAGCCAATATACTATGGGGTATTCTCAGCAGTTTACGCTTTTAACCATTTGGCGCGGTGCTGACAGCGACAGCTCTGAGGAAGAGTATAAAGAAAAAACCGAGATTATTGCCCCTGACGGACGAGTAGTGGCAAGTGGCGAGAATGGCCCATTTGCACTTAAGGATAGCACTTACCGCCAGGTAAATAGCATTTTGTTGGAAGATGTAGATTTTACACATGATGGAACCTATGATGTACGGATATCGCTTTTTAACGCGAATAATTCAATTGTGAGCACGCATGGTTTTCCGTTGATCGTAGTATAATTTGGTATTTATGACACGGCTCATGCATCCGTGTATTTTTTTTGTAATTATTAACTTATTGCAATACGAATCTGACTTTTTTTGTATGGCAGGAATTTGGACTTGCGTAAAGAAGAAATAAAAGGTATAGTATATATGTTTGCCTTAGCTATTATTCTAGGTTGAAAACCAATATGGAGGCAACTTATGAAACGTTATCTACCAATATTATTAATGTCCTTTTTTTTAATAATATTGACAATAGTAGGTACTAGTTACTTGGCCGGATATGCAGGAAAAGAAAACAAAGACAGTCTGGCAACAATTACCATTTATACGACGCTACCGGTTGAGCAAGTAGCTGTATTAGCCCAAGAATATGAAAAAGCAGCAAAAGTCCGGGTTAATATTGCCCCCTTTTCGGAAAAGGAACTATTCAATAGACTTATCGAAGAATCAGCAAAGCCCAAAGCTGACCTAATTCTTGCCAACCGCAAAACATTGAAACAGGCCCGGAATAGCGCGCTCTTAGTACCATACCAATCTGAATATACGGATATAATACCAAGTCGATTTCAAGACACTGACGGGTATTGGACAGGCGTTTGGTATGATCCGATCATTTTCGCTGCCAATCAGGATTATTTAAAAACTACAGCCAAAAAACCGTCAAAGTGGTCAGATTTGTTGCTTGATCCTAAAATAAAGCTTAGTATAACTGACTTTCCCGCCGCCGATGCCGCAGCTAACCTTTTGTATACTTTGGTTGCCGCTAATGGTGAGGAACAAACAATGAATTTTTTAAAAAAGCTTCACCCTCATATCGTACAATATGCCAAGTTTTTAGTAACTCCGGCGCGTATGGCAAGTATGGGGGAAGTTGATATTGCCGTTGCCGTTCATAGTGAAACAATGCGTTATGCTAGAGATGGTTTTCCTGTGCAAATTATTTATCCGGAAGATGGTACAGCTTACTTGCTTACCGGTGTGGGATTAGTTCGAGGAGCCAGTCACAGTGCCAACGCCAAACACTTTATTGATTGGCTGACTCAAGATGATGTATTCTCAGTTATGGCGCAGAATAAATTTTATTTTATACCTACCAACCCGGAAACCCGGATGTATAAAGAGTATGCTGCCAAAAATATAAAACTGCTTGACCATCATGACATGTATACACTTGAGCAGCAGCGTAAATTGCTTGATCGATGGGTACAGGATGTGCGTCTGGGGATAAAATGAGGAGGATGCTGTAGTTAATGCTAAAAGCAGGATTTGTTAGTTTAGGATGCGCCAAAAACCTTGTCGACACCGAGATCATGCTGGGAATTTTGTCTGATAATAATATAGCTATTACCGATGATCCTCATGATGCTGACATATTAATTGTTAATACCTGCGGTTTTATTGATTCAGCTAAAGAAGAGTCAATCTCTACTATTATTCAGATGGCTGATTTCAAACGTGAAGGTAAATGTCGTGGTGTTATCGTAGCTGGGTGTTTAGGACAGCGTTATCAACAGGATCTACTGGATGAATTGCCTGAAGTATCGGCAATTGTCGGTACAGGAGCTTGGCACCGGATTATGGAAGCTGTTCATGCAGTTCTGGCCGGCGAGCGGGTTTTGCTCATTGGTGACACTGATACACTGTATGACGAAACTATGCCGCGTATTTCCACCACACCGTCTTATAGTGCATATGTAAAAATTGCTGAAGGATGCAGCAACTGTTGCTCATATTGTGTAATTCCGCTGGTGCGCGGCAGTTACCGCAGCCGCCCGCTGGAATCTGTTGTGAATGAAGTAAAAAGGCTGGCCGAGCAGGGAGTAAAAGAGATCAACCTTATTGCCCAAGATACTACCAGCTATGGCCGGGATCGTTATGGCGAGCCACAATTGACAGCATTACTTAATGAATTGGTAAAAATTGAAGGTATTATCTGGATAAGGTTATTATACTGCTATCCTAAATATTTTAATGACGAGCTTATTGAACTTATTGCTAATCAGCCTAAAATCTGTAAGTATATCGATTTGCCGCTCCAACATGCCGATGATGAAATATTATCGGCAATGAACCGCCGTGACAAGCGTGCCGACATTGAAAAGTTGTTAGGCAAAATTCGGGTCGCTATTCCCGGCGTAGTTATCCGCACCTCCTTTATTGTCGGTTTCCCGGGTGAGACGGATAAACACTTTGAATCGCTTAAACAATTTATGCTTGAACAGAAATTTGAGAGGGTTGGTGTGTTTACTTATTCCCAGGAAGAGGGCACTCCTGCAGGAATCATGAAACAACAAGTGCCTGACAATGTCAAAGAGGAACGGTATCATGAACTGATGGCGTTACAGTGCCAGATTTCCGAAGATTTAAACCGTGACATGGAAGGCCGGGTACTCACAGTCTTAATTGAGGGCCATAATTCCGAACAGCCTGATGTTGCGTTCGGCAGGTCGTACCGGGAAGCGCCTGATGTCGATGGACGTATTTATGTTGAAGATGCCGCGGATTTACAGCCGGGAGATCTAGTGCGAGCAGAAGTTGTGCAGGGGTTTACTTACGATTTGTTGGCCGAAAGAAAGTGAGACTGGCTGCATAATATATAATGTGGGTTTACAATAGTAGAGACTGCCAAGCTCTGCTATTTTTTGTCCGATAGAAAGTAAACTTCATACACTTGTTGGCAACTCCAAACATAAATTTTTAAGGCTTTTCTTATTGAATATATTTTGTTAAATAATTGTTAAACAGCGGTTTTCCGCGACAGAATTGCATTGTTTTTAGAGGAGTTGGCAATTTATGACGCGAATGAATGCATAGTATTGGGAGGGAATGAGATGATTGTAGAGTTAGTTAGTACTGGTACCGAACTTCTTTTGGGTCAGATCGTTAATACTAATGCCCCATTTTTAGCTGCCCGCCTAAACGAGTTAGGGTTTAGCGTTATTTATCAGACTACGGTCGGCGATAATAGGGAGCGAATGAAAAATGTTCTAAAAACTGCCTTAGACCGTGCGGATATTGTAATAACCAGCGGAGGTCTAGGTCCTACTCAAGGTGACATAACCAAAGAAGTAACGGCTTCGCTGCTAAACAGGTCAATGTATTTGCACGAAGTCAGTGCTGAGCGGATAAAACGCTTTTTTGACGAGCGCCGCATATGTATGCCAGGTAATAATTTACGTCAGGCAATGATGCCTGAGGGTGCGATAGTTGTAGACAACACTTGCGGTACAGCACCGGGGGTTATTATTGAAAATCAAACAACAGGAAAAGTAATTATCCATTTGCCGGGACCGCCACATGAATTGTCCGCAATGTTTGAAATGTCAATTGTGCCATATCTTAAAGAACGGTTTGGTGTTCAAGGCGTTATAGTATCCAAGGTACTGCGTACATATGGTCTGGGAGAATCGGCGCTGGAAGAAAAAATCAAGGAATATATCCTGTCGCAGTCGAATCCAACTCTGGCGCTGTTGGCCAGAAATGGGGAAATTCATGTTCGTATCACTGCCAGAGCAGAGAATGAGATTGAAGCCAGACGGTTGATTGATGAACTTGAAGGCCATATTCGTCCACATATAAACGAATATGTTTTCGGTATTGATGATGAAACTCTGGAAAAGTCTGTTGGTAATCTGCTTTTAGCTAAAGACTTGACAATAGCGCTGGCTGAGTCATGTACAGGTGGGCTTGTTACCAGCCGTATTACTGACGTTCCTGGAAGTTCATCCTATTTGATAGGGTCAATTGTCTGTTATAGTAATGCGGTTAAAATCACAAGTGTTGGCGTACCTGAGGAAATAATTGCCGTAAAGGGTGCTGTTAGCCAGGAAGCAGCTGAAAGTATGGCCCAGGGTATTAGAAAACAATTTTCTACTGGGATAGGGATTGCTGTTACCGGAATTGCCGGGCCAACCGGAGCTACTAATGATAAACCGGTAGGACTGGTTTATATTGCCATTGATGGTCCGGCAGGGACAGTTTGCCACCAACATTATTTTAACGGAACACGTACTGATATAAAACACCGGACAGCTTTAGCCGCCCTCAATCATTTGCGTCAATATCTGCTTATATTATAGGAGGTTTTTATATTGAAAGATATCGTAACTATGTTTGGAGATATATCGTTAAGCAAAAAAACGGCATTAGCCATAACCGAGATGGGCTTTGAAGAGCCGTCTCCCATTCAAAGCCAGACTATCCCTTTAGTACTGGCAGGTCATGATGTTTTGGGACAAGCCCAGACAGGCACTGGTAAGACGGCTGCATTTGGTATACCTATTATGGAACGTATAACTGAAGCTAGGCAAATACAAGCGCTTGTGCTTACACCGACCCGTGAACTGGCGATTCAAGTGTCAGAAGAACTGGCCAAAATTGGCAAATTTAAACGGATAAAAACTCTGCCCATCTACGGTGGTCAGGCAATAGAGCGACAAATCAGGACGCTTAAGTCAGGGGTACAGGTCGTCATCGGCACTCCCGGTCGGCTGCTTGATCATATTCGCAGAAATACTATTAAGCTTGATAACGTAAAAATATTGGTATTGGATGAAGCTGACGAAATGCTCGATATGGGATTTATTGACGATATCGAAAGTATTCTGCAGCATGTACCTTCCGAGCGTCAAACTTTACTGTTCTCAGCTACAATGCCGTCAGAAATAATGGCTTTAGCTAACAAATATATGAGAGACCGGGTAACGGTGACCATTAGCAAAGAACAGCTTACCGTGCCGCTTATTGATCAGATATACTATGAAACCCGCGATAAGCTTGATGGTTTGTGCCGGGTACTTGATTCCGAGACATTTGGCCGAGTTATTATCTTTTGCCGGACTAAAAAAGGTGTTGACGATTTGGTTGCCTCTTTATCGGCACGGGGCTATATCTCGGACGGATTGCATGGCGATCTCAGTCAAGCCCAGCGCGACAGAGTCATGAAAAAGTTCAGAGATGGCAAATTAGATATACTCATTGCTACTGATGTTGCTGCCAGAGGCTTGGATATTGAGCATATTACCCATGTTATTAACTATGATATTCCGCAGGATCCTGAATCATATGTTCATCGTATTGGTCGTACCGGCCGGGCAGGTAAAAAAGGTGTGGCGATTACTTTTATTCAGCCTCGGGAGTATAGGCAGTTAAAACTTATTGAAAAGGAAATCAAGACACGCATATTAAGGCGGCAATTGCCGTCACCAGCCGATATTATTGAACGGCAGACCGAAGTTATTAAGAATCAACTTATTCAAACTATTACCAGGGGCGGTTTTGACATTTACGGCAATATAATAGCTGATTTAGCGGCTGATTATGACCCAATTGACCTTGCGGCGGCGGCTTTGAAATTGTTCCAAGAAGGTTACAAGGAACAGGAGGTTATTGAAAAAACGCAATTTGGCAATACCGGTGCTGAACCAGGTATGGTGCGGTTGTTTATTAACGCCGGACGGGCGCAAAAAATCCAGCCCCAAGATATTGTCCGCACTATTGCGGAAGAAGCTGACATAGAAGGTAGCATTATCGGTGTGATAAATATCTATGATAGATTTACGTTTGTGGAAGTCCCCGAAAGCGTCGCTGAACGTGTATTATCAGTAATGAATAAAAATACCATAAAAGGTCACCGTATTAATATTGAACCGGCTAAAGGCCGCTGATACGGATAATGCTAAGCTTCCCCTGCAACAAGGTTGTTATTGACAAAACGAACAAATGTTTGTAAAATGATGGTAGAGTTATCGGGGGAGGTTTAGATTAAGTGGATAAGATAAAAGACTTTGAGAAGAATCGGGAAATGGATAAATTTAAAGCGCTTGAAAACGCCATGCGTCAAATAGAAAAAGATTTTGGCAAAGGCGCTATTATGAAACTGGGTGAAGCCGCCGCTAAGATGAATGTTGAAGTTATCCCTACCGGTTCATTGCCGCTTGACATTGCTCTTGGGGTCGGTGGAGTGCCACGCGGGAGGGTTGTTGAGATATTTGGGCCAGAGTCGTCAGGTAAAACAACAGTAGCATTACATATTATTGCTCAAGCGCAAAAAATGGATGGAATTGCTGCGTTTATTGATGCCGAACACGCTCTGGATCCGGTTTACGCCAAAAAACTTGGTGTTGACATTGATAACCTTTTAATCTCCCAACCTGACAACGGAGAGCAGGCTCTTGAGATTGCCGAAGCGCTGGTGCGTAGTGCCGCTATTGATGTTATTGTTATTGACTCGGTAGCTGCATTGGTGCCAAAAAATGAAATTGACGGCGATATGGGAGATTCTCATGTTGGACTTCATGCCCGTTTAATGTCACAAGCGTTGCGCAAACTTACCGGTATCATTAGCAAGTCGCGCACGACTGCCATATTTATTAACCAAATTCGGGAAAAAGTCGGCGTCATGTTTGGCAATCCGGAAACAACCACAGGCGGACGGGCCCTGAAGTTTTATGCGTCAGTCCGCATGGATGTCCGTAAGGCTGAGAGCATAAAACAAGGTAATGACGTTGTTGGCAGCCGTACCAAAGTCAAGGTTGTGAAAAATAAAGTAGCTCCTCCATTTAAACAGGCTGAATTTGACATAATGTATGGTGAAGGAATTTCGCGTGAAGGTAGTTTAATTGATATTGGTGTTAAACTTGATATTATAAATAAGAGTGGCGCATGGTTTTCCTATAATGATCAGCGATTGGGCCAAGGCCGGGAAAACGTTAAAGAATTTTTAAAAGAAAATTGCCACATTGCTGATGAGATAGACAAGAAAATTCGTGAAATTCTTTTAGCAGGCGATGCCAAACTTGATAACGCATTAAGTGATGATGATGTGCTTAGTGATGATGACGAGGTCTTTGAAAGCTGATGAATATAAATGTAACTGATGCTGCCGTTAAGCTCTTGAAGTTTAGGGCGTACAGCCAATATGAGCTTAAGAACAAGCTTTTAAAAGAGGGCTATGAAGAAATGGTGGTAAACCAGGCTTTAAAATACGTGACTGAGCGCGGCTATCTTGATGATGCCGCGCTTTGTGATATGCTTTTGGCCAAATATGCTGAAATAAACAAATATAGCTTAAGGGAAGTCTTTGTCAAATTACAGCGTAGAGGGTTGCCGGCAGCTTTGATTAATGAGAAACTGGCAGGTTGGAATGGGGAATTTGTCGAATACCAGGCGGCTTTAAGATTGGTCGCCAAACGGTTCCCGGATGGTCAGAGGGAAGATAGGCGTAAAGTGGCCCGTTATCTGTCAAGCAAGGGATTTAAAGCCGGAACTGTGGGCAAAGTTTTAGAGCACCTCAGGAACATGTCGCCTTGACACTCATTTGAAAAACCTTTACAATAAAAATATCCAATCGTGTAATCAGGTTAATCTACTTAAGTAAACTTTTAGGAGAGCTTGAATGCTGACAAAGCACCCAAAAAGCTACTTTTAAAAGCCGAGTTTAACTCGGCTTTACCCTTAATATTAGTAATAAAGAAAAGGAGGTGGAATTTATAGTAGAGATTGTACTAACTGCGATGTTAGTCGGACTGCTGAGTGCAGGCATAGGCTATTGGGTACGTAAGAATATAGCCGAAGCTAAAATCGCTTCTGCAGAAAATGCAGCAAGAAAAATATTAGAAGATGCTGAAAAGGTTGGCGAATCAAAGAAAAAGGAAGCCCTGGTCGAAGCTAAAGAAGAGATTCATAAACTTAGAAGTGAACTTGAACGAGAAATTAAAGAACGCCGTGCAGAACTTCAGCGTTTGGAGCGCCGCTTGGTGCAGAAAGAAGAAAACCTTGACCGAAAAATCGATTCTCTTGAGAAGAAAGAGGAGATTCTCAGTCGTAAAGAAGCTGAACTGGATAAAAGTCAAGAAAAGATCAATGAACTGTATGCCAAGCAAGTAACTGAACTCGAAAGGCTGTCCGGCTTGACATCTGAAGATGCCCGTAGCTTGCTGCTTGCTAATGTTGAAGAAGAAATTAAACATGAAACAGCAATGCTTATTAAGGATCTTGAGCAGCAGGCTAAAGAAGAAGCGGAGAAAAAAGCCAGAGAAATTATATCGTTAGCAATTCAGCGTTGTGCTGCTGATCATGTTGCCGAAACTACCGTATCGGTAGTGGCTTTACCTAATGATGAAATGAAAGGGCGGATTATTGGCCGGGAAGGTCGCAATATTCGCACTCTGGAAACACTTACTGGTATTGATCTGATTATTGATGATACACCTGAGGCAGTTATTTTATCAGGATTTGATCCTGTCCGGCGGGAAGTTGCCAGAATTGCGCTGGAAAAACTTATCGTTGACGGCCGGATTCACCCAGCCCGTATCGAAGAAATGGTCGAGAAGGCACAAAAAGAAGTTGAACAGAAAATTAAGGAAGCAGGTGAACAAGCTACATTTGAAACTGGAGTTCACGGCCTGCATCCAGAACTGATAAAACTTCTCGGACGGTTAAGGTTCCGTACCAGTTATGGTCAGAATGTACTCAAGCATTCAATCGAAGTGGCACATTTAGCCGGGGTTATGGCGGCTGAACTTGGTGTAGATGTAATGTTAGCTAAACGGGCCGGCTTACTCCACGATATTGGCAAAGCTGTAGACCATGAGGTTGAAGGTCCGCATGTAACGATTGGCGCTGATTTGGCCAAGAAGTACCGTGAAGCGGCCGAAGTTATCAATGCAATTGCCGCTCATCACGGTGATGAAGAGCCTAAAACGATTCAGGCCGTGCTAGTAGCAGCTGCTGACGCTGTATCTGCTGCAAGGCCGGGAGCTCGCAGAGAAACTCTTGAAAGCTATCTGAAGCGATTAACACGATTGGAAGAAATCGCTGAATCATTTGATGGCGTAGAAAAATCATTTGCTATTCAGGCTGGTCGTGAAATTCGTATTATGGTAAAACCCGATAAAATTGACGACTTAACAGCTGTTCGTCTAGTGCGAGATATAGTAAAGAAAATTGAAAATGAACTGGAATACCCTGGTCAAATTAAAGTCACGGTTATCCGTGAGACACGCGCTGTTGATTATGCCAAATAAATTTTAAAACAGCTATTAAAACGGCTTTGCCTTTAGGCAAAAGCCGTTTTTTAGTTTTTTTCCCAACAGTTTATAAGCAGGATTTAAATCGCTTCTAGAGAATACTTAATCAGAAACTGTATATGCATTTTTTATATATTTTATAAACTTATTGGACGGTGAAATATATGGCTGAACTTTGCCAAGCTGATAGACAAGTTTCTGATGGAGTAAACCTGCTTATATCCATGTTGGTACGTTATCCCGAGATTGGTACAATTAATTTTGATCCTGAGGCTAATTCGCTTAAACTTACATTCATGATTTCCGGTATTCCTACTACGAAAGACTTTGAAGCTACCAAGCGGTTAATTATCAATAGTATTACCGCGTATAACCTGCTGGAAGGCGTAACAGATATGATCATTGATGTTGAATTGAGTTCGTATGAAAAAGTTGCTATGTTAACTATTATGCGGGATGTACATACCTTGTCGCGGGGAGAAATCGGGTTGACGATTAAGCTTCTCAGAGAAAGGTTTGCTGACCGATTAGTAGCTGATCACAATGACGCTATTCTGGAAGAGGACCTTCTCCTACAGGAAGAGGTCATTGAAGACATGTTGGAAAACATGCGCAAACAAGAGAATGACCATCATAGCCTCATTGGTATTCGTGAAGATGGGCGTGTTTTTGTATTTAACAAATAGTATACTGTTAATATATAGAGAGATGAATTTGTTGTAATAATTTGATTTTTTTGGATATAAAAAAAGGAATTTTTTGCCGTGCCACGAATATATTTAATTTATAGGACTTAATAACGTTTCTTAATCAAAGGAGGGCACATATAAACATGGATGTCTTGAAAGTATCAGCAAAATCCAATCCTAATTCCGTAGCTGGAGCTTTGGCAGGAGTGCTGAGAGAACGTGGCGGCGCCGAGATTCAGGCAATCGGTGCAGGAGCGCTCAACCAAGCTGTAAAAGCAGTTGCAATTGCTAGAGGATTTGTAGCACCACATGGTGTTGATCTGATTTGTATACCCGCCTTCACGGATATTCTCATTGATGGTGAGGAGCGGACCGCTATTAAACTAATAGTTGAACCTCGCTAATCATTAATAAATTGTCCAAAACCTGTTCATGTTGAACAGGTTTTACTGTGTTTTAGGTATGTATTTTATGGCATAATATATTAGTGTTTAGCTGATATCAAACGTGAGGAGTGGAAAAATGAATATTGAAGTTGTTGGCGGGTCAGTAACAGATATTTTATGTGATACTGTTATTGTTAACTTATTCGAAGGAGTTATGGCTCCAGGCGGAGCAACCGGCATAGTGGATAAAGCATTAAACGGGCATATAAGCGAAATAATTCGAGATATGCCAGGATGCGGTAAATATGGCGAAACTACTGTTATACATACATTTGGTGTTATTGGCGCCAAACGGGTTATTCTCCTCGGTCTAGGTCTACGAAGTGAATTCTCATTGGAACGAGTCCGTGCGCTTATGGCTATTGCTATGCGAACAGCGCGAAAACTGCGGTCGGCAACAGTAGCAACTATCGTTCATGGCGCAGGCACTGGCGGTCTTGATGACCGGCAAGCAGCTCAGGCTGTTGTTGAAGGCGCAGTAATGGGTTTGTACCAGTTTAAATATTATAAAACCAGTAAAGATGACATACCCGGGATTGAAAAGTTATTGATTATAGAAAACGATGCTGCGAAACTCGAAGCGCTTACTCAAGGTGCTGAGCTTGGCAGAATAATTGCCGAAGGTGTCAATTATGCCCGTGATTTAATCAACCATCCGGCTCAGTATATGACTCCGACTAAAATGGCTTGGCATGCCGGCGAGATAGCCAAACAGTATGGTCTAGAACTCAGCGTGCTAGAGAAGCAGGATATGCAGGCAAATAATATGGGGGCACTGCTGGCAGTGGCTCAGGGCAGTAGTGAACCTCCTAAGCTTATTGTTTTAAAATATATCGGGAATCCGGCAAGCCAAGATATAACAGCCTATATTGGTAAAGGAATTACTTTTGACAGTGGTGGCATATCTTTAAAGCCCAGCCAAAATATGGACGAGATGAAACGGGATATGGCTGGCGGCGGTGCTGTGTTGGGCGCTATGATGGCTATTGCCCAACTAAAACCTAAAGTAAACATTTTGGCTATTGTTCCATGCGCTGAGAACATGCCTTCAGGTAGCGCCTTTAGGCCTGGTGATATTATTACTTCTATGAGCGGAAAAACTATTGAAGTATTGAGTACCGATGCAGAAGGGCGCCTGATTTTAGCAGATGCGATAACTTATGCCAAAAAGCTTGGCGCAACCAGGATCGTTGATTTGGCAACTTTGACAGGTGCCTGTGTGGTAGGTCTTGGTGCTGTTTACTCCGGAGTTGTTGCCAATAATCGCGAGTGGTGCCAGACCGTGCTTGCTGCGGCACGTCAAGCCGGTGAAAAAATGTGGGAACTTCCTAATGATGATGAGTATCTTGAACAAATCAAAAGTTCGATAGCCGACCTAAAAAATAGTGGCGGCCGGCCAGGTGGCGCTATTACTGCCGGATTATTTATCGGTCAGTTTGCTGATAAAACTCCTTGGGTGCATATTGATATTGCCGGAACATCAGACGCTGAAAAAGATAAGGGGTATAATCTCAAGGGAGGAACTGGTATAGGAGTTCGGACTTTAGTGCAACTTGCCAACAATTTTGCAAAATTATGATTGCTGACCTTCACATCCATACCAATATTTCAGATGGACGACTATCGCCCCAGGAAGTTGTCCGTCAGGCTGAAGGCGCCGGACTAAGCTATATTGCTATTACTGACCATGATACGATTGATGCCCATTTACTGCTAAGAACTGAAGGCTATTTCAACCCTGATGCACTTAATCTGTCAATTATCCCCGGAATAGAATTCAGCACCGACTTGCCGCGTCATGAAGTCCATATTCTAGGATATTTCATTGATATTGATAATGCCAAACTAAAAGATCAATTAGATATTGTCCTTAATGACCGATTGCGGCGTTCACAAATTATGGTTGATAAGCTCAACAACTTAGGATATTCAATTGATTATGATAGAGTGTTAGCCATTGCCGGTCAAGCTGCGGCCATCGGCAGACCACATATAGCCAAAGCACTGGTTGAAAATGGCTATTTTAAAACGGTGTCTGAAGCCTTTGATGCTGTGCTGGCTAAAAATGGACCAGCATATGTTCCGCATTACAAACTGACTCCTGAACAGGTTATTAAGTTAATCAAACAGGCCGGAGGCGTCGCAATATTGGCACATCCCGGCCTAATCGGCGATGATACTCTTGTTCATCATTTGATTACGGCCGGTATCCACGGATTGGAGGTTTATCATCCAGAACATGATCAGCTCATGAGCAGTAAATACTTGGCAATTGCCAAAAAATACAATTTAAAAATAACAGGTGGGTCTGATTTTCATGCAATCCCTGGCCGGTATCCTGAAAAACTCGGAGTTTTTACTGTTTCGGCCGCTCTTGTTGATGCTTTGTCAATGTAATAAACTTTTACTTGACAACACCTGTAAAGGTGTTTATTTTTGTGCTGTACCCTATTTATATTTTTACAAGGAGGCTGTCTATGGACACCATCGCTCTGGTAGGCCCAAGCGGAACCGGCAAAAGCTACCGGGCGCTGATTGTGGCGCATGAACATAATGTTGACACAATTATTGACGATGGCTTGTTAATTAAAGACAGCAAGATTATTGCTGGCTATTCAGCCAAAAAGGAGCCTAGCAAAATTAGGGCGGTTAAGCGCGCCATTTTTATGGAGCCTGACCATGCCGCTGAAGTCCGAGAGGCGATTGGCAGAGTTACGCCTGAACGCATCTTGATATTAGGTACTTCAAAAAATATGGTAGACAAGATCGTGGACGCTCTAAATTTGCCGCCAATAAGCAAAATAATTCGCATTGAGGACATTGCCAGCAAAGCTGAGATTGCCAAAGCCCGGGAGAGCAGACTGAAAGAAGGCAAACATATTATACCGGTGCCAACTATTGAACTGAAACCTCATTTTTCCGGTTATCTGATTGACCCACTTGACATCTTTTTTAAAAAACCTCGCTCAAAACAACGGCGTAAACTAGGGGAAAAATCTATTGTTCGTCCAACATTTAGCTATTACGGCAAATTGCTTATCTCCGATGCTGCAATTGCGGCTATTGTCGACTATGTAGCCACACTTGATGACGCTATTACCAAAACAGGACAAATTAATATTAAAAATTCCCATGACAAGGAAAAAGGGCTTTCCATATCCTTGGACGTAACTATAAAGTATGGACAATCTATTTGGAATGTGGTGCATGATGCGCAACTCCGTGTAAAACAGATGGTTGAGTATATGACAGGTATGCTGGTTAGAGAAGTTAACATTGCAGTAAAACGCCTAAGTATCGACTAATAGAACATAAGGACGTGACATTTTTGGATAAAAAGCAGGGTAAACGCATTTTATTTTCTGGCTACGCAAAACTGCCAACAGGAATTACGGCTAGCGAGGTCTATAAAGTTATTGGCGTAGTACTCCTCATTGACGAGGATACCGGTATGATCTTGGAAGCTGACTGCACATTGGCAACAGCAGTAGCTCGCAATCATGTATCTTCAATTTTAGTAGGTAAGTCGATTGCTATGCCGGATCAATTAGTTAGTATTGTTGATAAAACTTATCAAGGGAGCGCCAAGAAAGCCATTATCACTGCCATACGCATAATACACGACAAGTACCGTAGTTATAAAGAAGGGCTGGCTCCCAGCGTTATTGACTAAGATAAGAGGTTGCAGCATGGTTGAACAGTTAAAGTTTTCTGGAGTAGGATTTGTAATTGGTATCTTAAGCGGCTTGCTCGGAGTCGGGGGCGGGATATTTCTCGTTCCTATTTTAGTAACATATTTTGAGGTTACTCAGCATGTCGCTCAAGCAACTTCTATGGCAGTTATCGTTCCCACCGCATTGGTGAGCAGCGCTGTATATGGTTTTCATGGTAATATTGACGTAAGTTTGGCATTAAACTTGGTTATTGGCAGTATTCTCGGCGCAAGCTTGGGTGCTCGGATAATGAAAAAAATTCCGGCCTTCCGGCTTAAACAGTTGTTCGGCGCGATGCTGATAGTGGTAGGGTTTAGGATGGTGCTGGGATGAGTACTATACTGATTGTTTTTGCAATGGGTTTTGGCGCAGGAATACTTAGCGGGTTGCTTGGCGTTGGCGGCGGTGTAGTGATGGTGCCAATGCTGGTCTTTATATTGGGGGTGGCTCAGCATATGGCTCAGGGGATTTCCATGCTAGTCATAATACCTACAGCTGTTGTCAGCATCTGGCAATTTCACAAAGATAAGCTCGTCAACTATCAAGCGGCTATCTGTCTTGCTGGTGGTGCAGTTGTCGGAGCATTGATTAGCGCTAATTTTGTCCAGTATGTTCCGGCAAACTTGCTTAAACAAATCTTTGGTGTCTTTGTTATCTATTCAGGTGTTAGAATGGTATTAAGTACCCGTAAAAAATAACTGGAAAACAGGGAACGTACGGACTTCCCTGTTTTTTATTGCGTAAGCAGAATACCACATGCTATGCATGTGGTTCCAAAAAGCTTATAGCTATACGTCGAAAAAAACAGCCTCCTTTGATAGAATAAATGCAGGTTTGCCGACCGCATAACTCTGAACAAAGGAGGCGCATCCAATGGATGATACTAAGAGTTTAGCACATAGTAAATGGCGGTGTAAATATCATATAGTATTTGCACCAAAATATCGTAGACAGGCGATATATGGAAAAATAAAATCGGATATAGGTGTAATCCTAAGGAAGCTCTGTGAGTACAAAGGCGTGGAAATTCTAGAGGCCAACGCTTGCCCCGACCATATTCACATGCTAGTAAGTATACCACCGAAAATCAGTGTGGCGTCTTTTGTGGGATACTTAAAAGGGAAAAGTTCGCTAATGATATTTGATAAGCATGCGAATTTGAAATATAAGTATGGAAACAGACATTTCTGGTGCAAAGGATATTTTGTGGATACGGTGGGACGAAACAAAGAGGCAATAGCCAAATATATCCGTGAGCAGTTACAAGAAGATATAATTGCCGACCAGTTAAGTTTGAAGGAGTTGACAGACCCGTTTACGGGTGAGCCCGTGAAAAAGTCATAAAAAGAGCCCCTTTAGGGGCTGACTGAAAAGGTTATGCGGTTGGTGGACTTTTTCAGTGAGTCTTGAGACTCAGCTAGTACTCTGCCCTTATAGGGCGTAAGCAAGCCACCCGTTTTACGGGTGGTCCTGACTTACCTAATAATGCCTGATACTATGCCGGGTTGTTACTGTCAATCTAATTCGTGATGTGAATCTTTGATCTGATCATATTTTTCGAACATGTTTAGCAATAAACCAGGTATGAAACTGAGAGCCACAAAATGACCAATTTTTTGGATTTGCTCATCGTGGGTTTTGTTCTCAGAAAGAATGCGTTTAATTCTTGCGTGAAACCATTCCTCGCGGGACTCAACTTCGTCTACTAGATAATTATGAAGTTGGTCTCTTATGGATGCTTTCATCACATTCACCTCCTTTCCTTAACTCAATTCGACAGGAGGTAAAAAATACCTGTAATAATTTTACGAAAAATCAAAAAGAGTGATCTAAAAAGTTCTATGGTTTAGAATAATATTAAGAACCATGATAAGGGAGAAGACATGGCCAAAATTTGTATACGGCTTAAAATTACGTTATAATAAGTGGCAGATACTACGCGTTGGAGCTGATAAATAGATGGAATCGAACGACAAACAATCAAAGTCAAAACTCTTTCATACTATGACTTTTGGCTGCCAAATGAATATTAATGATTCAGAGCGTCTTGCCGGTCAGCTTAGGACGATTGGCTATGAGTCTACCGACAATGTTGAGCAGGCTGATTTAATTTTAATAAATACTTGCTGCGTCCGGGAAAGCGCTGAGAAAAAAATTCACGGTCGGATTGGCGAAATGAAACGGCTTAAACTTGTCAATCCTAATCTCATTATTGGGGTTGTCGGTTGTATGGCGCAAAAGGACAAAGATAAAATACTGAAAAAATTTTCTCATGTCAATTTGGTTATGGGTACGCATAATATTCATCAATTGGCTGAGCTTGTTGAAAAAATAGAGCAAAGTCGCGAGCGGGTATTGGCCGTTTGGGACCAAGCGGAAAGACTAGCGCCTGATGTTCCGACAGTACGCAAGGGTCAGATATCGGCATGGGTTCCCATTATGTATGGATGTAATAATTTTTGTACATATTGTATTGTTCCTTATGTCAGAGGTCGTGAGCGAAGTAGGCCGCTCAATGATATTGTAGCAGAAGTCCGGCAACTCGGCGCCGACGGGTTTAAAGAAATAACGCTGCTTGGCCAAAACGTCAACTCCTATGGCAAAGATAACGAATCACAGGCTGATTTTGCCGACTTGCTTCAGGCTATTGATCAGATTGATACGATAACCCGGATTCGCTACATGACATCTCATCCTAGGGATATGAATGACAAAGTCATTGAAACTATCATGAGAAGCCAAAAGATTTGTGAGCACTTCCACCTGCCGGTACAGGCAGGAAGTGATTATATATTGGAGCGTATGAACCGTGGCTACAATACTGAATATTACCGGCAGCTTGTGTCGAAAATTCGTGAGGCCATTCCCGGTGCCAGTCTTACAACAGACATTATAGTTGGTTTTCCCGGGGAGACTGAAGAAAACTTTTTAGAAACTTTGGAGTTTGTCAAGAGTATCAGGTATGATGCTGCCTATACCTTTTTATATTCACAGCGGTCAGGCACACCGGCGGCGAAGTATGCCGACCAAGTGTCATTGCCTGTGAAAAAGGCGCGGCTCCAGCAGTTAATGGCTGTGCAAAATGAAATTAGTCTTGAAATAAACAGGCAGTATGTGGGTAAAACGGTAGAGGTGCTGGTGGAAGGACCCAGCAAAAACGACGAAAGAAAACTAATGGGGCGAACCCGTACTAATAAAATTGTGTTATGGGAGAAAACTGGACAAGAGGTCGCCGGCGGGTTAGTTAACATACAAATTGATACGGCTCAGACCTGGATCTTAAAGGGCCGGTTGATCTAATCCTTAATTGGTAGAGGAGAATTACAGCATGGCAGTAAGTTATACCCCGATGTTAGAACAATACCGGGAAGTAAAGAGCAAGCATACTAATGAAATTTTATTTTTCCGTTTGGGTGATTTTTATGAAATGTTTTTTGAGGATGCTGAAGTGGCCTCACGTGAATTGGAAATTACCTTAACCTCCCGCGATGGCGGTCATGATATCCGAGTGCCCATGTGTGGCGTTCCTTTTCATGCTGCTGATAATTATATTGCTAAATTAATCAATAAAGGATATAAAGTAGCTATTTGTGAGCAGGTTGAAGATCCGAAACAAGCTAAAGGTATTGTACGGCGTGAAGTAATAAAAATCATTACGCCAGGCACTATTCTAACCGAATCTTCGCTGCCTGATAAAGCTAATAACTATCTGGCTTTGCTATATGAAGAAGCTGATGAATTATGCTTGGTGGCTGCCGATATCTCGACCGGCGAGTGCATATGGGCGATATTTTCGGGCAGTTCCCGGATAAACGGTGTTTGCGACCAGCTATTTCGTTTACTTCCGGCTGAATTAGTGCTGGCAGGGAAAGTAGAAGGCTTTTCCGTAATCAGTAGCTTTTTGGCGCAACGGATTCCTGCTTGCGCTATTACTACGCTTGCTAATCCGGATCTTATATTAGCTTCAGAATTGCTTAATAAGCACTTTAGCAGACAAGAATTGCCAAGCAATTTGTCAGCTCAGGCCGCTACGAGCTATCTATTGTATTATTTGCATTACACACTCAAAAGTGATTTGTCCCATATAAACAAGCTGACCAGAATCAATACCCAGGATTATTTAATCTTAGATGCCTCTACTTTGCGTAATCTCGAGATTACACGCAATATGCGCGATGGCGGGCGAAAAGATACATTACTTTCCGTACTTGATTTTACAAAAACGGCTATGGGGGGCAGGTTGCTTAAAAAGTGGCTGGAGTTTCCGCTTTTAAACCCTATAAATATTGTCAGACGGCAGGATGCCATTGCAGAATTGCTTGATAGGCGAATGGTACGTGAGGAATTGAAAGAACTGCTGGATAATGTATATGATTTTGAGCGAATTTTGACCCGGATTGAAGTGGGCAGTGCCAACGCCCGCGATCTAACAGCGCTAAAAACATCGCTTACTGTTATGCCGGATATAAAAAACAAGCTGCAGGACTGCCATTCTGACATATTATCCGGTATTGCCAGGAAAATTAGCACCCATGTAGATGTAGTCAATATGATTGAAACGGCTATTGTTGATAATCCACCGTTCAGTGTCCGGGATGGCGGTCTTATCAGACCCGGCTATGATTTGGAGCTGGATGAACTTAGGAGTATTGCCCGGGATAGTAAGCAGTGGATTCAGGAACTAGAGTTAAGGGAACGCGAAAAAACAGGTATTAAGTCTCTCAAAGTAGGCTACAATAAAGTTTTTGGCTATTACCTCGAAGTAACCCATGCTAATACCGGCGCTGTGCCGCCCAATTATGTCCGCAAGCAAACGCTGGTCAATGCGGAGCGGTATATTACGCCGGAACTTAAAGATTTTGAGACAAAAGTGCTTGGTGCTCAGGAGAAAATTGTAAATATTGAATATCAGCTGTTTACTGCAATCCGGGAGTATATAAAAGAGAGAATAAGGGAAATCCAACAGACTGCCCGGCAGGTAGCTCAGTTGGATGTCATTGTTTCTCTGACCGAAGCCGCCGCTCGTTACAACTATGTGCGGCCAATTTTGAACAACAACCGGGAGCTTATCATTAAAGACGGCAGGCACCCTGTGGTTGAACGACTTTTAACCGGGGAAATGTTTGTTCCTAACGATACTGAGCTTAACCACCGCGACAGTGAGATAATAATAATAACCGGGCCAAACATGGCCGGTAAATCAACATACATGCGTCAGGTAGCGCTACTGACTATTATGGCGCAAATAGGCAGCTTTGTTCCAGCCCGGGAAGCGTCAATTTGTCCGATTGACCGGATATTTACCAGAGTGGGAGCCAGCGACGACTTGGCTACCGGGCAAAGCACTTTTATGGTTGAAATGACGGAAACTGCCCAGATCATAAAATTTGCCACAGCCAACAGCCTGATTATTCTGGATGAAATTGGCCGGGGCACAAGTACTTTTGACGGTATGAGTATTGCCAGGGCGGTGGTTGAATATATAAGAGACAAGGTGCGGGCCAAAACGTTGTTTGCAACACATTACCATGAATTAACTGAACTTGCCGAATCAAGCAAGGTAATAAAAAATTACTCAGTAGCTGTAAAGGAACGCGGTAATGATATTGTATTTCTACGCCGGATTATACCTGGCGGTGCTGACAAAAGCTATGGTATTCATGTGGCCCAACTTGCCGGCCTGCCCAAACGGATCATTGAACGGGCCCAGCAAATATTGCAGGAATTGGAACAGGAAAAAGGAAACTACAATGTTGTAACAGGACATAAAACCGAGAGTGCTAAAACTACAGCCGCCGCTACTGTATCGCTGTTTAGTTTAAGTGTAGTTGATGAACTATTAGGTATTGACGTTATGACTCTTACCCCGCTGGAAGCGCTTAATACATTGTACAAGTTGCAAAATCAAGCCAGAGAGGAAACCGGACGGCTATGAGCGAGCCAATCATTCGCATATTAGATGAAAACACTGCTAATAAGATCGCGGCTGGCGAGGTTGTTGAACGCCCGGCTGCCGTTGTTAAAGAACTTGTTGAAAACTCAATCGATGCGGGTGGCAAAAGTATCGAGATTGAGATGGTTGAGGGCGGGACAAAGTTTATTCGTGTTACCGATGATGGAAAAGGCATGGGGCATGAAGATGCCCAGCTAGCTGTAAGGCGTCATGCAACCAGTAAAATCCGTACTGCCGACGACCTGGTGTCAATTAGCTCATTAGGATTCCGTGGCGAAGCTTTACCCAGTATAGCTGCTGTGTCCAAGTTTACCCTAACTACCCGCTTAAAAGATGAGCCGTTAGCAACTTACGTAGAGATTAACGGCGGCGTAGTAACTGAGGTGCGGGAAGCCGGGGCGGGGTCTGGTACTACTGTAACGGTAGCTGATTTATTTTATAACACTCCTGCACGGCGTAAATTTTTAAAAACACCGTCGGCTGAAAGCAGCCATGTTAACGATATCGTGACCAAATTAGCCATGTCTCATCCTGATATAGCTTTTAAGTTATTTAACAATCAGCGGCTTGTATTGTCTACCGGCGGCAATGGACGATTGCTTGATACTATTGCCGATATCTATGGACACAAGGTAGCCCCGCAACTATTGCCGGTAGAGTATAGTGGCGAAGGTATTCATGTATCAGGCTATGTGGCCAAACCAGTGCTGCTCAAAAGCAGCCGTCAGTGGCAAACGCTTATGGTTAACGGCCGGGTAGTAAACAGCCGGATGATGGCCAAAGCGTTGGATAATGCCTATTTTTCATTGTTACCCAAGAATGGTTATCCTCTTGCTGTGCTCCAGATTTATATTCCGGCTGAGAATGTCGATGTTAATGTTCATCCGCAAAAAAAAGAAGTTAAATTTAGTGATGAACAAAAGATATACCGGGCAATCTATAAAGCTGTTTCTTCGAGCTTAGCGACACCTGCTTCACATCGTCAGGATGCGGCAACTGAGCAACCACTGCCGGTATTTAATCATCCTGTCCCGTATGATAGCCGGACTGGCGATGGATATAGCGGCAAATTGCGGGTTAAATCTAATACTTTGCCGGAAACCCAGAATTGGGCTCCTGCGTTATGGCGGGAAGAAGCAATATCTTTCTCTGATGTACGGCAGACCATCAAACAGGAAGAACAACTTATTGAATGTGCTGAGTCGACTTATCAGAGTGGAAGTAACCAGCTTTATCCATTAGGACAGATTGACTCTTGTTATATTGTGGCCCAGGGGCCGGACGGGCTTTATATTATTGATCAACATGCCGCCCATGAACGTATACTTTATGACCGCATGAGCCGGTCAAAAACACGTGTTCCTGTACAGCAACTGTTAGTACCGCAGTATTTTGAGTTTACCAGTGATGATTGCAGCCTCATAACCGCCCAGCACGAAACATTTTATCAGCTTGGATTTTTACTTGAACAAGTGGGGCCTGACACTATGCGGCTGGTAGAAATGCCTGCCGATATTCCGCTGGCTGATGCTGAGCCGGTATTGCGCCAAGTGTTAAAATTAATAGCTGATATGCACAGTCCTACCGCTCAGGAACTTCGTCACGCCTATCTCCAAATGGCGGCTTGCCGTAGTGCCATTAAAGCAGGCGAGGCGCTTAATATGAGGCAAATACAAGCGTTACTTAATGAGCTATACACCACTGACTTACCGTATACCTGTCCGCATGGCCGGCCTACTATTATAAGGTTTGGACCTGAGGATCTGGCTAAAATGTTTAAACGCACATAGGTGATCACATTGGAATTCGTCGTTACAACTGTTCAGCACCCTTCACCGGCTGTAACTGATTTAGCCAGGAAAATTGCTGTTAAGCTTTCAGCTCCCTTTGTAGCCCGCAGCCGTTATTCACTGGCGGCTATAAGAAAACAATATAATGTCAGCGGCCTTATTGTTGCCGCTACTGACGGTCCGGTTGTACATACAGATGATGGTGAGTATTTTTTTCACTTAAGTATGGCTGAGTTGCGCATAAAAAACTTAATAAATGGAAAACATGACCATATGATAACGGCAATGGGACTTGCCGCCGGGATGTCTGTGTTGGACTGTACGCTGGGTCTGGCAACCGATGCCATTGTCGCCAGTTTCGTAGCAGGTGAAGCAGGAAAAATTACCGGGCTTGAAAGTTCTCCGGTAATAGCTTTAGTAGCCGAACTGGGCTTACAGCATTTTGTAGGTGAAGCTAACCAAAAATATGATATCACAAGCGCCTTGCGCCGGATAAAAGTGGAAAACGCCGATTTTAACCACTATCTTGAGGCTTTGCCTGACAACAGTTTTGATATTGTCTACTTTGATCCTATGTTTCGCAACCCTATTTACAAAAGCTCCAACCTAAATCCGATTCGGTCTTTAGCGGATAAACGCCCGTTGGGAATTGCCGCTGTCAAGCAAGCCTGCCGGGTGGCTAAAAGAAAGGTTGTAGTAAAGGAGGCCGCAGGCAGCAGAGAATTTGAACGCCTGGGAATAACTACTACAACCGGTGGCAAATACAGCAGTGTTCAGTATGGAATTATAGATTGCTTTTCAAAGATAAATGGCGGAGGTCAAATATGGAACGACTGATAGTAGTCATCGGGCCGACTGCCGTGGGTAAAACAAAACTGAGCATAGATTTGGCCCAAAGACTGGGGTCAGAAATAATCTCAGGCGATTCTATGTTAGTATATCGCGGGATGGATATCGGCACTGCTAAACCTGATATGCTTGAGCGTAGTGGCGTTGTGCACCATATGATTGACATCCTTGACCCGTGCCAAGAATTTAATGTGGTCGATTTTCAACATCATGCCAGGAAACTTATTACACAAATTAATAATCGCGGACTTATTCCGATTTTGGCAGGCGGTACTGGTCTGTATGTCCGAGCCTTACTTGAAGGTTATCAATTCAGTCCAGCACCAAGTGACGAAACAATTCGTCAGAAACTTACAGGAATGGCAGAACAATATGGCAATCAGTTCCTGCATAACATGTTAGCTCAAGTCCAGCCGGAAACGGCTGCCAGGCTACATCCCAATGATTTGCGCCGGATAATTAGAGCACTTGAAGTATATTACTTAAGTGGCGAAACTGTATCTCAGGATAAAACGGCAACTAATGAACTGTTATATGATGCTGCGGTTATTGGCCTTAATTTGAATCGCGCCAGTTTATATGCCAGAATTAACCAGCGGGTTGATATAATGCTGGAACAAGGGCTGGTTGATGAAGTATCAAAGCTCTTAAAGCAGGGTGTGCCGCCAGACTGCCAAGCTATGCACGGAATTGGCTATAAAGAAATCGTTGAATATCTTAATGAAGGGAAGGATTTATTTACCGTTATCGAGAATGTTAAACAAGCAACCCGTAATTTTGCTAAACGCCAATTGACTTTCTTTCGGCGCATGCCTTATATCACATGGTTTAACATTGATGATTTCGATAATTACGATAAATTATTGGAAGCAATTTACAATCATGTTGCAGGAAAGTTTTGTCTAAGGTAAAATAGAAAGAGTATAACATCGATACGGAGGGGTTTCATTTGACTAATAAAGTCATTAATCTGCAAGACAGCTTTTTAAATCAAGTACGGAAAGAAAACGTGCCGGTAATTATATATCTGGTTAACGGATTTCAATTACGTGGATCAGTAAAGGGTTTTGATAATTTTACCGTAATAATTGAAAACGAAGGCAAGCAGCAATTAGTTTATAAGCACGCCATTTCCACGATAACCCCGTTTCGTCCATTGTCAGCTAACTTGCACGAAAAGAGAGACGAGGCTGTAAAAGCGGATAAATAAAAATGTCTTGCAGTACCCCGAGAATAATTTTACTCGGGGTACTTTTTATTTATTGGCGGCTGATTAATCACCAATTACCGCCTTAGGCGTATAATATATATCACGAAGCCTGGGGTGGGGTGAGATTATGGCTTACCTGTGGCCTGAAGATGTATTACTAGCAATTGAATCCGGACAAATGTCCCCGTTAGAAGCTTTTAGGAAGCTTCGCGAATTAGACAATGCCAATCTTACTAATTGTGATGCTAACAGTCTGCACAATGGTGTAGAGCAACGTATTGAAAACATTTTGAATGAGCTTGATAATCTTATTGGGCTTGCGGAAGTAAAAAAGCTGGTCAGGGAAATATATGCATTTATTGAAATACAAAAGCGCCGGGAAAGAGAACGCTTAAACACTGAACCGATGGTATTGCACATGATTTTTAAAGGAAACCCGGGAACTGGTAAAACAACAGTAGCCAGAATAATGGGTAAGGTTTTTCGCGAAATGGGGGTGCTGTCACGCGGTCACTTAATTGAAGTAGAACGGGCTGATTTAGTAGGGGAATATATTGGCCATACTGCCCAGAAAACACGGGAACAATTGAAAAAAGCTTATGGCGGTATATTATTTATTGATGAAGCTTATTCGCTAGCTCGGGGCGGCGAAAAAGATTTCGGGAAAGAAGCCATTGACTGTATGGTGAAACCGTGGAAGCAAATCAGTAAATAATGAAAGCGGAAAACCCCCGACAACGCTCAGGTTTGAGTCTATTCTAATACGATTGTCATAATTTTGTCATATTTTAATTTTATAATGACCACTAAGTCTAGAAAAAATTTTCTTTATTAAGTCAACTATAGAATATCAGCGTTTTAGGCCAAAGGTTAACCTTTAATAATCCTCAAATGCCTGAGTTGTGAGGGAGTAGTGCTGATAGTTCTATATGATTATTGATGAATGGAAGCTAAGGAGGCAGATATTGTGAATAACTGGTTACAACGATTGACTATTTTAGTTATTGGATTGCTTATTGGTGGCCTATATATGATGAACTATGTCAAGGCCTCGCCGCTACCGAATTTAGCGCCGCCTGCTGTTGAAAGTACGGTGCCATCAGGTGCCCGTAATACATTTGTCGTTCAGGCGGTTAAAAATGTTGGCCCGGCGGTTGTCGGCATTACTAATAAAGCGTATATGCGGGATAACTTTGATCAAAGAGTACTTGTGGAAAAAGGAGTAGGTTCCGGGGTTATTTTTGATCCGAATGGATATATTGCAACAAACTACCACGTTGTCGAAGGGGCGCAAGATATTACTGTATCCCTTACTGACGGCCGGACAATGAGCGGAAAGGTTGTTGGTGTGGACCCGGCAACCGATTTAGCCGTAGTCAAGGTGGACGCTGCCGGTTTGCCGTCGGTGACTTTTGGTGACTCTGATTTGATAATGGTTGGCGAACCGGCTATAGCGATCGGTAATCCGTTAGGCTTGGAATTTCGCGGCAGTGTGACTGTAGGTGTAATCAGTGCTTTGAACCGGACTATTGAAGTCGGTGACCGCAAATTTAAGCTTATACAGACTGATGCCGCTATTAATCCGGGTAATTCCGGTGGAGCATTGGTTAATGCCGACGGTCAGGTAATCGGTATTAATAGTGCTAAGATTGCGAAAGAAGGAGTCGAGGGTATGGGCTTTGCCATTCCAATTAATTCTGCGCGGCCGATTTTACAGTCGCTTGTCGAGAATGGTAAAGTTGTCCGGGCTTATCTTGGCGTCGGAATACTCGACCGGGAATCGGCGCTTCGTAACGGCTATGATCTGGAATTTGACCATGGTGTATATATAGCCCGCGTGGAAAAGAATGGACCGGCATATCAGGCTGGTATTCAAGAAGGTGACATCATTGTAAAAATAAACGGAGTAGATGTTAATAGTGTGGCTGATTTGCGGAGCGCTTTAGACAGTATACCGGTAGGAAGCAAAGTGGATGTCGTAATTATCCGGAACGGCCGAACCTTGACCGTTAGCCCGGTTGTAAAAGAAATGCCAAATTAACGAAAATAGAACAACAAGAGCCTTTCTGTAAGTCATTTATAGGAAGGCTCTTTGTTCGTATTCTGCATATCATCTAGGTGAAAAACCTGGAGCAAACCGGTATAAAACTAGTGAGTAGAAAGGCAGCATGCATTGTGGTATACTCAAAGCATAAGCTTCCTTTTCATAAGCCTACCATGGTGAGGAGATGAGCGACTGTGCCATTTGTGAGAAAAATCGTTAACAGCAATGTATTAGCCGGAATTATTGATATTCCTGAAAGCTTAAAGAATAAAAAAGTTGAAATCTTGGTTTTTTCCTTAGATGATAATACCACAGCCGTTAACCAAATTGAAAAAACTAAACGTGCAAGAGGCTTTTTAGCTAAGTACAAAAACGCTGCTTTCATTGAAAAAGAGTCTACAGCTTGGGCGGAAGCGGTGATAGAAAAACATGAACATCGTTGACGCCAATATTATTCTCCGGTACTTATTAAATGACGAAGAAGAGTTAGCTACAAGGGCAACCGATATTGTTGAAAACTATTCTGTATATATACCCAATGAGGTGTTAGTTGAAGTTGTTTATGTTTTGGAAAAAATATATAAAGTTGAAAGAGCCGCTATTTACGATGCGATTATGGAATTGCTGTCATATGATAATATTGAAGTTGCAGATAAAAATCTGATAGCAGCAGCTTTAGAATTGTATAAAACAAGAACATTTGATATCGTTGATACGATATTGTATGCTTACCATAAGATAGCGGATCATACCATTTATACTTTTGATAAAAAGCTAGAGAAATGCATTGCTCAATCATAGCTTAACAAAAGTGAAGAACCTAGAGATCCCTGGGTTCATTTTAGTTTAAGCTGAACATTGATTTCGGGACGGCTACCGCGGCCGCGGGTGTTGTCAACTCGTTCAATAATAACCCTGTCCAGGATTGACCGTAATGCGGCTCTTTTTTCTTCTATGGTAAAACTGTCTTTGCCAAGATTGAGCTTAATTGTAGCGGCAATCTCGGCAACAGATCGGGTAGGGGCGATAGCAGCCAATTTTGCTTCATACGTTTTCCTCATTTGAGCGATGTCGGCTAATTGTTTACGAATATCCTTTAATTGGCTTTCAACTTCACTTTCAGTCAGCATCTTTTGCCGGAACCAGCGGAGTACCGTATCTTTTTGTTGCAGTAGTTCTTTTTCGGCTTTGCTTATTTGATCGAGCGCAATTTTATGTTTCTTGATATCTTTCCGTTCGGATACAGCCTGAATATACTCGGCAATCTTGTCAGGATTGTGGCAGAGTTCCATCAAGTAATCAAAAACATATTCATCCAGTAGTTTAGTAGGAACTTGCCTGGCTGTACAGGGCTTTTGCCCGGAATAAACGTAGGATGAGCTTTTTTGGCTTAGGCAGGCGTAATAACTTATGAGTTTATTGCAGCCAGAATGGGAGATTACCATAGCTCGTTCACATTTAGCACAAGTGACAAGCCCATTTAAGAGGTAATCATGCTTTAAATTGCGTTTGGCAAAGTCTTTGTTTTCATGAAGTTGTTTTTGTGCAGCTTGCCAGGTGACTTCGTCAATAATTGCCGGCACGTGTATTGGAATCCACTCTGATTCTGGCCGAAGAGTTCGTCTCTTTTTGTTTAAACCAATTTTTTCATATCGGTATTTCATAGAGAAGATAATGCCTTTATAAATGGTGTTGGTTAATATTCTATGTATGCTAGAAACAATCCAAGTTTTTTTGGCGCGGGGAGAAGGGATACCACGAGCATTAAGCTCTTTACATATCCGTGCTGTGCCCATTTTTTCTTTAACTATGAAGTCAAAGATCATTCTAACGATTTCGGCTTCAGCTTCATTTATGACATAGGTACTTTTGTCAGGATCGAAGGTATAGCCAAATGGCTTGGCATTATTTATAACGAGACCTTTTGCAGCTTTGCCGCGTTTACCACGCATAGTCCGTTCTTTGATTTTTTCCTTTTCGTATTCGGCCACTATGCCTTGGAATTTGTACATCAGCTCGCCTTCGGAGGTTGATTCAAAGTTTACTGACGCAAATTTCCGCATAGCTCCGGCCTTGCTTATCTCTTCAGATATAATGAGAAGATGAATTGTTTTACGGGCTAGCCGGTCAGGTGCATAGGCAATTACTACATCAAATTGTTTTCTTGCCAGTTTCTCCCGCAGGTTGGCTAATGCCGGGCGATCAATAAACTCGCCTGAATAGCCATCATCAACAAATTCTTCGATAGTTGTCGCCCCTAATTCAAGAGCATACTTTCGACAAGCTTCTAATTGAGTATCTATTGAATAGCCTTTTTCGGCTTGTTGATCTGTAGATACACGGACATATATCGCTGCATTCATAGTTAACACGTCCTTAATCCTTCATATTCGATTTACTCAGCTTGGGCTAATTGCATGCGTTTCAGTAGACCTTCAATAAGTGGCGACATAAATTTTTTGCTATATTCGTCATGTATAGCGGGGTCATAATTTAACAAGGTTATTTTGATGACAGGGCTCGTATCTTTCTTTAGCTTATTCTTTTTGGTCATCGTCCCATCACCTCGATTAATCGTATGCAGGCGATGGTTGTCTGATTGTCGGGATTTTATCGGAAAATCTATAATATTTTTCTCGTAACCATAATCGCACTCTCCCATTATTAGTATTGGCTTCATCATTTTCTCAGGAATGCATTATGGGTTAATCTGCTTTAGTCAGAGGGGTATTGCTCAATAAAATCCTAAACAGGCTAAGGAAAAACTTAAATTGTTTACTGATGATTTTAATCTTTTGCTTAAATAAGATAGATAACCTATTCCAATTTTAGTTTTAAAGACTCAACATTACTTCTATCACCTCAACGCAATGTATTATAAAACGGCGGGAAAAAGAACGTTAGTTCGGAAATTATGCCGAACATACTTGCGGCGAACATATGTATTGTGTTAAAATAAAAGCAACCGAACATAAGTTCAGTGAGGTGTTTAAATTATGGGAAGGATAACTTTGATCATATCTTTAGTTCTTATTTTATTGGCTATTACTCCGTTGGCTATTTCTCTGGCTTTTGTTGACACCAATACATATGAGACGGTATATGTAAAACCAGGGGATACAGTTTGGCAAATTGCTGCTAAATACGCAACAGATAAAGACGACGTAAGGGAAATTGTGTTTGAAATTAGGAAGATAAATAAATTAGATAACAATGCTCGGGTTCATCCAGGACAAGCATTGAGAGTGCCGGTAAAAAAATTTGAACGATAAGAAAAATTGATGCCAAGCAAGCTTGGATTGAAACTGCTCCTCTTGAAGAAGGCATTGATATTCCGGAGCCGGTTATGATGAAGATTATTCAACAATGTGCCAGATTATTCTACACGGAATCTCGATTAAGACGACTTCTTCCTACACGACAATATCAGTCACTTATGTTAGGGGCATAGCAGTAGTAAATCTATTTATAAACCCATAAAAAAAGTATACTTTTTGTCACCGATTTTGTACGTAGAAATGCAATATTTTGGAAACTAAAAGACCTGATTGCCTCAGGTCTTTATTAATTATCATACAAATATTATAATAGTTTCATATGATGCTAATAACTTGATTCTACCCAACAACCGTATACTGGCGCTGTATCGTGTTTATTTTTGGCTTTATTCCCATTGTAAAAATTATTGTCATAATAGAACAACAATATTTTGAACTAAAAGCCAAAGTGTAAGTAAATCTCATTTTAACTTAAGTAAAATCTATGGGGTGTTTATGGCTAAGAATCTACATGAAGGACATAGGCAGCGAGTAAAGGCCAGATATTTATCGGAAGGACTTGACACTTTTGAAGATCATCAAGTATTAGAAATGCTACTATTCTATTGTATACCCATGAAGGATACCAATGAATTGGCTCACCGAATGATTCGCGAGTTTGGCTCACTGGCAGGCCTTTTTGAAGCTGATCCTCAAGATATATGCAAAAGATGTGGAGTTAGTGAAAATACGGCAATCCTTGTTTCCCTAATCCCATCATTGGCACGGCGGTATTTCAAAGGCAAATGGGGCGAAAAGCCTGTGTTAAGAAGCTCATCCAAGGCAGGTGAATACGCGGTTTCTCTATTTGTGGGCAGGACTTATGAAGTTTTTTATCTTATATGTTTGGATGCGCAAAACAGGGTCAATTATGCTGCATTGGTTCATGAAGGAACGATCAACGAAGCGCCGGTATATCCGAGATTAATTGTGGAAACGGCACTTCGACATCAGGCTAATTCTGTGATTTTAGCGCATAATCATCCGGGAGGCACATTGCAGCCGTCGGGAGCCGATAAAGAAGTGACCAGGCGGATTGTCACCGCTCTGGAAGCGATAGAAATTCATGTGGCTGATCATATTATTGTTGCCGGTGACAGATATTTTAGCTTTGCCGAAAACGGCTTGCTATAAATTATACAGATGAAAAATGTCTTGAGGTGGAATAATGAGTTATTTCGATAATCATTATCTGTTTTCCGAAACTTACGTTAAAGAGTATATTAGGATGCAGAAGAATCTGATAGGCCAGGGTGTTGAACTTAGCTATAAGATGGTAAAGGACTGGCATGATGAATGTAGTAAGAGTAATTGGTTCAGCGACTATATTTGCCCGGTTTTAGATACCGTTGGTTTTAAGTATCAAGCCGCAACAAATAATATAATGACATTGTATACCAATAATCCGGCATCAGGCGATAAACCGGTGGCGGTATTATATGCTACTGATAAAGGTACTGACTTGAATTCAACTATCAAGGGACGATATTACGCTTACAAAACAGTAAAAACGGCTAAAGAGCAAGGCACTGAATGGGCCATGCTTACCAATGGTTACAAATGGCGGCTTTATCATGTAAAAAACGTCAGTCCCTATGAGAATTATTTGGAAGTGAATATTGAAAACAGCTTGAAAAACAATAAAGCGCCGGATGAAGCATTTACCTTATTTCATTTGTTTTTTAACGCCAGGACTTATTACCTTGAAGATGGTGAACTGGCTATTGAAAAAATAAAAGACAAGTCTGATGAGAAAGCGGAGCAGGTAGAAGACTTTTTGCGGGGCAAAGCGGAAGAAATTCTGAAAGATATTTGTTACGGATTAAAGGAAAACATGGATAGGGAAACCTATGACAGCGCAACGTGCCGGATGATTTATCAGGATGCTATCACGCTGCTGTTTCGTATGCTATTTTTCGGCTATGCAGAATCCAGGGGGCTGTTGCCTTGTGATGCAGCGGATACGGACTATAGCCGAAACAGTTTTTTCAGGCTCTGTGCCGAAGCAAAAGATATTCTGAACGCCGGAAGCGCCAATGAATATAAAAACGGCTTTGAGTTTTGGGACAGGTTGGACGAGCATTTGCGTATTTATGTTGATCGTACCTATAACGGCGGCCTGTTTAATAATGATGATAAACCAATTCTCAGGGAGTATAAAATAGCCAATGGATGGCTGATGAAATGTTTGGCGGAAATTGCTTATAAAAAAGACAAAAAGACCAATACATATGATGAAAAAATCGAATATAAAGATCTTTCCGTCAGAAATTTGGGCTCCATTTATGAAGGTTTGCTGGAGTTTAACTTGTTTATCGCTGATGAGCAAATGGTAAAGCGTACGGCCAAAGGTAAAACTCAGTACTTTAAAACCAGCGACGTTACATTAAAAAAGTCAGATGAGCCCAACATCATCGAAAAAGGCGATATCTATTTGTCACAGGATGCTACTGAGAGAAAAGATACCGGCGCCTATTATACTCCCGAAGATGTGGTGGAGTATATTGTCGGAAATACGGTGGGCAAAAAACTGGAAGAACTTCAGGCGAAATTAAAAAAACAGCTGCAAAATAAATATGATGAGCTTGGTGTTGAGCCAACACAATCCGGAAGAAAAAGAATTCAGCAGGCAATTGATGAAGAAACGCTTGCTTTCGTGCGTGAAAGGATTCTTAGCTTATCCGTCATTGACAGCGCCATGGGCAGCGGCCATTTTCTGGTGAATGCCGCGTACAGGATGGCTAATGGCATTGTAGACATATTATGCGCAAACGACTGGGAATCTGAAGAGTATATTCCGGTAGATATTGGCTATTGGAAACGGAAAGTAGTGGAAAAATGCATTTACGGGATAGATATCACGGGCTGGCAGTGACACTGGCCAAGCTGTCTCTTTGGCTTATTTCCGCTGCCAAAGATAAAGCTTTGTCCTTCATTGATCACCATCTGAAGGAAGGAAACAGTATCATCGGTACAGACCGGCATCAGGTCAAAACAAGTTCGCAAGTAGGACCGCTCTTTGAAACATCATACCAACAAATTATGGGTCCGGTTATTAGCAGATATAATACCCTTAATGAAATCGGCAGTGCGACAAAGGAAGATGTAGAAAAACAAAAAGAAATTTATAACGAGATTCAGTCTATGCTCCAGCTGATTAAAAAGAAATATGATTATTATCTAGCCAGTCAATATGCGGGTGGGATTAAAGATGAGTACCAGTTTGCCAGCTTACTCAGAAGCGACGATATTAGCGATTTTGATCAACCTGATATGGAAGGTCTTTGGCAGATAGCGAAAGATAAAAAGTTTTTTCATTGGGAGCTTGAGTTTCCTGAGGTATTTCTTCGTTGGGGGTTTGATATTGCGATAGGGAATCCGCCGTATGTAGATGTTACCGCTGAGGAATATAAGTATTTGAATTTAAGGACGATTAACACTAGAAACTTGTACTCGTTTATGATGGAAATCTCTATAGATAATTTAAAAAATTCTGGGTATTTCGGATTTATTGTCCCATTATCTAGCATGTATACTCCTAGAATGTCAAGTCTTCAAAATTTTATGACCGAAGAAAAGGAAGTATATATTAGTAGCTTTGCAATTAGACCTGCTAAAATATTTAAAAATGTTGAACAGCGTATTTGTATTTTTTTTGGAAAAAAACTTATCGAAGGTTCGAGTAGCTCAATTTATACAACTGGATACATCAGGTGGTATGCTAGAGAAAGAAAAAAACTATTTGACTGTTTGCAATTCTCGCTTAATGATTGCAAAGAACGCTTTAATCTTGAGGTTGTTCCAAAAGTCGGCTCAGCTATAGAGATTGATATACTAAACAAACTGTATAGTAAGAAAAAGAAGATAAAGGATTATGTCTGCAAAATCAGCAATAATTCAATATGTTATCATGGTGCCGTAAGATATTGGCTAAAAGCTTTTAACTATATTCCTGAATTTTATAGTGAGAGAAAAGGAATTAGTCAATCAAGTGAATACAAAAGCATTTACTTTACTGAAGACATAGATCCAAACATTATTGTATGCTTAATTAACTCTTCATTGTTTTATTGGTACTGGTTGCTAATGTCTGACGAAAGACATTTCTTAAGAAAGGATATTGAAGATTTTCCTTTTGATATAAATGATTTTGATCAAATAAATACTGGTAGACTTGATTTTCTTGCAGAGCAACTAATGAAAAGTTATAGGTATCATTCTTCAGATAAAACAGTTAATCTTGGAGGAAGAACAGGGATAGTTAGGTATTATGAGTTCAGACCAAGGTACAGTAAACATATTATCGATGAGATAGACCATTTACTAGGTGAAATTTATGGGATTTCTGATCGTGAAATTAAATTTATAGTTAATTATGACACTCGCTTCCGAATGGGTGACGATGAAGGGGAATTAATAAGTGAAACTAAAAATTAACTTTATCCGCGGATTTAAGTTTTCGTTCATAGAAATTGCTAACGTGTTTAATGCAATAGTAGAAAAACCTAAAGATCTAGAAGAAATAATAAGTATGACAGCCTATAATGAAAGCAAGGTAAAAATATTGCTCACTTTTCTAACTGAATGTGAGCTAGCAGTTAGGAGATCTTTTAAGTTAACTAGACTAGGAGAAATAATGCGTAAATATGATGGCTTTTTAGAAACTAAGGGTACTCTTTGGACATTACATTATATCATATCTAGTAAAGAGCATCTTGTTATTTGGAATAGATTGTTCAATAATATTCTTTCTAATGATTTTAAAGATAGAGAAACAATGGTAACTTATTTTGAGGACATAAAAACTCAAGTATCAGATTACACATTCGAGAGAAACGTTCGAAAAGAAATAAAAATGGTTATCGACACCTATTTGAGAGAGCGGTTTTCGTTAATTGATCTTATTAGTTCTTCAGATAAGGGCTATTCCTATAACAGAAATGGAAATATACCTGACTTAATATTGCTTTCTTCCATTATATACTTTAGAGACAAATATTACGCTGGTTCCACAACAATTTCTATAAAAGACATATGCCATTCAGACAATTCGCCTGGCCGTATATGTTTCCTTGACGAAAGCTACATAAGAAATAAACTGGAGCATTTAAAAAACCTCGGATTACTTGGTCTGGAATCCCGGGCGGATCTTGACCAGGTGCGGCTGGGCAATGATTTGACAGTCGAAAGTGTTATGGAAGAGTACTATAAGAGCATTTGAGGATAGGTTATGAGTAATAAAATTAATATGATAAACTTTGTTGCCAATCAAGGCAAAGAACGCTATAAGCACTTCATTATTCATGGGCCGGCTTTATCAGGGAAAACACAAATGGCGAAAAAACTGGCCGACAAACTAAATGCAACATATATAGATTTACTCGCGGATTTTATCAATGACAGCAAAATCAAAAATTCTATCGATATTTTTGAACCCCAGGATTTGAAAAAGTACCTGAGAACGAAGAGTGATGCTAATAGTTTTATCATTGTTGATAATATGGATTTTTTGATCAATGCCTGGGACGATTCACAATTGGGCAATTTTTTAAAATTTGTCGCCAGAGATGAGAACAAAGCAACATATTGCTTTATCTTACAAGGCAACAAAGCGATACTGCAGGCTGATTTTGCCAGCAGTCAAGGACAAAAAAGGGTCTTCAGTATATATGACGTGGAATAGGGGGTATTCCAGTGACGGCAATTAAGGAGATTGTTAAAATACAGGGCGGTTATTCAGCACAAGTCAAGTTAAAAGAAGAGTTTGAAAACCGCAGCCAAAATATTGAAAGAATGTCGCACTATAAACCGATTCAGGCTCACCGCAAGGCTTTTGAAATCATGGCCGAGGGAATCTATAAGAAGGATTCAAAACGCTGTTTTATTCTGTCAGGCTCGTATGGCACCGGTAAGTCCCACTTATGCCTAATGACGGCAAATTATCTGGAAAGTCCATCCGATATGCCCGAAATGGAGCAGTTCTTCCGCAATTATGCCGAAGCGGAAGAGGAAGAACAGGTCAAAAAAGCAGACCTGTTAAAAAATATTAGAAAAGCGGGAAGGTATTTGGTCTGTATTTGCGATTACGGACTTGAGTCCAGTTTCGAAACAATTATCTTACGCTCTATCAAAGATGCATTGGAAAGAGAAGGTATTAATATTGAGGAACTGGACAGCCATTATTTGCAAGCTTTGAAAAAGCTGGAACTCTGGGAAGATAAACATCCGCATTTTTATAGCGAGTTTGAACAGTGTCTAGAGAATAACTACCCAACTTGGACTATGGCCAAATTCCGTAAAGGATTGAATGACTGTAGCAAGGAAGCTATTGAAATATTTAAAAAGCTGCATAAAGATATAACTACAGCTGATTTTGACTATGAAAAAGACAACCTTGTTGATATAATCAAGCAAATGGCTAACAGCAAAGTAATTAAAGAAAAATTCAAAGGCATTGCCATTTTGTTTGACGAATTCGACAACCAAATTAAGAATAAAAGGTTTGATCCCACCGGCTTTCAAAAATTTGGCGAGATGTGCGAAAACTCTTTTGCCAGTGGGTTCATTACCGTTTTTATTGCTACCATTCACCGCTCGTTTTTAAGTTATAAGAACGTATACAATGATGCTGATTTCAAAGTGGCCAGCGACAGGGTGAAAGAAATACCGCTGGAAACTCAGGGCATTGAAGATATTATTTCGGCTATCGTTATACCGGACAAAACTTCTGCCGGTTGGCAAAATGAAGTTGAACCGAATAAAAATGTGTTTAACACCCTTGCCTCCAAGTGTGAGTCGCAGGGGATTTTCGCATGGCTTTCTGCCCCCAAACGGCGGAAAAAAATTATTGAAAACATCTATCCCATGCATCCTATGGCAACCTATAGCCTGTTGAAACTGGCTTCTGACGTGGGCTCTAATAACAGATCAGTCTTTACTTTTTTTGCTGACGAAAAGCAAGATAAAGGTTCTTATGACTGGTTTATTCGTAATCATTCTATTATCGGACAGAATGGAGAATTACAGCTCTATACGGTTGATTTGTTATTTGATTATTTTAGCAGTAAGATTACCACTGACAATACAGAATTGCGATCCAACGTCAAAGACATGGTCAAAGATTATGAAACATCGGTAAGAGAAATCAATAAGCACAGGCACAGCAAGCAAGAGCTTGATATTGAGCATATCCTCTATGACAAGATTTTGCATACTATGATTATCTATAACATCATTGGTGTGCCTGTTAACTTCGAAAACCTAAAATTTGGCTTAAATATCAATACGCAAAATGAAGAAAAACAACTGGAAGCATATTTGAAAAATGCCAATAAGCTCAAGATCATCTACCTCAATGACACCAACGGCTGTTACGAATTCAGGAAGAGTGACGCTCAGGATATTAGTGGTTTAATTCGGGAATACAAACAAAATCCAGACAATATCCCTGTTGATATTATAAAAGAATTAAAGGAAGAGCTTATTAAGAATCTTGATATCAAGGGCACGCAAAAGTTTTTTAAGAATGAAGAGTATCTTCAGCCGAAAGAATATAACGCCACTTATAATGAAGATAAAAGACTGAAAAGATTTTTTGCCACTGTTAAGGAGATTGAGTCTGACGGTTTTCTTGCTGATATAGACCAAAGCGTTCAAAAGGCCAGAGCCGACGTCAAAAATGGCTATGAGGCGGCGGTTGTTTACGTTATTTGTGAGTCCGTTGATGATTTGCGGCGCGCTGCAAATGTCGCAGTTAAGAATAAATACAATACTGTACTAATTGGCGTTCCTACGGAAGAAATCCCTGTTTTTGATTTGATATTTTCTTTAAAGGCCTGTATGAATATTAATACAGATAGCTTTTCCACCCAAGATATAGGAGTATTAAAAGAGTATATCAAGAATTACGATAGGCTGCTTGAAACGGCTTTATACAAATACATTTCTTCGCGCAATCTTGTATACTATGGTGTAAATGGCGCGGAAATAACCCGAAACAACCTGGATAATAACAAAGCAGCCGGCAAAATACTGGAAGATATCTACGAAGCGAAACGAAATAAGGTAAAGCATGAGGATTTGAACCATTGCCATGAATTTAAAGAAAGGAAAAACACCGCATTGAAAGAGGCGGTTGAAAATCTGTTGGACTTTTCAGGAGAATTTGGTTACCGGGCTAACTTGGCAGCTGACAGAGGCGATAAGCGATATATCGAAAAAGTGTTGCACCATCAGGGTGTAATTGTAAAGACTGCTGCTCAAGGTGATAAGACGCTGTGTCAATTGGAGTTAAAGCCCGAAAAATATAAAAGCCTTCTGCCGGCGCTTGCTGCTTTGATTGACGAAGTAAAGGGATCAAATGGCGAAGTTAGCATTGTACCGTTAATTGACCGGTTTATTACTCAATATGGTTTAGGGTATAATGCGGTTATTTTGTATTTTGCTGCAATGCTCAGATACTTCAAGGAAAGTGTGCATATTAAGCCAGATATAAGTGAAATCGGCAGCTTGCGGCCATCTTCTTATGATGACCTATTGGATATTATTTATCACAAAAAGTATAAGAATGCTGTGCTTATTTATAAAGACATATCAGAAAAAGACCAGACTTTTATCAAAATGATTAAACCAATTTTTGTAAACAATGACACCAGTCTAAAAGACCAGGTATCAATAAACGATCTTTACGATAAGATCAGGGCGTGGTTTAGAGGGTTGCCTGCTATCGCCAAAGTCAAAGATATCTATAATGATAAGAGTACTAAAGCATTTTTGGACGTGTTCCAGCGAATTGACAATTATAATCCGGTAGAATTTGTTTTAGAAGAAATGAAAACCATTTATGGCTATGATCGGGACGATCTGTTACTGGAGGAACAAGCAACCGATATCGTTCAAAAACTAAGAAAAGATAAGGAATATATCGAATCAGGTTATGAAACCGTCAGAAATGATATTGTCGGACAAGTAAAGAATATTTTTGCTATTACTGATACTACATACGATGCAATACTAGCAAAGATTAACCGGTGGTATGAAGATCTTTCGGACGTTCAAAAGGAAATAGGCATTTGTTATGATTTACATAATGATAACAGTAAGCCTATAATACAGACCTTCGGAAAAGGTGACACGTTGGAAGAATTATTGATGGTAAAATTGCCGGGAGATAAGGGCTATAAGCTAGGAGCAGTTAGGAACTGGACTACTGACAAGCGTAGCGTTTACATTGAAAAAATTCGCCTTGGTAAAAAACACATTGAAGAAAATGTGTTTGTAGTGGAACCACCAGAATATGAAGTGGCTGGACAAGATGTAAAAAAACAAGAGATTAAATCTGATACTATAAAAATCTACTATCGTAAAAATGCAGTCCTTACCATTAAACCGCTGCCGCAGCACGAAAAGATATATATTACGTCTAATGGTGACATTCCGACAAATCAGGATGCTCAACGCGAAATAAAGCAAGATTCTTATGTTTTTGAAACCAGCGAAAATAAAACTGTAAAGTTTGCGGCCGCTGATAAAGAGGGAAGATATAGCAAGGTTATAACAATAATCCTGGAAAATGAAGAAAAAAAATATGAGGTAAACTATAAAAAACCCGAACATAAAATGGAGTCACTGTGGGGGACAGGGCAGACAGCTACACGTGAATACGATGAACCGAAAGTTGAAGTAACGTTGCCGAAAGATAAAGAAAGTATGAAACGCTGTTTGTTAAGTCTTTTTAGTAAATCTATGGAAAAATACAATATTAATAAGGACATCCTACGGCAATGCTTGGATGAGATTAAAAAAGAACTGTAGGTGAAATATTTTGGGCAAGGTTTATATATACGCTGATACAAACAGTATTCTGGAAAGTTTCGAGGGGATTGTAGTTGCCAAGCCCAAGGATTATGTAGATGCCTACAAGGCTATACAACAGGCGATTTATGCTGACCAGGAAATAAAAGTATTAGTTAAGAACAGGTATTGTCTTGAATGCTTTAGTAAGATGCAAAAAAATTATGGTCAGGAACGTATTGAACTGTCTGTTTATTCTCCTCGAAATGAATTTGTAAAATCGTACGGAATTAACGTGCCAGAATATATTAGTGACATTGATATTGTGGCTTCTGGTATTTTAAAACAAAGAGAATCCTCCCATTTATATGCTGGAATGGATTTTGAATCGTTCATAATGGCCAACTATGTCGGAGATGATCTGGCTTTTGAAAAGTTTCCATGGAGAAAATTATTAACCATACTTGATAATTTGGATTATGGCTTATTAGAACAAAATAGAAAAATAGGTCTTGTCAACAAGGTTTTTATGCGTAGAGTAGAATGTTGGAAAAAAAACGCATCAGAACATTGGATTGACCATATTATTGACGCTTTTGCTGCCAATCCACATAAGCTCTATGAGGCATTAAGCCAGTATATACCGGTCGCTAAATATCCTATTGCCATTTCAAAGGCAGTACTTGGAGATATTGCACTTGATTTTGAAAGGGCGGGTTTTAAGGATGTTGAGTTTTATAATGAAAATGTAGACTATTCCAGAATACGGAAAGAGATTCAAATATTTTTGCATTCATTGCCGGATAAAGATTTAGAATATGACAATATAGCCAGTCTAGTGAATACAGTTTCCGGCTATTTTCTTGAGGAATTCGAGTATATCTTAAAGATATTTAAGAGTAATGTTACGATTATTAATCGGGAATTATTAAAAAAGGCGTTACATAAGTTCCGGTATATAGAGTATGTTGTTCCAGATTACGACGAAAAACTGAATGATATTATTCCTCCGCCTAAGCCTGTTCCGCCGGACACAACTTTTGGTATAGAGGAATGGCTCACTTGGTCTAAACAACAATATTTGTCATATCGATTTTGGATGGAAGACAATAATAACATGGACGAAGTAATTGACAGTTATTCTGCTGCTTACGGCGATTGGATTTATCAGAACTATAGTCTGCTTTTATCTTCAGGGAAAAATATGCTATTTAACACAGTATCTATTTTAAATAAAGAGCTGGCCAATAATGAGCTGTCTTTAATTGTAGTAATTGACAACTTTAACTATAAATACGTGGAACTGCTGAAAGAATATTTTCTTACCAGAGGCTATCAGACTGTTGATGAAACACCCTTACTAGCTATGCTGCCGACTGTTACTGAAGTCTCGAAGCAATCTATTTTTACAGGCGAGCCGTATAACAGCAAAAAGGGAATCAACTATGAATACGAGGCCAAAAAATGGGAAAGGATGCTGGGGAAAAGCGTACAGTATCTGAAAAATATCGGTGAATTGACAGAAATAAATACCAAACAAGCGGATATTATTTTTCTTAACTATCTCAAAATTGATACCATACTACATGAAAAGCAACAAGATTCAGCTTTATCGACAAGAACAAAAGTAAAAAATGAGTTAGCTGCTTTATGTCAGCAAATAGCAGCATTTGCTAAAAGAATTGGCTATGAAAATAAGTTGAAAGTATATGTTGTTTCCGATCATGGCAGTACCAAAATATTAACTGCACAAGAGAACATGATTGAACCGACTTATTATAAGGGAAAATCTGATAAAGCAGATCATAGGTATGTTGTCATAGCTGATAATAATATGGAGAATTTACATAGCGGCATAGAGCAATATTGCTATGTATTGGATAAAAATAGGTTTGGAACAAAAGAAAATTATCTGGTAGCACGCCGTTACTATAGGTTTAAGGATACTGACGATCATTATGTTCACGGAGGCATTACGCCCGAAGAACAGATTGTACCACTGTTGAAATTTGAACGTATCGAAGTGAAGGCTGAAGATATAATACTCACTCTGCTAAGTAATGAATTTAGACTATCAGCCAAGTCGAAAATCCAGTTCAGTGTTAAGAATCCTAATGATTATGCTATCACTGATTTGACAATTAGAATAATGAATATGGATATCAGGGCAGCATCGAAGTTAATTGAAGTCAGCAGGTTAGATAAGCTTTCAGTGGTAGAAGTATCTCTTGATGATGTTAAATTTACAAAAGGCGGATCTGATAATGCTTTGTTAATTGTAAATGTAGCTTATAAGTTTCTAGGGAAAGAGTATGAACAGGAGATCAATCTTCCGATCATCATTAGAAGCATTCAACAAAATACTATGAATTTTGAAGATATGTTTTAAGCGAGGGGATTTTTATGTTGTCCTTTGAGCAAAAAGCACTTGATTATTATGGCGATGTAATCATTAATAAAAGTCTTATTCATAAGGCTGGTTTTTCTTCAAGGGCTATACCTGCCTATGTTGGGGAATGGATACTATACAATTTCTTGGTAGATGGAGAACTTACAGAAGAGTCGAGAAATAAGATATCGGCGTTTGTTAACAGGTTTTTACCTCAAAAAGGACAAAAAGAAGAAGTAAAGCATCGGTTACTCAATATGGAAAATGTTAAATTGCTAGATGATTATAGCGTTTCGGTGAACTTGAAAAGCGGTAAGCGAACCTTAAAGATTCCGTTTCTAGACATGAATGATGCATTTATAAGTGATGAAATTGTAGATAAAAATAATCTTTTGCTTAGCAGCGGTGTCTGGGGGGTCGCTGATTTATTTTATGTACCGCCTTCATCCCCAAATGAAAAAGGTCAACTCTGGATGCGTGACTTCAAACCTTTTCAAGTCGGTAGCGTGGATGTGGATTATTATAAAGAATGTAGAACAAATTTTACTACCGAAGAATGGATTGATCTAATTATTTCAAGCATGGGGTTCAATCCTGCCATTTACACTGATGAACAGAAGAATGTGCTGATTACCAGGATTCTCCCCTTGGTTGAACCAAGAATTAACCTTGTTGAGCTTGCGCCAAAAGGAACTGGAAAATCATTTGTTTACGGAAATGTTTCAAGGTATGCTAGGATTATTGGCGGTGGAAAAATCTCTCCTGCCGTTATGTTCCATCACAACGGGACTAATACACCAGGTATTGTAACCAGGTATGATGTTGTGATTTTGGATGAAGTCCAAAGTGTACAAGGGGACTCTACTGGTGAGCTGATTGCCGGTTTGAAAGTATATCTTGAAGCCGGAAGGTTCAGTAGAGGTAATACAGAGGCTAGTGCTGAAGCAGGATTTGTTATGCTGGGAAACATTACCTTAGATGAGCAGCATCAACCTGTCTATCAGGACGAAGGTATTTTTAAGGAAATCCCCAATTTTCTCCAAGAAACGGCATTTATTGATAGACTGCATGGTATCATAGCAGGCTGGTTGATGCCCCGAATTTCAAAAGATACTCCTTCAAAGTACTTTGGGTTTAAAGGAGACTTTTTCTCCGAAGTTCTACATCTGCTGAGAAGCGAGCCGCAATATACAGACTATGTCAATTTAAATATGAAGCTTAGAGACTGTAACGATTTGAGGGACAGAAAGGCCATAGTTAGACTTGCTACAGCTTATTTAAAAATATTGTTTCCTGATTTGAAGCTTACCGATAAAGAATTCATAAAATATTGTGTCAAACCGGCGGTAGAATTAAGGCAAAGGGTTCGGGATGAGCTTTATAAGATGGATAGAGAGTATGCTAAGGTTAATATTAAGGTTATAGAAGAATAATTCCATTTGAACTGCCGCCAGTAAATAGTAATTTGTAAGATGAAGTAGCCCCGAAGGGGTGAAAACAGCACCTAGCCTTCAGATCACGTAACGACGGGGGGAGAAGAATGAAAGAAATGTTGGATAAAATTGACCGCCTTCAACAAGAAATAAACAAGCACCGTCCTTTAGACGAGCCAATGCTAAGTCAATTTAAGGCATATTATCGAATTGGGTTAACCTACAGCAGCAATGCGCTTGAAGGGAACTCTCTTACCGAAACTGAGACAAAAGTCGTATTAGAAGATGGCTTACAATCGGCGGTAAACCGCTAAGGGATCATCTGGAGGCCCTAGGACATAGTCAGGCATATGATTTCATGTTTTCGCTCATAAAGCAGAATTTGTTCACTGAGCAGGACGTTTTAGCGTTACACCGGATGTTTTATCATCAAATCGACGATGCGCAGGCGGGGTGCTACCGCCGCCAACGTGTATTTATAAGCGGCTCACAGTATTCTGTTCCTGATTGGCCAGACGTTCCAAAGTTAATGGCGGAATGGCTTCAATCACTGCCCGAACAAAGAAAAAAGCTGCATCCAGTGGAGTTTGCAGCGCAAGTGCATAAGGATTTTGTGTTTATCCATCCATTTATTGACGGCAATGGCCGGGTAGCCAGACTATTAACTAACCTGGTATTGCTTCAGGCTGGGTATTTAATAGTCATAATTCCGCCAATAGCCCGGGCGGAATATATCAGCAGTTTGGAAAAGGCTCATACCGATGATGCTGACTTCCGGCGGTTTATTGCTGAAAGGGTACTACAAACTCAGAAGGACTACCTGCAACTGTTTAGATAAGCTGAAATTACGCATGGTCAAGAAGGGGTACGGTTCCAAGAGTATATTTTAATGGTTTTTTCTGGTAAAATAATATTATAGCAATGGTGTTCTTAACTGAGGCGCCTTATATGGTGGGCAAGGCGTTCAACTAATTCAATTAGGTTGGTCAAACTGTGTTATAATACTATTACGCACGTTAAGTGATAGAGGGGTGATGGATATGGCCATAGCTACTGAACAACAGTCCCGCGTTAACCTAATTATGAGCGAAATAATTGTAGGGATGAAAGATTTGTTTGGCGATTCTTTACGCCAGGTCATACTCTTCGGTTCTTACGCCCGTGGCGAGCAAGACGAATATTCAGATATGGATATTATGGTGCTTGTCGATATTGATGATAACGATCTAAAGCAATACAATAGCAGGATAGCGGAGCTCATGACCGATATTTCAATCAGGTACGGAGTTCTTCCCTCAATTATTGATAAGAACTATCAACATTTTCAAAGATGGGTTCCATACCTGCCGTTTTACCGAAATGTTAAAACGGAGGGGATAGAGTTTTATGCAAGCTGAAATGATAGAATTAGCGAAGTATAGGCTAAATAAAGCTGAGGAATGTCTGGCCGAGTTCTCGGAATGCTTATGAAGAAGATCGTTTAGCAAATTCCATTAACCGCTCATATTACGCAATGTTCCATGCTACAAGGGCACTATTGGCTCTAGATAGTTTTGATTCTAAACGGCACTCTACTATAATCGGATATTTTAACCAGCATTACATAGCGACAGGTAAGATTGAGGCCACCTATTATCAGATGTTATCAAATGCTTTTCGCGTAAGAAATAAGACTGACTATGACGATTTTTATGTGGTAGGGCGGGATGAAGCTCAGCAGCAATTAGAAAATGCGACTAGCTTTATCGCAATTATAAAGGCTAAGCTCACACAACTATAAATAGTTAGCAAAAAGCAGCCTTCCGGCGTTAAATCGCCAGAAAGCTGCTTTTATTTATGCTGATTTGTATACTGAGCTTTGTGAAAGCTATGGAAGATCATAGAGATGAACTGATTTTAATTCTCGCCGGATATCAGAAGGAAATGGAAAATTTCCTTTTGACCAATCCTGGCCTACGATCAAGGTTCCCCATTCATATTGACTTTCCGGATTATAATAAACAGGAGTTATTACAAATTGCTGAGCAACTGTGTGTTAAACGACAATATCAGCTTAATAGCCAGGCTAAGATTGCCTTGCTAAATTTGCTTAATGCGCCTGAAAACAGCAGTGGCGACAATTTTGGAAATGCCAGAACTGTACGCAATATTATCGAGAAAGCTATCAGGCGGCAAGCTGTACGCCTTATCACCAAACCTTCTACCACCAGAGAGGAATTGATGGTTATTGAACCAGCCGATTTAATGGGGGTGGAATAATGCGGGAATGTGTAATTATTGGGCGGCCCAACTCTGGGAAAACCATGTTTGCACTCAATTTTGCCGGATATTTGGGAGCAAAAAATGTTGATATTACATTTCGCACCTATGACGGGCTAACGACGTGCCGACATTTTTCACTTGCAGAAGCCAAGCGGGAATTGTGTGGAATGACTTTACATAAGACACGTTTTTTGCAGTCAATTGTCCTAAATATGGCAGTAGGCAAGACGGCGGTGAACTTTAAACTCACCGACACCTGCGGTGTAAGTGAGCAAATACATAATGACGAAGAAATTAGAAAAGGAATGGCTCAAACTATTGGCTTATTGCGGTCAGCTGATTTTATTATTCATATCATCGATTTGTCTTTGGTCAATAAAGATTTTATTAGCAGTAAAATAAGTATTGATCATGAGTTTTACAACTACGGTGTAGTTCGCAATGCTTATGTATTACTAGGAAATAAGTTTGATTTGGTCTCGGCCAAGGATAATTTGCCGCGATTGGCAGCTGCTTTTCCGAAGGCGCACGTTATTCCTGTTTCCGCGCTATATTGCCGCGGATTTAAAGAGGTGAAAGCCTGTGTGGCCAGAAATATTTGATTTTTTATCCACAACAGCGGCTGTAATGTGTTGTTCGGCGGCAGTAAAACTAGCTGACGATTATTTAGATAAAGAATATGATTGTATTGCAGGCAAAAATAATTGGGCTGAATTTTTGGGCCGGGGAACTATGCTTTATGCCATGTTTTTATTGGCCTTGGCGGCTGGCATTAATGCGGCATTGAGCCTATCTTTATTTTTAGGCAGTTATATTGTTGGAATGTTTAACAGTATGCGGGAAAGACTTCCGAGCCGACTAAATGGCTTTCAGGAATCACTGTTGGTTTTTACCATCGGAACAGTGCTATTTGGTTGGAATTATATGTTGTTTTCGTTAAGTTTTGTATCAGCAATACAGTTATTTGATGATTATATTGATGCGCGTAGTGACTGCTTATCCGGGCAACGCAACCTAGCTAACCGGTTTGGTTGTGTGGAGTGTTTTGTTATAGGTTTAATGTGCGCACTGGGAGCTTGGAATTTAAATGAGCAGTTGTTTGTCCCTGCCATGGCTGGGACGATTATAGTTTATTTAGCGTCCCTGCACTATGAGGGGGTGCGGATATGAGTATATTATTCATCGTTATTAGTGTACTGCTTGTTTTTTTACTAGGTTATGTCATTGGTAAGCGCCAAGGGTGGGCGGCAGGCTGCCAGGAAACAGAAGCGGTTATGCCACTGAAAATACGGCAACAATCATTAGAAGAGGGAAAATGTATAATTTGTAGTGAGCATTGGACAAAAATGTTCAACTATGAAAAAATTAGCAGGGATTTGGACATTTTATAACAAAGTAATGTAGAGTACATAGTAACAGTTAAAGAAAAGTTAGGAGTGTTTGATGATTGCCGGAGGTATATGGAGAAACGAGCGGCCTAAAGAAAACAGTTGTCGATAGTCTTGAACAATTGTATGAGTTCACAGTTCCTTTTGGTCAGACCATTACTATTGACCTTGCGCAAAGTATGGCTATTATAACCGGCCAGCTAAACCGGGAAACCGCAGTATATATTAATCGGCGCGGCAATGTTGTACGGGTGGCGGTTGGTGATACTAAGACAGTATCGTTACCGGAAACTGATGGGAGGCGTGCGCTTAATAGATTAAGCGGTATTCGCTGCATACATACCCATCCGGGAGGCGACAGCCGCTTAAGTAGTGTAGACCTAGCATCACTTAGAGAAATGCGGTTTGACATTATGGCAGCGGTAGGTGTAAGAGATGGTGTCCAGGAAATCAGCTTTGGCTTTATTTCAGGATATACGGCTGACAATTATGATGTAAGAACAGTTGGACCGTTGTCATTATCCGAGTTTGCCCAACTGGACTTAAGCTATCTGACTAATCAGATAGAACGTCAACTGGAGAGTAAAGATACTGTTTCCAACTTAGACCAAGTTGAAAAGGCATTATTAGTTGGTGTTGAACGGCAGGGAGAATGGGATGTCAGTGATTCGCTCAGTGAGTTGGCACAATTGGCCGAGACGGCCGGTGCTGAGGTTGTAGGTTCTGTATGGCAAAAACGCAGTCGTCCTGACGCAGCTTATTTTATTGGGCGTGGCAAGGTTCAGGAAATTAGCCTTGCGCGTCAAGAATTAGGTGCCAACATAGTGATCTTCGATGATGAACTTTCGCCTGCGCAGCAGCGTAATTTGGAGCAGGCGCTGGGAATTAAAGTTGTTGACCGGCCAGCTCTGATTTTGGATATATTTGCGCAACGGGCCCGTTCTCATGAAGGGAAACTTCAAGTTGAACTGGCGCAATTAAAATATAACCTGCCCCGCTTAGGTGGCCAAGGCTTGGTATTGTCGCGCCTGGGAGGCGGTATAGGCACCAGGGGACCGGGTGAAACCAAACTCGAGGTGGACCGGCGACGTATACGGTCAAGAATTAATGACATTGAGCAAGAAATTGAAAACCTTAAAAAGCACAGGAATTTACACCGGGAGCGGCGTCAGGCAGCCCGAATACCGACAACGGCGTTAATCGGATATACTAATGCAGGCAAATCTACTTTACTCAATAAACTGACTGATGCCGGTGTCTTGGCAGAAGACAAGCTATTTGCAACATTGGATCCAACCACCAGAAGAATTAAACTGCCAGGCGGGAAAGAAATTTTACTTACTGATACCGTAGGCTTTATTCAAAAGTTGCCCCATCAGTTAATTGCGGCATTTCGCGGTACGTTGGAAGAAGTGGTGCAGGCAGATTTATTACTTCATATTATAGATGCCAGCCATCCTCAATATGAAAAGCAAAGCCAAGCAGTGTACCAAGTGCTGAGAGAACTGGGAGCAGACACGAAACCTGTTATAACTGTCTATAATAAAACAGATAAGGTTGATAATCAGCATATTATTGAACGGATGGTTCGTGAACCAGGCAGTATTTCTGTGTCAGCATTAACAGGGGTAAACCTTGACAAACTGCTGACAATGATTGAAGATAGCCTTAAATCTGCCGTGGCAGATACAAAGTTATTACTGCCATATGATAACAGTGGTTTGCTATCACGACTGTATGAATCAGCAACAGTACACAGTGTTGAATACCAGTCAGAGGGAATTTATGCATCAGTATCATTGCCGCCAGAACAATTTGAACGTTATAGAAAATATCTAGCAGGAGATGAATAAGTAATGAGTAGTCTATTCTCTAAAGAAATTACGGCACTGAAAACTCAAGCCCTTGAACAGGCACGTCCATTATTTGCGGCGGTCGATAATACATCGGAGCAAAATACTGCCAGAGTACTTAAGGCTTTTCGCAATCATCAAATTTCCGAATATCTTTTCCGCACGACAACGGGATACGGCTATGGCGATAGCGGCCGGGAGCGCCTTGAAGCCGTATGGGCTGAACTGTGTGGCGCCGAAAAAGCCTTGGTACGAACTCAATTTGTATCAGGTACCCATGCTTTAGCTTGTGTTCTATTTGGTCTGTTGCGCCCCGGCGATGAACTATTAGCAGTTACCGGGACGCCATATGATACAATGCAGACTGTTATCGGTCATACTGTACATACTCAGGGTTCGCTAATGGATTGTGGCATTAGTTATCGGGAAATAGGCATGGAACAAAACGGAGTGAATATGGGGGCAATTGCCGCTAACATCCGGCCTAACACCAGAGTAGCACTTATCCAGCGTTCTCGGGGCTATAGTCTACGCAAGCCATTAACTATTAATGAAATTAGAGAAGTTTGCGTCGAAATCAAAAAGCACAAACCCGATTGTATATGCTTTGTCGATAACTGTTATGGTGAGTTTGTTGATATAGCTGAGCCTACAGCCTGCGGTGCCGACATTATGGCCGGGTCGCTGATCAAAAATCCAGGAGGAGGACTTGCACCTTCAGGCGGGTATATAGCCGGAAAAACAAAATTAGTAGATTTGGCTGCCTGTCGGTTAACGGCGCCAGGCTTAGGCGGAGAATTAGGGGCAACACTTGCCGATAGCCGTTTACTCTATCAAGGCTTGTTTTTAGCACCGCATGTTGTAGCACAGGCTGTAAAAGGGGCAATATTCGCGGCAGTATTGTTCAGCTTGTTGGGTTATAAGACATTGCCGCGCCCAGAAGAGCCGCGGAGTGATATAATTCAGGCTATTGAATTGGGTTCAGCAGAAAAAATGATCGCATTTTGTCAGGGAATGCAACGGTATTCCCCAGTGGACGCGCATGTGCGGCCAGTACCTGGTCCGATGCCGGGGTATACCGACCAGGTTATTATGGCAGGGGGAACTTTTGTACAAGGTTCATCTATTGAGCTTAGTGCTGATGGTCCGCTGCGTCCGCCTTATATAATTTATTTGCAGGGCGGGCTAACTCTTGAACATGCTATGCTTGGCATCTTAGGTGCGGCTAGCGCTGTTGCCGGATAATGACCAGACATTTCTTTGCATATTTCTTAAATACAATAGATTTTTGACAGGAAAAAATATAAAAGCGTCGAATAAAGCAAAAGTATGGCAATTTATATTTTTAAAAATACGTTTTTCACGGTGATTTAGTGTGGAATATATAATTGCCAGTTTGCTGGCTATTCTTACCGCAACTTTGATTGTATATAAGCTGACCAACAGCATATTTGGGATTGGTCTACGGTTACGGCCACTTTTGCTATGTGCGGCATGCGCTATGATTATCAGTCTGGTATTACCTAAAATTGTTGTAGAAATTGCTGGATTGCCCGGGACACTGGCGGTCTTGGCGATTTTTGCTGTTATATTCGCTTATTTTGTCGCCAAATATGAGGACTGTTCTTTACGCCAAGATATTGCTGATTCACCTGAAACCGTGTCTTGCGTAGCTTCTACTATTGCACAAAGTCAGCCTGATACGATAATACATATCGTGTCTGCTACTGATAATGGTTTGTCGCTTGACGGAGATATATCCATTAATACTGAAATGGATATCAATGAGGAAGTTTTTAACCATTCGGAAAATGAATCAAATGAAAAGCCTGTACCTGTAGTAGATAAACATGAAGGCCAAGAAGCAGATTGGGCTGATCAACTGTTAAGCAAGGAATCGGAAATAGCTTATCATGCCTTGGGCTGTGAAGCTGTTGTCACACTTAAACAACAAGAGGCAACTGACCAACAATTTGACAACCAACCAATTTTGGAGGATATCTCAATATTGCCTGACCATGTTAAAGAATTTGCAGTAATTGAATCTATGGATAAACAGTGTAGTGAGTACAAGGAAGCCCTAATACCAGAAATAAGACAACCGGAAATAATTGCTCAGAAAGAGATAGTTGAAGTATTTCAGGAAACCCCTGATGGGATTTTAGATGAAGATGAACTTGTACCAGATGACAACAGCATATTGGAAAAAGTTGAAGAAGTTGTCGACGAAGAAATGTCTGAGGCAATGAAACAGTCAATTGTTATACCGCTGGAGGCTGACAACTCAATAATGGCGCATGACAAACCGGCTGCAAAATTTACACAGCCTGAATCCGATCAATTGGATGATTTACTGGATTTTGCCTTTATGAATAAAGAACAACGTAACTACGGAGCTGCTCTTAGTGCTTTTAGCAGGGCGCTAACCTTGTATCCTGATAGTGATGCTGCCCCGTTTCTAGTTGTCGAAGTGGGTAATTTGTTAAAAAATATGGGGGCCTATGATGAAGCTATTAAAGTATTCACTGATGGCCGCAATCTTTCTCAAACAAAACAAGATGAGATGCTGGAACAAGAGTTTATCAGTACTATCGCATATTTACGCATTATCAAAAATATTTTAACACAGAGCCGCTTGGGTTGTGTCCCGTTCTTGGAAATACCGCCACACGTGTTAAAAGAAATCGATGAAGAATTTAAAGAGTGGCGTAATGTTGGTAATATCTAAATTTATAAGAGATTTATAAGAAGAAGAGAAATAGGAGAAATATGTGGAGGTCATAGAATGAAAAAGAGCGTAGACATTATTGGACAACCAGTAATCAGCATTACCGAAGGTAAAGAATTAGGCCATGTTAAAGAACTTCTTGTTAACTCTGTTAACGGCACAATAGCTGCTTTAGTCATTGATGATGGTAAATGGTATTTGGGAGCCAAACTGCTGCCATTCGAATCCATAGCTGGTCTTGGTGAGTACGCAGTTACAGTTAACAATAGTGGTGACATTGTAGCAGTAACTGATCGTGCTGATTTTGAACAACTGCTTGAAGCCGGGGTAAAAGTTATCGGTACTAAAGTCTTGACAAAAGGCGGGAGAATCCAGGGGAAGATAAATGAAATTATAATTGATAATGCTGGAAAAATTAATGTTTGTGAAATGGAGACAGCGGAAGGTGAAGTTGTTCAACTTCCAGCACAGCGTGTTGTTACATATGGTAAGGAAGTAGTAATTATTTCTGATAATAATGAAGCGGTCAACATTACGCCTGCAACCAATCCGGTTGATGTCAAACCTGTTGACTTTGAGAAAGTTGCAGTTTCATCTGCTTCGATACAAGAATCAGCTCATCAAGTTGAAGTTCCTGTTGCTACGACTGCAGAAGTTCAGGAAAAAGAGCACTTACCCGCTGACGATTCTGCTAAAAAGTTTGACGACAAGCATCGTAAATTCTTACTTGGTAAAAAAGCCGCCCGCCGTATTGAAACAGACAATGGCATGTTGATTGTAGAGCAAGGCGGTGAAATTACTGAAGAGGTATTGCAAAAAGCGAAACTTGCCGGCAAATTTGTCGAACTGTCAATGAATATTCAGTAGGTTAAATACTAGTCCCTGCTATTTTTAGCGGGGGCTTACTTAACTGCCAAAACTGTTTGTTTACCAACAACACTTAACGCATGAAAGGATTAAGTGTGCCTTGTGCAAACTCCAACATCTAAGAATGCTAATATAATATTATTTTTAATCATAATTACGCTTTTTAGTTCAGTAAGCATGATTGCTGCCAATATTGCTTTCATGGTGGCGGATGAGATTTATCAAGGCGTCACTGTTGGCGATATCCATGTTGGCGGCCTATCAGTAGCTCAGGCTGAACAAGTGATTGCATCCCAATTCAAAGAACGAACCGCTAAAGCGCCAATAACATTAATATATAAAGATCAGAAATGGCCTATTGCCGCTCAAGACATTGGACTCAGTATTCAAGCCGATAAGTTGGCTCAGCAGGCATATGCTGTCGGCCGAACCGGCAATATAATTTATCGTCTTAAAGAAAGATATTTAGCGGTAAATCAGGGGCATAGCCTGCCATTAACAGTTTATTATAATCAAGATAAATTATACCAGATATTGGCAACAATCGCTAAGAGCATTGATTGCCAGCCGCAAAATGCCACTGTTAAATCGGCAGGAAAGTCCAATATTGAAATTGTCCCCGAAGTAATAGGCCGTAAAGTTGATTTGGCCAAGACAATGGCAGAAGTAAATGCCAACCTTAATACTAAGTTGACATTTACTTTAGATATCTTTGTAGATGAAATTATACCGGCGGTAGTAGCGCACGATCTTGAGCATATAGACGGAATTATTGCTTCTTATACAACTCAATTTGATCCTTGGGATCAAAACCGTACTCAAAATGTTTTACTAGCGGCTAAAAGCATCAATGGTATTTTAGTGCGGTCTGGTGAAGTATTTTCCTTCAACAATATCGTTGGATTGAGACTGGCGAAATATGGTTATAAAGAGGCTCCCGTATACATTAATGGCGTTTTAGTTCCTGACTGGGGTGGAGGTGTATGCCAGGTTAGTAGTACGCTGTATAATGCTGCGCTGTTAGCTGACCTAAGTATAGAAGAACGTACAGCTCACTTCAGACCGCCAGGTTATGTACCCTTAGGGCAAGATGCTACTGTAGCTGATGATCAGCTGGACTTTAAATTTAAGAACACATTACCACAAAATATCTATATAACCAGTGAAGTTTTTGGTAATCAGCTTGTTGTTAATATCTTTGGCAAGCATATGGAAAATTCTGCAGAAATTTATGTTGTAGCTGCCGATAAAAAAGTATTGGAGCCTAACACCATTATTAAACAAGACCCCGATTTGGAATTAGGAAAAGAAGTTGTAGAAACAGAAGGACAAAAAGGGTTCCAAGTATCTACTTACCGAATAAAAAAAATTGATGGTAAAATTGTAAAGAAAGAATTTCTAGCTTCAGACGAGTTCTTACCTGTTGACAGGATAGTACGTGTTGGAAGTAAAATTCCACCGCATCAGCCCCGAAAATAGCTCTAATATATTAATTTTTATATTCAATTAATAAAAACTTAATACTTAAATATAAATTAAATAAAAAAAGTAGCTTACTTAACGGTTCGCTACTTTTTTTATTGATACATTACATTAGGCTATAAGCGGCGGAATACAGCGATGACCTTGCCTAATATTTGCACGTTGCGAGAATAAATAGGTTCCATGGAAGAGTTCTCAGGTTGCAAACGGATGGAGTCTCTTTCTTTAAAAAAGCGTTTTACAGTTGCTTCTTCCTCATCAACAAGTGCGACGATAATATCACCATTACGTGCAGTACTTTGATTACGTACTACGACATAATCACCGTCTAAAATACCAGCTTCAATCATGCTGTTACCTTGTACCGCAAGCATAAATACGTCATCGTTTCCAATGAGTTCGGCAGGAAGAGGATAAGTTTCTTCAATGTTTTCTACTGCTAAAATAGGTTGACCGGCAGTCACCCGGCCGACTAGCGGCACCGGGGTAATTTGCTTTTGCCGCCAAGGTGCTTCATCTAAAACGTCAATGGCACGTGGCTTAGTCGGATCTCTGCGAATAAATCCCATTTCTTCGAGCTTTGATAAATAGCTATGCACGGTAGAACTAGAGCTTAGTCCAACAGCTTCGCCAATCTCACGTACTGAAGGAGGATATCCTTTATTTCGTAAAGTATCTTTAATATACTTTAATATTTGTTTTTGCCTGGGATTAAGCAATAGCTCTTTATTAATATTCATGTATTAATACACCACCAACAGTATTTGATTATATTACTATTATAGCATTATTAACATAAATTGCAAACATTCGTTCGTGTTTTTTGTAATTATATAAATTATATATTGGTATATATTGGCCAAAACATATTTGCGCGATAATAAATGCAATAATACAAACATAATTGGATAAATAAATATCAGGTTATCTACGTTATCGAAGCAAAATATACAGCATATCTTTTTGGCTATAATTTTATGTCCGATAATATCTATTATGTTAAGTTGAAACTGAGGGAGGCACAAAAAGCGTGTGCCTTAAAGGACTGCCAACTGTTTTAATAAACTGCAGGAATTTATTTCCTTATGATTCAAAAACTTATTCCGAATAACAATTGGGTATAAATAAAATACTAAATTTGTAGTTACTGATAACTAAGGTAAATTAGGTAAAAAATAAGGGAAAGGAAGTGTCTATATGTTAAAGTCATCTTATAAATCCAGTTCTACTAGCAGCTTGTATGAATTTGCTGAAGAACTAACCAATAGCGTTGATAAAACAAACGCCAAGCAGGAAAATACCGCTGCTAAATCAGAAGCTGCTAACGGAGATTTTACCTATTCTATGGAGTTCCCCACAAATGCCTATGCCCATCCCTCCCGTGAAATAGACTATGATATTGGTTGATTAGATTTCCTAGTTAATTAATCTAAAATTGCGGAGGTGAAAAAAACATGGCATATTATGGCGGTAATTATTCGCAAAAATTCAATCAAAAAGAAAAGAATTATTTAGAAGATGCTATCCAAATGGAAAACCTGGCATTAGCAAAATATAGCGTGTACGCAGACCAGTGTCAGGACGCGGAACTTAAAAGTCTGTTGTTTAGTATTTCCAAGAACAAGCGTCAGCATGCTGATAGACTGAAGCAAATTATGGGTCAATCGGTTTCTGCTTCCGCTCAATAATACCAATAAAAAACTATACTTGTAATGAGGTGAGGGCACTCTATGGCTCATGTGAAACGTTACACCAATAACGCTATTACCAATAATAGTAGCCGCAATAGACTTTCTGACCGAGATATGATAGTTGATTTAATTAATACTGAAAAACACCTCTCACACTTGTATGAACACGCGATAATGGAGTCCAGCAATGTTACCGTTCACAATACGATGGAAGAATTTCAACATGACGAACATGAAAATGCGTTTACTCTGTTTAATGCCATGCAGCAGCGAGGTTGGTATAATTTAGCTAGTGGCGACCAGGAGCAAAAGCAAAGATTGAACTCTAGAAAAATTTTTAATGTAAGATCTAACCGAAGAAATGCCAGAAATAACTTTGGCGATTACCGCGGCAGATCCAATAGTCAATATCAATACACTTAATAAATCAAATCACAAAACCAGGATTTAAAACATCCTGGTTTTGTGATTATAAAAAGTATGTCAATGTGATTATAAAAAGTATGTCAAAAAGTAATAATGTCAATGTTTAGTTTATCAAGCACATGATTTATTCTATTAAATAAGGTTGCTTGCTCAGAACCGGCAAATAATAGACCAACTGCATAATTATCGCTGGTGAGTATTAATGAGCCGCTGTCTCCCGGCATGCTCATAGGCCCTGCCAAGATTTGGTCGGTAAATAGGCCATATTCCTGATTGGTCATACCAACTTTAAATGTAACATCAGTTGCCAGTATTTGACTATAGGTTACACCACTACTCCGGCCGCTTTTTTTTACGTCCATACCTAGCATTGCTTCTTTTATGCCAGCGACATAGCCAAATTCCAATATTTCAGGGTTAATGACTTCGGGGTTTACCGGAGTTGCTACCGCACAATCTACCAAGTTGAGTTTACCACTTTCCCGAAATACCCGCACTTGATACTGCGGTCGGAAACTATGAATGCATTTATTAAGTAACACTTCGAAAGTCTTGGCGATTTTACACCGTGGTGCAACAATTTCCCGGTACAACGGTACAAAGCGGTGTAGATGACCAATTATGCAATTTTCTTTTTTGCCGCCGTCATATATTCCTGGCTGAAGTATAGGATCACCAAGAGCGGCCCGTCCGTCGCTACCGTCAGTTATGTTAGCCAGTACGTGATTATTGGATAAGATTAAAAGTTCTCCCGTGCTTCTATCCTTAACTACTGCGCCAAAGGTACCTGCCGAAATTTTATAATGACCAATACTCATTCCAGGCTGGGCCGGGCGGTGGAATTCCATTCTTTGACTCAACAGGCGGATATCTCCTACTTCGATTATATCAGTTAACATACCGTTCAGTGTTTTTGGCACTACCGTGTCCCGTCGCAAATCTGAATTGCGATATTTTTTTTTGACCAGTACAATTAAGGATTCTTCTTTGGTATTATGACCGCGGACAAATTTATGACCTCGACCGACACCGACTATATTATTGTCAAAGTTATCAATTTTGAAAAGCTCACGAAATAATTCTGGCATATCCTTTTTGTTCATCACACTGCCCCCTTGCCTATGAATATCAATCGACAAAAGCCAGCCTGATGTATGATATGCAAAACAAAATGAACAGGTAACTATTTATGATAATAGTAGTTCTTTAATTTCATTGATTTTTTCAAGTGCAGCATGATAACCGCGTCGTATAAATTCACTTGCATGTTTTAAGTCTTTATAATTTAAATCATAGGCCTGGGGACGGATAATTACATCTGCATATTGCTCCGATTTGATTAAAGTAACTTCCCTACCCATAATTTCAATACATTGCATAAGTATTTCACCGACAGTACTAATTTCATAATTAGGCTGGCCAGCGTAGCCCAAATCAACAGCAATAACTTTTTCGGCACCCATATGAACCAAAATATCAGTCGGAAGATTATTTTTTACAGCACCATCTACTAGTGTCATACCTCGATATTTTTTTGGGAAGAATATCCCCGGTATAGAGATGCTAGCCCTGACAGCTTCAGATAATAAAGTATTATGATAGTATCTGGCATTAAGAATGGCTCGGTTTGGAGGTAATGGGGATGTAAAGAATACGGTATCGGCTGAATTTATATCTACTGCAGTTATGGCCAATGGTATTTTAGTATCGCGGACAGTTTTTTGATGCCAGAAGTCTGACAAAAAAAATTCAATTTTTTCTCCTTTAATTAAACCGGTAGGTAATACTGACCAAAAACGAAATTTACCGCTTAGCAGCCATTTAAAGCCGTGTTTAAACAAATCAGCAGTTGTAACTTTTAAATCGATTAAGTCATGAATGTCAATATTTTGTATAATAGCCTGCATTTGCTGCGGAGAATAGCCGCAAGCATACATTGTTGCCACTATTGCTCCGGCGCTGGTTCCGGAAATATAATCAATCGGGATGTTATGGTCAGTCAGGGCTTTAAGGACCCCGATATGCGAAGTTCCTCTTAGTCCGCCCCCGCTTAATGCCACCCCCATCTTAGGCCGGTAGTTGCGCTGTTGCTTATTGATGTTGACAATCATTGATTGACATTTCACCTCGCTTGCACTTCATCCTGTATTATGTTATGAAAGAACAACAAGACTGTGATAACTAAAAAAGCATAAAAAAAAGAGACTTATTTAGCCTCTAACAGATTTAGTCGTTTTTTCTGGCCAAAATTATCATGCGTGGGGTTTCAGAACTGTAAGCACGTCCATCAAATCCTCCAAAGGTTGCAATAATTGAAAGGCCACTATTAGTAAATATATTTGCCATTTCTGGTAAAGAATATGCTCTTAAAACAAATTCATACTGAATCTTTGCACCTGTAACCTGGTTGAGAAGTTGACGTTTCATAGTAGCAATGCCGTTTTCTAACTCTACCTTATATGATAGTACATATTCACCACTGGGATGGCGCCAGTAGCGGTTTAAATTATTGCGGACCATCCAGTCGCGGTTTAATAAATCAATTAGAAATAAACCACGAGATTTTAAAGCCTTAGCAATGAGTTTTATTACATTCACATTTTCATCGTCAGTAAAATAACCAAAGGCCGCAAACATATTAATTACTGCGGCAAACTGTTGATTATAATCCAATTCCCGCATATCCTGCCGGCGAAACGCAATGTCTACCATAGCTTCCCGCGCTTTTTGTGCTGCAATGTCTAAAAAATCCTGAGTAGCATCTACTCCGGTAATATCAAACCCTTGTTTAGCTAACTCTATCGCATGACGACCGTAACCGCAATATAAATCAAGAATAGATGAACCTGGTTGTAAATTTAGCACACTGGTAATAAATCGTACTTCCTGGTCTGTTCCTGCCAAGGAATACGTTTTGAAATCACCTGATATTTCATGAGTCACTATTGACACCACCAGTATACATACTTTTCGCTTAAAAACATTCCTGCTATGTTAAAAATATAAGCGCTAACTGACATCAGAGCTATATAAACAACTACGATTTCTGGTAGAGCGTTTTGCTGAATACAGTGCGGCATCAGCAGCATCAATAAGTTCGGTTTCTGAGTTGGCATCATCAGGATATCCCGCGATACCAATACTGACTGTCAGCGCTCCACCAGGCTGATTATTGCTGTTTTGAAATGGATATTCAGCAATAGCCTTCCTTATTCGTTCAGCAATTATGTGAGCCTCGGCTATGGTAGTTTCCGGAAGTAATACTACAAACTCCTCGCCGCCGTAACGAAATACAAAATCAGTATCTCGGCAGTATTGGCGAACAAGGTCAGCAACGGCTTTGAGGGCATCGTCACCATACCTGTGCCCGTTAATATCATTATAGTGCTTAAAATAATCAATATCAATCATGAGCAAGGCAAGTGGTCTCTTATAACGGTGCGCCCGTTTAAATTCCTGCGCAAGTATAGTCTGGAAATGGCGATAATTATAAAGATTTGTCAACCCATCGGTAGAAGCCTGAATACAAGCCTGGGTAACATGGTTGGCATGGTCAATAGTCATGGCAATCTGACTGGCCAAGGAACGAAGCAAATCAAGATCATAAGCTTTAAGTACCCGGTCTTCTGATGTTTCAACATCAAGTACCCCAATAACCTGATCATTAACAATGAGAGGTATGGCAACTTCACTAAAGGCGTCTGTTGTACCGGGAATATAGCGCTCATCGGCGCTTACGTCAGGTACATATACCAGCTCGCGGTGCAAGGCAGCATAACCTGTAACTCCTTTGCCTAACGGTATCCGGATTTTATCATTGTAGCCGCGGTGAGCTTTATTGACTAGCTCCTGTGATTCAGGGTCCAGCAAGAGTATTGCAGCATTGGTAAAACCTAACTCACGGGTAATACCGTCTAAAATTTCGGTTAGTACTTCTTGCTCGTTAACTGTTTTTTGAACAATGGCTGTTATTCGGTATAATGCTGATAATTTTTTATGTGCATGCTCTAAATCCATCAGGTGAAAGTCCAGATTAGCCATTGCTGTACACAGTTCTTGGTTTAATGTGTCATGTTGCTCAGTAATGGTGAAAAATTCTTCTTGCAATAATACTGCCTCAGTAACATTTTTGAAAAAGATAATTACATTCTGTTCCGGCGCCGGAGTAAAATCGCAGTCGAAGTATTCAGTTAAATGACGTCTTGAATTGTGCTTTAACTGGTTTATTGCGGTTGGCTGCTGAGAGGTTTGGCAACTTCTAAATGTATTGTAAATTAATTGGCTATTATGAGTATCAAATATCAAACGGATTATTCTTGTGAAGCTTTTGCCAATGAAGAGTGCCAATGAAGTTTGTGGACGCCCTGTTATATAGATATGAGAAATAATACCGGCAGCATCTACTACTATTAGTGCTGACGGTGTCGCATTTATTACGGCGTTTAGCATTGCTGTGTGCATTATGCTACTGTTCACCGGCAATCAACCTACCCTAATTTTGAAATATTAAATAAATGTTCGCTGTTTATAGCAAAAATCCTTCCCGTTTAGATTGCAAAATTAAAGGAACTGCCCTGGCTTATTCCAGAGCAGTTCTCTGAATAGTCTACTTACTGCTTTTAATATACTCCATGCCACGGCGAATGGCTTGTTCGTTAATTTCCAGCAGCTCAGGTTTTTTAGCAAACATTTTGGCAAACGCTTTTAACACTGCCTCATTAGATACTACACCGGTTGCGCCGATAAGAGCACCGACAATAACCATGTTGGCTGTTTTGATGTTGCCAAGTTCAGCAGCAATATCATTGGCCGGAACTTGATAAGCTTTGATATCAGTACGTTTGGCGTCCTGTTCGATAAGTGAGCTGTTTATGATAAGTATGCCGCCGGGTTGAATCATTGGTTCAAATTTGTCGAGCGACGGTAGATTCATGGCCACTACTACCGTTGGTTCTGAGACGATGGGTGCACCAATAGGTTCATCGGATACAATTACTGAACAGTTGGCTGTACCTCCACGCATCTCCGGACCGTATGAAGGAATCCACGATACCTGTCGGTTCTCGATCATACCGGCATATGTCAACAATTGTCCCATGAGCATTACACCCTGGCCACCAAAGCCAGCCATAATTATTTCATGTGTCATTTTGCTCCCCCCTCTGATGCTTTATAAACACCCAGCGGGTAGTAGGGAATCATATGTTGTTCAAGCCATTTAGCCGCCTCAACCGGACTCATACCCCAGTTGGTCGGACAGGTTGACAGTACTTCAACTAAAGCAAATCCTTCTCCTTTTATTTGAACTTCAAAAGCTTTTTTAATGGCAGCTTTGGCTTTTACCATATTTCCGGGAGTGTTAATTGCTACCCGGGCGATATACTTTGCTCCATCAAGTGTAGATAGCATCTCAGATACCTTAATCGGATAACCGGCGCTATCAGCATGTCTGCCATACGGAGATGTGTTGGTAACCTGGTCTACTAGTGTTGTCGGCGCCATTTGGCCGCCTGTCATGCCGTAAATGGCATTATTAACAAAAATCGTGGTGATTTTTTCGCCTCTGGCGGCAGCATGAACAATTTCGGCGCAACCAATAGCGGCTAGGTCGCCGTCACCTTGATATGTAAAAACAACAGCGTCAGGATGGACTCGTTTAACACCGGTAGCTACCGCTGGTGCACGGCCGTGGGCAGCCTCAAGAGCATCGAAGTTAAAGTATTCGTAAGCTAATACCGAACAACCCACAGGAGCAACTCCTATTGCTCTATTGCGGACATCAAGTTCGTCAATGACTTCAGCAACCAGACGGTGAATGATACCATGATGGCAACCAGGGCAGTAGTGAAAGGCAACATCTTTTAGTCCTTGAGGTCTGGAAAAGATTTTATCTACCATATTTATCTGCCCTCCTTACCGTTAAATATTTTGGTAATTTCCTCAAATATTGCCTTAGGGCTAGGCATAATTCCACCCATACGCCCGTAAAAGTGTACCGGCTTGGCGCCATTAACGGCTAGACGCACATCCTCAACCATTTGTCCAGCACTAAGTTCAAGCGTCAAAAAAGCTGTAGCCTTCTTGGCTAAGGCGGCAATGGGTTTTTCCGGGAATGGCCATAAAGTAATGGGACGCAGCATTCCCACTTTTAGGCCTTGACTCCGCGCTTTTTCCATAGCAGTACGGGCAATGCGAGAGGTAATACCGTAGGCTACAAGTACAAGCTCGGCATCATCGGTATACAATTCTTCATAACGAACCTCATTAGCGCTTATTTCAGCATATTTCTGCTGCAAATGGATGTTATGCTGCTCAAGTTTTTCAGGCTGCAGATGCAATGAAGTTATAATATTTGGCTCTGTACGTTCCTTTAAGCCTGTGGCCGCCCACGGTTTGGCGATCGGTTTGGCGTTACTGGGGCTAAACTCAACAGGTTCCATCATTTGACCCAGTGCACCATCACCCAGGAGCATGACCGGGTTACGGTATTTATCGGCAAGGTCAAAGGCAATTACTGTGGTGTCCACCATTTCTTGAACCGAGTTAGGAGCTAAAACAATATTCCGGTAGTCGCCGTGCCCACCGCCTTTAGTCGCTTGAAAGTAATCGGATTGGGCCGGTTGAATGCCACCAAGTCCAGGGCCGCCGCGGACAATGTTAACAATAACGCAGGGGAGTTCTGCACCGGCAATATAAGAAATCCCTTCCATTTTCAAGCTTATTCCGGGGCTGGAGGATGATGTCATTACTCTGGCACCGGCTCCGGCTGCTCCATATACCATATTTATCGCCGCAACTTCACTTTCCGCCTGAAGAAATACTCCATCAATCTGAGGCATGCGTTTGGACATATATTCGGTTAACTCGGTTTGTGGGGTTATTGGATAGCCAAAATAATGGCGGCAGCCGGCAATAATAGCAGCCTCGCCAATGGCTTCGTTGCCTTTCATTAGAATTTTCTCGGCCACGTAAATCACTCCCCCTTGTTTTTATGAATTTCAATTACAACATCCGGACATGTCTTAGCGCATAATGCGCATCCGATACATTTGGTCTCATCGATACAGGTGGCTGGCCGGTACCCTTTGCTGTTAAAGCGATTGGCAAGCACTACAATCTTGTGGGGACAGACAACAGTGCAGAGCTCACACCCTTTGCATCTTTCTTCGTTAAATACTGGTCTTGGCATATGGTTCCCTCCTTTAAAAAAATAGGAACAATGTATTGTATCCAGTACACAAAAGATTAACCCCATGTTTTTTACAACACGGGGTTAAAGGTGGTTATCTCTATTTTACAATTTCAACCGTGTTGCCAGTATTGAGCTTAGCTGCATTGCCTTCATCTGTATCAAGGTGACATTCCAGTTTGAAGCTTTCACTTACTCTGGCTAATACGTTATCAAAAATAAGGCCGCGTTCGCCGCCACAGCGAACTTTGACAATATCTTTGTCTTTCAAACCGAATTCAGCAGCATCGGCGGGAGTCATATGGATATGACGGCAAGCTGCGATAACGCCTTCTTCTAGTTTTACCTGGCCTTTAGGTCCTACAAGAGTAAGGCCGGGAGAACCTTTTAAGTCGCCGGAATCACGGACAGGAGGTTTAATACCGAGTTTTAGCGCGTCAGTAAGAGCAATTTCGACTTGGGTTTGTTTACGCTCAGGTC